>CAZLWA010000061.1:0-8274 GCA_964563165.1 uncultured Bacteroidota bacterium | reverse complement strand
GCCGGAGGCTATCATCACCATATAGGTTTGAATACCTGGTACAGCAAAAATGCATCGCCTGCTCCGGTAAATTCGCCGGGACTATTTCACACCGCTATCGTTTATCCGACGCGCCAAGACCTTGCGATCGCTTTCAAGCGGCTGCTCGATGCCGGGTATCCGATCACCGGCTCAGCCGACCATGGCGTGTCGGAAGCGATCTATCTGGACGATCCGGACCGTAACGGCGTTGAACTTTATTGGGACCGCCCGCGTGGGCAATGGCCGCATCTTCCGGACGGATCGCTTGAAATGTTTACTCACGCACTTGATCTGGACCGCCTGCTTGAAGAAATTGAAAAGTAAGAACGTAATGATGACTAACCGCCCCTGTGAATTCAGAACGAGTTCCCCTCCTGCGAAGCGCCTGTCCTGAGCCTTGCGAAGGAAGGGGTGTCCTGCGCCAGACCTGTCAGCCTCTGGCTGAGGCGCATCAGCCTCAGGCTGAGGAGGACGGGGTGGTTTAAAAACTTATGCTCGGCTGCAACTTCGCGGCAGAAAATTTTTTTAGAACAAAATTTCAGTTGCGCCGTATATCTATCGCGCTTAAATTCACTTCCCTTATCATTAATTTATGAAAGACGCCGCCATGAAAAAACCGTTACTTTTTGCAGCCCTTCTTGCTTTAGTATTGCCATCTTGTCAAAAAAATGATCGCTCCGGTTCGGATCCTCTCGTCGAGCACCGTGACAGCGTGGTCACCGCCGGCACAGACTTTTTCACGTATGCCAACGGCGGCTGGATCCGCAGTAACCCCATCAAGGCCGATGAAAATTACAACGGCATTTGGCGGATGGTTCAGGACAGCGTCAACGATGCCGTGAAGGCGATCTGCGAAAACTCCACCAAAGCTTCCGCTCCAACCGGAGACGCCAAACAAAAAATCGGCGATTTTTATTTCAGCGGCATGGATACCGAGACCATTGAAAAATCGGGCTTGTCTCCGCTGGACGGCGAATTCAAAAAGATTGCGGAGATCAAAGATAAAAATGAATTGATCCCTGCCGTTGCCCGTTTGCAATCGCTGCAGGCGGGGCCGATGTTCTCATTTTTTGTCGGGCGCGACGATAAAAACAGTTCGAAGAACTCCGTTTTCGTTTCCCAAGGCGGCCTCGGGCTGCCCGATCGCGATTATTATTTTAATACCGACTCCCGCAACGCCAATATCCGCAAGGAATATGTGAACCATATTGCAAAGATGTTGCAACTCATGGGAGACGACGCTAAAACGGCTGACCGATACAGCCAGAGCATCATGAAATTGGAAACCTCGCTTGCCAAAGCCAGCCGTAAAATAGAAGACCTGCGCGATCCTTACGCCAATTACAATAAGATGTCGATGGGAGAAATTCAAAAGCTGACGCCTGCTATCGGTTGGGCAGAACTGACCGCGGGAATGGGGCTCCAAAATGTGGACTCCATCATCGTTGGACAGCCGGAGTTTCTGAAGCAAGTGAACAACGAGTTGAGATCCGTTCCGATTGAGGATTGGAAAGCGTACCTGCGATGGAACCTGATCAACAGTTATGCCGCGTATCTGAGTAAAGAATTTGATGATCAGGATTTTCATTTTTATAGAACGATCTTATCGGGCACCAAAGAGCAGAAACCCCGGTGGAAGCGCGTAGTCGAACAAACCAATTCTTCTCTGGGTGAATTGGTCGGGCAGGAATATGTGTCTGCTTACCTTCCGCCGCGCACCAAAGAAAAGATGGTTGAAATAGGAAATAACCTGATGGCGGTTTACAAAGATCATATTCAAAACCTGGATTGGATGTCCGGTGTGACCAAGGAAAAGGCGTTGAAAAAACTCGGCACCGTCATGCAGAAGATCGGTTACCCGGACAAATGGAAAGATTATTCTGCGTTGGACGTAGATCGTGGACCTTACGTTCTGAACGTCATGCGCGCCAATCAATGGCTTTTTAATCGAATAATCAAAAGATACGGAAAGCCCGTGGATCGCACAGAATGGCGAATGACGCCGCAGACTTATAATGCAGGTTACGATCCGACCAATAATGAGATCGTTATTCCGGCATGCAACATCATCGTTCCCGGTTTTGGAAAAGAATTACCGGACGACGCCGTATTGTACGGTATCGTGGGTGGCTCGACGTTCGGCCACGAGATCACTCACGGTTTTGATGATCAGGGCAGTCAGTATGACGAGATCGGAAATCTCAACGATTGGTGGACGAAAGAAGACCGTGAAAAATTTACACAGAAAGCTCAGATACTGGTGCGCCAATTTAACAATTATACCGTCCTGGACAGTTTGCATGTTCGCGGCGAAGCCACGCTCGGGGAGAATATCGCAGACCTGGGCGGCGTCATTATCGGCTACGACGCGTTTAAAAAAACAGCGCAGGGAAAGTCGCAGGCTAAAATTAACGGACTTACTGCCGATCAACGGTATTTTCTGGCATACGCGTACGCTTGGATGGTAGCCTATCGCGATGAATCGAGTGCCCGGCAGATCATGTCGGACGTGCACTCGCCCGCTAAATACCGCGTCAACGGCCCGCTTTCGAACATGCCGGAATTTTACGCTGCGTTTGGTATCAAGCCCGGTGATCCGATGTACCGCGCGGACAGCGTGAGAGTCAAAATTTGGTAAATAACTCCCCTCCTTATTAAGGAGGGGTGTCCTGCGCCAGACCTGTCAGCCTCTGGCTGAGGCGCATCAGCCTCAGGCTGAGAAGGACGGGGTGGTTGAAAACCTTACTTAATAACCGGCTTAAATAAATCGACTAAATAAATTAAAAAAAGAAAAACTATGGACCGAAGAGGATTTTTTTCAAAACTGCTCGGCAGGAACGGCTCGAGCGAAATATTTTTTTACGGCGTGCAGATCGCTGTGAACGTCGGCTCGGATGACGACACACGGAAAAAACTGCATAAGGTCATCAACGCGCCCGTCGGCGAAGAGACGCCGCTGGCAAAGCGCGCGTTCTATAAACGTATTGCGTCCGTACTTATGGAAGCGGACCCGTTTTACGAGTACGGTTACTGGGATTACATCACCGACGCGGACGATGCCCAGAGTGAATTCGAATCCTGGGTCAATGAGATCGAAGGCGGCATGGCAACCGAAGAGGAAGAAGTCGGCGAAGTTTCCGACGAGCAATTCCGTATGAGCGCGGAAAAAGCGTATCTCGTGGTGACGTGTGTTTTCTTGCTGCAGAATGTCACGGCGATGGAGTCGATGATCGGGCCGATTGAAGAGACCGAAGAGGATGATTATTTCAGCCGCCCGACATTCAACAAACTCGTGAACGCGCTCAATTATATTGATTTTGAATATTCGCTCGGCGATGCGGTATTTATCATGCCCGGCAATGAAAAAGACGGTTTGTCGTGGGAAGATATTCACACCGAAGGCTGGAATTATCTGAAACCGATCGCGTAATCCCCCGTACGCCCCCTTTATTAAAGGGGGCTGCCGAAGGCTGGGGGATTTAATACAAGAACATCGGCTTATCCTTCATGTTCGAAATTTTCGGACGATAATTTTCCGGATCATAAAGTTCTTTCACGTCCACGGTCCGCTTTCCCTGGATCGCCGTTTCGATCGGGATCGTCGTGTATTTTCCTCCCTGCAGCGCCGCCATCATTCCGAATTTTTTTTGCCTCAACAGATCCGTTGCGATATTGGCAAAATTCATCGTTACCATCCGGTCCAGGACATCCGGCTCCCCGCTCCGCATCAGATATCCCAGTGACTGGTAGATCATATCGGATCCGGTTATTTTTTTAATCGCATCGGCCGCCATCTCACCGATACCGCCAAGCTTCTTGTGCCCGAACGCATCTTCCTGGCCGTATTCAACGATTTTTCCTCCGGTCATCGTCGCGCCTTCGGAGATCGTCATGATCGCGTAGCGGCTCGGGTTATTTTTTTTGTCCTCCATAAGCAGCCGTGAGAGTTTCTCCGGATCGAACGGCACTTCGGAAATAACGGCCCGGTCGGCATTCGCAATATATGCGGCAATGAGCGAAGTTTCTCCGGAATTTCTGCCGAATAACTCTACGACGGCAATGCGTTCATGCGACCCCGCCGGCGTGCGCAAATTATCAAGAAATCCGACGGAACGAGTGATCGCCGTGGAAAATCCGATGCAGTAATCCGTTCCGAACACGTCATTGTCCATCGTTTTCGGGATCGCGATGACCGGAAACTTTTCCTTATGAAGGCGCACCGCGTAACTCAGCGTGTCATCCCCGCCGATCGCTACCAGCGCCTCGATCTGAAGATGATCCAATACCTTGAGAATGTGCGGAGTGAAATCCGACTTGGCCTTGTCGTCGAGCGCGTCATGATTCTTATCCCTCAAAAATTCCGGGATCTCTTTCTTGTCGACCTTGGAAGGGTTGGTCCGCGAGGTGTGCAGAATCGTGCCGCCGGTCCGGTCAATGGCGCGGGTATTGAGCTTATGAAGCGGCATAATGAATTCATTGCGGTTTTCCGGCTGTGCGGGATTAAAGCGAAGCAGGCCGGCCCACCCTCTTCGAATACCCAGCACTTCGATCCCTGCGTCCATAGCGCCATGCACGACGGCTCTGATGCATGGATTCAGCCCCGGCACGTCGCCGCCCCCTGTGAGTATTCCGATTCGTTTCATATCCGGTTTCCTTTTTAAATGTCAATGTGAAAAATAATGCAAAATCCATTCCGGTGTCCCGGCGCGGCCAAAAACTCAAATTCAATATAACGTAACAAATTCATCGCAGGTAAGCAAAATAGAAAAACGGCCAACTCCGAAAATTTTTGAGACATCTTTGTGAGTCAAACGGAAAGCCGTTTTCTGCTTCATGAGAGATCAAACGGATAAAACCCCTACGGGGTTTTAAGGATTATCTCAATGTCGTTTCTAATAACATTCAACGCCTACGGCGTTTTTCGGAAATCCCGCAGGGATTTCATGTCTGTAATATCGTCTCGAATAAGGACTCAAACCCCGTGGGGGTTTTATCGCCAAATTATCGTGCAGATTGTCGCAAATAGAAAATTCTTGACAGTCGAATGAAATCCCATTATATTAATTTCGCTTCCTGGAGAAATATCTTTTCGTTTCCCTTCTTGTTTTTCGGTTCCATGATTAATGCGGCTCACGCATCCGAGTATTCTATTCCATAATTCTTTGAAAGAGGATTTACTATGAGCGATTCACCCAATGTCAGCAAACACCACCTTCACATGGACAAGGAAGTCGTTCGCCGTGATTTTGTCCGCAGCCTGTTTACCGGCGGATTTCTCTTGTGGGCCGGGGCGTTTCTCTATCCCGTATTCCGCTATTTGAAACCGCGCGGCGAGGAGGACACCACGAATGCCGTGCAGTCGGTTGTGGCCGCCAAAGTTTCAGAGATCAAAACCGTCAAAGCCAAGCTGTTCAAATTCGGAACCAAACCGGCCTGGGTTTATGAGAACGAAAAAAAGGAAATTGTGGCTGTGGTCGCCACATGCAGTCATTTAGGCTGCACCGTGACCTGGTTTTCCGACAAGAATCAATTTGTCTGCGGCTGTCACGGCGGCACGTACGATGCCACCGGAAAAAATATTGCCGGCCCTCCGCCGCGCCCCTTGACGCCTTTGAAAGTACTTTTTGACGGCGATAATATTATTGCATCCAAAGTTTAACGGACTATTTTCCAAATTTTTTAAAATCCTAAACCTGAAAACCTATGTCAACGGCACCCGAACCTAAACACAATATCGATGATCCGAACACGGCATTTCTGCCCAAGTTCGTGCGCGAACGTTATGACGTCGGCTGGATCATTGCATTTTTCAAGCACAAGCAAGTTCCCGTGCACAAACATTCCGTCTGGTATTACATGGGCGGCATAGCGATGTTTCTTTTTATCGTGCAGATCATCACCGGAATTCTTTTGATGGTGCATTACAATGCGGGACAACCGCACGCGAGCGTCCAGGCGATCATGTCGCAGGTGGATTTCGGCTGGCTCATACGCTCGACGCACAGCTGGTCGGCCAATTTAATGGTCCTTGTCGTATTCATCCATATGTTCAGCACGTTCTTCATGAAGTCCTACAAATACCCCCGCGAAATGACCTGGATGACGGGATTCATGCTTCTTGCGATGTGCCTGGGATTCGGATTCAGCGGCTACTTACTGCCGTGGGATCAATTGGCGTACTTCGCAACACAGATCGGAATTGAGACCAACGAGGCCATTCCTGTTGCAGGACCGTTCATCGCGGAAATGCTGCGCGGCGGCAGGGAATTGGGCACACAGACCATCGAACGGTTTTTTGCTTTGCATGTATGGGTGCTGCCGCTGATGTTTGTCGGCGTGCTTGGGCTTCATATGCTTTTCATTCAATTGCAGGGCATTCACGAACCGGAATTTTTTGAAAATTTGCCGGCGGATAAGAAAAAATACATGAAATTCTTTCCGGACTTCGCGATCAAAGATGTGTATGTCTGGCTGCTGGTCATGAATTTTCTCGGGCTGCTCGCGGTGATGTTTCCGTGGGAACTCGGATTGGAAGCCGACCCGCTGGCGCCGGCTCCGCAAGGCATCAAGCCGGAATGGTATTTCCTGGCGATGTTCCAGATACTTAAAATGTTGCCCAAGGAGATCGGACCGATCGAAGGCGAGCTCTTCGGAATCTTATTATTCTCCATTGTCGGAGTGTTGTGGGTAGCCATCCCGTTTATCGATTCACGCAACGCGCCGGCGTGGCGTTCGCGTGCCGTGTTTTATTTCGGCATCGCGCTTTTAGCCGGAATAGTTGTTTTCACAATTTGGGGCCACTACTCGTGATTCTAAACTTTAACTTATAAACTTATTACGGATACCCCGGTTGAAAGCTGACGGCTGACAGCTGAGAGTTCAACTAACGGCAAGGAAGGAAACCTATGTTAGAATTTCCCGTATGGAATGTCGGCGGCGTGGGCGGCGGTTGGATCATCGGCATCATCGCCACGATGCACGTGTACGTATCGCATTTCGCCATCGGCGGCGGATTGTATTTAGCCTTAACGGAAATGATCGCCGTTAAGAATAAGGACCAGGAAACGCTGACGTTCTTAAGAGGGCACGCCAACTTTTTCATGCTGCTGACGACGGTGTTCGGCGCCATGGGCGGCGTCGGCATTTGGTTCGCCGTCGGCAACGTCAACCCCGCCGGTATTTCCGCGCTGATCCATAATTTCATGTTCTTCTGGGCGATCGAGTGGGTCGTATTCTTCGTCGAGATCGCGATCGCATTTTTTTATTATTATTCGTGGGGCAAAGTTTCGCAGAAATTTCATCTGCAATTAGCCTGGCTGTATTTTGGGATCGCTTTTCTGTCGCTGATCGTCATCAACGGCATATTGACTTTCATGCTCACGCCCGGCAAATGGATCGAGACGCGCAATATCTGGGACGGCTTTTTTAACCCGTCTTATTGGCCGTCGGTCTTTCTGCGTTTTACGATCATGTGCTCCATTGCGGGTATTTTCGCCATCGTCACTTCGTCCCGGATAAAAGAAGACGCCTTTCGTCACCGTATGCTGCATTATTCCGCCAAATGGCTGATGCCGTCGTTTTTTCTGCTTCCCTTCGTCGGCTATTGGTATTTCAGTTCGCTGCCGGAAAGCATTGCCACGATGCTTCAAAGCGGTATCGCGAACGTCGGCTCCGGTAATCTTTCCGTACTGACGCGCATTCTTCTGCTGGTCATGCTGTTGTCGGTCACGATCTACGTCGTGAGCGTTATCGGGCCCTACTTGAATCCGAAAAATTTCACGTTCGGTTTCAGCATCATGATCCTGATCCTGGGGCTCGTGGTCACGGGCGCCACGGAAAGCATTCGCGAGATGCTGCGCAAGCCGTACGTCATCCACGGTTATTTATATTCCAACGGCACGCTCAAGGCGATCGCCTCCGATTCCACCTATTACGGCATTCTTAAGCATAACCGGTGGATCGCCGAAAGGACTATCACCAAAGAAAACCAGAAAATAGTCGGCGAAAAAATATTCCGCGTTCAATGTCAAAGCTGTCATACCGCGGACGGGTACCGTTCGATGACGGATCTGGCCAAAGGCTGGGACCGCGAATTTATTTTCAAGCGCCTGGCGGCTCTGACCGCAACCGGCGTCATGCCGCCTTTCATGGGCAACGAAGACGAGCGCCGCGCCCTGGCGGAGTATATAGGCGATGTCGTGGGGGCTAAGCCATTAATAGCGGGGAAGTGATTAGTTGTCAGTTGTCAGTTGT
>CAZLWA010000060.1:0-21397 GCA_964563165.1 uncultured Bacteroidota bacterium | reverse complement strand
ATCACCTGAATGGTGTCCCTGCCCGTAGCGGCTAAGGAATCGGATGCCGACAAGAAAACAGTAATGGTTCCTGTGGAATCTTTCGCGGTTGTAACGTATAAACTGTCAGTTGAAATGCTGACGGCAAGCTTGGTTGAATTGGAACTCGAATCGGTAAACGTAATGCCGACGTTATCCGGATCGTAAAAGATCGAGCTCATCGTAGCTATAAATATCTTCCCGGCATCTTCATTAACATGCTGATCCGCTATCTGATTTTGAAGTTGCGGCGCATCATTGACGGCGTTTATGGTTATTTTGAATGTATCATCGACGGTGGCCAAACCGTCGTCGGCTTCGACGGCGACGTTCACTGCACCGTAGAAGTTAAGAACGCTGATTAAATACAGACTGTCATTGGACACGTTCCATGCAACATCTCCATCGACATATACAACCGAATAATTCAAAACCGAATTATCAATATCGGCAAAAATTGTGGTCAGTTTGACTATTAAGATCTGCCCAAAATCTTCTGCAGCCGTCGTATCCCGGATGGCACGAGCGACATACGGAGGCTGATTGACAGGAGTAATGGTAAGTTGAAAGGTGTCCCGTCCGACAGCACTGAACGGATCGGTAGCTGAAAGAAAAATATTTACGACTCCGTTGGAATCCATGATCGTGGTAACGTACAGACTGTCATTAGAAATGGTAGTCAAAAGTTTTGAAGGATTGGAATTGGTAACCAAAAAAGTCATCGAATCGTTGTCCGGGTCTTTGAATGTATTCGTTAATTTGGCAATAAAAGTTTTTCCGGAATTCTCAAGTATAGAGCCGTTAGGTACCGCTGTTTTAACACGCGGCGCATCGTTGACAGGAGTGATCGTCACCTGAAACGAATCACTGGCTGTTAATGAAGAATCATCCGTTGCCGTAACGATGACGTTGAAGATCCCGTTTGAATCGGGTGAAGAAGTCAGCTGAAGTACGCTTTGATCGCCTCCGAAACTGTACGTCATGCCGGGTTTGCCGATGGATACACTGTAGCTGAGCGACAAAACGGAATAAAAAACAGAATCCAGATCGGCGATCGCTTTCAATCCGGCGTCTTCGAGAAAAGTCGTATCGCGGATAGGTTTTACTACGACCGGAGGTAGCACTGTCGTCTGGAAAACGGCAAACGGCGACAGCGATGTTACACTGCCGTAAATAAGATTGTTCAACGTGTCGATGGACGTCGTCACATCCTGCCAGGCGCTGCTTTCATAATGATATAATTTTATTTTCGTTTCATCGCTGAAAACCGTTCCCGTGTAATTCAAAACAATAGCTATTGAACCTGAAAAAATTGAAGTTGTTGTTATGTCATAATACTTGCCATTCGCTCCCAGAATTCTTGCCGGCGGCGGCGGCGGCCCGCTCGTTGAAATAGAAAGGCTTGTCGTCCCGCTTTGAGTGACGTGTGAAAAAGTCAATTGCACCGGAGTCAAACCGGACGCGGAATCCTGCGGTTGATAGGTTGCATTATTGAAAATGATGACCGAAGAAGAATCGCTGTAAAAAGCGGCTCCATCCGGGTTTCCAGTTCCACCGGCGGCTGAAACTGCAAGTACCGAATCGCGCGAGTAGTTGACGGCTCTGAACCCGTCGCCGCCAATACCTCTCGGCGCCAGCGGTCCGCTATTACCGCCGAGCGAAGTGCAATTTTCAAAATAATTAAATTTAGAATTGTCGGTCGAAACTCCATGTCCTCCGTAACCGGAGGTATCTGGAATACCGTTGTAATTGTCATTGCCTCCGGAACCCCCGACAAAATTTACTTGATTAAAAGTACAATAATTCGAGCTTGATAAACCGGCTCCGTCACCTGCTCTACCAGGGTAAGGCCCGGGAGTGTAATCGGTAAATGCATTGACTGTATTCCCGCCGCTTACACTTGCATCGCTTACCGTAACATCTGCAGATGCAGAGAGGGCAAGTCCTGACCCTCCGTTTGCGCGCGGGCTTGAAGTGATAAAGGATTCTCCAGCTAGCCCACCGTTAGAATAAATAAAATTCAATTGAATTGAATTTGAATTTGAAATATATATTCCATGCCCTCCGTCTCCAGCTTGACCGCCTTCCCGGCCCAATCCGCCTATATTACCGTTAGCAGTGACATGAGAGATCGAAATATTTGAGGACTGATCAATGTCAATTCCATTTCCTCCAACACCGCCATTTCTGTACTGACCTCCCCGGCTTTGCCCAGGTCCACCGGTGAATAAAGAGCTGTCTATGCTGATGTAGGTGCAATTCTTCATTCGAATCCCCAATCCCGGCTTACATGGAATATAATCCGAACTCCCGATATAACCGCCCGGATCTTCATCTCCGCCATAAGAAGAAATATTTGTGAAAGTACCATTCGAACAAGTATCGATATTGAGTCCATGTCCTGAAAAATAAGGGTGTCCCGCCCCATGGCCTCCATAGAACACGGAGTTATTAATTATCAAATCAGCACCATTATTAAATGAAAGCGCGTCACCTGCTGAAGAAGATGGGCTTCCATTGCCATGTCCTCCATAGAACACGGAGCTATTAATTGTCAAACCAGACGCATTGATAGCTGAAAGCGCGTCACCGCCCCATTGAATAAAACCATATACGTTAGCAAATGATCCGCCCCTCACATCAATGTCAGTCAATTTCACATTAGTGACATTGGTAACAAGGAGGCCCAGGTGTCCGGTATAATTATAAATAAGCGGATTTGCGTTTGCTCCGATAATTTTGACTTTTTGAATTTCAACTGTGCTTGAGCTGATTGCAACAGTTGGCAAAAAATTTGTTGAATCACCGCGGATCGTAGTGGTAGCACTGCCGCCGCCGATGATCACCACAGAATGGTTTATGTTTATACTTTCATAATAACTTCCGCTTGAAATAAAAATAGTGTCGCCGTTCTGAGTATTATTGATCGCCAGTTGGATCGTACTGTAGTCTTGCGGCACCCATACGTGCGCGCTCTGCGAAAATGCTCTCGTAACGCCTAATATCAATAAAAAGAATGTGGTCAGATATTTATTCATACATCAATAGTTTGCACAAACGCGAAAACGTTCAACTCTTCAAGAGGCAAATGCCTCTAATTCCTAACAGGTAATTGTACAAGTTTTTATCAAATTTGATTGACAAATCTGGCTACGCCTAAATATAACCTTTTGGCGCGGGCGTGTCAAATAAGATCAACTCGAAGCCCTAACAAGCCCAAGCAAGGTACAGATTCTGAAGCCTGTCTAAAATGACTAATATCATGTTTTCTCCGCCAGCCTTCTGAGGATCTTCTTAAAATCTTCCGGTAATTCCGAGTCGAAAGAGACCGGTTTTCTCGTCGCCGGGTGCATGAAGCCAAGTGTTCTTGCATGCAGCGCCTGACGCGGTATGAGTTCCAGCAGATTTACCGCCTTTTGACGTCTTTTTTGCTCATTACCGGCGAGATTTGGGTTATCACCGCCGTACGTCTTGTCTCCGAAAACCGGATGTCCCAGATGCGCCATGTGCACCCGGATCTGATGTGTGCGGCCGGTCTCAAGTTTAAGTTTAACCAGCGATAAAAACTCATAACTTTCCATCACTTCATAATGAGTGATCGCCTGTTTACCGTCTTTCAAAACAGCAAATTTTTTCCGGTCTTTCGGGCTGCGTCCGATGAGTGTTTCGATCGTGCCTTTCTTCTTCTTCAGTTTTCCCCACACGATCGCCCAATATTCGCGTTCGATGGTGTGAGACTTAAACAAATTGCTTAAAAACCGGTGCGCTTTGTCGTGTTTGGCGACCAGTAATAGTCCGCTCGTATCTTTATCGATCCGGTGAACGATACCGGGACGTAATTTTCCGTTAATGCCGGACAGGTCCTGCACGTGATGCAAAAGCGCATTGACCATCGTGCCGGTGTAATTGGCATGCGCCGGATGAACGACCATGCCGGGCGATTTATTGACTATCAGAATATCTTCGTCTTCGTAAGTGATATTCAGAGGAATGTTCTCAGGCTGAGCGTCAATTTTCTCGGGCATCGGCAGCGTAACGTCGATACGGTCGTGCGGCTTGATCTTGTAGGATTTGGAGATCAGCTTTTGATTCACCAGGATCATATTATGCTCGATCAATTGCTGCACGCGCGAGCGCGAGAGATTTTCGATCTGCCGTGAGACAAAGCTGTCTAACCGCTCGGAACGCTGATTGGCTGTAACTGTAATTTGAATTTTCCGCATAATACCTTACCGCAGAGGCGCAGAGACGCAAAGGAATTTTTGTTTTTTATTTCTTTGTGTCTTCGTGTCTTAGTGGTGAAAAATAACCTCTACCGCAGAGGCGCAGAGACACAAAGAGTTTATTTTCTGTGTCTTCGTGCCTTGGTGGTGAAAAATAAAACCCGTTGAATCATTAGCGAAATTTTCCTAACATAATCAAATTTGCACTGACAATCAATTCAAAGGTCCATCGCAGTGCTTCAAGTTCCCGTGCGCTTTGCGCATTCACAGTTACATCTTAACCGTGCGGATTTCCCGCTGCTGTTTGCCAAATCGGAAAAAAGCTTTTCGGAGTCTGTTTCGGTCCGGTCCGGCAGTTCCGTCCTGCCTGACGTGAAGGTCATTCCCGCTGATGCCGACAGGCTGGACCTGACGCCGCACGATGCCGCCGGGCTCAAGATCGATCCGGAAACGATCATCGTCGAGCGATCGGCCGATTTCCTAAAAATGAATATTACTCTTGAACACAGCGGCCGTGAGATACAGTTTCTTGGAAAATTGTGGCTTATTCCAAGACGGTTATATCTGAATTCAGCGAATGTCGACGAATTGAAATTACAAAAAGGGCAATCGGTATTTGTTGCGGCCAACACCCCACGGGCAACGATATTCGGGGACGTGAAAATTCATGAATCTAACGGAACAAGTTATTTCATTCTCAGCCGCGAGGAAGCGGAGAGCGCTTTATTGAAGGAGAACGATTTGGTCCACGTGGTCGCCCGGAGCGGGCCCGGTGGGGAGGAAAGTCAATATCAATTATCGCCGAAATTGCCGGAGCGTTTTCTGCAGATAGACCTGACGCTGAAGGGAAAAACAAAGTTTATCTTAATAACGGAAACACACGTCTGGCAGGCGATCCGAATGAGGAAAAAGATCTGGGTTCCGAAGAATGCAAGACTTACGCAAGCCGCAAGAGACTTGGGTACCTCAAGAAAATTGCTTGAATACGAATTGTAAATCGACAATCATCAATTATCAATTCTAGAACCCATAGTTTGAAAACCCGCCGTCCACGGCAATACACTCTCCCGTAACATACGAAGAAGCGGGCATGCAAAGAAAAGCTACGATCGCAGCGACCTCCGCCGGCTCGCCGATCCTCTTCATCGGCGTCCGCGACAGCACGGAATCCAGATACTCCCGGTCTTTTAAAACCGCTTCCGCCATCGGGGTGCGGATATACCAGGGCGCGACGGCGTTAACGCGAATATCAGGCGCCCATTCATAAGCCAGGTTGCGCGTGAGCTGGATCACTGCTGCTTTCGCCATGGCGTAGATCGCGCCGGTGCGCAGTGCGGTCAGGCCCGCGACGGATGCGAGATTGACGATAGACGCGGAGGCTGATTTTTTTAGCATCGGATAGCCCAGGCGGCACATTTCAAAAACGGCCGTCATATTTGTTCCGATCAATTTGTTATACTCTTCATCCGAGTATTCCAATGCTTTTTTTCGAATATTCCCTCCGGCATTATTTACAAGACAATCTAAACTGCCCCATTCTTTTTCAACGGTGCCGAAAATCCGTTCCCGGTCTTTCTTGTCGGTCACATCGGCCGAAATTCCGGAGACTTTCCTGCCTTTTTGTTTCCATGACGCGAGGCACGCCTCGATCTCTTTTTCATTGCGTGCGACAATGAATATTTCAGAACCAAGCTCGAGAAACTCTTCCGCGATCGCTTTTCCGATCCCTTTGGTTGCGCCGGTGATGAGAGTTTTTTTTCCGGATAAATTCCAACGTTGATTCATTTAAAATTCCCTTAATTTTTCACCACGGAGGCGCAGAGGCGCTGAGAAAAATAATGCCTTCTTCCTGTCTCCGAGACCCTGTAGTTTCTTTCCCGGCTTAATTTCCATCGATCATTCATATATGTGCCCTTTAAATTCCAACCTCGGAATCACACCGGGAAAGATAATATTATCTCCGTGCCTCCGTGACTCTGTGTTTAAGAGACGGCGCGTGCAATCGCAAAAGCGGCCATTGCGGCGATGCCGCCGATCAAAACGGTTTGACTCGCGCTGCGCAGCAGAGGGGTACCGGTAAAATGCCCTTTGATCGCGCCGAAAACAGCCAGCGCGGCCAGCGTGACGGCCACCGAATAGATAAAAGCCGTTTGAACATCCGGCAAAAGCATATAGGGCCCCAACGGAATGAATCCGCCTGCAATGTAAGCGCCGGCTATCGTCATCGCGCTGGTTAATGCGCGCTTAGGTTCCGGCTTCTCCAAACCCAATTCAAACCGCATCATAAAATCCACCCATTCTTTGGGGCGTTTGGACAGCGCCTCAACGACCGAGCTGCTTTCCGACGGCTGCAGGCCGTACGATTGCAGCAATTCGGCGACCTCTTGCTTTTCCATGTCGGTCTTTTCTATGATCTCCAATTCTTCGCGTTTTTGTTCACTGTCATAATGCTCGGCGTCACTTTTTGCGGCGAGGTACCCGCCAAGCCCCATGGCAATGGAGCCCGCGGCGATCTCAGCCAGCCCGGCCGTCACGATGATATTGGTTACGGCGATAGCTCCCGTGAGCCCCGCGGCAAGCGCGAACGGAACCGTCAGTCCGTCAGCCATGCCGATGACCGTATCCCGTACCACTTTTGAAGCCGTAAAATGTTTTTCAATGTGAGGCGTTTGAGGCATTTTGATTTCCTTGTATTTTATTTGATATGAAATTTTTTTTCTTCATATTCGGCTGTCTTTACAATCTATTCTATTCATGTTATTTTATCAAATGAAAACTCATGGCTCGTAAAAAAGACGTCATCGTGATCGGAGCCGGCGCGGCGGGATTGATGTGCGCGATCGAAGCGGGTAAACGCGGGCGTTCCGTACTCGTGATCGAACACCAGGAAAAGATCGGAAAGAAAATTCTGATCTCCGGCGGCGGCCGGTGTAATTTTACCAACCGGGTTTCGACGCATGAGAATTTTCTGTCGGGGAATCCGCATTTTTGCAAATCCGCCCTGAAACGGTTTACGCCGGACGATTTCATCGCATTGATCAAGAAACATCATATCAGTTACCACGAAAAAACATTAGGACAATTATTCTGCAACGGCAGCGCGCGGGAAGTCACGGCGATGCTGCAAAGAGAATGCGACCTCGCGGCCGTGGAGATCCGGTTGAATTGCAAAGTCAGTCAAATCCAGAAAGGGGCGGATTTTTTCATAGAATCGAGCGACGGAACCGTGGAATCCGGATCGTTGGTGATCGCGACCGGCGGGCTGTCGGTTCCCAGGATCGGAGCAACCGGTTTTGGATATGCCATTGCCAAACAATTTAAGTTACGAATCGTGGAGGCTAAACCCGCGTTGGTTCCTCTGACATTTGATGCCGTATTTTTGAACCCCTTCGGCGGGTTGGCGGGTGTTTCTGCGGAGGCAGAAGTGAGCTGCAAAGGCGCATCGTTTCGGGAAAATATTTTGTTTACACACCGGGGATTGAGCGGCCCGGCTATTTTACAAATTTCGTCTTATTGGAATGAGGGCGATCTGATCACGATCAATATGCTGCCTGAACAAAGCGCAGAAGAAATTTTACTTTCCAATAAACAAAGTAAAGTTGAATTGACCACACTACTGAGTCCGTTTCTTCCAAAGCGGTTCATTCAGAAATTTTGCGAAACGTATTTTCCGTCGAAGCCGATGCATCGTTATTCTGACAAAGAATTGAAACGATTGGCTGAAAAAATTCACCGGTGGCAAGTTCTGCCCGCCGGAACGGAAGGTTTTGAGAAAGCGGAGGTCACCCTGGGAGGGGTCGATACCGATGAACTATCCTCAAAAACCATGGAAGCGAAGAACGTTCATGGGCTCTATTTCATCGGTGAATCGGTGGATGTCACAGGGCATCTGGGCGGGCATAACTTTCAATGGGCCTGGGCATCGGGATTTGCGGCGGGACAATACGTTTGAAATAGAATTTAAAAATATTTACATTGGATGGGGTAGCGATATTCAAAGGCAGTAATTCCTAAAAAAGGAAATGTTTTATGATGAAGCCATTATGGAACCATGCGGCTCTGGCGGGATTCTTGTTTGTTTTCAATTACGGCCTGACCGCTCAGGACGATTGGAAAGAAATGGAATGGAAGGCGTTCGGAATAGACTTTAAAGTCCCGAAGGACTTTGAAATTACGGAAAGCACCGAAAAAAATTTTACCGCGTCCGGCAGCGGATTCACTTTGAGCATACAGCCGTGGCAGGATTCGACCTTGACGGCAGAACAGGTGGCCGCCAAGGCGCAGGAAGACCTGGACGCTACCGATGTGACCGTTACGTCGCGCGAAAAAGTGGATCTGAAAGGATTTGAAGGATATGAGATCGTGGGCGCCGGCAAACAGGACGGAAAAACGATGCTGTTTGCCGTTCTCGGGTTTATCGATCCTCACGGCGACACGAATTTTTCCGCTTACATTCTATTTTGGAATGATCCGAACGAAAACGAAAAAAACATAAAGATCGCGGAAGAAATTATCGAAGGCATCAGTAAAGCGGACTAAAATTTCATCCGTCGTATCCCGTGACCTCGCCGGGGATCTCGGGAAGTAAACTCCTGCTATTATTGCCCCATAATTTTTTGAAGATCTTCTTTACTTACTTTCAGCAAATCCACTGCCGGCAGCCGCTCTGTCAACGTCAGCCAATTCCTGTCGGCCTTAAAAACTTCTTTGAAAATAGGAAGGGATTCTTTGACCAATCCGCTATTCGCCAGCGAAACCGCGTGCCAATATTTCATTTCAATATTATCCGGGAAAAGTTTCTCCGCGCTTCCGTAATTCTCCATCGCGCCCTTGATATCATTTAATTCGACCGCGAGATCCCCTTTGTTCATGAATTCGTACGCGCGGTATAATTTCAAGGTTCGCTTGATCTCCGCTATGGGGTCGGCGTTGTCTTCGACGCGCAGGTCGATCACACGGTCCTCCCAGATCTTTCCGGAGGATTTCGGACGTACGACCAGGATCGCCGCCGATTGTTTTCCGCGAATATCGCCGCCGACCGACTGACCTGCTTCCAGCGCCGCCACCATACGCTCCGCCAAAGGGCCTTTCGCCTCCCGATAAGCTTTGGCCATCGCGGGCCAGACCTTATCGTTGAGCATCAGATTGGCCTGCACGGAAAAATTATCTCCGACAAAATTTCCCGCGGCGGGGATACATTTTTTCCCGGTGTATGAAGCCGCGCCGCCTTTACTGTCAATGACCGCCAATTGCCGCACGTCGCGGCCGGAATCGGATGCGATCAGTTCATTCACCACCTCCTGCGCCGATTTTCCGGATTTCAACAATACTAATCCGCGCGGACCAAAAGAAACGTTGACGAAGGACTGCGTTGCAATCGCGCCGACCCCAGCTTCCGCCCATGAAACGATCGAACCGACCGAGAACCAGTGCGACTGCACGGCCACGCCCATTTCTCCGGTCTGCGGATCGCGTGCAACGATCGAAAAAGTGTGAACAAGCTTGTCGGACGGGTCGATCTGACCGTAAGCGGTCGTGAAAGACGAGACGACAAAGAGTAGCCACAATATCTTTTTCATGGAAAATCCTCCAATTAAAGTTACTAAAACGAATCAGGTTCTACATTACATGTTATTTTAGAAAATGTATCTGACTTCGAAGGGCAAATGAACTTCCGTCCACGGCTCTGGAAACGGCAAGGATCCCGTCCAGGTGATCCACCTCATGCTGAAGCAGTTCGGACAAGGTGCCTTCGAGGCTCAGGGTCTGATCTTTCCACTCCAAATTTTTGAACTGAATCCGGCACGAGACATGGCGTTTGACCCTCACAAAAATATCGGGGAAGCTCATACAATCATCCCATAACTCGAACTTCTCATTACTCTGATTGTCCAAGACGGGATTAATGAATACTGCCGGCTTGTCGATGTGCATATAAACGAGACGTTTCATCACGCCGATCTGCGGCGCCGCGACAGCACGTCCGGCATTGTATTTTGACCTGAAAGCCATGAGCGTATCGTGCAAATCCTGAACGACCGGCAAGAGGCTTTCCAGTTCATTTTCATAAATCGCATCGCACGGTTGATGCAATTTCGGATTGCCCAGCAGCAATATCTCCCGAACGGCCATGGTGCCTCTATAAAATGATGACTAACGTTCCTGCGATGATCAGGCTGCAGCCGAGAATGACTTTCCAACTGAGCGATTCGCCCAGGAAAACGGCGCACAAAATAAGGGTCAGAACCAAACTCGATTTGTCGATCGGCGCCACGAGAGACGCATCGCCTTTTTGCAAAGCGTGAAAATAAAAGATCCACGACAAGCCGGTGGCGATACCTGAGAGCCCCAGAAAGATCAATGTGCGCGAGGATAGCGAGGCCCATTGAATGGAGGCGGGTGTTGCAAAAACGATTCCCCACGCAATAATCAATATAACTATCGTACGTATCGCCGTGGCCAAATTAATCCACATCTTTTACGCCGATTTTGGCAAAGACCGTCGTCAAAGCGGCAAAAAAAGCCGAGACCAAAGCGTACATCCACCACATAACGGTCACCTCATTTTGGGGTACTGGAGGAACAAGCTAATAAAAAAATTTATCAATTAAACAAAAAAATTGATTGGTAAAGTAAATTTACATTACTTTCAATCTCAAACGAAGGAGAAGAGCCATGTCGTATGTAAAACTTTCGGATCAGAAAATTGCGGTCTCGAAAATTCTTTGCGTCGGCGCCAATTACCGCGACCACATTGCAGAAATGAATCCCGGAAAAAATACAGAGCTTCCTTCCGAACCCGTCATTTTCATGAAGCCGCCCTCGGCGATCATTCATGACGGCGATACGATCGTGATACCGAAAATTTCTAACGACGCTCACCATGAACTGGAATTGATCTTCGTTATCGGCAAGGACGGCAAGCATATTCCGGCAGGCGAGGCGGAGAAATACATACTGGGTTACGGCATCGGACTCGACATGACGCTGCGTGATATTCAGACTGAGGCGAAGAAGAAGGGAAGGCCGTGGACGATTGCGAAAGGGTTTGATACGTCCGCGCTGATTTCGGAAATCGTTTCAAAAGAATTCATTCACGATCCGAATGACCTGGAAATGAAATTATTCGTGAATGACACGCTGCGCCAGGCCGGCCATACGTCCGGAATGATCTTCAAGATCGGCGAAATTATTGCGTATGTGTCAAAAATATTTTCGTTGAAGCGGGGGGATATTATTTTTACAGGCACGCCCGCAGGTGTCGGACCGGTCAAAGAAGGGGATCGTTTACGCGCCGAGCTTGCGGATGTCACGCACGTCTCGGCGGCCGTGGCGAAGGAATGATCAATTATCCGAGGCCGAGGACGCTTTCTTTTCGAGAATAGAAATTACGGAGGACATGGATGCCGTATTGGATTCCTCCAATGCAGCGATGTACAATTGATAATTGCCGGTCCGATTGGAACAGAATACGATCTTATTTCCGCTCGGCGAGAAATGCGGGAAGATGTCGTCCCCGTCCTCATAGGTAATTCGGGTTTGCTCTCTCCCGTCAATCAGCATTTTAAAAATTTCATAATTGCCGTCCCGGTCGGAAACGAACGTAACATAATTACCGTTTTTCGTAACATTAGGCTGCAGATCGTTGCCGGAAGTATTGGTAATATTGACAGGTTTGTCTTTCCCGTCCAGATTCGCGACAAAAATCTCATAATTGTTGTCAGATTTCTTTTCCGCGTAGGCCATTTGATTGCTGCCGAATCTGACACAAGGATCGGTAAAAGCAGATTTGTCGTCGCCAAAGGCTTTGAATAAGAAGTTTCCTGACTTTTCGACCGTAAAAAGCGCCGACGGTTTCTGCCAGAAAGGACGATTGGAAAAATCCGCACGGTCACTGGCAAACAGAATCGTTGTCGTGTCCACGAAAGCGGGGCTCCAATTATCGCTGCCGTAGCTTGTGGTGACTTTCCTCACATTTTTTCCCATTCCATCCATATAATAAATCTCGCGTGATTTATATTTTCTGGAACTCTTATCGTCCCGCGTCGAGGTGAACACGATAAACCGGCCGTCCGGCGAGTACGAAGGATTTTCATCCGATTCGATGTCATCGGTGAGGCGTTTGGTGGCCGTTTCGTTTTGAGTGATATTCAAGGAGTAGATATCCCAATTACCGGTGCGATCCGACTGGAATACGACGGAATTGCCGTCCGCGGAGAACGCGGGCAGGACGTCGTTAGATTTATTGTTGGTAAATTGAGTGACCTTATAAGGGCTCGCAAATCGGGTGGCAATGCGGTCCAAATACGCCTGCCCTTTAAAATCCCTCAGCACCACCAGCAGCGCCTGGTAACCTGATTTCCTTTTTCCCATGTCTAAAAGCAATTCGGCTTTTGCAAACTCCACATCCATGTTAGTCGCATCCAGCTTCAGGGACTCTTCCATTTGTTTAAGCGCATAAGCCTGGCGGCCGATCTTGAGATATTCCTGAGCGATTTGAAAACGCAAAGCTGCATTGGCATTGTCGGTTTGTGCCTGCGTGAAAAGTTCTTTGAGTTTGGGGGTCAGCGTTTGGGTGGAATCCAATTCAATTTTCACGGCTTTGGGCACCGTATCCTGTACGGCCGTGGCGCGTGTGGAATCCTGGCTGTAAACCGGGAGACTAAAACATAAAAGGAATAACGATGGGGCAACGATTCGCCCGATCCGCATATTCAGTCCCATTGGTTTCATCCTCCTCAATTATGAAGCCTTATAAAGCCGTCGGTTCAGAGTATAGGGAAGTTTCATATCAGGATATAATGTAGAGAGTTTATAGAAAATGAGCCATAAATGCAAGGAATTTTTAGCAATAGTGGGGAATAAAAAAATGATACATTTAGAACAACGAGGGCGTTTGAACTTGACTAAATCACGGTTTTCTCTAAATTATCCGCTGTGCAAAACACGAAGGTTATCTACTTTGATCTCGGAAACGTATTGGTGGACTTCGATTGGCACAAAGCCGTTCAAAAAATGGCCCGCCTGTCGCCGTTGACGCAGGACACCTTGTACGAAATTCTCACGTCAAGCTCTCAGGCGGCGGCGTATGAATTGGGAAACATCAGCTCAGAAAATTTTTTCAGATGGCTCAAAGAAACAATTTCATTCAAGGCACCGGAGGAACATCTGCAACTGCTGTGGAGCGATATTTTCACGCCGATCCTTTCCCATATAGCCGTCGCGGAAGCCCTGAGCCCGCGGTATCCGCTGGGTCTGATCTCCAATACCAATCCGGCGCATGCGGAGTACATCGATTCAGAATTTCATTTGTTTAAATTATTCTCGCCGCGCGTTTTCTCTTTTGAGACCGGGCTCCTCAAACCGCAGCGGGCGATGTTTGAATTCGCCGCGGCTCAGTTCAGCGTCGGCGCATCTGAAATTCTTTTGATCGACGATCTTGAAGCGAACGCCCAAGGCGCACGCGCGGCGGGTTGGCAGGCCATTCATTATACCGAAGATAAAAACCTGCTCAACGAATTGAAAAAACTAAATGTGTGAATAATTATAAATAATTCCTCGTCAAACCCTTCTTCAAAAACTCAAACGCAAATTCCGGCGTATCGGCGAATGTGAATAATTTCAAATCATCCTCGCCGATCATATGATGACGGAGCATCGCATCGAAATTTAAAACTTCCTTCCAATATTCCGTTCCGTAAATCACGATAGACAACGGCTTTCCGATCTTTTTCGTCTGGACGAGCGTAAGAATTTCGAACAATTCGTCGAGCGTGCCGAATCCTCCCGGAAAGATCACGAGCGCTTTGGCCAGGTATGCGAACCAGAATTTCCGCATAAAGAAATAGTGGAATTCGAAGGTCAATTCCGGCGTGACGTAAGGGTTGGGAATCTGTTCAAACGGCAGGCTGACGTTGAGCCCGACGGAGTGCCCGCCGGCTCTGTGGGCACCGCGGTTGGCCGCTTCCATCATACCCGGTCCGCCGCCGGAGCACACGAGAAATCGTTTTCCGTCGGCTAAGGTCTTCGTCCATTTGGTCAGCATGTACGCCAGGGCCTCGGCATCTTTATAGTAATCGGTCATTTCGAAATCTATTTTAGCGTACTCCAATTCCTGAAGGAGGTATTTCGGCGGATTCTTTTGCGAAGCGATTTTTTTCTTAAGCGCTTTATAGTTTCTACCCGCGATCTCCGGCGCGGGGGTGCGCGCAGATCCGAAGAAGACGACCGTGTCGCGGACGTTCAGTTTTTTAAACCGGCGCATCGGCTCGAGAAATTCACTCAGCATGCGAATCGAGCGCCCTTCGGGGCTGCGGAGAAATTCCAGGTTTTCGAACGCTCTGATGGGAATATTTTTTTTACGTTTTTTTGCAGCCAATTCTTCAATTCTCCTTCCGTAAAGAACAACGTTGACAATTTCTATCCATTTGCATAATTTAAAAATCTAACTAAAGCCATCCGGTTTGTCAAATCATTTGTCAGAGGCCCTGTTTTTTGTTTAAAAAATTTGAAATTGAAAGAGCGTTCTGCACTGTTATCCGCTTGATACGGACGTGTCATTACCGGAATTCACAATTCACTCGAATCCATCTACCCCGTGTAAAGGAATAAAGCATGAGACGAAATCGGGCTTACTCAATACTTGCGTGGCTGTTACTTATTATAGCCCCTCTGTCCGCCCAACAGGTTGAAACTGAAACGCACTACCGCGATCTAGCCGGCGTGCCGCGCGAACACCCGGTCGATGTGGAGCGCATGCGGCTGGAAGTTTCGTTCGATGCGCCCAAAGGCCTGGTCAAAGGGCGCGTAACGCATGTGTTCAAACCGCTCCGGGAAAAAGTCGAAAGTATCTACTTCGACGGCGTGAACATGACCATCCGGGAAGCTTTGCTCAACGGCAAACCGGTAAATTATACGACGTCGAATGAGGGGATCACCGTAATCCCGGATCCGCCGCTGAAGTGGAATTCCCGTGACAGCATCACGCTGGTCTATGAAGTTTACCCGCGCAAAGGTATTTATTTTATCGGATGGAACGATCCGGCAAATCTGATGCGTAAACAAATCTGGACGCAGGGACAAGATACCGACAACCGCTATTGGATCCCGATGTACGACGCGATGAACGATAAAATGATCACCGAAACGGTTGTTACATTCGACAAAAAATATCCCGTTATTTCCAACGGAACAAAAATTTACGAAAAAGAAAATAGAGACGGGACGAAGACGTGGGGTTACAGGCTCTCTCGCCCTCATGCGTCGTATCTCGTCATGCTGGCGGCCGGAGATTATAAAGTAAAAAATACGAAATCGAAAAGCGGTTTGCCGATCCAATTGTGGTATTATCCGGATCAGGCGGATCGCATGGAATACACTTACAATTACACCGCACGCGCGGTAGATTTTCTGGAAGGGGCTATCGGCATACCTTTTCCGTGGGAGTCGCTCGCCAATATTCCCGCGCAAAATTTTGTTACCGGCGCGATGGAAAATACCAGCGCCATTATTTTCGGCGATTTTTGGTATTACGATTCGCGCGGGTATCTGGACGGCGATTATGTGGATACGGACGTTCATGAAATCGCGCATCAATGGTGGGGCGACATGATCACGGCCCGGAATAATAAGCACCTCTGGCTTCAGGAAAGTTTTGCCACGTATTATGCCAAAACGGGCTGCCGGAAATTCTTCGGTGAAGATTATTACCAGTGGACACGGCGGAAAGAGCACACGCAATCGTTGAACGCCGAAGAAAAGAATCGCCTGCCCATTGTCCACAACGATGCGGGATACCGGATCTACCCCAAAGGCTCTGCTGTGATCGATATGATGAATTATGTTTTTGGCGAAGAAGCGTATCATCGCGCGGCGTATTATTTCCTGACGCACCATCGCTATCAAAACGTTGAAACAAACGACCTGTATCAGTCGTTTCAGGATACGTTGGGCCTTTCACCGGACTGGTTTTTTGACGAATGGCTATACCGCGGCGGCATACCGCATTATGAGGTCAGTTATCAGGACGCGGTGGTAAACAATCACCGGGAAACTCAAATTACCGTGAGTCAGATTCACCCGGTCGATGAACTGGTGAGATTATTCAAAATGCCCATCGTGTTCGAAGTACACTATGCGGACGGAACGAAGGACAGCCTGCGTGAAATGATCGATCAACAGACCCAAAAAGTGGTCATCCCAAATGAGAAAAATAAGAACCTATCTTATGTGCTTTTTGATCCGGGCAGCGTCATTTTGAAAAACGTTACCTTCAATAAATCTTATGAGGAACTTAAGGCGCAGGCGCTTCAGGCCGCCAACATGATCGACCGTTACGATGCGGTCGTAGGCCTGCGTGAGTATGATGTCAGCAGGAAGCGCGACGTGCTGATCGACGTTTTCGGTAAAGAGAAATTTCATGCCGTGAAAGATGAGGTTGTCTCTCAATTGGTCAACGATTCAGATCGAACCGGATTGAAGTTCATTCAGCGGGCATTAAAGGATCCTTCGGCGGACGTGCGCAAAGCGGCCATCACGAACGTTCAGGGAATTCCTCAATCTCTGTTACCGGATTTTGAAGCCCTGCTGACGGATTCGTCCTACGACGCGGTCTTCAGTTCTTTGCTGAAACTGACCGATCAATTTCCGCAAAATACCGAACGGTATCTGGATTTGGTGAAGAATACCGACGGCAACAGCTGCCGTATCAAGATAAAAGCGCTCGAGATCGCCGCTTCACGAGGCGATCAAAAAGCGATGAAAGCGCTCGTTGCGTATTCAAGTCCTTCGTATGAATTCGGTACGCGCCGGCACGCGTTCAGTGCATTGAAGCGGCTGAATCATCTCGATGAGTCGGTGATCGCCAATTTATTTGAGGCTATGCTGAATCCGCAAGGGGCTTTGAGCGCTGCGGCGCAGGAGGTCGGCGAATATTTTTATGAACAAACGGCGCTGAAGAATAAGATCAAAACCCATTACCACTCTCATGCGTGGGAAGATTGGCAAAAAGAAATTCTGACAACTGTGGTGAAATAAAAACATGACTATTCCTGTCCGGGGCGATGCCGTTCCCAAACGCGGCAATTATTTTTCGCAGGCGGTCGGTAAGATGATCTTTTCCGTCATGGGCTGGCGCATCGACGGCGAACTTCCGAATGTGCCGAAATTCGTCGCCATCGGGGCGCCGCATACGACGAATTGGGATTTCGTGATGGGCATGGCATCCCTGCTCGCTATGGGCATCCATGTTCACTGGCTCGGAAAAGACTCGATTTTCAAATGGCCCGCAACGTATCTCTGGCAATGGCTCGGCGGGATGCCCATAGATCGTTCCAGTCCGCATGGCGTGGTGGAGCAAACCGTGGAGCTGTTTCGCAGCCACGAACGCCTGATTATCGCGCTGTCGCCGGAAGGTACGCGGAAAACCGTCGAGAAATGGCGCATGGGATTTTATTACATCGCCCACGGCGCGCACGTACCGATCTTATTGGTTTGTTTTGACTACGAACATAAAAGGCTCGTCTTGGGTCCGCTTTTTGTTCCGACCGGCGATGCGGCCGCCGACTTGAGAAAAATTCTTGAATACTATACGCCGGTGAAAGGTAAATATCCGAAACGGCTGCCGGCAAATTAAACCGTTCACTCAGTTTCTTTTGAAAAAAACCTGAAACTAACCATCCATGAATCCCTGGCGCGGGCTGAGTGAATTACCGAAAGAGAACTGGATCTTGTTTGCGACCGTGGTCGTGAACCGCGCGGGCGTGATGGCTTTGCCGTTTCTTGTTTTGTATCTCACGCGCAGTCTGGGATTCAGTTCCGAACGTGCGGCGCTGGGGCTCGTCGGATACGGGATCGGCACGTTTGTCACCGCGCCGCTGGCGGGAAGACTCTGCGACTATATCGGCGCCCGGGTGATCATGCAGTGGTCGTTTTTTCTCTCGGGAACGCTGCTCTTATTTTTTCCGCTGGCATCTTCTTTTACCGGCGTGATGACACTTACCGTTCTCTGGGCAGTGCTGAGCGAGGCGTTTCGTCCGGCAAGTCTCGCCACGATCACGGATCTGGTTGCACCGGAACAAAGAAAAGCCGCGTTTGCTCTCAATCGCCTGGCGATCAATATCGGTATGAGCATCGGTCCGGCGGTCGGCGGATTCCTGGTCTTAATTTCCTACCCCATGTTATTTTGGGTGAATGGCGCCGCGTCCATTATTGCCGGACTGGTTTTGACTTTTTCGCCGTGGCGGCCGCTGCATCATGCAGCGGAAAAAAAACCCGGCGAACTTCCAATCATCAGGTCTAACGTACTCAAGGACCGCAGGCTCATTTATTTCTTAATAGCACTGCTGCCCGTCATGATGGTTTTTTTTCAGCATGAATCCGCGCTGCCGCTATTTTTGGTCAACACGCTCCATTTGCCGGAATCGAATTACGGAATTTTATTTACGATCAATACGGTTTTGATCGTTGCCGTGGAAGTGGCCCTCAATTTGAGAATGAGTCATTGGACGCACCGGCGCGCGCTGGCGTTAGGAACGTTCTTGTGCGGAGCGGGGTTCGGCGCGATGATGTTTGCCGATAATTTTTTTACCGTCGCGCTGACGGTGGTCATCTGGACGTTCGGGGAAATGATCATTTTTCCCGGCGCGGGCGCGTATATGGCGGAATTGGCGCCGCCGGACCGGCGGGGCGAATACATGGGCTATTATCAGATGGGATTCAGTTTTGCTTTTATGACCGGCCCGTGGATCGGCATACAGATTTACGAGCACTTCGGCGCCACGATTTTGTGGATCGGCGCGTTTGCGTTCGGATGTGTTTCGGCTTTGATGATGAGCCGGATTTCCGAAAATCCGGTAAAACTGGAATCTGAGATCAGCGAGGAGGTCATTGAACATGGATAAAACTTATCTGGAAGAATTCAGAAGTACCGTTGAAACGTCCGCGCGGAAATTAGCGCTCATTCCTGAAAAGCAAAGCGAAATTTCGAGGGCGAAAGGCAAATGGTCTCCCAAAGAAATCATCGGCCATCTGATCGATTCGGCCGCCAATAATCATCAGCGGTTCGTGCGCGCCCAATTCAAAGACGATTTGGTTTTTTCCGGCTATGATCAGGATCAATGGGTGAATTCGCAGCATTATAACGAAGCGTCGTGGGGCGAGTTGATCGAACTTTGGAGACGGTATAATTTACATCTGATCCATGTCATCGCGCAAATTCCGGAAAATGATCTGACGAGAATGCGCACAGAACATAATTTACACAAGATCGCATGGAAAACGGTCGATCAAAAAATTCCTGTGAACCTGGAATACTTAGTTCGGGACTACCTTGATCACCTGAAGCATCACTTAAAGCAGATTTTCGGATAACATTTTCGCGCCGCGCTTTTGTCAGACGTACTTCGCAGGCCTACGCTTTTAAGCGTTTCACTACCTCATCCGCAAATTCCGTGGTTCCGCATTTGGAATTCTTATTAAGATCCGGCGTCACGAATTTCCCGTCACGGATCACGTCTTTAAGAGCCTTGTCAATGCGTTTTGCTGCTTCGAATTCACCCAGGTGTTCGAGCATCATGATGCCGGCCATGATCACTGCCGTCGGATTGGCGATATTCTTTCCGGCAATGTCCGGCGCGCTCCCGTGCACCGCCTCAAAGATCGCGGCAGTTTTTCCGATATTGGCGCCGGGTGTGAGGCCGAGCCCGCCGACCAGTCCCGCGGCCAGGTCGGATAAGATATCCCCGAAGAGGTTTGTCGTGACCAGCACATCGAAAACGCTGGGATCCATTACCATCTGCATCGCGCAGGCGTCGATGATCTTGTCGGTAAACTCTATTTCCGGATATTCTTTGGACACCTCTTTTCCGACTTCTAAAAATAATCCCGTAGTGCACTTCAAAATATTTGCCTTGTGGATCAGGGTAACGCGCTTGCGTTTATTTTTTCTTGCGTACTCGAAGGCATAGCGCGTTGTTTTTTCCGATCCGCTGCGGGTGATGATCGCCGTGCTTTCTGCGGCAATGACCTGGCCGTCCACTTTGATGTTATGTTCAATTCCGGAATAAAGCCCTTCGGTGTTCTCACGGACCATCAGAATATTGACGTTCTGATATCGCGATTCCACACCCTCAAAGGAAATAGCCGGCCGTACGTTCGCAAAAAGTTCGAATTCCTGCCTCAACGCCACATTGACGCTGCGGTAGCCGCCGCCGACGGGCGTCGTCAGAGGGCCTTTGAATGCCACGCGATTTACGCGGATCGATTCCAAAGTTTCGAACGGGATCGGCGTGTCAAATTTCTCTACGGCTGCCATGCCGGCCAAACGCGTGTCCCAGTGGAACCGGACTCCGCTGGATTCAAGAACTTTGACGGCGGCATCCATGATAGAAGGTCCGATACCGTCGCCGGGAATGAGTGTGACATTGTGCATCCGTTCTCTCCTTTGAATAAATCAAAACGATCTCACCGTGATGATTTTATATTGTTTTTGGCAGTCTGGAATTCAGAATACGCTCGGCACCCGTCAATTGTTCCGCCGTATTGATCCCGCTGATTTCATGATAATCTTCGGTGATATGAACCGAAACTTTTTTTTGTTCTTGAATCAAGATGTTTAAAACGTCCGGAAGATAATATTCATTTTGTGCGTTGTGGGCAGTGATCTTTTTCAAAGCCCGGAAAAGTTCATTCGATTTAAACATATATATTCCGGAATTAATTTCATTTATTTTTCTTTCCTCCTCCGTAGCATCCCGGTGTTCGATTATTTTTGAAACGTCGCCGTTTGCCCGGCGAATGACACGGCCGTAACCGGCCGGGTCCGCCAGGCGCGTCGTCAGCACCGTTGCGGCGGCGTGATGCTCAAAGTGTGTATCCATTAATTTTTTCATAGTCTCATATGTCAGCAGCGGAACGTCGCCCGAAAGCACCAGTACATGCCCGTCATAACCTTTTAAAAGAACTTCCGTTTGCATGACTGCATGGCCGGTGCCCAGCTGGGGATCCTGAATGGCGAATTCGACAGGCTCGCCCTCTAAAATTTTTTTGACGCGCTCTTTTTGATGGCCGATGACGGCGATGACGCGCGCGGAACCCAGATCGCGTGCGAGCGCGATGACGTAGTGAATCATCGGCCTGCCGCACACCGGATGCAGCAC
>CAZLWA010000059.1:0-3066 GCA_964563165.1 uncultured Bacteroidota bacterium | reverse complement strand
TTCGCCCCGGAACGGCGTATGGCCGCTCAGCATTTCATAGAGCACGACGCCGAACGAAAAAATATCCGCCCGCGCATCGGCTTCCGCTCCCTGGATCTGCTCCGGCGCCATGTAGGCAAGCGTTCCGGTTGTGCTTGATGATTTTGTCAGCTTCACCGAACCCTTTAATTTCGCTAATCCGAAGTCCATCACCTTGATTTGACTTTTAGAATTGACCATGATGTTCTCGGATTTTACATCACGGTGAACAATTCCTTTTGCATGCGCTTCTTGTAATGCTTCGCCGATCTGGACCGCATAACTAATGCATTTGACAATGGTCAAGGGGTGATTTTCAATTTGCTTCCGCAGCGTTTCACCATCCACTAACTCCATCACGATGAATTGTTCGCCCTCATGCTCACTGATATCATGGATCGTGCAGATATTGGGATGATTCAGAGTGGCGGCGGCTTTCGCCTCCTGAAGAAAGCGGGCCCGCTCGGTGTCATTGGCCGTAAGGTTGTGCGGGAGGAATTTCAGCGCGACGACGCGATCCAGTTTGGTGTCCTGGGCTTTATACACGACGCCCATGCCGCCTTCGCCGAGTTTTTCGATAATTTTATAGTGGGAAATTGTTTGGCCTAACATAATCGTTAATCCTATTTGTAGGCGCAGGCTTCAGCCTGCGTATATGATTCAAAATAATGACTCTGTATTCGCAAGCTAAAGCTTGCGGCTACCAAATCTGCGCCCATGCCGCCTTCGCCGAGTCTTTCAAGAATTTTATAATGGAAAATGGTATGGCCAATCATGTGCCACTCCCGAAAATCTTGTCCGCCAGAGGCGGATGCGCCTTTGGCGCATAATGAGAGATTGTTTGACCGATCATAAGTTACTCCGTAAATTCCTGCCGAATAATCTGTATTGACAATTTTTTTATTTTTCTTCTGTGATGAGAATAACATCTCTTGAAACTTTTCCTCGGGAAACCACGAGGGAATTGCCATCAGGCATCCACTGGAAGTTTGCGATCACGTTTTCCTTGAAATTTGTAAATGGTTTCGCGGAAGAGCCGTCCAGGGCACAGGTCCAGATATTGTCGACTCCGCGTTCGTACAGAACGTAGCTCAACTCCGCGCGGTTTGGTCTCCAACGGACAAAATCAGCCGCATTGCGTGGAAGATCGAATGATTTAGTCGCGTTTCCTCCCTGAAGCGGAACGCTGTAAACGGAACCTGTCGGGCTCTCATTGTCCCGATGCAGAAAATAGACGAGGGTTCCATCCGGAGACAGAATGGGGGATGAACCGTCAATCTTCGATAGATCAACACGCTCTCCTCCGTCGGCCGGTATCGTCATGATTCTCATCGGGCCTAAAAACCACGACGCAATCACGATGCGTTTTCCGCGCGGTTCCATGATAGGAGCATATTCCTCACTCCCGGAAGTGAGCTGAGTGCGCCCACTGCCGTCAACACCGATACGCCATATGCTTGGCGTATCCGTTGATTTATAGGATGAAAACAGAAGGGATCTTCCATCGGGGGTAACAGAGGAGAGAAGATCAACGGCCGGGTCGGATGTTATTTGTCTTTGATTCTTGCCGGCGCTGTCCACCGTCCAGATATCGTATTGTCCGCCATAGGACGAGCCATAATAAATTTCACCGTTCCTCGCGATCGTCAGGCCGCTTAACCCGTCATCCTTCTGGCTGCTGATCTTTGAAGAATTTGCGGCGTTCCCATTTCTAATATAGTGGAGCTGAAAATCGAGTTCGTTCTGCGTAATGCACAGACTCTTTCCGTCAGCCGTGACACTGGATGAATTGTATTGGTTTGCATCATTAGTGATCCGGTTCACCTCCCCGGAAGAATTCGAAACATAATAGATTTGTGAACGATCCGATCCGCGTTCCGCTCCACGCACGATCATGCCCGCCCCGGACGAGAGCCACTCTACACTGGAAATGCTGGCCCATGTTTTTTCCGTGATCCGTTTTTCCTTTCCCGTCTGCACATCCACGGCGAGCAGCTCCGAATGCATACCGTCCTTCCATGTTCCTAATCCTGAGGCAATCGTGGATCCGTCCGGCGACCAGGAGGGGCTTCCGTTGAACCAAGACACGCCGCTGTGTGCCGCAAGCACTTTCTCTGCCGATCCATCCGTATTCGCTATCATCACAGCAAAATCGCCGGTGCTGCTCATGATCCTCTGGAAAGAAAGTTGTTTTCCGTCAGGCGACAGAGAAACTTTTGATTGCACATCGGCAAGGATCTTGACGGGCGTGCCGCCAAGAACGGGAATTCGATACAGAATCGGAACCACGGACTGTTCGGACGATTGCGTATAATAAATAAAATTCCCGTCAGGTGAAAAGGTGAGATCGGCCGGGTTTGCCGTCTGCGGAGCAACGATCTGAATATTGCTGGACGTTGCGATCTGTCTGACCCACAGGGATCCTTTCCCGGAATCCTGCTCCGTATAACAAATATATCGACTGTCCGGAGAGATTGCCGCTTCCATCGCTTTCCCGCTGGACGTCACCCGCGTAAATTTCGATTTGAGAAACGGGACCTTGTCGTCCTTCTTGAATAGGATGAAGACGGCAGCGATCAAAAGCACACAGGCAAGGCCAAGGCCTCCCATCCATAATTTGCGATTCGATTTCACAGGAATTTTTTCAGTACCGGAAGATTCCGGAATAGTCTGCTCGGATTGGCTTGAAGTTCGAACGCTTCCTGTGGGCCGAACGACCCGCGTCGATTCTTTTCTCAGCCGCCTCAGATCGATCGTCATATCTTTGACCGTCTGGTATCGCTCTTCCGGATCTTTTTCCAAAGCGCGATTAAGAATATGAAGTAATTCAGAAGAAATATCTTCTCTGTCTTTTTGTATGGGCTGAGGCTCTTCATTCACGATGGAGTACATCATCGCCGCTTCATGTTCGCCCCGGAACGGCGTATGGCCGCTCAGCATTTCATAGAGCACGACGCCGAACGAAAAAATATCCGCCCGCGCATCGGCTTCCGCTCCCTGGATCTGCTCCGGCGCCATGTAGGCAAGCGTTCCGGTTGTGCTTGATGA
>CAZLWA010000058.1:0-13106 GCA_964563165.1 uncultured Bacteroidota bacterium | reverse complement strand
AAGACGGATCTCTGTGTTTCAGTTATACACCGATTGATCATTTAGAAGTTCATAACGCCAATATCTTAGGGGCAAGTTTACTCGCGCGCGTTTACGCATACACGCACGAAGCGCATTTGAAAGAAGTCGCGAAAAGGTCCGTCGAATTCGTCATAAGGCATCAACAACCGGACGGGTCGTGGCACTATGCAGAGACGGCAATTCAGAAATGGGTGGACAGTTTCCACACGGGTTTCATCTTGGAATCGCTGAATCATTACATGGACGCGACCGAAGACCGGTCGTATGAAAGCCATCTGCAAAAGGGATTTGATTTTTTTGTTCGCCATTTTTTCCTGGACGACGGTACGCCCAAATATTTTCACAATGAGACGTATCCGATTGACATTCACAGTGCGGCGCAGGGCATCGTAACCCTGAGTAAACTGAAGCGCTGGAATCCGCAGGCGGAGACCGTGTTGGACAAACTGCTGGATTGGGTTTTGGGCGAGATGCAGGATTCCCGCGGTTATTTTTATTTTCAACGACGTAAGTGGTTCACGAATCGGGTATCGTATATGCGATGGTCGCAGGCGTGGATGTATCATGCGCTGTCTCAGTATATGTATGACAAAAAATCATAATTATTAGGAGTGTTATGATCGTTCTCGGAATCAGCACCGGTCACGATGCAGGAGCGGCCGTGTTGGTAGATGGAAAAATAGTTGCGGCGATCAATGAGGAGCGCATGAACCGCAAGAAAATGTATTGGGGATTCCCCGATCTGTCGATCCCGGAGTGTTTGCGCATCGCAAACCTTGATCCGCGAGATGTGGAAGCGGTTGCGGTGGCCGGTACCAGTTCCACGCGTGCAAAGCCCCTGGAATTCGGATATGAATCGGTCGGCTTTTTCCGGACTTTTTTTTCGGAACTAAGCCAGACGCCGCTCACCGGCCTTTTGATGGGCACCGATATCGGGACGAAGGCAACGCGGAAAGTTTTTGAAACCTCGATCTTTCGCGGCACGTCGGACATTGAAAACAAGTTCAGGGCGCTGAGTATTCAGGCGCCGATAACTTTTGTGGACCATCATTTATCTCATGCGGCGGGAGCTTACTACACGTCGGGCTGGAACGATTGCCTGACCGTGACGCTGGACGCGAGTGGCGATGGGTACTGTTCACGTGTCTACGAGTGCCGGGACGGAAAAATGAAACTGATCCACTCGATTCCGGCATATCATTCGCCGGGATTCTATTATTGTTACGTCACGCATCTGCTCGGGTTTATCGCGCTCAGGCATGAGGGAAAAGTTACCGGGCTGGCCGCTTACGGCAATGCCGATAAAACAAAAGAAATTTTTGCCAAACGAATTAATTACGATTCCAAGAAATTTTCTTTCGTCAATAAAGGGGGCTGGCTTCAGGCGGAAATGCGCATACTGGAGAAGTTACTGCAGAATTTTACCAAAGAAGATATCGCCGCGGGCATTCAAAGGCATTTTGAAGAGATGGTTTCTCACTACGTGCTGGATGCGATAAAAAAAACCAGTGCGCGGCGCGTCACATTGAGCGGCGGCGTTTTTGCCAATGTGAAACTCAATCAGGACCTTTGGCAGAAAACACATGCGGAGGAAGTTTTCGTATTTCCGAATATGGGCGACGGAGGATTAGCGTCCGGTGCGGCTTTCGACGTGTATCAAAAACGCTTCCCGGATTTCAGGCCGTACCGTTTGGCCGACGCCTACCTCGGAACGGAATATGGCGACAGCGAAATAGAGCCGGCCTTAAAACAATCCGGTTACCCCTACACTAAATACGATAACGTCGAGGCAGAAGTCGCGCGATTGCTTGCACAGCGAAAAATCTGCGCCCGATTCAACGGCAAGATGGAATACGGACCGCGTGCCCTAGGCAATCGCTCCATTCTCTATCATTGCGGTGACAAGTCGGTGAACTCGTGGCTGAACGAGCAATTGAACCGGACCGAATTCATGCCGTTCGCGCCGTCGCTTCTCAAAGAAGATGCGCATGAATATTTGATCAATTTTAAAAACGATTATTCGTATGCGGCGGAGCACATGACCGTGACATATGATGTGACGGAAAAATGTGCAGAGACCGCTCCGGCCATAACGCACGTGGACAAGACGGCCCGGCCGCAAATCGTGACCGAAGCCATCAACCCGTCGTATTATACTATACTCAAAGAATACAAAAAGCTGACCGGGCATTCGATCCTGGTGAATACCAGTTTCAACATGCATGAAGAACCTATTGTACGAACGCCGGCAGAAGCGATCAGTGCGTTTGAACAAAGCAAGATTCACGCACTGGCGATCGGAAATTTTATTGTGGAAATGGATTGGAAGGTTTAGTGCCATGATAGCATCGGATACGACCGTCAACATATTGGGGTTTCAAGTTACGACGCTGTCGCGTGAAGAAATGTTGGAACTCGCGCACCGATGGATACGCGAACGCCGAGCATCCCATCATTTGATGGCGCTCAATCCGATCAAAGTTTGCAGGGCGCGGAACGAGCCGGTCCTCGCACGGCATATTCAGGATGCCGACCTGGTGTATCCCGACGCTTATGGGATCGCATGGGCCATGAAGAAATTTTCAGGAAAAAAATATCCCACAATCCCCGGGTGCGATTTGATGCTGGACATCATGGACCTGGCGTCAAAAAACAGCCTGAGAGTTTTTTTACTCGGCTCGACGCCGCCGGTTTTAGCAGATGCCTGCGCGCTTTTTCAGAAACTTTTTACCGGAGCAAATATCGCCGGAGTTCGCCACGGCTTTTTTACAAATGACGAGGAAAAGAGGAAAGTTACGGATGACATTCTTGCCTGCGAGCCGGATATCCTTTTCGTCGGTATGGGCGCGCTCATTCAGGAGAATTGGATTACCCGCATTTCCGATGCAGCAATGGAAAATAATACGGTCATTCCGCTGTGCATGGGCGTCGGAGGAAGTTTTGACGCCGTGACGGGCCACGTCGCCCGTCCGCCGCGCTGGATGCTTCGGATGCATTTGGAGTGGCTGTTTCGTTTGCTGCAACAGCCTTTTCGTGCTCCAAGAATGTTCGCTCTACCGCATTTCGCCTTATTAGTTCTGGCAAAAAGACTTTTCGGGATCCCTACCGATTACTCTTGGGACATTCAAAAGTCGGAAACACCGGAGCCGATGCAGAAAGTCGAGGCATAGCATGGTAGCGTATATCCTGATTTTCCTGACGGGGCTGATTATTTCATTTTTTCTTACGCCGCTGATCAGGAAAACATTGATCGATCGGGGTTTTGTGGATAAGCCGGACGCGCGCAAGATTCATACGCGTGCCATTCCTCGCCTCGGGGGTGTCGCGATTTACGTAGGCTTTACCGTAGCCCTGCTGCTTGCCTATTTTCGATACCCGAAATTATTTGACGATAAAGAAACGAACCTGGAAGGTTTGTTGATTGCGTCGACCTTCATAGTCATCGTTGGCGTTGTGGATGATATCAAGAATATCAGGCCGTGGCTTAAATTGATTTTTCAAATTATTGCGGCAGGCATTTTGGTTCTATTTGATTTCAATGTGGAAGCGATTTCAAATCCGTTCGGGCCTAATATTGAATTGGGCATTCTTAATTATCCGCTGACGATACTCTGGGTTATCGGCGTGATTAATGCCATTAATTTAGTGGACGGACTTGATGGACTTGCATCCGGCGTGGCTTTGATTGTTTCCATGACCATTTTTCTGATCGGTCTTTTTCTTGGTAAAACCTATGTCGCGCTGCTGTCTTTCGGTTTGACGGGAAGTATTCTCGGGTTTCTGCGGCATAACTTTTATCCGGCGAAAATTTTCATGGGAGATTCGGGAAGTATGTTCATTGGTTTGGTGATCGCGGCGTTGGGCTTAATGAGTTCGCAAAAAACGGCAGTGAGTTTTGCCATCCTCGTTCCGTTTATTGCACTCGGCTATCCCGTGCTGGACACGGCGCTGGCGATCATCCGCCGCGCCAAGGCAAAGAAAAATATCTTTACGGCCGACCGAGAGCATATCCACCACTTGCTGCTTTCGTACGGATACAGTCATCAAAAGACGGTGATTGTCCTGTACATCATTTGCTTTTTTTTCGCTACCATGGCATTCCTGTTTTCGACCTTCAATCATTCGAATAAATTCATCATGGGCGTGTTATTTTTTGTAGGATTGTTCACGTTTGTATTTGTCCGGTTTTTGGCGTACCTCAAACCGAATGGCGACAGCGAAAGCCATCCCACCACGGAAACTAATTCGAAAACGAGTGAAAACCATTAACCTAAATCTGTTTCTCAAAACAATCTTGTTTATACATCTTGTTGTTTCTTCCGTACACCCTCAATCCGTCGATTCAACATCTTCCTCACGTGCCGTTCGCCATGCTTCTGCGCTTCTGTATCTGGATCATTGGGCATATACGTACATTCAACTTTTACAAGATCGCGGCTACCTGACCGAATTGTTCTATTCTGTAAGGCCTTACAAGCGCGCGGACATAGCCTCGGCGCTTGCCGTGATCTCCATAGTTTCGCTTTCAGCATCAGAAAAATATTGGGTCGAGTTACTGCGGCAGGAATTGGCGTCGGAGCTGAAATGGGCTCGTTCCGAATCCGGCGAGGACGGAGCATGGCAATTGAAAACGACCGTTCAAGAAAGGATCTATTCTCAGGAGAATAATTTGCGGTCGGATTTTTTTATTAATCCTGAAATGAATTACTCCGGAGAGAACCTATCTGTATCGGCCCGCGGCCGTCTTGACCGGGGAATCCTGCATGACACTACCTATGAGGGCCGCCATTCCAAATATCTTGCAGCGCGTCTGGAAGACGGGTACGGGTTGTTTCAATTCGGCAGGATTAATGTTTTGATAGGGCGCGTAGCGCAGAATTGGTCGCCGTTTAATCATCAGAGTTTGATTTTGTCTGATAATCCGTACACGTACGATCAAGTCGGTTTCATGTATACAACGCGTCATATTGCGATTCACAGCGTATTCGCAAAATTGAATTCGATCCAGACTGCGAACCGGTTCTTTTCCGCGCATCGTCTGGATATAAAATTGAACAACGGAATTAACCTGGGTTTTTCAGAGACGGTCGTGTTCGGGGGCGTCCATCAGGGTTTGGAATTGTCCTACTTGAATCCGTTTACGATCTTCGCCAATGCCCAATTGAATGAAGGCAAGGAAGCCAACGAAACCCTGGCATTTGATTTTTTTATTCCGATTTCCCATACTAATTTCAAAGGGCAGATCCTGATCGATGATTTTGTTTTGGACGGATCGGATAAGCCGCCGCCCAACCGGAAGACCTCGCCGGACCGTTTAGGTTTTGTTTTTGGAGTTCAGCGCAATGATTTGGTGATTTCCAATTCGCAAATCAATTTGACATATGAGCGTGTAGGCAGTTATACCTACAACGTCAAGCAAAAAAGGTCCTTGCAGACCTATACGTTGTTTGAGCGGGGACTTGGCGCAAGCTCGAACGATCATGATGCATGGAAGTTGAATTGGAAATATTTTCCGTTCGCGAAATTCATATTTAATTTTGACCTGGAATGGTCCAGAACCGGCACGCGCAATTTACAGTCGAACAATTTTGAAGATTCTACGTTCGTCAAATTGGCTTTTCCATCGGGCGTTGTGACAAAGACTTTGCGGGCCGATTGCCGCGCGCTCTATCAGCATTCAAAAAATATATTCATTGAGGGCGTAATTGGTTTTGAAAATGTCATGAATTTTGGTCACGTTCCAAAAAGGCATAAGACCTTTGTGGATTGTGAACTTCGGCTGCAATGGGCGTTTTCAGCCTGTTCGGAGTTTCCATAAAGTGACTTTCGCCTTCCGAACGAATTCCAGTCATGGGTTGTGGCATACAAGTTATAGTGCATTATTGGATTCATTCACTGCAAAAAGGAATCGTTGATGTATATTCTCGGCATCTCGTGTTTTTATCATGACTCGGCCGCGGCACTCATTCAGGACGGTAAAATCATCGCTGCAGCCCAGGAAGAGCGATTCACACGGAAAAAGCATGACGACAATTTCCCCAAACACGCCGTGCAATTCTGTTTGCAGTACGCGGGCATTGATATGGGTCAGGTTGACTATGTGGGGTTTTATGAAAAACCGTTGATCAAATTTGAACGGTTGCTGCGAACGTATTTTGCCTACGCACCATTTGGACTAAATTCATTCATGAAGGCTATGCCCCAGTGGATTCGAAAAAAGCTGTGGATGCCGGAACTGATCATGGAAGAATTGAAGGGCTTCAGGGGGAAAATCATTTATGCCGAACATCATGAATCCCACGCCGCGGCCGCTTTTTATCCGTCGCCGTTTTCCGAAGCCGCCTTCCTGACGATCGACGGTGTAGGGGAATGGACCACTACCAGTTTCGGGGTCGGTAAGGACAATCATATATCTATCGATCACGAGATTCATTTTCCGCATTCACTCGGCCTGCTGTATTCCGCTTTTACATACTATACCGGTTTCAAAGTAAATTCCGGCGAGTACAAGGTCATGGGTTTGGCGCCTTACGGAGAACCGAAATATGTGGATCTGATATACAAACACCTCATGGATCTGAAGGAAGACGGCTCGTTCAAATTGAACATGGATTATTTTAATTATGCATCCGGTTTGACGATGACCAACAAAAGATTTCACGATTTGTTCGGCGGACCGCCGCGCCGGCCGGAGAGTTTGTTAGGGCAGCGAGAAATGGATCTGGCCAAATCGGTTCAAGTGGTAACGGAGGAAGTGATGCTTCGCATGGCGAAGCATGTTCGCAAGTTCACCGGACAAAAGAATCTTTGCCTTGCCGGCGGTGTGGCGCTCAATTGCGTTGCGAACGGACTTTTGCTCAGGGAAAAAGTTTTCGACGACCTGTGGATTCAGCCGGCGGCCGGCGACGCGGGGAGCGCGGTGGGTGCGGCGTTGGTGGTGTGGTATCAGTATCTGCAAAACCCCCGGACCGTGAACCCGACAGATTCTCAGTACGCGTCGTATCTCGGGACAGAATATTCTGACGCCTATGTGGAGAGGTTTCTGCAGAAAAATAATATTGCGCATCAAAAACTTTCCCGTGCGGGAATGGTGGACAAGGTTGCCGGAATTCTGGCGCTTGAAAAAGTCGTGGGATGGTTTCAAGGCCGAATGGAGTTCGGCCCGCGCGCGCTGGGTTCACGAAGCATTATCGGCGACGCACGTTCGTCGAAAATGCAATCGGTGATGAACCTGAAAATCAAATACCGTGAATCGTTCCGTCCGTTTGCGCCGAGTGTGCTCCGGGAAAAAGTCAGAGACTATTTTGACGTGGATTACGACAGCAAATACATGCTGCTGGTTGCGGACGTGAAAGCAGATAAGAGGATCGCGATGACGGAAGAACAAAATAAGCTGTTCGGCATTGAAAAATTGAACATTCCGCGATCTGAAATTCCGGCGGTAACCCATGTGGATTATTCCGCGCGCATTCAGACGGTACACAAGGATGTACACGGAGCCTATTACGAGCTGATCCGCGCATTTTACGAAAAGACCGGATGCCCTGTGATCGTCAATACATCCTTCAACGTGCGCGGTGAACCGATCGTATGCACGCCGGAGGACGCCTATCGTTGCTTTATGCGGACCGAAATGGACTACCTGGTCTTAGGCAATATTGTATTGGATAAAGCGGAACAAATACCGATGGAAGGCGATAAAACCTGGATGAAAGAATTTGAATTAGATTAAACGGAAGAGAGATGAGAGAAATTATCAAAGATATTGCGCATGAGATCCGCGAAATAGAGTCCGGTAAAAAGTCGGTCAGAAAATTCGGTATTATTTTATCGGTTATCCTATTTATCGTCGCCGGACTGCTGTGGCGCAAAGATAATCCGTTGTGGATGGAATTTGCCGCGGGCGGCGCGGCGGCAGGGATCGCCGCATATATCGTGATTCCGGTAATCAAGCCCCTCTACTACGGGATGACGGTTATTTCGATCGTCATCGGATATTTTGTGTCAAGATTAATTCTTGCGATGATTTTTTTCCTGCTGTTTGCGCCGATCGGAGTGGCCGCGCGCATTTTCGGAAGGGACCTTTTAAACAAGAAAATAGACCGTACCGCAACCACTTACTGGTTGAAAAAGGAGAAGCAGACCTTTGACAAGAAACAGTATGAGCGGTTATTTTAATTTACGATGAAAGCGTCTATGTCTGAAACCGTGCCGAGACCTGAGATGAGTGAAGAAATAAATCCCGGTCCTGATACCGATGATCCGGGTCTGGAAGGCCCGGCCATGTCCTTTCTGGACCATCTGGCGGAACTGCGCAAACGCATCATCGCGATGGTCCTTTCCGTGCTGGCGATGATGATGCTGTCGTTCGTTTTCAGCAATGAGATCATCAAATTCCTGCTGTATCCCCCCATGATCATTCCCGGCGTCGAGCCGCCCATCAAATTGATGAAACCGGTGATCACGCATGTTCAAGGCCTGATGATGGTCAAGATCCAGGTCGGCTTGATGGCCGGCATTGTTTTGAGCCTGCCCGTCATCCTGATCCACTTGTGGCGATTTATTTCTCCCGGTCTGAAGAAGCGCGAGAGACGATACGCTTTACCGATCATTTTTTTCGCGACATTTTTTTTCCTGGTCGGCGCCGTTTTCGCATACGTCATCGTTATCCCGGTGACGTTGAATTTCCTTTTGACCATGGGTACGATCGATAAGGATCTTGGAATCGTCGTTGAAAATATGATCGATCTGGAATCGTATTTGGGATTTGTTTCAGGATTCATGCTGATCAGCGGCTTAACGTTTGAATTACCGGTGCTTGCTTTTTTCCTGACCAAGATCGGCATTCTGACGCCGGCCTTCATGCGCCATTATTGGCGGCATGCCGCAGTGGCTTGCCTGGTCTTGTCGGCGGTGGTTACGCCGACCACGGATATGATTACGATGATGGTGGTGGCCGTACCTATGATCCTGCTCTATGAAGTAAGCATTTGGGTTTCGAAGATCACGTTGAGGAAAGAGAAAAAAAATGGGTAGGTATTTGTTCCTGATAATGTCCGCCGCCGGTTTCCTTTGGTGCTCCTGTGTGTCGACGGTTCAAAGCCATTCGACGTTACCAAAAACCTATCATTCGCCGCATTTGCAAATTATTAACGGCGAAAGTATGCTGATCGGAGAGGTCACACGGGATGAATTGTTTTCCGAATTTGATATGTTCAAGACCAATTACGAAAATTACGTGCCGAATGACTCCGCTGTTCGGTTGTTAAAAAATTCCACCGGGGTAATCAGCATTGAAGTATTCCTTGGCACGTGGTGCGCCGATTCAAAAAGAAATCTTCCGCATTTTTTGAAAGCGCTGGATCAAGCTGAAATTCCGAATGTCCATGTGGTCTTTCACGGCCTCGACCGGTCGAAAACAGACAAAGAAAAGCTCACGGAAAAGCGCGCGATCACGCGAGTCCCCACGATGATTTTTTACCGCGACGGCCTGGAGATCGGACGCATTACCGAACATCCGAAGGCGAGTATGGAAGAAGATATGCTTACCATTTTACGATAGCGAGCCGTTCTTTTGAAAAAACTGCGCATTATTTTTTTTTCAGGCAAAGGCGGCGTAGGCAAGACAACCGTTGCCGCGGCTACCGCTCTCCGCACGGCCTCGCACGGATACCGGACGATCATTATTAGCACCGATCCGGCGCACAGCCTGTCCGACACGTTTGAGCAAACGCTGTCAAACGGCATTCAAAACATTTCAAAGAATCTGGATGCCATTGAAATCGACCCGTTCCGCGAACTCGACGCGAATTGGGGGCACATTCGCGATTATATCGCTTCCCTGATGATCACGCTGGGCGCGGATGAGATCATTTCCGGAGAATTGGCTACGATCCCGGGTATGGATAACCTGTTTAGCCTGCTGCGCATTAAAGAATTTCATGACTCCGGAAAATACGACGTATTGATCGTGGATATGGCGCCGACGGGCGAAAGTTTGAGGCTGTTGAGCCTGCCTCAAATTGTTTCTGTGGCATTAAAGATCACGCGGTATCTGGAAAAATATATTTTGTCGCCGGTCATTCGCCCCGCGTCGAGGGTTTCCAAATCGCTGCGCGCGGTGGTGGCGCCCGAGGAAGTGGCGAAGTCATGGGAATCGGTGCTGGAAAAATTATTGGACATGCGGAAACTCTTTGAATCTCACTCGGTGACCTCGACGCGGCTGATCCTTAATCCTGAAAAAATGGTGATCAATGAGTCCCAGCGCGCTTTGACCTACCTGAATCTTTTCGGTATGGTGACCGATCAGATTATTGTCAATCGCGTGATGCCCAAGGATACGATGAACGGTTATTTCCATGATTGGTACCAAACGCAGAGAAAACATCTCGATACCATCTATACGAATTTCTCGCCGCTGCCGATAGTTGAGATCCCGTTTCTCAAAAACGAAGTTGTGGGCATTTCTCGCTTAAGAGAATTGGGCGAAATGTTATACCGTGAGTGCGATCCGGCCGAATTATTTTATTCCGAGAAGCCGGTCAGAGTCTTCGTTCGAAAAAAAGAAAATATTTTCGCCGTTCAGATCCCTTTCGCCGAAAAACATCAAATCGAATTGTCCAACCGCGGGAATGAATTGATCCTGAGATTAGGCAGCCAGATCAAATCGTATGTGGTGCCCGATTCGTTGTCGGGGCTGGTTCCGCGGGACGCGGAGTATCACGATGGCTGGCTGGAAATAAAATTCGAAAAGGCCAAATATTGAGTTATCAGGGGATCGGGGAAGACAGTTCCGGAGATCTGAAACAGAAGATCTAAGTATTTTCAAAAATAAGGGCCATCATGGAACGTTTTCTCGTGCGTTTGTTAGTTGCAGGTTCTTTCAATCTGTTTTTTAGCTTTTCACTTGCCGCCCAGCCCGAATCGTGGCCGCATCCCGAGTTGAGATGGTTTACGATCCGGACGCCTCATTTTGATATCCATTATCACGACAATCCCAATGCGGCGAACAACCCCGTTCTTAAAGGGCCGGAGCGTACGGCGCGGCTGGCCGCAAAAATTGCTGAAGAAATTTATGAGCCGGTTTCAAAATTATATCATCATCGTCCGGAGCGGATCCACATCATTATTCGCGACACTGACGATTACTCCAACGGCGGCGCGTATTATTATGACAATAAGATGGAAATTTGGGCGTCGAGCCTGGATTTCGAATTGCGCGGGGCGCACAACTGGCTGCGCAACGTCATAATGCACGAGTTCACGCATATGGTTTCGATCCAGGCCATGATGAAATTTTCGCGCAAGATCCCAGGATTTTATTTGCAGTACATCGGCTATGAAAAAGAGCGCCGCCAGGACGTGCTGCGCGGATTCCCGAACGTGGTGACGTCCTACCCGATTGCGGGCGTCAACCTGCCGGTATGGTTTGCCGAAGGCGTGGCGCAATATCAGCAAAAAATATTTGATTACGAATTCTGGGATTCGCACCGCGACATGATCCTGCGCTCGCGTGTGCTGTCGGCAAGTATGCTGAGCCTGAGCGAGATGGGAACTTTCGGGAAGAACAGCATCGGCAACGAATCGGCGTACAACAGCGGGTATGCGCTGGTAAGCTATATGGCGTCGAAATACGGGGAAGATGCCCTTGACAAAATTTGTCACAACAGCAGCCGATTGGTGAGTTCATTCGACGGCGCCGTTAAAGACGCAACCGGAAAATCGCTTCAATTAATATATGACGAATGGCGCCTTCACGTAGAAAAAATGTATACTCAGGAAACGGCGGTGATCCTATCGTCTTTAGCGGAAGGCGAAGCCATTCCCAACGACGGCACCGCGAATTTGTTTCCCGCATTTTCGCCCGATGGTTCCAGGATCGCTTTTCTATCCAATATGGGATTCGACTATCTAAGCCAGACTTCGCTGTATCTGTATCATGTCAAGTCCGGATCAATCGTGAGATTAATGGAGCACGCGGAAGGATCCATGTCGTGGTCACCCGACGGTAAGAAATTGGCGTATTCCAAGAACTGGTACGACAATGAATATCATTCGCAAGTGAATGATGTCTATGTCTACGATTTTGAAAATAAAAAAGAGTACCGCCTGACCAAAGGTTTGCGCGCAGCATCGCCGTCATTTTCTCCTGACGGCAGCAGTATCGTAGCGGTTGTGAATTCAGACGGAACCAATAATCTAATCGAAATTGGCGGGATCCCTTCCGATGTTGATAAACTGTCGAAAGAGTTTGATGACCGGACGTTTGCAGCCAGATCGCTTTCGGTAAGATGGCTCACGCATTTCGATAACGGGCGCCAGATCTATAAACCGGTTTTCAGCCCGGACGGCAAAAAGATCATATTCGACACGTCGATCGATGACGGGCGCGATATTGCGGAAATCGGTGCGGACGGAGCGTCTTTCCGGTTGATACTCAATCAGGATTTCGATGAGCGCTCGCCGGTTTTCAGCGGAGACGGAAAGAGGATCTATTACGCTTCCGATGAAACGGGCATCTACAACATCTATGCCTTTGATCTTAAAACGAAAACAAGAAAACAACTGACCAACGTGATCGGCGGTGCTTTTTATCCTTCGATCTCCAATGAGGGGCAGATGGTGTTCACACTGTATAAAGACGTCGGATATCAAATGAGCCTTTTACGGCAGGAGCGCGAAATCCATGCCACCGCTTCACCGTATCATATTCTGAACCCAAATATCGTCTCGAATGTCGATTCGGCTAGAACCTATTTCTATCCCAAGCGCTGGGCGGACTATCCGAAAAGCTATAACGATTCAATCATCCCCGTTTTTGATTCCGTGCGTAATTATAAGACCACATTTCTCAATTTCTCTGTCCTTCCTGTACTGCGCCTGGATTACGGTACGGTCAAGCCGGGAGTATATTTCTATTCCGCCGACGTGCTGTCCAAATCGTCTTTCTTCGGAGGTGCGCTCATGAACGTGCCGGATTTTGACCGGGATCTGTTCGGGATATTCGAGTACGGCGGATTCGGGCCAACGCTGTTCCTCGAACTCTACGACATCACGCGTTCGCGCACATTCAAAGATAATTCGGA
>CAZLWA010000057.1:0-8874 GCA_964563165.1 uncultured Bacteroidota bacterium | reverse complement strand
CCTTGATTTGACTTTTAGAATTGACCATGATGTTCTCGGATTTTACATCACGGTGAACAATTCCTTTTGCATGCGCTTCTTGTAATGCTTCGCCGATCTGGACCGCATAACTAATGCATTTGACAATGGACAAGGGGTGATTTTCAATTTGCTTCCGCAGCGTTTCACCATCCACTAACTCCATCACGATGAATTGTTCGCCCTCATGCTCACTGATATCATGGATCGTGCAGATATTGGGATGATTCAGAGTGGCGGCGGCTTTCGCTTCCTGAAGAAAACGCGCACGTTCCGTGTCATTGGCGGTAAGATTATGCGGGAGGAATTTCAGCGCAACAATACGATCGAGCTTGGTGTCCTGGGCTTTATACACGACGCCCATGCCTCCTTCGCCGAGTTTTTCAAGAATCTTATAATGGAAAATGGTATGGCCAATCATGTGCCACTCCCGAAAATCTTGTCCGCCAGAGGCGGATGCGCCTTTGGCGCATAATGAGAGATAGTTTGACCGATCATAAAAATTTATCCATTAGGTGATTGAGTGATTGAGTGATTAAGTGATTAAGTCATTTAGTAATTTAATCATTGCTCATTATTCATTACTCATTATTCATTACTCATTATTCATTATTCATTACTCATTATTCATTACTCATTATTCATTATTCATTATTCATTATTCATTATTCATTACTCATTATTCATTACTCATTATTTAATATTGGATATCTTGTTTTTCAACTCGCTGAACCAATTCAGCACGACCGTGATCTGCTGAAAGTTATCTTTCTTGTTAGGCCGTGTGCTGATAAAATGCTGGCCGTCAGGCGCAACATCATACGTGACGCCGCTGTCCACCGGCTGAAGCGGCTTGCCTTCGAACAGGATCTGCGGCTGCCCCGCCGAGAACACGGGCGTCGTGGAAATGGCGACGGCCATCATGCGTGTATTGTTCAGGTAAAATAATGTCTTCCCGTCAGCCGACCATCGAGGCTCTGACCCTCCTTGGGTCGATATCTGCCATTTGCCACCTCGTCCGGGAAAGGGCTGAACATAGACTTGATACGCACCGGACTCATTCGACACATAGGCAAGCCATTTGTCGTTCGGAGAAAGCGCGCCCAAGTACTCATCAAATTCAGTAGACAAGTAGGCATAGGTTTTTTGATCACCTGTAAGCGGCAAAATATAAATATCCGACTGAGCGGAGTTGGTCGATCTGTCCAAGATCAGAGTTGAACCGTCGTGTGACCATGAGCTTACGTAAGTTCGGCCCAAACCGGCGGAAAGCCGTTTTTCATCCGAGCTTCCATCGTATGGTTTGACAAACACCCCGCCCTTCTGACTTGAAAAGTAAGCCACGAGTTTCCCGTCGGGCGACCAGGTTGGCGTTCGGTTTGTTCCTCCAAACGTCAAACGGCTCATCGAGCCGCGTGCGATATCATAGATCCAAATATCAAAATCTTTTCCCGATCCCGCGACCATAGCGATGCGCTTACCGTCCGGTGAGAGTCTCGGTTCAATGAAGGGCTTTGGTGTCAATTCGAAAACGGATTCCTTCCCGTACCGATCAAACGTGACCATTGAACGGTCCGCTCCTTCGGTATTTCCTGCAACATAGATGAATGTTCCATTTCTGGAAGTGGCATAGTGCATTGCGCCGGTTGTCGGATCGCCGTTCACGTCTTCGACTATCGGACTCGGTGAATTGAGCACTTCAAGGCGGTTAGGATCAAACGAAACCGCATAGAGAACGCCGGATTTTGAAAATAACAAATGGCCCGTCTCCACATAATGGGCGGTGCTTGCTCCACTGACCAGCGCTTTACGCACTCCTGTTTTCAAGTTCACCGATTCAATGGTCGCCTCTTCATAATAATCAGGGCTCTCCCTTGTGCCGACCGTGAAAATAACCGCGCTTCCATCCGGAAGAAAATGCGGCCAGCGATGAGTACGTTCTTTTCGCGAACTGTCGGGCACGGTAACAGGCTCAAGAAGTCCGCCTGCTTCAGACACGCGCATCAGCCCCGAAGTAGCTATCGGTGTGAAAACAATAAAGCCCTCCGGCCCCCAGGTCCCGCCGCGGTTGTCGGGCGCATCGGCAAGCGTTATGGGAGCTCCGCCGCCGGTCGAAATTTTCTTTAGTTTTCCTCCGCCAAAAAATCCTATCCATCGGCCATCAGGCGAAAAAAACGGGCTGCCTCCGTCTTCGGTTCCTTGGATAGGAATCGCCTCCAGATTATCCAGGTTTCGCAGGAACAAGCGTCCGTTCGCTCTGTAGACAATTCGTGAACCGTCCGGAGAAATAGCCACGGCGGGATATATGATCAAGTCAAATGATTCACCTTTTGGCAGGTTCAGGCCAAATTTCATGATCTGGGCTGCGGGTACCGAGCGCCACGGAGCCCAAAGCCCGAGCAGAGCGATCACCGCAAACAATCCGGCCAATATCCACGGCATCCACCTTGACCCGGACGGGGCGTGAATTTGTTTTTGCGGAATCGTCTCGTGCGTTTGCGACAACGTGGTCGGGCCCATACTAATTTTGCTCATCCTCTGCCGGCTCGATGCACGTTTGAAATGCTTAAGATCGATCGCGACCTGTTTGGCCGATTGAGTACGCTCATTCGGGTCTTTTTCCATACATTCCAAGACCAGCGCATCCAATTGGGGATCGATCTCATGCCTGATCGATGCCATTGGCTCGACATCCACATTGACGATCTCATACATCAAAGCCGATTCGTGCACGCCCTTGAACGGTAATTGTCCTGTGAGCAATTCATACAGCAATACACCCAGCGAAAAAATATCCGAGCGATGATCCGTGTCCTGTCCCTGCACTTGTTCCGGCGACATGTATCCCGCCGTACCGATCGTGCTTCCTTCCTTGGTTAATTTCGACACACCGCGCAATTTGGCTAATCCGAAATCCATGATCTGCGCAATTCCGTCTTTGCGGATCATGATGTTGTCCGGTTTGATGTCCCGATGAACAACTCCCTTTTCATGCGCAGCCGCAAGGCCATCGGCTATTTGAATACCGATGTCGATCGCTTGTTTGAAAGAAATAGAACTTCTTTTGTCACGGAGCGTTTGGCCGTCGACCAGCTCCATGACCATGAATAGTTTTCCTTCGAATTCTTCGATGCCGTGGATCGTGCAGATGTTCGGATGATTGAGAGCGGAAGCGGCTTTAGCTTCCTGCAGAAACCGCGCGCGGTCCTGCTCGGAATTCACCAGCCGTTCCGGCAGAAATTTCAATGCGACGAAGCGATCCAGTTTCGTGTCGTGCGCTTTATACACGATGCCCATCCCGCCTTCACCGAGTTTTTCAATAATGTTATAATGTAAAACCGTTTGTCCGATCATAAAAATTCATTCATTGTTCACTGTTCATTGTTCACTGATCACTGATAACTGATAACTGATAACTGATAACTGATAACTGATAACTGATAACTGATAACTGATAACTGATAACTACTTATTTGTCTTTTATCATTTCCAAATATTCCGGTTCATTGCGGAGAGTGTCCAGATCGGAATCGCGTTTCAACCATTCAAAATTCCCATAGCCGGCAGCGATGGCGCTTTCCAGCGCTTTGATCGCAAGATGTTTTTCATCGATACTCGCGTAGAAGCACCCCGCATTATAAAACATGAGCGGATCTGTCGGGTTTAATTCCAGCGCCTTACCCGCCTCCCGCTTCGCCTCATCGGTGCGCCGTGCCTGTCCGAGATCGATCGCATAGAACATGTGGGCCCGTGCGTCCTCCGGATGCTTGGACAAATAGCGAGGGAACATTTCGAAGGCTTTTTGAAGGATTTCGCTCCAAAGATCTTTCTTGCCTAATCGCTGATAGACGATAAGCAGATCATTGTAGGCCGAGTAAAAATCCGGATTGAGGGTCAGAACTTTCTTGAAAAGGTCCACGGCTTCCTGGTCCCGGTCGGTACTGTGGTAGATCCTCCCGAGGATCCAATAAGCAATGTGATTTTCAGGATTCAATTCGATGGCGCGATGTCCCGCGGTCAAAGCTTCCTCGATTGATTTCTTGTTGAAGTACGCCAGCGCCAGAGATGCATACGCGTCCGAGAGCGTGGGATCATAGACCAGGGCTTTGAGGGCGGCTTCGATAGCCAGGTCGAGCCATATTTCTTTTCGTTCGTAATTGAAATACTGTGAAGCATAGGCTTCACCAAGGCCGGCGTAAGCGGCCGCATACCGCACGTCCAGTTCGGTAGCTCTCTGAAAAAGCTGAATGGCCGCATTGATGTCGTTTTTTGTCATTCGCGATAAAAAATTTCTCGCACGCAGATTCAAGTCGAACGCTTCGGGAACGACGGTCGAACGTTTTGCCAGCACGACTTTTTCGCTCGGTGAGAGCTTGACCATAAGCGCATCGACGATCTGTTTGGACACGGTTTCCTGAATATCAAAAATATCTGCCAGTTTGCCCTTAAAAGTTCCGGCCCACAACTGTGAATCGTCTTCCACGTCGATCAATTGAGCGGTGATCCTCAGGTCGTCCTGGAACTTCCGGACACTCCCCTCCATCAGATAGCGTGCGCCCAATTCCCTTCCGATGATCTTGATGTCCTTCTTAGTGCCTTTGTACGCCATGGTAGTTGTCCTGGAAATTACGCGCATTTCTTTGAGGCGCGAAAGATTTGCGATCAGCTCCTCGGTCAAACCGTCGCCGAAATATTCATTCTCCTTATCCGAACTGATGTTGTCAAAAGGGAGTACGGCAATGGCCTTCTTTTTTGAAGCGGCTGAGCTGCCTTCTTCAATCTCCTTTTGGAGCGCGGCAAGGGCGCCCAGGACTTCATCCATATTCTGAAAGCGCCTGTCTCTCTCCTTGATCATCATCTTCAGCACGACCGTGTCCACCGACGGAGGAATGCGGCGGTCCAGAGTGCTTGGGGACGCGGGGTCCTGGTGCATGATGAGATAGGTCAGGCCTGCTTCATGTTCCGATTTAAACGGCACCTCGGATGTGAGCAGCTCATAAAAGACGACTCCGAGAGACCAGATGTCCGACCGATGGTCGGCGGAAATTCCCTGGGCCTGCTCCGGCGACATATAGGACAACGTCCCCAAAGAAGTTCCCGTCTTCGTAATAGACGCCTTGCTCTTGATCTTTGCGAGGCCGAAATCCATGACCTTAATTACTCTGTCCGTCGTGACCATCAAATTTTGCGGTTTGATGTCGCGATGAATGACGCCTTTTTCGTGTGCGGCTTTGAGTCCCTGTGCGATCTGGTTGATCCATGTGATCGACTGCATCAAAGGCACGCCTGTTTCAGACTTATGCTTTCCGATCGCCGCCGACAGAGTCTCACCCGCAACATATTCCATCACGATGAACATCGAATCATCGCGCTCATCGATCTCATAGATGTTGAGAATATTAGGATGGTTGAGAGCGGCAGCCGATTTTGCTTCCTGCACAAACCGGTTCTTGTTATCGTCGGAACCGGACTGATGGGACGGAAGAAATTTAATAGCTACCGTCCGGTCCAGTTTTGTGTCCTGGGCTTTATAGACCACGCCCATTCCGCCTTCACCGATCTTTTCGAGAATGTGATAATGTGAAATTGTTTGTCCGATCATGTGTCGCTCCCGATAATCATATAGATTTAGTCATTAGGTGATTTAGCCATTTAGCCCATTCAGCCATTTACTCATTACATTATTCATTACTCATTACTCATTATTCATTATTCATTACTCATTACTCATTACTCATTATTCATTATTCATTATTCATTATTCATTATTCATTATTCATTACTCATTATTCATTACTCATTATTCATTATTCACTGTTCACTACTTCTTTTCTACTAAGTTCTGCCAATTGAAAATAACGGACGCGCTTTTCAACGACTGCGCGTTGAGGGTCCGCTGCACGAGTATTTTTTTACCGTCTACGGACACGTCCTTTATGGTGGTCTGAAAACCGCTGTCAGGCTTAAATAATAATTTGGATTGGCCAACGACGATCTGGTCTCCGGATATTGTAATCGGGACTGAAAACAATTGCTCATTATTAGCAGTAAATACTATTTCCTTTCCGCTGGCTAACCAATTCGGCCCGGTCCCGCCGTTAGTTGAAACTTGCCATTTGCTTTGGGATCCGTCGGTCGGCCGTATGTAAATCTCATACTTACCTGTCTCATCGGATTGATAGCAAAACCATTTCCCGTCGGGCGAAAATCCGCCGATCCACTCATTGAATTGGGAAGTTAGCAAGGGATCATATTTTTTTTCTGTCAGATCATAGATGCCGATATCCCATTTTTGAGGCCCTTGCGCATTTATAGAAAGAAGCAATTTTTGCCCATCGCGTGATATGCTTGTAACATAGGAGGCTAATTTTGATCCGTATATCAACTGTTCTTCACCGGTGCCGTTGCTGTTTTTTTCATATATACAATAAACGCCGGTTCGGTTTGAGCTGAAATAGATCTTGCGGCCGTCGGGCGACCAATTCGGCACGATCTCGGAGGCTTTGTCAAAAGTCAGCCGTGTATCGCTGTTTCGCTGGATATCGTGGATCCAGATATCCTCTGTGCTTGCGCCTTCATCCAGCGCATCGATAGCGATCAGGTTCCCGTCAGTTGAAAACGTTGTGCGTATCGAGGTCCTTTTTGATTTGATCGTATGCTGCGGGACACCGTTGGAACCGAAAACAACCATCTCATCATCGGAACTGGAAGTTCCGAGAAAAACCAAACGGCCATCCCGTGATGAAGAGAACGCTCCTTTATTTCTCACTCTGGAATACAATAGATTCTCCAGGATCGGGATCGGCTCACCTTCCAATTCCATTGAACCTGCATTGAACCTTTGAACCAGGAGGGATTTTTGTTTGTAATAGAATACCCAGCCGTTATTGTACACCGCATTACTTGAAGCATGAATGACGATCTTAGTTTTACCGTCGCGTAGCGACGCGAGCCGGATATGATCGGCATCTTCATCCAGAGAGGATTTGTTGGTCTGAACGGAGTAAAAGAAATGATCTCCGTCCGGCAGGAAACATGGCCAGCGATGGCTCACTTCGAATTCAGTCGAGTCCAGAACGGTCAGCGGTTTGGAGGTTCCTCCTGCCGATGACACCTGATGCAGCGGCCCCGTGCTGTTGGGCGTGAACAGAATCACGCCTTCCTTGTTCCAAGTTCCTCCTCTTCCGGACGACGCATCACATAAAGTGAATGACGGGCCCCCGTTAGCGTCTATTTTCTTCAGTTTGCCGCCTTTAAAGTAGGCGATCATTTTACTGTCATAGGACCAAAAGGGGTAGTACGCATTCTCTGTTCCCTGCATAAGTGTTGGAATCGGGGAATTGATGGGGCGAACCCATAAGTGACTTTTTCCAGAAGAATCCGATGCCACAAAGGCTATCATTTTCCCGTTCGGAGAAATTTCTATATGCCCGCCGTTGGAGGCATTAAAAGACTCTCCGCGAGGGCCCTCAAAGGTCAGCCTCATCAGTTCCGGTTCCGTTTTCACAAAAATGAAATAATATGCAACGACGGAGATCAACGATACAACTAAAGCCAGCGAAACCATCATCCATACATTGGGCGAAAAAGGCCGTTTCTGAGGCACCATTTCGTATTCTGTTGTTTGGGCTCTTATGCCGGAACCGATCTGGCTTTGCCGAACGGCCAGGATCCGGCTGGCGGTCTGTTTGCTGGATTCTCTTTTTAATTTGCGCAGGTCTTTGACGATCTCTTTGGCCGATTGATAACGCTCGTCCGGGTCCTTCGCCAGACATTCCAGCAGGATCGCGTCGAGGTCGGTCGGCAAATCGGGTTTGACGATCGAAACAGGTTCCGCATCCACATTGACTATTTCATAAATGATCGCCGTTTCGTGTAATCCTTTGAAGGGTGATTGGCCTGAGACTAATTCATACAGAAGAACACCAAATGAAAAAATATCCGTCCGGTGATCCACATTGAATCCCTGCACCTGTTCCGGCGACATGTATCCGATCGTGCCGACGGTGCTTCCCTGCTTGGTCAGGCGGGAAGCGCCTTGCTGTTTGGCCAGGCCGAAATCCATGATCTGTGCGCGGCCGTCCTTGCGCAGCATCACATTTTCAGGCTTGATGTCCCGGTGAACAATTCCTTTTTCATGCGCGGCGGCAAGCGCTTCGGCGATCTGAATACCGATATCAATGGATTGTTTGAATGAGATATTGTTTTTTCTGTCACGAAGCGTATCTCCTTCAATATATTCCATCGCGATAAAGAGCTGTCCCTCAAATTCCTGCACATCGTAGATCGTGCAGATATTCGGATGACTGAGTGTGGCGGCGGCTTTCGCTTCCTGCATGAACCGCTGCCGGTCTGAATCCGTAGAAGCGGCGCTTGGCGGTAAAAATTTCAGCGCCACAAAACGATCGAGTTTCGTATCCTTGGCTTTATAGACCACGCCCATGCCGCCCTCGCCAAGTTGTTCGACGATTTCGTACTGTAGAATTGTTTTTCCGATCATAAGGATTTATTCATTTAGTGATTGAGTCATTTATTCATTTAGTGATTGAGTCATTTATTCATTTAGTCATTGGATACATTACTCATTACTCATTATTCATTACTCATTACTCATTATTCATTACTCATTACTCATTATTCATTACTCATTACTCATTACTCATTATTCATTATTCATTACTCATTATTCATTACTCATTATTCATTACTCATTATTCATTACTCATTACTCATTGTTTCAGTTTTGCGAGTCGTGCTTTCGCATCATCCATTTCTTTTGATTTGAAATCCGCGTTTTTCCATATCTGCAGAAATTTCTCATACTCCGCAACGGCTTTTCCTTTCTCGCCCTGCTGT
>CAZLWA010000056.1:0-129867 GCA_964563165.1 uncultured Bacteroidota bacterium | reverse complement strand
ACGGTTCGCGGTCTCATATTCCACATGCGCCGTATTGATTGTGATCCCGCGCGCTTTCTCTTCCGGCGCATTGTCGATCGAATCATACGAACGCTGTTTTGCCATTCCTCTGGAGGCTAATACCATCGTGATCGCCGACGTAAGCGTCGTCTTCCCGTGATCCACGTGCCCGATCGTACCGATGTTAATATGCGGCTTCGTCCTTTTGAATTTTTCCTTTGCCATTTTTTAATCTCCTGAATACTTTAACCACTGAGTCACAGAGTCACTGAGAACATTTGTGCTTTTGTGTTTCTATGGTTATGGGTTTTATACTTGGTTATTGGTTTTACACTTCTGAATACTTTTCCGGTTAGTTCAGCAAAAAATCTTGTGCCTCAGATCGACAATATTCGTTCTTCCTGCTGAGCCTGAGATCGGAATCGAACCGATGACCTCGTCCTTACCAAGGACGCGCTCTAACCATCTGAGCTACACAGGCTGAACAACATCCTTGAATCCAATGTACCTGCTCCAATTCTCCAGAGCGGAGACGAGGCTTCCCGACCTGTCGGGACGACATCCTGCTTGTCTCTCATTCGGAGCGGGAGACGAGGTTTCCCGACTTGTCGGGACGACATCCTGCTTGTCTCTCATTCGGAGCGGGAGACGAGGTTCGAACTCGCGACATCCTGCTTGGAAGGCAGGTACTCTACCAACTGAGTTACTCCCGCAACAATTTATTTTCAAAAAACATTCTGCGAGAGACAAGGCGCTCTTCACCCTGTTTCCGGGCACTGTGAGTTACTCTCGCCAAAATCCGATTAGTAACTTCAATAAAAACCGTTAGAAAGAAGGTTTTCAAATTTTGAGAGCGAAATATAGAGAAAAAAGAAATAGTTGTCAAGCAGTTTTCGTTTTTTTTTATTATTTCTTAAAGATTTAGAAAATAAAAAAGCAAGCCCCGGATGAGGCTTGCTTTCAGAAAACTTATTGGAGAAAAATTACTGCGAGATCTTCACATACTCGACCTTCATCGGAATCGTAGTGCCTTCCATATTCAAGAACATCAACCCCACGCTGCACGAAGGCGGGAATTCAGTCTCAAAGCTTCCGATCTCCGTCCAATCATCGGCTATCGTACTGTAGTAAGCCGTAAACGAATATCCCTTATGGACGAGTTTCAAGTAGCCGAAGTTCTTGAATTGTTCAATGGCCTTTTCTGTTTTTGGAACGTCGATATCATTGGCATAACCGTCTAAATAAACGTAGCCGCCTCTGTAATATACATACGTGCGGATATTCTGTTTTCCGTTATGCGCCACCAAACCGAAACCCGAGCTGTATTTGTCCCAGTCTGATTTCACTTTAGCTTCAACGGTAAAATCGCCCTTCACATCCGCCAGTTCGATTCGCGGAGCGGCTTTGTTCCCTTCCTTCGAATCAAACCATTCATTATTCGTTACGTTGGCCGACAAAAATCCATCGCCGAGAAAAGAGTATTTAGAATTCTGATCCTGATCCACCCACCTGAAATTTCCGAAAGATTTGTTTTTGAAATCGCTAATTTGTGTTCCGCTTGAAGTCGAGGAAACCGTTAAGGACAAATTGTCTTTCACTTCTTCTTTTTTGGCCTGATTTGTTGTGGAACCCGAGTTGGTCGTTACCGTTTCTTTTTGCATCTCCACACCCGAATTATCGGACGTCGACATCTGTGAAGAATCATCCTCGTTGTCCATTTCCAGCTTAACAATAATTACATCCGGATCTTTCGTCATCGCATTGAGCATTTGAAGGGCGCCCATTGCGCTGGATTTGGCTTTCTCCGCTTGTTTCTGGGCCTTGTAGTTTTTGTCAATCGCTTCAAAGGGCAGCAGGGCCAAAGCGTAATAGTAATTCGTCATCGGGTCCTGCCAATACGCCTGCATTTTCAAGCCGGCCATCGCGGTTTTGATGTCTTTTTTCCCGTATTTGTTTTTCAAGAGACTTTCAATTCCGTTCTTCGCTTTTTTCTCGGCTTTGGCTTTGGCCTTGTCCATTTTGCTTTCTTTGGCGACGCCGACAGCGACAAAATTTTCGGACGCATACGTACCCGGATTTTCAACCCAGGCTGGCTTTTGCGCGAAAACGGTTGCGCTCATCAACAGTATCAGCGCCAGTCCTTTTTTCATGTGGTTCATAGATTCTCCTTATGTTAGATGTTTGAAATTCGTCGGATCAAAGATTTATCAAACTTCCACCGCTACGATTTATGCGTTTTGAAAATACGAGGTAAATGCGGATAATAATTCATCGACCCGTGTTTTGGATTTTGACTCGGCAATGATCCGGATCACCGGCTCGGTATTCGATTTTCTTAAATGTATCCAGCCATCGTTGAAGATAATTTTTATTCCGTCGGTCTTGTCAATGGTTTCCGAAGAATATTTCTTAATAATTTTTTCGAACACGTGCTCCGCATCCACGTTCCCCGGTTCGACTTTCGCCTTTTTCATAAGGTACTTCGGCAATTCCCCGACCACCGCGGATACGGAAATATTCTTCTCGCAGAGATATTGCAATATCAACGCCATTCCGGTCACTGCATCCCGCCCAAGATGGATGTCTGGCAAAATCACACCGCCGTTGCCTTCACCGCCAATAACGGCGTTTACTTCTTTCATTTTTTCGGAAACGTTTATTTCTCCGATCTTCGTTCGGTAGCATGGACATCCATACCTCCCGGCTATGTCATCAATGGCCATCGTTGTCGACGCGTTGACGACCACAGGGCCTTTTTTGTGAGACAGGATAAAATCCACCGCAGACGTCAGGGTCAGCTCCTCACCGATCGCATGACCCTCCTCGGAAACGACGGCCAGGCGGTCCACATCGGGATCAACCGCAAATCCGATATCCGCAGTATGTTCCAGCACCGCTTCTTCCAGAGTCCTTAAATTCTCCGGTGAAGGCTCGGGATTACGCGGAAAAATTCCATGTGCGTCTTCGTTCAAAACAAAAACTTCACATCCCAGCAGTTTCAAGAGTTTTGGTATGATAACGCCTCCGGCGCCGTTGATGCAGTCCACAACGACTTTGAATTTTCGTTCTTGTAATTGAGGCACATTTAGATATTCAAGTTCCACGATCTGATCCAGGTGATTTTGAACGGCGTGATCGAAATACTCAACTTTCCCGAGCCTGTCCCAGCTGGCAAACGCGCTATTTCCACGTTGAGCCAATTCGAGTACTTCATTCATTTGAGACTGATTCAGAAAAAGTCCGTTGGGTCCGATCAACTTGAGCGCATTCCATTCGATCGGATTATGACTCGCCGTGATCGCGATACCCCCGTGGGCATTCAGATTCTTAACGGCCAGTTCAATCGTCGGCGTCGGCACCATGCCTATTTCAATGATCTTGCAGCCCGTCGCCAGCAGTGCAGCGATGGCAGCGGTCTTGATCATTTCGCCGGACACGCGTGAATCTCTTCCGACTACGATGGTTCCGCCATTCGCCCACGTTCCGAACGCGGCGGCATACCGGGCGATCACTTCCGGTGAAAGTCCCCCGCCGATCACGCCGCGAATACCGGACACACTGATCATAAGTCCGGATTCTGTCGGCGGCGGTGAAGACGCATTCTTCGACCGGCCTGGCGGGATCGAATGACCGGATTTTTTTTCCAATAATTTTTTCAGGCGTCCCTTGCTCGAGATCTTTACCGTGTCGGGACGTTGAGAAGGATCATCTTCTTTTGATTTGTGTTTCATAGGATAAGCGTATAAATATTATTAAGGGCATCGTCAATTTTACTTGCGTCTTTGGTTCCGGCGGTTGCCAAATGCGGCCGCCCGCCGCCGCTGCCTCCGGCAATTTTGGCTATTTCCTTGACCAGGCTCCCGGCGTCGTATTTGCGGTCACGTATGAGATCGTCCGTCACGACGCAGATAAACATGGCGCCGTCATGCGTCGCCGCGGCCAGTACGCCGACGCCTGATTTTAATTTAACCCGCAAATGATCTCCCACATCCTTCAATTCAATTCCGCTCGGAAGATCAATTCTCGAAGAAACCACTTTCATGCCGTTGACAGCTTTCGCCGTATGAATCAGTTCATCGATCGTTGCGGAGACCACGGTCAACTTCAGCTTGTGCATCTCCTTTTCCAGATCTTTTTTCTGATCCAAAAGATTTTCTACCTGCGTGAAAATTTCATCGGGCTTGCAATGCAGAAGCGACCTGAGTTTTTCATGGGTCTCATGTTCGGTCTGCATCAACTTCTCAGCTGCTTCGCCGGTGACGGCTTCGATGCGCCGCACCCCGGACGCAATGCTTGACTCGGAAATGATCTTAAAAAAGCCGATAAATCCCGTCGACGGCGCATGGGTTCCGCCGCAGAACTCTTTGCTGAAATCGCCGAACTGGACGACGTTGACCACATCGCCGTACTTGTCTCCGAAAAACGATAACGCGCCCATGCGCTTGGCCTCAGCTATAGGTATGTCTCGGTGATGAACCAGCGGGATATTCTCGAAAATTTTTTGATGCACCATACGTTCGATTTCCGCAAGTTGTTCCCGGCTGATCATTTCGAAGTGCGTGAAGTCAAATCGCAGGCGATCCGGTTCGACGACCGATCCCGCCTGGTGCACATGTTCGCCTAAAGCTTTTCTCAGTGCGGCATGCAGGAGATGCGTCACGGAGTGATTCTTGATCGTTGCATTACGATGCTGCGGAGAAACGATCAAACGGGCCTGCCGGTATTTTTCCAAATCCATTTCCGCGGCATCATCTGCAAAATGGACGACGTCGTCGCCGACGCGCTGCGTATCCCAAACGTCGAGCGACGGTCCGTCGAATTGTACCGTGCCTTTGTCGCCTACTTGCCCGCCGGACTCGGCGTAGAACGGCGTCCGGTCAAACACCAACTGCAGAAGTTTTCCGTCGCGATGATATTTTATCAACGCGGCTTCCGATTGCAGAGTCTCATATCCTAAAAATCTTGTTTTCGATTCTTTGCCAACGACACGCCAATCGCTGTCTTTGGAAATAAAGACTTTTTTCCCTTCCTCGCGCGAACGTTGTTTCTGAATCGCCATTTCTTCGGCGAATTTATTCTCGTCCACGCTGAGCCCGCGTTCACTCGCCATCACGCGCGTCAGATCGGCCGGAAAACCATACGTGTCGTATAATTTAAATACATCCTCGCCCGGAATGTGCTTGGTCCCTTTCTTGTCCAGCCGGCGAACGATATCGTCAAACATTTCGAGACCCCGGTCCAGCGTCGTATTAAAATTTTCTTCTTCGGTTTTAATGGTTTTTTCGACGAACGCCTGGCGAGACTTTATTTCCGGAAACGCACTCCCCATCGCTTTGACCACGCTGTCCACCAATTTATGAATAAACGGCTCATGCATTTCCAATTTTCGTCCGTACAACGCGGCACGCCGCAAGATCCGCCGAAGCACATACCCGCGTCCGTCATTCCCGGGCACCGCGCCGTCGGTGATCGCAAATGTGAGCATACGGATATGATCGGCAATCACGCGGAACGGTGCTTCGCCGCTCCCATAACTTTTTTTTGTCACCCCTTCGATTTCCTTGATGATATCGGCGAAAATATCAATCTCGTAGTTGGAGCTTTTTCCCTGCAGCACTCGCGTGATCCGTTCAAACCCCGCGCCGGTATCCACATGCTTGGAAGGCAGGCCGGTCAAACTGCTGTCGGCATTCCGCTTGAACTGGATAAATACCAAGTTCCATAATTCAATGACTTCAGGCGAACCGGCATTGACTAATTTCCCTCCATCGCCGTTCGCCGTCAAGTCCATATGGATTTCCGAACACGGCCCGCATGGGCCGGTTTCACCCATTTCCCAAAAATTATCTTTCTCGCCAAAGCGCATGATATGCGAAGGCTCGATGTCCGTATTTTTTCTCCATGCGTCAAAAGCTTCATCGTCATCTTTGTAGACCGTTGCGTACAGCCTGTTCTTAGGCAATTTCCACTCCCCGGTCAGCAGCGTCCACGCCCATTCGACGGCTTCTTTTTTATAATAATCCCCGAAGGACCAATTGCCGAGCATTTCAAAAAACGTGTGATGATAGGTATCGTGCCCGACTTCCTCGAGATCATTATGCTTGCCGCTCACGCGGATGCATTTTTGAGAATTAACCGCACGGGTGTAGTCGCGTTTTTCCGTTCCCAAAAAAATAGGCTTGAATTGATTCATGCCTGCATTGGTAAACAGCAAGGTCGGATCGTCATGGGGTACCACGGGACTGGACGGAACGAATTTGTGTCCGCGCTGAGCAAAGAAATTTATGAACTGATCGCGAACGTCGCGGGATGATATGGCCATGGGTTCAAGCAGCTCCTGAAATGATGTTCAAAATATATAAAAAATTACAGTGAAATCAAATGGTATATTGAAAACGGGAATGGCGGAGGAAGGATATTTTCAAGGCAGAGGCAGTTCGATAAAGAAGTCGGTTCCCGACCCGGAACGGCTTTCGAAATAGATGCGCCCGTTGTGGTGCTGAATAATTCCATAAGCTAACGACAAACCCAGTCCGACGCCTCTTCCGACGTCTTTCGTCGTAAAAAACGGATCGAAAACTTTTTGCTGAATTTCTACAGGGATGCCGCACCCGTTGTCGGAAATTTGGATTTGAATACATTCTTTGGTCTCCATCGATCCGTTCGATTTCTGAAACTCACTCTTCGTTTGCCGGGTTCTGATTTCAATACATCCCTGCGGGTCGAGCTGCAATGAATCGATCGAATTTTCGACGACGGCAAAAAAAACCTGATTCAATTGCCCCGGGTGGCAGTCAATTTTCGGAAGTTCGCCGTAGTCTTTCTTGATCTGGATGTGATCGTTCCCGCGTGCAAACAGTTCGATCGTAGCGTCCAGGCCTTCGTGGATGTTGACCGTTTTTTTATCCGATTCATCCAGGCGGGAAAAGTTCTTCAATTTGTTCACGATGCCGGCAATGCGGTCCGCGCCGTGTTTGCACGACGCGATGATCTTGGAAAGATCGCCGATAACAAGGTCGTATTCGATTTTCTTTTTTAACTTTTCTACGGCCTGGCGCTGCTCGTCCGCGGCAAATTGAAATTGATCATATAGCCTGAACAGGTCCTTGATATCGTTCAAATATCCGTCGATGGTTTCCAGATTACCGTGAATGAACCCGAGCGGATTGTTGATTTCGTGCGCAAGCCCGGCGGTCATTTTTCCGAGCGAAGCCAATTTCTCGGACTGGATGAGCTGCAGCTCCGTATCTTCCAATTGTTTGTAGGCCGATTCCAAGGCATCCTTTTGACGCTGAAGGATGAATTGATTGTAAAAATCCTTTCGGCGCACGTGGACGTTGATATACGACCCGGCGAGCCCGACGGCGATGACGATCAGCATCACTACCTGACGATAAATAAAACTCTCCACATCCACGTTGGCCTGAAGAAAGAAAATGGCAACGTTGGATAAGAAAATCACCGTGAACAAAAAGACGAATTCAAAAAATGAAAAATAGAAAAAGACCAGGATATATATGATGATCAGGATGTACACGGGGTACGTGGGCGCATCGTAACCGCCCAGACGAATCACGAAAAAAGGGAACGTCACCGCCCACGCGGTAAACAACGAGATCGCAATTTGCTTGAAGTGATCTCTGAAAAACGAATACCGGCTGAGAAAGATCATGATGACACAGAGGAAAATCAAGAACGTGTTGTAGTAAGGGTACCCCAGGTCGCGAAGGATCCGGCCGGCCGCAACCACGACCTGACTGAGAATAAGGAAATACAAAAAAATTCTTGAATTGCGCACGTTGCGCTCATTGGTCAATTGCGTGTACGCCACGTGCGCCTTGGGCGTATGGTGATAAAATGCATTGATTTCGTAGGGATCGAATCCTGCCAGTTTATCAAAAAGATGGATCTGCATGATGAGATTTCGGTTTAGGGATGTGAGAGACAAAAAAAAGTAGGGTTGTTTAAAGGCAAAGTCAAATTTATTTATTTGAAAATAAATCTTGTAAACTTCCGTCAAATTATTTAACTTACCCGGCTAATTATTAAACATCCTCTCTATACAGCACCATGGAACAGATAGGCATCAACAGCAACGTTTTTGCGGGCGGGAAGATCTTCCATATCCAGACTTCGGGCAATATTCATGATATGACCATTCAGTCGGAGGTTTTCGAAGCCGGCCGCGTCATCATGTTCCATAAGAAAAAACTCGACGATGCGCAGGTAAAAGAACATTCGACAGAAGAGACCTTCCGTGAATTCCTGAAGACTTTTCATCATGAGATCGCGTGGGAGCTGGAACTTCTTTTTTTCATGCGCGACAAGATCCGCACCATCAATCACCCGATCTCGAACAATAAGATCGGATTATTATTTCTCAGAAAAGGGCTGCTGGACGAGGCCATTTCCGAGTTTGAATATGCGATTGAAAAAAAACCCGACCTCATAGAGCCTTATACGAATCTGGGCATCGCGAATATCCAAAAAGGAAATTATGACGAAGCCATTGCCATTCTGAAAACGGGGTGCGAATTAAAACCGAATTTTGCCGATCTGAGAAATAATTTGGGCGTGGCCTACGGAAAGGCGCAGCAATATGCAAAGGCGCTCGAGGAATATCAAACTTCGCTGAGAATCAATCCGAATTACACCATCGTTCATCTGAATATCGCAACCACTTATCTGGAAAGCATTCAAGTGCATCCGGAAGTCAACGCGCTGCCGGACATCCCTGCACGCAAGGCGCTGGTGACCGAAATTTTTCAAAAAACGCTGGCCGCTAAACCGGATTTTACCAATTACCGGTTCTACACGTTTCGGTTTGAAAAAATTATCAAGCACATCCAGGCCAACGCGATCAAACAGGCGCTGGAAATTATCCAGGAAGTCAGGGATTCGATCCAAAAACCCAATTTGGACGAAACGATCCACGGATTTTATTTGAAATTCCTGTTCGGCGGAGCCGGTAAAGACGAAAAAGTTCTGGCTGATTACCGCATTCAATTGGAAAGAGCCGTGGATGAAAATCCGCAGTACGCTGATTTGCACAATTCCCTGGGACTGGTGTATTTGATCCAATGCCGCAATCTCTTTCTCAAAGCCATGGGCCAATTCAAGAAAGCCTACGAAATCAATCCTTCTTATAAGAACGCCTACAAAAATTTCCGGCTGGTTCAGAACGACGGCCGTGAGTTTCTCAATCTTCTTCGTGCGATCCTCAAATAGACCTCCTGTGTCTCATTTTTGAACATCCGTTCCACTCTCGTATCTTCACTATTACGAAATCACGCATATTTCAGTCAATTTGATAAGAGCCGTATATCACACCTGACCGTAAACCATTGATTTTACAAGTATTAAAACTATGGCACAGCCATTGCGATACTTACATGGTGAAAGGAGCTGATGTATATGGCAGCAAACATGACAAATAACGGCAGAATCCGCAACATACTCGTTGTGGAAGACAATTCGAATATTCGAAACGTTACTTGTGAATTTTTGTCCATGATGGGCTTCAACGTAGCGGATGCAGAGAACGGTCAGGAAGCATTGGAATTGATCCGGCAAGACGAATTTGATCTGATCATCACGGATCTGATGATGCCGGAAATGAACGGCAGAGACCTGATCACGAAAGTCCGGCAGGAGAAAGGCGATGACCTGCCTATCATACTGGTTTCCGGATCTGATCTCGAAAACATAGGAAAGCTTGAAAACATCTATACAAGAACTTTGCGCAAACCCTACGCTTTCCAGACTTTGATGAACAATATTGGCGATCTTGAGAGTATATTAAAAAATTAAGACGAGGCCGTTCCTATTAGCACCACTTCATCCATGCCGTCCTGTTCTTTCATCTTCACTCGAATTTCTTCATTGAAAAAAGTAGTTACGGCTTTTCCGACGTAATTCGGCTGGATAGGCAGTTCCCTATGGCCCCGGTCAATCAGCACTGCCAATTCGACTTTCGCCGGTCTTCCGAAATCCATGATCTCATCCAGCGCCGCCCTGACCGAGCGTCCGGTATACAGCACGTCGTCAATGAGAATAATTTTTTTATCCGTAAGGTCAAACGGAATATGTGTGCTCTGAACGACGGGTTGTTTCAATTTTGCCCGCGTGTCGTCGCGGTAAAAACTCACATCCAAAATTCCGAGCGGAATATCCACGCCTTCCAGCTCTTTGATCTTGCCTGCCATCCGCCGTGCCAGAAATTCTCCGCGCGTACGCATGCCGATGAAGGCCACGCCTTCAACGCCTTTATGGCTTTCCGTAATTTCGTGGACCATACGGACAATGACGCGGCTCATGCCGGCTTCGTCAAAAATTTTTGACTGCACTTTCATGTTTACTCCATCGATGACTTTGTGCTAAAGCTGCCTCGGCTACCAGCAGGATGAGGGCACACACCATGACCCATTTCCACAATTCTCTGCCGTAACGCGATTGCAAAATAAATTCTTCGATTTTTTCATCCTCCCCGATCATTTTGTAACGGCCGTTTCCAAAAACCGTATCCATCGATGCGGCCGGAATTTTTTCGAAATTGCCCTGTTCAGCGGCAACATTCAAGTCAAACATCTCCGTCGTCGCATTTTTCGCATGCACGGAATAATTCCCGGGTGTGTCCAGTTTGGGTACCTTAACGATGATATCGGTTCCAATTTGCTTCACTTGGGGGACAATTTCAACATGGTTTATATCGTTGACGCGAATGCCGTCTTGAGAGGCGGATTGAATCTTCAGCTCAATAGGCGCACCGCACAGGAAGGATTTCGGTTCGCTGTAATTTTGTGAAAATAAATAGGCAACGCAGCGATTGATCAAAGGGGCAAAAATCCCCTTCAACGGCCAATCGGACCAGTTCAGATTAACGGCCGAGGCAAACACCAGGATATCGCCGTTCAAATAATGTCGTTCTTCGACAAACCCCGAGTTCGTTGACAAGGCGATGATCGTACGTGAAGTTCCGCTTCGGTCCAGCTTGAAAAATTTAATAAAATCCGGCGATGCGATTTGAACCGTGCCTGCAAATGGATCAAACAGTCCTTTGATGACCGGATGCGTATAATCAACGTATCCGAATCTGGCGGTCAAATTCTCTTGCCGGGAATAATCCGTCAGGCTTAAGAACTTCCCAATCCCCGCTTTTTCAAATAACGTTTTATTATAATTGCTTATGTCCGTAGCCTCGCCCGGAAATATCATCATCCCGCCGCCGGCGCGCAAGAAAGATTCCACACGGCGCATCAGCGACTCGTCAAAACGCGGAACGTTCGAAAACAGGACCACTTGGAAATCGTTCAGATTCGTTGCGGGAAGTTTGGCGTACTCCACGGAATTGGCTGCGACCGGAGAACCGGTCTCCGCGCTGGGATTGAGGGCCAGCCTGAGAAATTCGGTATCGTTCAAGTGGTTTCCGGCCAGCAGCACGCGCACGCGTTCCGGAACGTATAGGTGAAAGAAGCGCTTGTTGTCCGCCGCAAACGCATCGTCGTCAATTTCGACGTATCCGGAAATGAATCCTGTGCGTGTGGGTATGATTTTCAGATCCAGCGCGGATTCATCGTGTGCGGGAATATTTAGCGACGACTGACCCACGCGGCGCCCATCCAGGTAAACGCTCGCCAGAACGCCCTCCGCATTTTCATCGCCGAAATTCTTCACCGTGACGCTCACATCTACGGGTTTATTTTTCTCGATGATCTTGCTGACTGCCTGTGCATTTGTGATACCTACGTTTTTGAATTTCTTCGGCGAACAATCCATGAACATCGGGACGGATTGAAAAGCCGGCACCGCCTCATCGGAAAAACTTCCGCGCTGCAAATTGGTCAGCACATATATTTCTTTGTTCACATTTTTCGCATGATCCAGCAATTGATCGGCGGCAAAGAGCGCATCGTTCAGATTCGGCTTGAAATAACCGAATTGTATATTCCTGATCCCCGCTTTTACTTCCGTAAAATTCTGACTCCAGGAAGCGGGCTGCGGATTCGACAGAGAAATAACGGCCGCTTCATCGCCTTCCTTTAAAAAGTCCAGGATGCGCTCGGCTTTGATTTTTATCACATCCATCACCGCCCCTTTTTCCGATTGATACGAGGCCCCCACGGAATTATCAATGACAAGGACGGCGGACGTATTCGCGTGTGCATCCACGCCCCCGCGGTTCTCCAACTTCGAAACCGGCCTTGCAAACGCAACGACTGCCAACACGAGAACCAGCGTGCGCAAAAGCAACAGCAGGATCTGCCGAATCTGAATTTTCTTGATCTTGCTTTTTTCAAGCGCCCTCAGAAAGTTCAGCGTACTGAACGGAACGACCAGGGATTTTTTCCGGTTGAGCAAATGAATAATCACCGGGATGAGGGACAGCGCGAGGGCGGAAAGGATCAATGTATTGATAAAGGTGAGCATATATTAGACGCGTGTCTCTGAACTTATTTTGCCGTCGTACATTTTGATAATGCGATCCGATCGCTCCGCCAGACGTGTATTGTGCGTGACGATCACGAAGGTTTGTTTTTTTTCCCGGCATAAATTGAAAACCAGGTCATGGAGCATTTCCGCCGATTCCCGGTCCAGATTACCCGACGGTTCGTCCGCCAGTATCAAACGGGGATTATTCATTAGCGCGCGGGCGAGAGCGACCCGCTGCTGCTCGCCTCCGGAAAGTTCATTCGGACGATGCCGGCTGCGCGCTTCAAGACCGACCTTTTTCAGCAAATCCAGCGCAGCGTCCCTGATCTCGTGAATTTTCTTCCCCCCGATGAGCCCCGGCATCAGGACGTTTTCCAAAGCAGTAAATTCCGGAAGCAAATGATGGAATTGAAAAACAAATCCGATCCTTTCGTTGCGAAACCGGGCCATCTTTTCGTCCGATAATTCCGAGGTGACCATACCGTCGATTTTCACTTCGCCGGATGAAGGTTTATCCAGCGCGCCTAAAATGTGCAGCAGCGTGCTTTTTCCGACGCCGGAAGGCCCAACGACCGTGACAATCTCGCCCGCGTAAATTTCAAGATCAATGCCTTTGAGAACGGATAATTCTGTCTTCGATATCCGGTAGGTCTTTTTAACACCTTTCGCTTCAACCACCAACTCTTTGTCCGCCATCGTTTCCCTGTTATTTATATTTTTCAGAATTGAAATTTGTTATTTCCGATCCGTTGAACTCAATCTCCTCGTCGGATGATTTTCCCAAGCCGCCAATTTGTGTGATCAAACTGCCCGTCGTTATTTTTCCATCGATGATATTAAAATAAAAAGCCCCGGTTACCTGAACCAGGTAGTCCAGCTGCAGCGAATCGCCGGCGGCCGACAATTTCCCAATCCCGGAAATTTCCAAGGATAGGCCGATTTTGGCGATGCCCTGATCCACGTTGTCCAATGAGTAAGCGCCCCGCACTTCCGGGACCGCCGTAACGTATTCGGAAGCAAACATCTCATGGATCTGCTTTTGATCGAAATAATCTTCAATTTTCCACGCATCCCCCAGTTTGACCGGATAGCTCGGAAGCGGAATGAATATGTTTCGGATAATATTTAAATTTTTTTCGAAGCTTTCTTTTTTTCCGGAAACATTTTCGTATTGAACTGTGGACCCCTTGATTTTTCCAAAACGGTCAAACGTGAACTTAAGGGCATCGCCGGTAAACAGATTCGCCATTTTGTACGTGAGGTTGCGCCCGTCAACGGTGTGGCGTGTCAACTCGATCTTCACCGACGTATCGAACGACTCACCGTCGGCGCCGGTAATCTCCTCATACAGATCAAATGCCGTTTCGCCGTAGCTGGAATGGTTATAGGATTTAGACGCCGTGGAAAAATTCTGATACGTGCCGGTCGAAATGCGGTATTTATCGCCCTCTTTGTACTTATACGTCAGGGCGTAGAGCCGATTTTTCTGCGCATACGCGTTAGGCGCCGACACCAAGAAAATCAGAAATAGAATTTTAAAATAATGACGTGCCATTCATCTTCCTCTATTAAGGTGATTCATCACGAACGCAGCGCATCGACGGGCAACAAATTTGAGGCTTTACGAGCCGGATAGACCGTCGAAAAAAGGCAAAGAAAAAAGGAGACCAGCACAATGGCAAAGAAGTCCGTCCATTGGAGTTCAACCGGAATGGCGTCCAGGAAAAATATATCGCCGGGCAATTTTACGAAATGGTACTGGATCTGCATGAAGCATATGAAATATCCCAGCACGCATCCCGTCACGATGCCGACGCCGCCGATAAGGATCCCCTGTTGCATGAAAATCCTTGAAATCATTTTCGAACTTGCGCCCAATGATTTCAAGATACCGATTTCCGGCGTCTTCTGAAGTACGACCATGATCAATGTGCTGACGATATTAAAGCCGGCTACCACGATAATTAAACTCAGGAGGACCAGCGAGCCCCATTTTTCAATTTTCATCGCACTGTACAGATCCCCGTGCTGATCGTACCACGTTTCAACGACATAGGTGTCTCCGAGCGCCGCAGACATTTCCTTTTGAACGTCAAACGACTTTTCGATAGCGTCCAGCTTCACGTCCAAGCCGCTAACTTGGCTTTCCATTTCAAATAGATACTGCGCATCTTCCAGCGCCACGAACACATACGCGTTGTCGTATTCAAACATGTCCGTTTTAAAAACGCCGGTGGAGATGAACCGCCTGGCTATCGGCGAACTGAACGGACCGGTTACGCCGGCGGGGCTGATAACCGTAAGCGTGTCTTCGGTGTTCACGTTGAGTTGGATCGCCAGATTAAACCCCACAACCATGCCGTTGAAAGCATTTTTTTGTTTTGAAAAATCTATTTGTCCGCTGACCATGACTTTCTCAAGCGCGGTGACCCGGCCAATGGTGTTTTGCCTCGTGCCCTTAATGTAGGCGACATGGCTGCCGTACGAGCTCGTAATCATGGCTTTCTCCAGAATGTACGGGGACACTCCGACCACGGAATTAAACTGCGAGATCTTCTCATACAATTTCTCCCAGTCGGTAATGCCTTCATCGTGCGGTTTTTTGATTTTTAGATGCGCGTCGAACCCGACAAAACGGGATTTCACTTCGTGCTCGAAACCGTTGAGAATGGACAAGACGAGAATGATCGACGTGACGCCGACGGTTACGCCGGCCACTGAAATAAGCCCGATCAACGAGACAAATAGATTATCACGCCGCGGCTTCAAATACCGTAAGGCTATATAGCGTTCAATTTTCATGATCTTTTTATATTAACGAGCGGCGCTTTGGCGCATCTCCTGTCTACTCGTACCGTATCGCATCCACGGCATTCAGTTTTGCAGCTTTGAATGAAGGAAACAATGTCGCCAATACGCATAACGCGGCCGCAAACAAGCCAATGGTCAAAAAATACACCCAGCGCATTTCAATCGGCACCGAATCCATAAAATAAACGTCTGAATTCAGTGAAATGATTTTGAATTTCAGCTGGATCTCGCACAAACCCCTTGCAACGGCGATCCCGCCCGAAGCGCCGAACACCCCGATCAGAAGCCCTTCGCACATAAAAATATTCCGGATCCCCTTTTCGCTCGCGCCCATGGATTTCAGGATCCCGATGTCTTTTGTCTTTTCGATGACGATCATGAAGAGGGTGCCGATGATGTTGAATGCCGCGACCAGGATGATCAGGCTGAATATCACCATCATAATAAAATTATTCGTCTCCAGCCAGCCGAATAAATTACGGTGAATGTCATACCACGTTTTAACATAATACGGATAGCCGAAATCCTTGCTCATCGCGTGTGCAACTTCGTCGACCTTCAGCAAGTCGTCCGCTCTAATTTCAAAACCCGTGACGGATTCTCCGTAATCAAATAATTTTTGCGCTTCATGGATATCCACGTAGACAAACACGTTGTCGTATTCCGCCAATCCGCTCCGGTAAATCCCGGTCACACGGAATTGCCGGACTTTGGGCTGTTGAATGAACGCCAAATTTTTTTGCAAACTGAACAGGGTGATCTTACCGCCGGTACTCAGATACAGTTTGTCGGCAAGTTTCCTTCCGATCAGCGCTCCGGGCAGAGAGGAAACGGCTTTCGCAGAATCCGGATTTGCTTTCGGCCTGAGCAGATCAATTTTTAACGCGGTCACAGAGCTCACGACATCTTTTCGAATATTCAAAACCTCGTCCGCCACATTCTGGTCAATGCCTTTGACGATCACGCCGTCCGTTGCCCGCGAAGACCGGATCATCGCTTCTTTCTCGATGTAGGGTGAAATGCCGGCGACGTGCGGCATCGCCCGAATGCGTTTCTCAATTTCCCCGGGATTGTCCATCAACGGAGTGCCTTCGAACGTTTTGATGCGAATATGCGAATCGAAGCTGATAAATTTCGATCGCATTTCACGCTCGAACCCGGTGATGATGGACAGCGTAATGATCAACGCGGCGGTCCCCACAGCCACGCCGGCGATGGAAATGTAAGCAATGATGGAAATGAATCCCGTTTTGCGCTTGGCCCAGAGGTATTTTTTTGCGATGAAGTACGTGTAGGACATTTAAAAAGAGTATGTGATTTATTGATTATTACTTGCGTCAAGCGTCAGCGCATCGAGCGCCGATGCTTAATTCCGTGCTTCCTTTTCAACTAAATCCCAAATCCGCGACTTCACTTCCTCGTGACGAATCTCATCGTATCCGTTTTCCTTTACCCGCTTTTCCAAGTCTTCTATCGCCTGTAATTCCCGTTTTGCAAAGGTTCGATGCGCCAATTTCTGTTTTATTTTCTCCATGTCGTCTTTAAGCACCAGGCTTTCATGCTCCGCCGATTTTGCTTCCGAAAGCCGGTGTTCAACGTTCGCTGCCATCTTCTGTACATCTCCCATTTCTTTGACTTCCTTTTCGGCCTGAACATAAGCAGCGCGCAGTTCCTGAATTTTATTCTCATGGGCCGCCATGCGCTGTTTTAATTCCTCCATTTCCTTTTTCTTTGCGGTGTCCGATTTTTCCCGATGCGCACGAACTATTGTTTGACGTTCTTCATCGAGCGGAAGTTCACACACGGGGCACCGGTCGATTTCGTTTTGATTTTCTCCTGCCTTCTCCGTTTCGAGCGATTCCACTTGACGATACCAGTGCTCGAGCTGAACTTTTTCTGAAAGACCGCTCTCGGTAATTTCATTGATCTGTTCGTGCAGTTTTTTTAATTTGTGATATTGGCGGGAAATATATTCAAATTCTTTCTCATAGTCACTTAGATTCGACGCCTTCACGCGTTTTTCATTCCATTGGTAATTAAGCACACTCAATTCCGTTCTTAAGTCGTTCTCCGATTTAAAAACGATCTGCTCCAACTGACGTATGCCTTCGGCCAGTTCGTCGCGCTTTTTTCTTTTTGCGGCCCACGCCCGGTCTTCTTTCACCAGCCCGGTCAATGTATCGGAATGCGCTATATCCGCCGAACGCCGATACCCGGCGGCCGGGTTTATTTTTTTTGATGTCATAGCCACTCTATCAAAGTCGCCATTTTCTTTCTAATATTCCAGATAAAATTGGACCCGGGAATGCTTCCCATCGCGTGAATACCCGTCCTGCGAGCGGATCAAAAGTATCTCTATCTTTTAATCAATATTTTAACTATACTGGCAACACACAAAGAAAGAGAGTCCCTCATGTTGACCGTACTTCAAGGCGCCGTTATTGTAAAAGTCAAAGGCCAAAATATTTTCTATAATCGTAAATGCGCCAAATGCGGATTCGAGAATGTCAGCACGACAAGCACGGTCGTCCCTTCCTATTCCAAATCCGTGTCCACGTTCAAATGTCCCAAATGCCATCACCGTCAAACGGTTGAAATTGAGGGGTAAGAATCCGGGATCCCACACCTATGGAACTTCTCGAGACCGAAAGCTGGAAACTTTTTTTGGGTAAGGGACCGCTCCGCTGTGTGCGCCGCCGCCGCCATGTTTTACGCTTTTCACTTGAACACGAAATTGCTTGTATCCTCGGAGACGAAACCGGCATTCCCGCCGGGATCCGCTCATACAGCCAAGAATAAATAAGCTGTTCATAAAAGCCTGCCGGCAGACCGGGAGTCGATCGGCGTGAGCATAATGGAGATGCAATGAAAAAGATCTCACTTCTTGCCGGAATATTGGTTCTGATCAACTGCAGTGTCATTCTTGCCCAAATCCGGCCTAATAATATTTTCCTGGAAGTCGGCGGAAATGGATTTGAGTATTCTTTGAATTATGAAAGGCTATTTATCAAAAGAGTCGCAGTACGAGTTGGTTACGGTTTAGTTCTAGGAGACCGGCGGGATAAAGCAGTGGTCATACCGCTGATGGTCAATTATATTACAGGGAATGACGGCCACTACTTCGAGCTGGGAGGCGGGTGCGCGTATATCACAAAAGAAATAGATTACGGTTTTTTTGATCTTAAATTCAAAGGTATCGCCGCTACCGGGTTCGTGGGTTACCGTTATCAGCCGGAGAACAGCGGAATTCTGTTCCGCGTGGGCATCACGCCGTTCGTTGGCTCGGGCGGATTCTTACCATGGGCAGGAATGAGCCTGGGCTACTGCTTCTAGTCCTCTGCATTTACGGTTGCGAACGACATTTCTGTCGCACGAAAAATAAATTCGGGTGAAACCATTCCTTTGCTCAATTAGATTCAATGTAGTTCTATTTTGTAAATCGAAATCAACCGCCCGAATGAACACCGTCAAAATTGCGTATGACGCCGCAGCCCGAGAGCATGCGAACAGATTTTTCCGCGAACTTGAATACAAGCCGCTTGACCGTAAAATTCTGGATCTTTTTTCCGAGCGCATAAACAAATCCGGCAAGGTGTGCGGGGTCGGCTGCGGACCCGGCGAAGTTGCCGTATATTTGGCATCCCGCGGCGTGAAAGTTTACGGCATAGACATGTCCGAAAAGATGATCGAAACCGCACGGCGATTGTCCCCTGCCATTACTTGCTTTTAGTATGCCGACAGAAATTAAGAATAACGGGAATAAAAAACGGAGTATTGCAATCTTCACAGCGCTCCTATTTCTTGTCTCCGTCGCCTATTATCAATTGTCGGATCAGCCCGAGCAGGTCGATAGCGGTATTTTCAAATTGGACAAAATATTTTCCGCACATACCGGAGACGTTTGGGAAGTTACGTTCAGTCCTGACGGGACCCTGTTTGCCAGCGGCAGCATCGATAGTACGGTCAGGATCTGGAAGAAAAATACCGGCGAGATCTTTTACAACCTGAAACATCCTGCGGGAATTACAACACTTGCATTCAGTCCGAACGGCGAGCTTTTGGCAACCGCAGGTTACGACGGACAGATCCGGCTGTGGGCTATGTCCGACGGTACGCTCTTCAAAGTCTTTCGCGGCCATTCAGGCGCGGTCTGGTCCGTAACCCTCAGCCCGGATGAAAAAACCATCGCAAGCAGCGGCGAAGATGCTGCGATCAGATTATGGGATATCAAACGGGGTGGACTCATACAAACGCTCACCGATCATCGCCTTAACGTCTGGTCCGTTAAATTCAGCCCAGACGGCAGCAAACTGGCGAGCGGCAGTTTTGATAACACGATCAAGATCTGGAATGTAGGCGACGGCAAACTAATCAGAACGATCGAGGGACATTCAGAGGCGGTGCTGTCCGTGTGTTTCACTTCTGACGGACAAACCTTAGCGAGCGGCAGCGATGACAAGACAATTAGATTATGGAATGTGAATGACGGAAGTTTGATACGCACTTTCACGGGCGGAGCTGAATGCGTCTACGGTATCGCCATCAGCCCCGACAATAAAACGCTGCTTGGCGGCAGCAGAGATCATACAGCTCCGGGAGAGATCTTACAAAACTTGTTTGGCAATTCAGTTCTGGACAATGGGATCACTGTACGGCTTTGGAATCTTGAAACCGGCAGGCTGCTTCAGACATTTGCGCAGCATGCGGACGATGTGAATGACGTTGCCTATAGCCCCGATGGCGCATGGATCGCCAGCGCGAGTGCGGACAAGACCGTCCAATTATGGCATTTAGCCAATTGATCTATTAACTGACAAGCGAAACTAATTCTTCCCTCTCCTTTCAAAGGGGAGGGATCGAGGTGAGGTTGAGAAAAACATTTTCTTTTGCAAAAATATTGATCCAGGAGACATATGAAACTTATATCAATAGAGCCGTTCATTCCATCCGGCAGCGACTTTGAAGGATCGAAACAATTGTTTTTAGAACTTGGGTTCAGGATCATTTGGGAGCAGGGCGGATATACAGGACTTCAAAGAGATGCGTGCAAGTTCATTCTCCAAAATCAGGACGACAAACATTTTGCAGAGAATCTGATGATTCGAATTACGGTAGATGACCTGGATGAATTTTGGCGGGAAATAAGTGACAAAGAATTAGCAAACAAATTTAAAATAAGATTGCAAGAGCCGACCGTATTTCCTTACGGCAGAGAGGTGCATTTGATCGATCTTGCGGGCGTTTGTTGGCACTTTGGAGTATGACCGATCGCTAGGCTGCCTGCAAGCCCTGATTATATTAAAAAAACATTGACAGAGCATCGTTTATTTATACCTTATAAGGTAGAACTGCCCATTCATCATGCTGATTATATATGAATACGAGCGAATGAAGAAAATAAAAAAAATTTGAAAATAGGTTTGATCTAAAACATTTAATAAGGAGTGTCACATGAAAAATTCGGCATGTCTCATTCGATTCATTCTGCTTGCGCTGCCGCTGGCGTTCACATGGAATTGCACGACCGCGGAGGACAACGCCGTTTCCTTCATCGATCCGCGCGACGGCCAGGAATATCCGATCGTAACGATCGGAACACAAAAATGGATGGGACGAAATCTGAATTATACACCGGCCAGCGGTGCATTCTGGTATTATAACAATGATTCGGTCGCCAACTCAGCGAAGTATGGACGCTTATACGATTGGGCTACGGCTATGACGGTTGCCCCTGCCGGCTGGCACTTGCCTACCGACCCCGAGTGGCAAATCCTCATAGATTTCTTGGGTAGCGATACTACTATGCAAGGCGCGAAGCTGAGAGACACGACAACTTGGAACGTGCGCGCCGATGCAAATAACGAGACCGGATTTTCCGGGGAAGCCGGCGGCGACCGTTACTGGCAAACCGGAGTATTCTATAGCGGCGGAGACACCGGTTACTGGTGGACGGCTACGACGGGCGATTCTACTCACCACGCGTTCGACCGGGATCTGGATACGTGGAATGGTACGAGCGACGACGCCTACACACATGTTCACCGCCACAGCTACAATAAGGGAGACGGATTCAGTGTCCGGTGCGTGAAGGATTAATTTATTTTGAATCGCGACGAGCTATTCCCGTTTCAAATAAACAATGCTCTGCGTTTCGCAGGCTTAAGCCGGCGCCTACTATTCTATTCTAACGATTGGTAGCCGCAACCTTTAGGTTGCGTACTTTCCTCACCTTGCCCGCGAAACTTTGTAGAAGCTTTCCCGTATTCATCACATCATCTCTGCGCGACTTCATCGTGCACTACAAATCAAAAGATCAATTATAATTTAACTGGGAATCGGTCAAATGAAGAATCAAGCGTATGTATTCCTTTTAGGCATCATCATGTTGTCCGCTTCAGCCAGCGCACAAACGGACTTCAGATTTGACAGTGTTTTGTACAATACCATTTACCCGGCGGATCTGTATCAATTCATTAAATCTAATCCAAAGGCAATTCTGATCGACGTCAGAACCCCCGGCGAGTATGCGGACACAAGCAGTTACGGACACCTCAATATCGGCCGGCTGAAAGGCGCGATCAATATTCCGATCGATTCGCTGCCTCATGCCCTCGACAGTCTGAAAAAATATTCCGACACTCCTATCCTCCTCTACTGCTCGCACAGCCAGCGCAGCCGGCGCAGCAGCAAACTGCTGTCGGAAAATAACTTCAAGCAAATTTACAATGTGAACGGCGGCATGTCCGTGCTGACTCAAGCCGATGAGGGTGATTTCCCGCATAAGAAAGACATGATCGTCAGTTCGCTTCTCTATCAAAGCCTCTCTGCCGATGAGGCCGTCCAGCTATTACGCACAGAAAAGGACATGCTGATACTGGATGTAAGGCCCATTGCTCAGTTTGAAGGGAAAGATACTCTGGAAATATTAAATGTCGGAAAAATAAAAAAAGCGGTTAACATACCGGCGTCTGAAATAAAAAATAATTTGATAAAGATTGAATCCTACAAGAATAAGTCCATTTTAGTTTATGACAACAGGGGCTCGGAAAGCAACGGCATTGCAAAGTATTTGGCTGAAAACGGTTATGCAAAGGCAACCAACCTTTTAGGAGGCCTTTCGGCTATCATAGGAAGGAACAAAGAAACCATGAACGTCAGAAAGGAAATTTTGGAATCCGGCCCGCTCTATAACTTGTTGAATGTGAAGGAAACGGTAAATCTGATAAACAAAAACGCCGAAGCGGTTATTTTGGATATCAGGCCGGCGGAAGAATTCAATAATAAATCCGGATCACCATGGCGCAATATCGGGAACATCAAAAATGCGATCCATATTCCTCCTGCAGAATTTGACGCGCGTATGAAAGATCTGTTAAAATACAGGAAGGCCACTCTCATAATTTACGGAACCGTGAGCGCAGCCGCACTGTCCTGCAAAAAGCTCAAAGAACATGGATTTGAAGACGTCAACCTGATATATGGCGGTTTATTTGATATGGTCTCGTCAAGCTTCAATATTAAGAGCCTGATGGAGATCAAATCGCTGTTGGTAAATCATCAAGGACTGTATTAGGTCCTTAGCTTACCAAGAAACGCATCAAAGTGGGAACGTCCCGGTTGGTGGTGTCGCTTCAAATTAATAAGATCGTATTTTGTTCCATCGCAACCTAAAGGTTGCGGCTACCGGACGACTGACTAGATCGGCAGGCGCAGGCCTAAGCCTGCGAAACACAGTATTATTTATTTGAAACGGCACTAGTCAGATTTTCTTTTGCTTCTTGGAGTATTTTATTACATTCCTCACGATTACCACGATAGTTCCCCATCATTTTTTTTCAAATGCAGTTGAGAACCATTTACATATTCGGGATCGGCGGGATCGGGGGATTCATCGGAACCAGGATCATACACGGAATAAAAAAAGCCGGGACCATAAAAGTCTATTTTATTGCACGCGGCGCGCATCGGGATGAAATCAGTAAAAACGGATTGATCCTGGAATCGGAAAACGAAACTGTCGTTTCTATGCCGGCCGCAGCCGTTTCCGATCTTGAAGGAATTCCGGAGCCCGATCTGTGTTTTCTCTGCGTTAAAAGTTATGACCTCGAGGACGCCTGCCGGAAATTAAAAAATAAGATAACTAAAGAATCCGTGATCATTCCCATTCTGAATGGCGTTGATATTTATCAGAGAGTACGAGCCGTGATCGATACGGGATATGTTCTGCCGGGCTGCGTGTATATGAATGCGTTCGTCAAACAGCCCGGCGTGATCAAACACATGTCGGGGAATCTATTTGTCTATGGAAGGGATCCCCTTTACAAGGACCATTACCCGAAGGAGGTGGTTGAATTTCTGAATGGAATTCCGGATGTTACGTTTCGATGGGAGGATGATCCCTACCAGGCCATTTGGGAGAAATATATGTTTGTTGCGGCTTATGCGCTCGTGACTGCACATTCACGCCGGACGCTGAGAAATGTCTACGATGATGCCGGGCTGAGAAAATACGTTGTTGAAATCATAAAAGAAATTATGGAAATTGCCGTGAGGAAAGGTTATTCTTTTCCGCCAGATATTGTGGAATCCCTCACCGCCCGGGCGGGCAAATTGCCGTACGAAGCGACGACGTCTTATCAAAGAGATATTCAAACCGGGAAAAATGAAGGCGAATTATTCGGCGAAACGATCGTCCGGATGGGAAAGGAATTGGATGTTGCCACTCCGGTGACAGGACAAATTTATAATGAAGTGCAGAAAATGTACAAATCCCCCTAACACACCTTGAAAAGGGGGAATAGATTTGTTAGGCTTGAAACAATTGCGATGAATGGGGAACGACTTTAACTCCCCCTTAGCAAAGGGGGCCGGGGGGTTGTTATGAAAATTTATTACGATCACACGTTAAAAAAGCTATCTAGAAAACTTCGAAACCAAAGCACACTATCAGAAATTCTACTGTGGAAAAGACTTCGCGCGCGTCAAATTCTCGGATATCAATTCGCGAGACAAAAACCTATAAAGAACTATATCGTTGATTTTTATTGCAGCCAATTGAAGCTTATCATTGAAATTGATGGCTGCAGCCACAACAATGAAACAGTTTATCGAAGAGATTTACAAAGACAAAAAGAATTAGAATCCCTTGGTCTGAAATTTTTACGATTCGATGATCTAGAAATAAAGAAGAATTTGAATTCGGTCGCTATTGTTATTGAGGAATGGATTAAAAAGAACGCTAAACAACCCCCTAACCCCCTTTGAAAGGGGGAATAGATTGACCCTAATACCATAAATCAAAGGGAGAAAACTCATGGCCAAGAAAAAAAAGAAAGCAAAAAAAGCCAAGCATGCGAAAGCCAAGGCGAAAAAAGTTCTGCCCATCCCGAAAGGTTTTCACACCGTGACGCCATACATCACGGTTCACGGAGCCGCCGAACTCATTAATTTTGTTAAGAAAGCATTTGACGCCAAAGTGGCGGAGATACACACAACACCGGACGGGATCGCCAGGCACGCGCTCGTGAAGATCGGAGACTCTATGGTGATGATCGCGGAATCGAACGAAGGCGCTCCTCCTCCCGAAAGCATTCATTTGTATCTGTATGTGAAGGATACGGATAAATATTACAGGCAAGCCATGGCTGCGGGAGCTACTTCCCTCATGGCGCCGGCGGATCAGTTTTACGGCGACCGCAACGCCGGTGTGAAGGATGCGTCCGGGTGTTCGTGGTGGATCGCAACGCATATCGAGGACATGTCGAAGAAAGAGCTGGACAGACGTATGGAAGAAGCCATGAAGAAACGAGCCGCGCAAACTAAGGCATGAGCTGACGCAGAACGTCCAATGAAGAGAATCACAGGCTACCTTCCTGCCAAGGAAGGGAATAATGACAAAAAATGAACAGGAGTTTCCGATGAAAATTGCATTCGAGTACTCGCTGAAAGCTGTCGCGGCGGTCGTCATCTGGGTGATGATAGAACACGGGCTCGGCTTCAACACTACCAATCATGAAGTCGGACAATACACGCGAATGGCTTCGGCTTTTCTTTTGATCCTGTTTGTTTACCTGGCGGTCAGGGAAAGGAAAGCGCAGCTGCTGGGTACGATCAGTTTCGGTGGTGCTTTCCGAACGGGCTTGCTCACGGTTGCTTTCTATGCGCTGCTCAGCGCGACGTGGTTCCATGTTTATGCATCGTGGATCAATCCCGATTTTTATCCCAGCCTGAAAAGTTTCAAGCTTGCACAGGTGACGCAATCCGGCGCCACTCAGCAAGTTATAGAAAGTGCAATGAAAGAAATCGAAATGAGTTACAGCGGTTCGCTGGTTTCTTATTTGCTGCTGATGGTTTTTACGTTCATCATGGGTGGAATCGTAACGGCAATCATTTCATTCTTCATGCAGGCAAAAAAGCAAACAACTCAGGTTTAAGGAATTGATGTAGAATTTAATTCAGTTAAATCTACGTAACTCTATTATTAGAATAAGATATGCTCTTGTTGCTCACTCAACGTGTTCGGTCATTTACGGCCCCGATTAGTGCTATGGCGGGTTTGACACCGATTTTCTTAAAGTTTCAACTGCGCTTTAGCTACCAGACCATTAGCGTGGTAGAGTGATTCAAATGTTCCCGCGTCGGTCCACCAGCCCTGCATGAACTCATATTTCATCGCATTCTTTCCAATGTAGTGATTATTCACATCGGTGATCTCCAGCTCTCCCCGTCCCGACGGCTTGAGCGTTTTAATCACTTCAAAAACCTCCCGGTCATACATATAGATCCCGGTGACCGCGTAATTGGATTTCGGAGTTTTCGGTTTTTCCTCGATTCCGACGACCCTGTCCCCTTTCAATTCCGCCACGCCGAAGCGCTGAGGATCGGTAACCTCTTTCAAAAAGATTCTCCCTCCGGTCTTTGTTTTTTCATATTCCGACACCGCACGCGCGATACTGTCCTCGAAGATATTATCGCCGAGGATGACAACGATGCTGTCGTCACCGGCGTAATGCTCGCATAGGCCCAGCGCCTCGGCGATGCCGCCTTCGCCTTTTTGATATACGTAATTGATGTGCGATAACTTGAATTCATGCCCGTTACCGAGCAGGCGCAAAAAATCGCCGGCATAACTGCCCCCCGTCACCAAAATGATATCATTGATCCCGGCTTCGACCAGCTTCTCGATCGGATAATAGATCATCGGTTTGTTGTAGATCGGCAGCAGATGCTTGTTCGTAACCAGCGTCAGCGGCTGCAAACGCGTCCCCAGCCCGCCGGCCAGAATAATTCCTTTCATAACCATCCTCTCGATTTATTAATTTTCCTTCAATGGATTCTTTAGATTAATTCTTGCTAACAGGTCCGGATCTTCAATGATGGATAAGTGCTTTATTTTTTCGTAATTCGCAGCTATACGCGAGTTCACTTTTTCCATCAATTGATCCTTATCCTCCAGGGTTAATTCGGATGTCGCCACGGGCGGATCAAAGATAATTTCCACGTCTCTATTGAACGAGACGTCGAAAAAGCCGCGGTACTTGTGCATGACGTTGATCGTTCCGCTGATCGTGACGGGAATAATATCCACTTGCGCATTGATCGCCAGAATGAACGCGCCTTTCTTGAACCGCCTTAATTCCCCGTTCAGGCTGCGCGTACCGTCGGCAAACACGGCGATATTTAAGCCGCTGTGTATTTTCTTTGCGGCGCGCCCCAGACTCTGCACCGCCTTGTCGTGATTGCCCCGGTCGATCGGAATGAACTTCAGAAGCCAAAGAACAAATCCCAGCAGCGGAACCCACATCAGCTCTTTCTTATAGATCATACGTATGTGTTTAGGCGCGTAATAGATCATGACCGGAATATCAAAGGCGCTTTGGTGATTGGAAATAAAAATGTATGTTTTGTCCTTTTGAATGTGCTCCATTCCGCGCGCGTTAGCCCGGATACCGGCTAATTTCAACAAACTGCCTGCCCAAAACCGCTCCAGCGCATGAAGCGCCTTACCCAACGGAGCAAACATGCCCAGTGGAATCGCGGCAATCAGTAAGACGATGGTGAGCAGTACGCCCAAATTTACATTGATAATTGACCGCAGTTTTGAGCGGTGAACTCCGAGCGCCATTCACTCCTCTTCTAAAGATTTTTTATAATGCCCCGAATAAGGTCTTTGATCCGTTCGTCGTCCGGGCTTTCAGACATCCCTTCATTCATCCTGAATTGTTCGATGATGGAATCTTTTTTGTCATAGAGCGTGCAGTCGTCCCCGATGCAGTCATCGCTGCAGGCGATGCACCCGGGATTCGGAGTACTCTCCGTTCCGTACGTGCCTCTAATGAGGTTCAGTTTTTCGACCTGCACCGGATCCAGAACCCTTTCACCTCCGAGCATTTTTGCCACGAACATGATATGCGCGTAATGCTCGACGCGCTCCATTTTATAATACGCGTCGAAGACACTGCTTCCGCACGTGACCACGCCGTGATTCGATAAGAGGATCGCGTCCGCGTGTTTAATGATCCCCCGTATCGTATCGGGTAATTCCCTGGTTGACGGTGTTCCGTAAGGCGCCAGCGGAATGGAGCCGAGCGTTGTCACGATCTCCGCCAGCACGCATTTGTCGAGCGGGATATTCGCCGTGGCAAATCCCGTAGCATGGACCGGATGCGCATGCACCACCGAATTCACGTCGTTGCGCTCTTCATAGATCGCCAGATGCATCAGCATTTCCGTCGAAGGTTTCAGATCTCCTTCGATCACATTTCCCTTCGAATCGATTTTGACCAGTTCGTCCGTACGCAGAAAGCCTTTGCTTCGGCCGGTCGGAGTTGCAATGAATTGGCCCTCACCGACGCGCACGCTGATGTTCCCGTCGTTGGCCGCTACAAAGCCTTTTTCAAACAGCCGCCGCGCGCATTCCACTATGTCTTGTCTGATCTGAACTTCGTCCATATATCCTGATTTAATGCAAAAGTTTACAGAAAAAGGAATCTAAAATCAATAATCTTTTCCAAAGCCGCAAAGACAAATTGTCATTGTAAATGAAAATATTTCATATTGAAAATTCAAAACCGCGCCAAAATGTCTTATTCGGCATATCAACTGAACCAACCGTACCAGCCTAAGTATCAAAAAAGATTATATTTTGGGTTTTGGCACTGGGTTTGATTGTGTTAATGTCAAATACAACATTCTAAGCTGAAACACCTAAGGAGAACATTATGGAAACAAAAGCCTCTGCGAACCGGCAAGAGAAAAACGAAGTAGTTAACGTTCGAAATAATTATTACTACGTGCATCCCCGCTGTGACATTCGCGAAGCGGCTGACCACTATACTCTCATCGTTGAGATGCCCGGTGTAAACAAGGACATGCTGAGCGTTTCGATCGGCGGCGGAAACCTGATCATCGACGCCCAAATGAAAATTGAGGATTCGGGAACGTTGATCCTGGCCGAAATTCCGAAGAGGAACTATCGCCGCACGTTTTCATTGGGCGAATCGATCGACGCCGCGTAAATCGACGCACAATGGCAGGATGGTATCTTGATTTTGAAGATCGCAAAAAAGGAAGCGGTAAAACCGCGTGATATTGAAATCAAATTCAATTAACTAAACCAATAAGGAGGCAGAACAATGTCACTCGTCAAATTCAATCCGAGAGAAAACAATTTGCTCTGCGACGTTTTCAACGTTCAGAAGGAAATGAGCAAGATGCTTTCCGATTTCTGGAATGAGGATGAGACGATCGGTCGTTTGCAGGAATGGTATCCGTCTGCCGACATTACGGAGACCAAAGACGCATTCACCGTCAAGGTTGAATTACCGGGCGTCACCAAAGAGAACGTGAAGATCACGCTCCAGGAGAATATTCTCACCATTCAGGGCGAGAAAAAACTCGAATCGGAATCGAAGGACCGCAGCGTTCACCGCATTGAAAGGAATTACGGAGCCTTCTCGCGTTCCTTCCGGATGCCGTCCTCGGTCAAAGGAGAAAAAATCGATGCGGGGTACAAAGACGGCGTTCTGACGATCGTATTACCGAAAGCGGAAGAGGCCAAGACCAAAGAGATAGAGATCAAATTCTGATTCTGAATTTTAGGACGCTCTTGGAAAGGAAGTGCGGAAATTTAGGCGGTAGAATCGGCCGGCCTCAAGAAACAAAAAATCCTCACGGCAGCGTGAGGATTTTGTTTTAACTTTCTTGGCAGCGAAATACCAATCTGAAATGCTGCTCTAAATTATGCAACGGCTATTTCAGCCGGAAAATGAACGGGTACGTGATCCAGACTTTTACGGCGCGATTACCGTTGATCGCCGGTTTAAATTTCGTGGCATATAGCGCTTGCACGGCCGCATCTTTGAACATTTCATCGCCTGAAAGAACGACGACTTTCTTGACGACTCCCGTTTCGTCGATCAATCCTTTAACGATCACTTTACCTTCCAGGCCGGCCTTTTTCGCGAGATCGGGATATACGGGAATAACTTTATTAATAATGACGGGCTGCTGCTCCACCGCAACGAAATCGTTCATACCCGGTTCGTCGCTGTTCGGCAAGCCTTGAATAGTGCCGGAAATATCCACTTTCACTTCATCGGAAGTGCCCACGTTGGTCGCCATGTCGGTCTTGATTTCTTCCTGGGTTTGAATGGTCATATCCGGCGTTGCGTCTGCATCAGGAACCACGACGGGAATGCCCGTTACCGGTTTGATTTCCTGCGGTACTTCGATCACTTTTGGCGGAGGGGTCGTTTCCTGGAGCGGAGGCGCATTTTGAAGCTCGTTGATATCCGTGAATTTTACCGTCGCATAATTATCGCCCTTCATCACCACGGTCCCCACGTAATACGTCGTAATGGCGGCGAGATGTATGGCTATGCCGATGATCAAGCCGCGGCTTGCATAAGTTTGATAGGCCCTCTTTAAAGCGTAAGAACCGTAGTTCTCTTTGCCGTATCCTTCGATGACTTCGATGTTTGTCATTGTGCTTTTTCTACCTCCTGTTTGTCTTTATCATTCCACGGTGAAAATGCAAAACGCGGAGACAGTTTGTCCCCTTTCTCGGTTAGCGCATGTTTTTCATTTAAACTTAAAATGGCGACATCCAGTTCATCCACGACGTCGATCATATTTTCGTATTTCGCTTTTTTGTCAATTTTGATCAACACGACAAGTTTTAATTTCTCCTTGAGCGTAGTGCCTTTGCCGTTGGACATGTTCTTTTCGCTCTGATCCACAAACACCTGGCGCAGATCCTTCAGCGCCACTCTCTGCGGCGACTGGTTGCCCAAATTCCAGTAAATGGTGTTTTTTTCGGAAACACGAATTTGCAGGATATTCGACTCTGCAATTTTTATTTGCGTCTCTTTCTGAGTGTCATCAGGGATACTGATTTCCATGGTTTGCGGAAGGCGGAATGCGGTGGTCAGCATGAAAAACGTTAACAGCAAAAACGCCACGTCCACCATGGGCGTCATGTCGAGTCGTACGCCCAAGCGTTTCGTTTTTTTCTTCTTCCCTTTGCCGTGTGACCGGGACTCTCCGCCGCCTACTTCTGCCATAGTACTGACTCCAATATTTGATTCAAGAAATGACTTACGGGTAAATCACTTTTTTAAATTGGTGATGAAATTAACCGTCGTAATTTTTGTTTTTTGCAAAATGTCAATAACGTCGCTGACGACCTCGTAATCCGTATCTTTATCCGCTTTCACGACCACGCGCATGGCGCCTTTTTCTGCCCCGCGGATCCCGATGTTCTCGACCCGGGCACGGTTGATCAACGTAGCCAATTCCTCCAGCTTAACTTCTTTGCCTGCGCGCTGCGCGTATTCCCTTCCAAAAATTTTGGAGCGGACAGGTTGCGCGTCCACATCCATGATGATGCGTTTGTCTTTGGCGACCGAAATTGTAATCACGCTCGCGACCGGTAATTTTAACTGTGAATGGGAATCCGGAACGGAAATTTGAACCTCTTCCGGCGGACGGAACGAGGTGGTCAACATGAAGAACGTCAACAGCAAAAACGCCACGTCCACCATCGGCGTCATATCCAGTTTGACTCCCACACGATGTTTCTTAATTCTCGCCATATTGCCTCACTTAAAATAATAGGTTGATACTATTCCTCGTTGCGCGTCGTGAGAATTTCCACCATGTTATAACTGGCTTCGTCGATCAGGTAGATATACGTATCCACTTTATTCACAAAATAATTATACGCGACAATCGCGACAATCGCCGCAAACAGGCCACCGGCGGTATTGATGAGGGCTTCGGAGATACCCATTGACAATTGCACCGCATCCGGAGCCCCCGATTGGGCCAACGCCTTGAACGCGCGGATCATTCCTATCGTCGTTCCGAGCAATCCGACCATGGTTGCGATCGAAGCAATGGTCGATATCGCAATCAGGTTTCTTTCGAGCAAAGGAACTTCCAAAGCCGTGGCTTCTTCGATCGCCCGCTTCGTTTCCGTGACGCGCTTATCGATCGGCAATTTCAGCCGCGACGAGCGTTGAAAGCTTTCCAGCCCCATTTTGATAATATTCGCGCAGGAGCCTTTCTGATGATCGCATACTTCAATGGCGGTTTCAATATTTCCGTCCAGAAGGCTTTTTTGAACTTTCTTTAAAAAGAACGGAAGGGAGTCCTGACCATTGGCCTTGCGCAATGAAAAAATACGTTCAAACATAAAGGTGATAACCATAATAGACAAAACCATAAGAACCACAACCAGCGGGCCACCTGCGTGGATATAATTCAGCCCGAATGTGTCGCCCTCTGCGCCAAAAATAACTTCGAACACAAAAAGGGAAACCAAAAAGGCGGCAGAGATCAATACCGTCATGAAAACAGACTGTTTCATACTGAAAGTCCTCCTGTTAAGAAATGGTAGGGATTTATGTCAATTAAATTCTAAATTCCGAAAAGATTTAATGTAATTTAAGCACTTTTAAAAACGGATACAACATGTTTTTTACGTTGAAAAGCTCATGACGGCATCGCCTTCCGTATCATATACTTCAAAAACCATAGACAATTTTGTAATCACCAGAATATTGTCGATGCTCTTTCCGACACGGCATAATTTCATCTTGCCGTTCTTATCAATGAATTTTTTATGGGCGGAAACGAGCAGGCCGAGCGCGGTACTGTTGACATACAGTGTGTCGCCGAGATCCACCACCAGCTTGTTGTTGCCGTCCGCTAACGTCTTTTCAATTTCATGTTTGAATTCATCCGTCTCCGAGCCGCCCGTCAAACGTCCCTTCGGTGTGATGACCACAACACCCGACGGATCTCTTCTTGATTTCATAAGTTTCTCTCCTGTTTGCTGTCCGTTAAATCATTGTTGCAATTTTAGCAGCTGAGCCTTGGCAAATTTAGCATTCGGACTGTTGGGATCCATGACCAAATATTTCCTTAGTATTTCTACCGCGTCGCGATTCTTATTCAATTTGACAAAACATTGAGCGATCATGTAATGAGCGATTTTGAATCGTTCATCCTTCTTTTGTACGAATTGAACGGCTTCGTCATATTTTTTGTCTTTTTTCAGATTTTCGTCTTTCGCCGCTTTTTGCATATACGAAATCGCTTCTTCAAATCGGTCATCTTTTACCATTTTGCGTAAATAAGAAACCGCGTCGTTATATTTTTTTTCTTTGTTGTAGCCTATCGTTCCCATGCCGAATAGCGCCACCGCATTCACACTGTCGATTCCCAGAACTTTTTCATACGCCTCTTTCGCGAGCGCCACCGAGTCCAGGCGCTCACAAATCTGACCTAACGTCTGCCACGCAGCGGCTGACTTTGGCTTGAGAGCCGTGGCTTTCCGAAGCGCCACCAGCGCATTGACGGAATCGCGGCGTGACCTGGCGGAATTGAATTGGCACGAACCCAGCTGCTGTAATGACGTCGCCGCATTGGAATCCGCGCTGCTGATCGCTAAGCGCTTTTCAAACCACGAAATCGCCTCGGAGTATTTCTTCGCCGCGGCAAACATCAATCCGATATCGTAATAACGCTCATACTGGAGCGAATCCAGGCTGACCGCTTTGGTGTAATATTTAACGGTGTTGACGGTGTCCTTTAGAGCCTTATAGGATGCGCCCAGGAGTATATAGTCTTTGGAGTCAATCTCAAAATTCCTTTTAAGAAGATCCTCATAGCCCGCCGCAGCTTTCTCAAAGTTAGCGGTGCGAACGTAGGATTCGGCAAGTAATTTCAATCCTTCATCGCGCGTTTTGGACGTATCCAATTCGGATGCCCTTTCGAGATACGGAACGGCATTTCGATACTGGCGCAAAGCGTGATAGCTCTTGCCGATCAATCCATGTCCTTTATAGTCATTCGGCTGCAGCCTGATGTAGCGCAACAGAAATCCAATGGCCTTGCCGTACTGATCGTAATGGTCCCCTTTTCCGGCTTCATAAAAAATGTATCCCGCCTGCAAATTGGCTTCGCCGTTGTTCGAATCCAAACGCACCACATCCAAGTATGTATTCAAAGATTCAGTGTATTTCTGGTCGCGGAAATATAATTTCCCGAGTTCCAATTTTGTTTCTATGGAATTCGGATCAATTTGGAGCGCCTTGTTGTAATACTTGATCGCTTCTTCGTTGACGCGCTGCTTCGCGTAGGATTTTCCGGACAATAAAAGAACCTGAACATTTTGGGGCTGTTCAAATTCCAATTTCGCCAGGATTTCGGCTGCGTCCTTGAATTTTTTCTGGCCGATGCAGCTTCTTGCTAATTTCAGCCGCGTGTCGAAATCTTTCTTGCTCTCCTTAAGTATAAATTCACACTCCGCCTGCGCTTCCGCATATTTTTCCATCTCCAGGAATAGGTCAGCCATGAGGCCGCGGTTGAGCATATATTTGGGCTTGAGTTCAAACGCCTTGAGGGATGCGCCCAACGCCTCACTTGTTTGCTTGTTTCTGAAATACGCAACACCGAGCCAGTAATGTACCTCTGCGGTATTCGGGTAATCTTTCAAGGCCTTCTTCAAGACGTCAATGGCGCCTGCAAAATCGCCGGCGTTGAGCTTTGCTCTGCCTTCTTTAAGAGGGCCCTCCTGCGCCCGGCCCGCCGGAGCCGCTCCGGCTAATATAACTGCGATAACACAAATACTGCAATAACGTCGTAGCATGATTTATAAGCATCCTTCCGGTTAATTGTAATTGAACAAGAAGAAAATCCAGAAAAACATAAGACTGGCATGACCCGATTTCATTCAGATAAGTCTTATAAGTTCATATAATTTTCTTCAAAAAACAAGTATTTTTTATTCGTATTTTAAGCGCACCGGATTCAGCGCAGGAACGATATTGGAGTTGAGGCAAATGCGCTGGCCTTCATTACCGGTAATGTAGGATGTGAACCCGGCAGCCAGCCCCACAAACTCCTGGCGGTGCATCACATACAGCACACGGCGCAACGGATAATCGCCGCGCCAGATATAGCCGGGAATCGGATCCACGGCACGCTGCATGTCGGTAGCGGCGAGCCGCAGCACCTTAATGCTTCCGACCCGTTTGACGAATTCCAGATTATTGCCTAACCATACGGTGCTGACGTATCCGATGGCGTCCTCATGAGCGGCGATGAAGTCCATTATAAAAGGTGCGGAACCGGCGGTGGAATCTCCGGAAAAGACCACGGCATTCGCGGTCACATCCGTATGATCGGTCACCAGATTCTTAATCAGCGAATAATTCCCCGACCGGCGTCCGTTTATCGCAATTTGAATTTGTTTCTGAGATGCTTTGAACGGGATCGTGTCGGAAACATCGGGCCAATTCACGAGCTCCCCGGTCAAAATTCTTGAGAGTTGATCCAAACGCAGTTCATTCAGCGGGTTTTGCGCATGCACCAGGAATGCCACGCCGTCCAGCGCGAACTTCTGAGAATAGACCCGAATGTCGTGCCGGATCAGGAAATCCGTTTCGTCGGAATCCAATTCGCGCGAGCTGACAATGTATTCCACGTCGTTATTAATCAGCTTTTGAATAGCGTCACCCGTGGAGGACAATTTCATCATTATTTTAGCCTGCGTATATTTTTTTTCAAATTCGGTTCTTTCCGTTTCAATCACTGAGGCAATGCTTTCATCGCACAGCATTCTTAATTCACCGGAGGTCGGCGTCGATGTCGCCGGCCGGTTTCGGCAGGAAAAACAAACCAGAAAAATCAGACCAAGCCAACCGTAATCGCGTCTCATTTGGTGCCCTCCCCTTCATCGGTATCGTCCGCATAATGTTTTCGGAGATTTTTCCGGTAAGTGCCATGCACCATGCGGTAAATCCCGTAAAAAATAAACACGAATCCCATAATGACCTTTAATTTATTGTCCAACTGCGGTGGAAAAACGCTGCCGAGCATGATCCAAAGACCCATGGCCATGAATACCGCACCCAGTGTGATCTTTAAGCGTTCCGAATAATTTGCAGGCTCCGCAAATTTCATTTTATTGAATCCCTTTATCCGGGTCTGTGAAGGAGCTGAAATCCCGGCGAATGTAAAAGAATATTCAGACAATTGCAAAAGTATTTCAACGCAACTATCATTTGACAATCAATTTTTTAATCGTTATCTTTTTTATTGAATTTCCATTCGACTTGCGATAATCTAGAAAAATCCGGATATTTCAACCCCAGCAGGAGACACCATGCAACAAGAAAAGGATGCGTCCATGGACAAATCGGAAAATCACATTGAATGGTTTTGGGTGATTATGGGTTCCATTGTCGGGCTTATTCTGATCGGATCGTTTACTTTCATCAGCTTGACCAAGTACAGCGGGAGTCCGACGATTCCAATGCTGATCGGCGGGCTTGCGTTCGCCATTACCGGCATGATCCTGGGACACTACTCGCCCGGCCATACGGTCAAAGAGGCGGCTATTGCCGGATTGATTATTCCGTTGATCGGTTTTACGTTGGTCTATTACGGTTACGGCCCCGCCTACCTGGCTCAATTTGAAATATGGCAAAAAATTATTCTCGTGATCGGCGGTATCGGAATTTGTCAGCTCGGCGGATGGGTCGGCGAAGAATTAGAGGGTTACGATCATCCGACGAAATTCATTCAATGGCATTGGATCATCGTCGCTTCCGTAATCGGATTCATCCTGAACAGTTTTATCCTGTTTTTTGTCACGCTCTTTGTTTACAAATTAATTCCTATCGCGATATTTCTGTGCATCAGTGTATTCCTTTCGGGACTGATCGCGGGTTACAAATCACCGGGGCACACGGAAAAGGAATGCACCATTGCCGGCGCGGCAACGATCATACTCGACTATCTGTTCCTGTTATTTGCGCTGGATATTGACTCCACTATCCTGCCGCTGTGGATGGTGCTGGTTGCTCTCGTTTTAGGCGCGGGATTCGGTTTACTGGGCGGCTGGATCGGAGAACGGTGGCAAATACAGGAGGAAGACGAAAAGAAGCAATTAGAATAAATTTCTAACAATTTCGTTTGAACAAGACCTCGCCGGCATTTGCGGGGTTTTTTTATTTTCTTTTTCTGCGCGCAACATCGAAAAATATGATGCCCGCAGCGACCGACGCGTTGAGCGAACTCAACTTACCATACATCGGGATTTTTACCAAAAAGTCGCAACGCTCGGCCACCAGCTTGCGCATGCCTTTGCCTTCGCTGCCGATGATAATTCCGACCGCGTCATTCGAATCAATCGAATCATAATTTCGTTCCGCATCCGCCGCCGTGCCATAGATCCACACGTTCCGTTTTTTCAGTGCGTCAATCGTCTGAGACAGATTGGTCACCTGCACAATGCGAATATGGGAAGCCGCACCCGCCGAGGTTTTCATAACGGTCGCATTGATTTCAGCGGAACGGTGTTTGGGAATGATCACACCGTGAAATCCCGCGCCCTCCGCACTGCGGATGATCGCGCCTAAATTATGCGGATCGGTGATTTCATCCAAGATGGCCACCAGAAGTTTCTCGCTTTGCTTCGCTGCCAAATCAAACAGGTCGTCCGGGGTCGCATACTGAAATTCGGCATGAGCGGTCTTCGCCATCACGCCTTGATGGTTCTGATCGGGAAGCAGATCATGGAATGTCTTCGCATGTACTTCCCGAAGCGCGATGGACCGCGCCCCGGCTTCTTTTTGAATTTCTGAAACGGACTCGCCACGCTGATCTTTCAAAATCAATATTTCGTCAATGGCAGTTTCGGACCGCAAGGCTTCCAATACCGCCCGGCGTCCGAAGATGATATTTTTTGAATCCACAAAGGTTTCCTAGATTATGATTTAAGCCGGAAACCCCGAAACGATTTCCTGAGAACATTCGAAGTGTAAGAAGCCACAAAACGAAGCGAAAAAATAATTCCGAAGTCTTTTTCAGACGCCGCTTGATACGTCAGCAGGATTCCGACAAATCCCAGCATAATATTCATGAACCACATCGCAACAAACGGGTTCAGCAATTGCCGGTCCGCATAATCTTCACCCAGAATCAAACAAAAATAATAAGCGATGAAAAAGAACAGACTAATGCCGCCGGCGATACCCAAATTGCCTTTGCGTGCTTTCACCCCGATCGGCGCGCCCAGCAGCACAAAAATGAGACAGGCGCACGGAATCGAATATTTCTTGTTCACCTCGACCATGATCTGATCCATCAGACGCTGATAGTTGGATGCCGAAACCAGGCAAGTAGCAATTTGCTGGACCGCCACAGCAACCGTTTGCCGCGACGTATCCGGTTTGAAACCGGCAATTTTGGACGAATCGGCTTTTCGAAGATTGGTCACGGGTAGGGCCTGCGTCAGGGCAAACAGGGAGTCGTGTGCTACCATCGGATTGGACCCCAGACGGAATACAAGGTTCAGCACGTTCGAGATTTCCGGGTCCAGTGGATTCGCCGATCGCTTCATGACCGAATCCTGGATGCGGGAAAGATTCCATTCCATAAACTGATCATTGACCCGATCCAGTATCGACCGATCCAGAATGTAGCGCCGGATGAGATTATTTGTCTTTTCGTCCAATGCCGCCGCGGCGTAAGGATTCTTTTGAATGGCCGCCATGGCCAGATTCAGCTGCCGGTTCTTCTCGTTGCGATGCCGCAGTACATCCTCCATAAGCTGGGCGATGTTCTTTTCCCGGTCGTTATGAAAGGTCTCATCCGTTTTTTTCAGGTTCAGATTTTCCAAAGGGACAATAACCTTATATTTCGTAAAAATGACTTTCTCGTACGATTCGCTTTTTCGCGGATTCCATTCATGGATCTCTCCGTTCTCCAGGCTCAACACCATATCTTCATTCGCGCCGTCAATTTCGAGATTGCCTTTCTCGGCCGTAATCGTACGCAGCAAGTCGCGCTGAGATCTGTCAAACAGCGTCACACCGTAAATCGCAGAACCCAGTTCATCTTTGTTTTCCACGATCATGCTGAAATTATCGATATCCTCGAGATACACACCCGGCTCGATGTTCAGCGTCGGGCGTTTGGTCTGAATATTTTTTTTCAGCACGCGTGCATGGTGGTTGGCGACAGGCAGGATCTTATCATTAAAAACAAACAGGCCGTAAGTCACTGCGGCGCAGACCGCCAGAACGGGAAGGATCAATCTATAGAAATTGATTCCGCCGGCTTTCATGGCGGTAATCTCATTGTCCGAAGCCAATCGCCCGAAGGCCATGATGGTGGCAACCAGAATCGACATCGGGATGACGAGTACGATAATACCGGCAAGATTGTAAACGAGATATTCCGTGACAACCTGGAGCGTAATACCTTTGCCGATAATATAACGCATCGCCTGAAGTACGAAATTCATCACCAGCATGGACATGATGAGCGTAAACGCAAAAAAGAAAGGGCCGAGGTGCTCTCGAATGACATATCGCGCGAGAATAAACATGGGATGGAGCGTATGGGAGAATTAAGATTTCAGGAGATTGATCTGATCGCGAAGCTTGGCGGCGAGTTCATAATTTTCGTTTTCAATCGCTTTGAGCAATTCCTTTTCCAGTTTTTCCACGTTGGTCAGTAAGCCCGTCAACGGCTGCTCGACACTGCTTTCCGTTTTGGTAAAAGATTTGTAAGAACCGCTTTGGGCATCTACTTCCAGGGCCGCTGCATTCATTACGTCTTCATGAACGAATATCGGCGCTCCTACGCGAATAGCAATTGCGATCGCATCCGAGGGACGCGCATCAATCGTTTGCTCTCCGACGCTGTTACTGCTGAGATGGATCGAAGCAAAAAACGTGTTCTTGTTTAATTCCGTAATGACAACTTTTTTCACTTCCGTATCCAGCGCTTCCAGGAATTGAACCGCGAGATCATGGGTGAACGGGCGGAAAGGTTTGATGCCTTGCAGTTCCAGAGCAATCGCGTGGGCTTCCGGGGCCCCGATCACCACGGGCAAGATACGATTCTTCTCGTGATTCGTTTCGATGAGTTGGAGAATGTACCCGTTGCTCTGCTCGTCTTCAATGATCCATTTTATTTCGACTTGCACTTCCATGCCGGTTCCTTCTGCTTGACGCTTCATTTATTTTACGAAACATCAGGCCAAAAATCAAATCAATTTTGAATCATGAAACCGGCGGTATATCGTCTGGTTTATTCTCCGGAATATCCGTCTCCGGCTTTTTCTCCGTAACGGATTCCGGCGCAGGCACCGTCTGCACGTTAGCCGAGGCGGACTTGGGAACAAATATCTTGGGCTTTTTCTCCGTAACGGCTTCCGGCGCGGGCACCGTCTGCTCACTTACCAAAGCGGTTTTGGGAACAAACATCTTAGGCTTTTTCACCGGGGCGGATTCCTGCACCCCCTCTGCCTGTTCGCCGGATACCGGCGCTTTGCCCTGGACAAAAGTTTTAGGTGTTTTTTTAGCTTCGTCAAGAGCGGCGGCGGTTTCGACCGGTTTTAATTCCCAGTAATAGGCGTTGCCGTTCACGCTCCAGCCGAAACTGATGCGGATGTCGTGCGCTAACAATTTGCCGTTGACGTCCTGCGCGGGCACGGATCGCCATGAACCGAAGCGCCAGTGGGTGTAAATGCGCGTTCCGAGTTCCGTTCCCCCGCTCGGTTCATCGATGAAACGAAACCGCGCCATACATTCTTTTTCCTTGCGCTGGAGGGTTCCGTAAAACCAAGTGCGATCAAAGAACGGTGCGCGAATCGCTCCTGCCGAATCCGTGATCCACAATTGTCCGCTGCCGTTTTCCAGTTTAAAATTGATCTGCCTCAACCCGGGGACATTCGTATCTTGTACATCCGCAATATCGGTAAATTCTACCCATGCGCCGAGTCCGTTGGTTGCCGGATTAAAAAACGTGAACCGCTTCGGTGTTCCCGCGGTGCTCAAAATACGGTTTTGCCACAATTCCAGAGACATAAACCATCCGCTTTTTAGGGTGAACTACACAGAGAATTCGAAGAAACATGCCGGCGCATCATGTGCTGCGGAGCTTGGCATCCATTTTTTCCGTCTCTCCGAAAAAATGAAAATCAGGAATCTCATCGATCAGTCCATAATAATAGCAATACGAATAATATTCTCTAAGCCCTTCCAATTCCTCTTTGCCTAAATGAAATTGGATATTATCACGGAGGTAATTGGCATAAAATTCCTCCGGCCGTGATTTTCCGTTTTTTGAATCCGAATACGTTCGGGCAATTTCGGAAATATTTTCAAGTCCCGCGTCTCGGGAGCGAATGAGCGCCTGCACATCATCCGGCGTCAGCGTATTCTGAATGCCCGCCCAAAACGCATATACAAAAGGCAGTCCGTCGGTCAGATCCAGCCATTCTTCGCCGAGATCCATCCGATTGTCCATCAGATCCCACTGTTCCAACGCCTGGTCGCCGATGATCAGTGCGGCATCCGCGCTCTTGAGCATGCGGTGAAGGTCCGGCGCCATGGGCGTCAATTCGACTTGAAGATCATACTTCTCGCGAAGGATGATTTGAAGAAGCGCCACCGACGTCCGGCTGCCCGTGTCCACGGCGATCTTATGAATGTTCGCCAGATTCCGGTTGAAGAACAGTTCCACACTTTTCACTTCCTGACGCGACACAATGGCGATCTCCGGGACGATGCACAGCAAGCGCCGACCCCGTATACGCGGATATTCTATCGAAGGGATCAACGCCAAATCCACTTCGCGATTATTTAATTTCGAAGCGCATTCCGACGGAGTATCGTATTGCAATTGAAAGCGATGGGAGGCAGAGTTTTTTTCCAAACCATATACGATCGGCTTGGCATTCAAATATTGGACCGCGCTGACTTTAATGACCGGATTCATTACCCTTCTCCGCCCTTTTCTGCATCGTCATCGTCTTCTTCCTCGTTCTTGCCTACATCCGTGTCTTCCGGTAATTCCATTTCCGGTAATTCGATATCTTTAACCAGGGCTAATGCTTCCTGCAATTTTTCCTGCGGAACTAAGATCTTTATTTCCGATAAATCGCCTACCCATACGACATTGACGTGATCCTTCTGAGACAGGATCGTATTTTCAATTCCCGCCGCCTGTAATTGATCGCTGATCAGGTCAGCCTGGTGTTCGTAACTTACGGTCTTGACGACCGCCCATCCTTCAATGATTTCGCTCATAAAACCTTTGCTTAGGCTATTTCATTTCTAGATCTTTTAACTGGTATTCCGCCAACTCTTTCCATTTTTCGCTCACCATGGAATTCCTGTAATATACGGCCGCCTCGGACAGGCTTCCGCTTTTTTTACACGCTTCTCCCAATTCAAAATTTAATGCGGCGGTAGTCTCCTCGTCATTTGAAATCTTCAATCCCTGCTTCCCCACATCCAACGCAGTTCGATAATCACCCGTGGCATTATGACAATACATCAGATCATAGAGCACGTGAGCGTTGACCGGATACTCCTGCAGGTAAACCGTAATGGTCCGGATCGCCTTTTCATAGCCGTGCGTGTCCATGAGCAGCCGTATTTTGTATTCCGCCGTTTTCATTGCGACGTCTTTGTCGCCATGCATCAGCGTCATGGCAGAATCATAACTGATCAGGGCATTCGAATAATCGCCGAGCTGTTTGTAACTGAGACCCAAATTGACGTAAGCTTTTTGAAAATGCGCATCCAAAGCAATAGCTTCCTGAAATGCTTTTACGGCAGCGGAATAGTTGGCCTGACGATACCACGAATTGCCCGCATTAAATTTCTCTTTCGCCACTTTCGCATTCAATTTTTCCTGATTTTGTCTTTCGATCTCTGCTTTTTGGTTTTTCCAAGCTTCCAGTTTTTGATGATACGTCTCGTCTTCTTTGTTTTCCTGAGCCGTCAAACAAAAAGAACCAACGAGCAAGAGAAAAAGATTTATCCGGAGCAGCTTCATTTGGACAATTGATTTACAAAGTACGAAGCGGTCAAATTAACTTAAACCTAACCGGATGCGCGGGACTGTTGTTGGTGCCGAAGGCGGGATTTGAACCCGCACGCCATAGGCGCCACCCCCTCAAGATGGTGCGTCTGCCAATTTCGCCACTTCGGCAATGATGGGTGAACAAATATATTTATTTTTTTCTCAACGTTCAACAAAAAGATTCAACAGCGGCTCATTGCGCCGGAAGTGCCGGAGCGCCGGATCCGTTGTCCTCCAGCTGTTTTTCGATGATGCCTTGATCGGCTTTGGGCTCGCGCAGCCCTTTGATATTCAGGCCGATGCTGAGGATCGCAAATAAAATAGCCAGTACGACCGTCGCCTTGGTCAGCGTATCCGCCGCCTGACGTCCGCTCAAGAAAGCCGTCGAACTGCCGCCGAACGTACCTGCCAAGCCGCCGCCTTTACTGGACTGCATTAAGATAGAAATCACGAGCAAAATGCTGACGATAATGTGAAGCACAACCAACACTGCAAACATGGGAATCTCCTTACATAGTGATTAAATAAAATTAATTCAGACTTTCTGCAGTCCGGACGATGGATACAAACGCATCCGCATCCAGGCTTGCTCCGCCAACCAAAGCGCCGTCAATATCCGTGCAAGACAAGAGCGCGTGGGCATTTTCAGGCTTAACGCTTCCGCCGTATTGAATGCGCATCGCACCGGAAATTTGTTTTCCGTACAGTTCAGCCGCCAATAATCGAATCCGATGATGAACTTCCTCGGCTTGTTCAGGCGTTGCGTTTTTTCCCGTACCGATCGCCCAAACCGGTTCGTACGCCATGATAATTTTTTCCGCATCGCCGGCAGAAATATCTTTCAGGGCGCCTGAGAACTGCCGCTTGATAACCTCTTCCGTTTGACGGCTGTTTCTCTGCTCCAAGGTCTCGCCGATACAGACGATCGGAATCAAATTTTCAGCAATGGCAAAGTTAATTTTCTGATTGACCAGTTCGTCGGTTTCCTGAAAATATTGCCGGCGCTCCGAATGTCCGATCAGAACATACTCGCAGCCGATTTCTTTGATCATTTCAGCGGAGACTTCGCCCGTATACGGCCCGCATTTATGCAAATAGATATTTTGTGCGCCGATGCCGATCTTCGTATCCTTCAGAATTTCTCTGACCGGTTCGATACTGACAAACGGCGGACACACCGCCAGGGTGGTTTTCCGGATGTCCGTCAATTTCAATTTCAACGATTTAGCCAACGACCGCGCCGCATGCGGTCCTTTGTACATTTTCCAATTGCCGACGATAATTTTTTTTCGCAAGCGAGCGTTATCCTGCATTGGTTAGGGCCTCGAGACCAGGCAAACTTTTTCCTTCAAGAAATTCCAACGATGCGCCGCCCCCCGTGGAGACATGCGTCACTTGTCTTTCCAATCCCATCTCCATCAGTGCCGCGGCGGAATCACCGCCGCCTACAACGGTGAGGGCGCCGTGCTTGGTCGCCTCGGCCAGCGATTCGGCAATGGCCCGTGTGCCCTTGGCAAACTCCGGCATCTCAAAAACACCCATAGGCCCGTTCCAAACAATCGTTCGCGCGGCGCGAATCACGTGTTTGAAATTCTCAATTGTGGCGGGACCTATATCAACTCCCATCCATCCGGACGGCATGGCATCCATCGAAACAACCTTATGCTCGGATTCATTCTTGAATTCTTTGGCGATCACGGCGTCGGATGGGAAAATAATTTTTGTTTTTCCGGTCTTGGCTTTTTCAATAATCGACTTCGCCAGGTCGGCTTTCCCGCTTTCAAACAAAGACGACCCGATTTCATATCCCATGACTTTGGCAAACGTAAAAGCCATGCCGCCGCCGATGAGAATCGTGTCTACTTTTTTCATCAGATTTTCAATCACATCAATTTTCCCGGAAACCTTAGCTCCGCCAATAATGGCGACGAATGGATGCTCCGGGTTCGCCAAGGCGCTGCCAAGATAGTTAATTTCTTTTTCCATCAAATATCCGGCGGCATTCTGCTTGAAATACTTGGTCACACCGGCGGTAGATGCATGCGCCCGGTGCGCGCTACCAAAAGCATCGTTGACGTAAACGTCACCCAATCTTGCCAACTGCCCCGAGAAAGCATCATCGTTGGCTTCCTCTTCTTTGTAAAAACGTAAATTTTCCAAGAGCAACGCCTCCCCGTCTCTTAACGCGGTCACCTGGTTTTCGACCGTCGTGCCGATGCAATCGTCCGCCATGCGCACCGGCTCTCCAAGTAACTCGCTAAGCCTTGCGGCGCAAGGCTTTAGGGACATCGAAGCGTCCTTCTTTCCTTTGGGCCTTCCCCAGTGGCTAATGATAATTGCGCGCCCGCCGCCGGAAATAATTTTTCTGATGGTCGGCAGGGATTCACGCATGCGCGTATCATCCGTGATCTTCAAATGCTCATCCAGCGGAACATTAAAATCCACGCGCAACAGTACGCGTTTTCCCTTGAGGTCCAGCTGATCGACGGTCAGTTTTTTCATCTCAATTTATACGGCCATTTTTAAGAGCAGGTCGACGCAGCGAACGGAGTAGCCCCATTCGTTGTCGTACCACGAGATTATTTTGAAAAACCGTTTTTCACCTTTCAGATTGTTCTGCACGGTGGCTAACGAATCATAAATCGACGAGCGGTCGTCATGAATGAAATCCGACGACACCACCTCTTCATTGCAGTAGCCGAGGATCCCCTTTAAGTAGCTCTCCGAGGCTTTTTTGAGCAGTCCGTCAATTTCTTCAATCGACGTATCTTTAACCGAACGAAACGTAAGATCGATGATCGACACGTTCGGCGTCGGTACGCGAAACGACATGCCGGTCATTTTGCCCTTCACCGCAGGAATCGCTTCGCCGACCGCTTTCGCCGCACCGGTCGTGGAAGGAATGATATTGATCGCCGCAGCTCTGCCGCCGCGCCAGTCTTTCTTGGACGGTCCGTCCACGGTCTTTTGCGTGGCCGTGTACGAGTGGATCGTTGTCATCAATCCGGTTTCGACGCCGATCCCCTCCTTGATCAGTACATGAACGATCGGGGCAAGGCAATTGGTGGTACAGGATGCATTCGAGATAATATGATGTTTCGATGCATCATACTCATGGTCGTTCACTCCCATTACAATGGTCTTCACTTCGCCTTTGCCCGGCGCGGTTATCATGACTTTCTGTGCGCCCGCGGCAAGATGGCCTTTGGCTTTTTCGGAGTCGGTAAATAAGCCCGTAGATTCAATCACGTAATCCACGCCCAAAGCCTTCCACGGAAGCTGAGAAGGGTCTTTCGTTGCCGCAATGCACTTGATTTTGTGCCCGTTGACCACGAGGACATCGTTTTCCTGCGCATCCGGCTGACTCTTCTCGGTGGTCAGAGCGCCGCCGAATCTTCCATGAACGGAATCGTATTTCAATTGATAAGCAAAATATTTTGCGTCCGTACTCACGTCCACTACGGCCACAACGTCGATCTGTTTTCCCAGCAGTCCTCGGTCCACGATCGCATTGAATACCAGGCGCCCGATGCGCCCAAAGCCGTTGATTCCCACCTTAATAGGCATGATTTTCTCCTTTATTTTCCCACCCGCGCCCGAATATAATTTTTATCCCGTACAAAATCAAATTAAATTTGTCTCAAAAAAACTTTGCCACAAAGTCCCAAAGACACGAAGATTTCATCCTTCGCGCCTTTGCGTCCTCATGGCAATTATTTGTTTACGGATCTATTTCGAGGTCATTGTGAATATGCCGTCCCAGTTTTCGGGCGGCGGATTCTTCTTAAATTCCTCGCTGCGTTCCAAGTACGTCTGTGACGGCCCGTCTTCCGGTTTTGCATGAAGCGCCGCTTTGAAATACACGATGGCTTCATCCCACCGCTGCTGGCGATAGGCCAACAATCCTTGATTATAGGCTTCCAGCGCTTTTTTCGTCGAATTGGGAATGCCCGTCGAGACGCGCGCAAGAACTTCAAATACCTTCACGCCTTTTTCTTTTCCCTTGACGCGAATCAGGTCCAATTCCCGCGTGATGACCTCATTCTTCACCAATTCCTGAGTCCACTCGCTGATCATGATATAACTTCCGTATTCCTTATTAGCGCCTTCGAGACGCGAAGCCAGGTTGACGTTATCGCCCATCACGGTGTAATCGAAAACGCTCTGCGAGCCCATGTTTCCCAAAACCACCTGGCCGCTGTTGACTCCCGCGCGCGCTCTAAGTTCCGGCCGGCCTTCTTTTTTCAATTTCATCCGCATTTCCACGAGCTTTTCCTGCATTTCAAGCGCCGCGTAACAGGCTTTTTGTGCATGCTGGTCGTCGGCCAGCGGCGCGCCAAATTCGGCCATGATGGCATCGCCTTCGTATTTGTCAATGATGCCGTCATATTTCATGATAATGTCCGTCATGGCCGTCAAATATTCATTTAGAAGATGAACGAGCTCGGTCGGCGTCAATTTTTCGCTGATCGTAGTGAAACCGGCCACGTCAGAAAATAATATGCTCAAGAAACGTATTTCGCCGCCAAGCTTCAGGAGCCCCGGATTGAGTATCAGTTGTTCCACGACCTTCTCCGGCAAATACCGTCCAAACGCGTTCCGGATCGTCGCTTTTTCCTTGCGCTCGCCGAGGTATTGAAAGAGCGTATTACCCACGTAGGCAAACCCGACCGCCAGGAGCGGCGTCACCATTTGCATGTGAATGCGCTGTGAAACGAACAGATAAAAAGCCAATGCAATGATCGCGGCGACAATAAGAATAAAGAGAGGCAATGCTAACAGCGGTTTCTGCAGGCGGCTGACCAGTAAGAAAACAAAAAATGAGGCGATCGTCACGATGATCACGCGAATCCAGTCCGCTTGAACCGTAATATAATTGTCCACGATAATGGTATGGATCGCATTCGCGTGGATCTCCACTCCGGGCATTCGCGTCTCGAGTTTTTGTCCTTCGAGATTGCGCGATTCGCTGAGGGGTACGGCAAAATCATCGTGCAATTCCTCCATCGTTGAGCCGAGCAGGACAATTTTTCCGTTGAAAAATCCCGACTGCAGTAATCCGGCGGGAATTCCTAACTCCGGGTCTCCCGGACTGTCAAACGCATCCAGATCGTATTCGGGCTTAAGGTCAAACGAGGAATCATCCAGCGTATTATCCCAGGATTTATAAGGAAAAGTATTGACCGGTCCCTGAAAATTGATTAAAAACGAGAAATTCTTATATTTTTTAAGAATGTTGTCGCCAAAGAAAAAGAAATTATCATTTTCTTCAAATTTCACGCTGTCCGGAATATTATAGTACATTCTGAGGATCTCTATCGCAAAAGAATAATACGTTCGCTGTGATTCTTCGGAACCGATCTTTTCCGACAACAAGTATTGCCGCCAGAATCCGTCCGCATCATTGGTAACGCCGACAAACCCCCATTTACCGCCGCTATCCAAGAATTTATCCAGAGGCGGAACCGTCGACTCGTACTGGGCTCTTCCGCCTCCCGTTTCTATTTTCCCGACTTTTCCCGCCAGCACGACATTTCCGCATTCTTTGATAGCGGCGGCCAGATCATCATCATGTTCAGGTCCGGAATAATCGGGCGCGTCGAGCACGGCGTCTATGCCGACGACTCTTGCACCGGCACGTTTCATGTTGCGAATAAAATGAGCGTAATACGATCTCGTCCATGGATATCGGTCTTTGAATGACGTTGCCGACTGGTCGTTCATCGCGACAATAACGATGGGCGTTTCTTCCGTCTTAATTTTTTTCTCTTCATCCACATATTGATAACGAAAATTGAACCGCTGATCAAGCGTCTTTAGTTCCAGACTTTCAATTGCTTTGACGTTGACCAAAAAGCTTCCCATCCAAACGGCAAGCAGCGTGATAAAAACGCTTGCCAAAGTCTTACTTTGGAATCCGGCAAAATAAATGCCCAGAACCGCCGCCAGCAGCGAGGCAAATGTAAGACCTATATTAAGCAGATAAAACGACACCAGCGACGTGCTGAGATCGGGAAGTAATTTCAAAACCAGGTTGGGAACGAAAACGAGCAGAGCGATAAGCAAGCATAAGAATGCCCATTTATTCTGTTTGAGCCCTCTGAAAAAATCTCCTTTTGCCATAGTCAATGCCTCGTGCGTTTAATAGAAAATGGGTTGCCTGGATTGGTACCGAATAAAATAAAAACCTAATCCCGAACGACGTCCGGGATTAGGTTTAATTGAATGCGCAAAAAAAGTTTAGAACATAAATTCATAACGAGCTGTAACAACCGTGTTAGTAACATCTTTAGTGCCTGTCTGCAGGCCGGTAGTTGTAGAAAACACGGGAATCTTGAGGCCGGACGTGAGATTCATATTGAGTGTGAGCGAGTGTTTTTTGAAGAAATTCATTCGCTCTCCCAGATTGATCGTTTTCAAGCTGGCTTTGTTGGTATTGGGAATGTCGACCGTTGAAAAAGATATGCCGCCGTACACGTTCATTTTCAGTTCCTTTTTATTGAGTAACTGATAATCGCCCGATGCTCCGAACGTCGATACGGTGGATTTTAAAGTTTGCTTAACTGACAAGGTGTCCAATCCGAGCGTCTTTCCGGTGCTGGTGCTGAAATTCACTGCCGTACGCAGAGGAATTCTCCACTCGCTTGTCAGAGAAAGTCCGAACGTATTAATAGACGCAGCACCCAAAGGCGTATAGTAACTTGCGTTTGTCAGCAGAGGTTGGGTTAAGGCATTAATGGGTTTTGAATCATCTGTTTTCTTGCTGTTCGAAAAAGTCAGCGAAGCATTATTCCTGAAGCTCATCGCATTAAACCCATACGTAGTGCCGACAGAGATAATATTCGTGGTATTAGCTTCCGGTCTGGCATTGCCGGCAATTTGCTTGTTCGAATCCACGAGCAGCCCGCCGAAGTAATCAAAATTGTTGTCCCGGTTAACCGTCGTGAAACCCACGGTCAAGGTAGGCAATTTCGGTAAGAATAATGAGGCATTGAATCCGATTGTTTTTGAGTCCAGCGTGTTAGTGTTGGTTTTGGACAGATTGTTTTTCGACGTGCTGAACATTCCGGTCAAGAAAACACGATTCTGCATCAAGCGAACGCGATCGGCAATTTCGAATGTCTGAATATCACGCTGAGTCGAGGCAGCGAAAGACTGGAAATACCCGCCGTTAGAACGATAGCGCACGGTCAAATTCTGTTCAAACGCATTCAATGAGCCCCCGGCGGTATAAGCAAATAGGTTTTTGTCCAGTTTCGAAGTGATCGGCGTCAGATTGGCATTGATGGTCATAAATTTACTTAACAAGTCGATCTTATTTTGCTTGAGAGTAAATCCGACAGCCGTGAAATCCGCTTCGTCAAGCGAGCCGCCTGAGATATCCGTATTGCTTAAGCTGGTTGCAATGCTGGCGTCCAGGTTGAATCGTTTCGCAAATAAGCTCGTTTTGAAATCCACGCCGGCGACCATGTTCTCCTGAGGCCTGACGCCTTGAAAGCCGAGCTGTCCGACGAGGCCATTCTTATTATATAGTGAACCCTCATCATCTTTCGTGTGTGCCGCGCTGATACCGATTTGAAATGCCTGCGGGCCGATGCTGAATCGTCCGCCGGTCAGTTGGCGTTTGAAAGTTCCCGTAAACGCACGCCCTGCGTTTATTGAATCGGATGCACGAGTGATGGCATTGAGAACTGTCAGCGAGCTATCCGTGGCTGTAGCTGAACCCAGGATCCCTTTTAGCAAATTCAAATTCGATTGATCCTCTTTGCTGATCACTTTCCGGTTGAGCTCGCCGCTGACAAATTCTAAATTGAATATCCCCAAATAGATCCCGGTGCTTATTCCGCGCACGCGCGTTCCGTAAAGCGTGACGGGGCTGAACGTCGGGTAGGTATCGCCGTAATTAACGATAAGAAGATTATCAAAATTGCCCGTGATCAAATAACGGTTCAACGGCTGATTCTTATGAAAATCATCCTCCGAATCAAAGTCAAACGTCGCTCCCAATTGAAACCATTTTTTCTCGTAGCCCAAATCAGCCCCGACACGGCCGTAGTTGGTCTTCGTTCCCAGATTGCTTTGGCTTTTGTATTCTGTTCGGAAATTCGCGGTAAATTGACCGTCTTCGTTAAAGCTTGCCTGCGTCGGCCCGGCTTGCTTTCCGGCCCCGGTCGCCTGCGTAAATCCTTTGCCGGATAAAATATCTTCTCCGCCTTCGGAAGCGATCTCAAAACCTAATTCAGCCAGCGTGACCTTATCGCCGCTTGCCAGCGTGTACCACAAGCGCGCCGTATGCAGACCTTTTTTCAGGTCTTTGCTCGAATACGTGATCAACTCCGCAGTGACGTCGGATTTCTTGGTCACATCATTGTCTCCGTCCAAAACCACTTTCAGGTTCTTAACCTCAACCGGATTGTCCGAAAATAACGAAATGGCCAGCAAGAAATCTTTTTGATTGACCTTGGTCCCGGATTCCGGGGAAAGGACATTGGCTTCAATCCCGGTTTCTTGTACGACAGACCTTTCGGAGACGACTACTTCCAGCGGCCTGATTTCAGCATAATTCTCGGGGTATGTGATCACATTGCCATCGCCGGTTTCTGCCGTAATGTAATATTCAACCACATCGCCTTTTTTCAACGGCTTCACTTGCAAACGTGCCGAATATTTTCCGTTCATTTTCTGTGTCATCTGCGTTTCCATAAACGCAGGTTCGCCCGGCAGCCGGAAATAGACAGAGGCTCTGGTAATGGAACCCATGAATTCCGTTTCAATGACAATCGGCTCGCCTTCCGGAACATGTTTGATCGGCGTGTGAATGATCGTCCCGTTCGAATGGCCGCTGCCTGCTTCGACTTTTTGAATAACGCCCAGTAACAACATCACGAGCGTCAAAACAATAATTTTGCCTGTTAAGTTCCTGACCCGACACATACTGACCTCCTATTTTTTGAAAATATATAAGACGATTTTTACGGATGTAAACGATTTGAAGTGATAGAGATGAGAGAAATCCTGACTCAATATAATTTAAAGCTTACGGAATGTCAAGCGAGAATAAATTCCATTCTTAGGAGGTAAGTTACGGTGGACAAAAACTGAATGACGCGTCTTTTCTTACTTGGGTACAGCTTTGATCAATCCGAGAACTTCACCGGGATTCGCATGCCGGCCCAGCTGTTTCTTGGAGAATACGAGTTTGCCGTCCAGCATAACTTCAAACACGCCGCCCTTGGATTTGATCAGTTGCACGTCTGCATGAAAGTGATTCTTTAGCTCGTCCGCCAAACTGGCGGCTCTCGGCAAATAATTTCAGACTACGCAATATTCAATGGTGATTTTCATGAGTAACTCCAGGTTAAATGATCTAATCAAGATAACAAAATGACATTTACAAATCGATCTTGCCTATATGCGGAGAGGGTGAGATTCTCCGCCAAAGGCGGATGCGCCACCGGCGCAGAACTCACGGTTCTTCTTTGCGGAGAGGGTGAGATTCCGCCGAAGGCATCCCTTCGGGAGAACTCACGGTACAGTTTCCTGCACACACGCGTTCCTCCGCAGGAGTCCTTCGGACAGGCGTGCTCCTTCTCCAAAGGAGTCCCTTCGGGAAATCCACTCGGACACCTCTCCGAAATTATTTGATGACACTACTTGATCGCAACCAACGGTACCCATTTATCGATTTAAAAAATTTCTCACGTCTTACAGCTTCTTGCCGCGTTTCAAAATTCTCAAAGTAATGAATGATATATGGTAAATGACCTTTTGTAGAACGAACTTTTCCGCTATTGTGCTGTTTCAACCGTTTTTCTATGTTACCGGTCGAACCGTAATAGTAAGTTCCATTCTTCAAACTTTGAAGTAAATACGCATAATACATAGACCGTTGACTAATTTTTTTAAGAAAGTGTGAGATTCTGCCAAAAGTATCCCTTCGGGAGAACTCACGGTTTTTATTTGCGGAGAGGGTGAGATTCTGCCGAAGGCATCCCTTCGGGAGAACTCACGGTACAGTTTCCTGCACACACGCAGGAGTCCTTCGGACAGGCGTGCTCCTTCTCCAAAGGAGTCCCTTCGGGAGAACTCACGGTTTTTATTTGCGGAGAGGGTGAGATTCGAACTCACGGTACAGTTTCCTGCACACACGCGTTCCAGGCGTGCTCCTTAAACCACTCGGACACCTCTCCAAGAGCTCAATATCTCATCCAGGAAAATCATTTTTCATTTTCGTGAGTTTCTCCTTAATCACTTCATTCGTCAGGCCCGGATGCACTTTGCCTTGGGACATTTTCATCACCTGCCCGACGAAATGACCGAACAACGCTTCCTTGCCGCTCAGGAATTCTATTAATTGCGGCTGATTGGACTCGAACATTTTATCGACCCATTCCTCAATTTCAGCGCGATCGGAAATCTGCAGCAAGCCCCCGGCCTTGACAATTTTCTCGGGATCGGCCCCCGTCTCACACATTTCAATAAAGACGGCCTTGGCAATCTTACCGCTGATCGTCCCTTTAACCACCAACGTGAGCAACGCGCCCAATTGCTCAGGCCTCACGATAAACTCATCCGCGTCCTGCTTTTTTTCTTTTAGAATAGCCATCACTTCGCTCATGATCCAATTGCTCGCCAACTTGGCGTCCTGCACGTGTTTCAAAGTCGCTTCAAAATAATCCGCCAGGGGTTTGGTAAGCGTGAGCACTTCCGCATCGTATCTCGGGATGCCGTACTCCTTCACAAACCGGTCGCGGCGAACGTGCGGTAATTCCGATAGACTTTCCGCGATCAAATCAATCCATTCTTTCGAAACGTGAAGAGGCACCAGATCCGGTTCCGGAAAATAACGATAATCATGAGCATCTTCCTTGCTGCGCATGGGCCGCGATTCCCCCGCGTTATCATCCCATAACAAGGTCTGCTGAACAATTTCTCCGCCATCCTCCAACGCGCGCGCCTGGCGTGCGGTTTCAAAATTCAATGCGCGTTCAACAGCCTTGAACGAGTTCATATTCTTCAGCTCAGTTTTTGTTCCGAATTTTTCCTGGCCTGCGGGGCGGATCGAGATATTTGCGTCGCAGCGCAAACTTCCTTCCTCCATGTTCCCGTCGCAGATTTCGAGGTATTGCACGATCTGACGAATTTTTGTGAGATACGCAGTAACTTCCGCGAACGAACGAAAATCGGGCTCGGAGACAATTTCAATTAAAGGCGTTCCGCAGCGGTTCAAATCAATGAACGTCGCTTTTCCCCCGGTCAGCGCATCGTCATGGATGGACTTACCCGCATCTTCTTCAAGATGAATCCGCGTGATGCCGATGCGTTTCGTCTTTTCCGCCGCTTCAATTTCAATCCAGCCGTGTTCGCACAGCGGCTTGTCATACTGCGAAATCTGATAGCCTTTCGGCAAATCAGGGTAGAAATAGTTCTTTCTTGCAAAAACAGACTCTGACGCAATGATGCAATGCGTTGCCAAGCCCATGCGGATGGCAAATTCCACCGCCTGCTTGTTCAAGACCGGCAGCGCTCCGGGAAGGCCCAAACAAACCGGACACGTCTGGGAATTCGGTGTTCCGCCGAATTTCGTACCGCATGAGCAAAAGGCTTTTGACCTGGTCAGCAATTGGCAATGAACTTCGAGCCCCATTACCGGTTCGTATTCCGTCTTAACTTGCGCGGTCCCTGGCTGCGGTTGCATTGTGTAATCTCAATTCTAGAAACGTGCGTTACATCATGATCGTTTCGTCGCGCTGCTGGCCGACGGAAACGATCTTGATTTTCACATCCTGTAAATAATCTTCAATATATTTCAAATACGCCTGAGCTTTTTGCGGCAACTGCGCAAAGTTTTTCGCCTTGGTGGTATCCGCATTCCAGCCCTGCACGGATTCATACACGGGTTCGACATTTTCCAATTCGCGCGCATCCGTAATGCTCGTATCCACGCGCCGGCCGCCGATACGGTATTCCGTACACATTTTTAATTCCCCGATCGTATCGAGCACATCCAGTTTCGTAACAGCTAACTCATCGATTCCGTTAACCATCATCGCATACTTCAGCTGAACCAGATCCAGCCATCCGCATCGCCGCGGGCGCCCGGTCACGGATCCGAATTCACCGCCCAGCTCGCGAATTTTAGTTCCGAACTTCTCATCGAATTCCGTCGGAAACGGTCCATTGCCTACGCGCGTCGTGTAAGCTTTGACCACGCCCATCACGTGATCGATTTTAGTCGGACCGATGCCTAATCCGGTGCACGCGCCGCCGCTGCTGGCATTGGAAGACGTGACGAATGGATAAGTACCGTGGTCTATATCCAGTAACGTACCTTGAGCGCCTTCCAGAAGTATTTCTTTATGGTTTCTAATCGCCTGATAGAGGTAGGTCGACGTATCGCCTACCAAATTTTTCATCCGATGGCCCAATTCGGTAAATTGCCGGATCATCGGCTCCGCGGGCAGTTCATCGGATCCGAAGGCCTTTAGTATTTTATTCTTCTCTGTAATATTTCTCGTCAACTTCTCTTTCAACGTTTCGGCATTCATGATATCGACGACGCGAATCCCGCAGCGATCGACTTTATCGAGATAGGCCGGGCCAATGCCCCGCTGGGTTGTGCCCACTTGATTGCCGCCCAAATATTTTTCTTTCGCCTGATCGATCAGTTTATGATACGGAAAAATAATATGGGCGTGCGGGCTGATCATCAACCTGCCCGTCAAATCAATGCCCATGCTAGCAGCACCATCCCATTCATCAAATAATGCAATGGGATCGATCACGACGCCGTTTCCCAGAATGCACATCACGCCCTCGTGCAGCATGCCCGACGGAATTAGCCTCAAAATATATTTTTTATCGCCGAGACAGATCGTATGGCCGGCATTGGCGCCGCCCTGATAACGTGCTACCGCATCCGCCCGGCTCGCCAACAGATCCACGATCTTCCCTTTACCTTCATCGCCCCACTGTGCGCCAATGATCACTCGTACCGGCATTTTGGTTTTCCATGTTTACAAAAAATAACCCAAAACCTGTTCGGCAGATTTTGGGTAGAAAAAACTTAACCGTAGTTCAATCGTTATGAAAAACTTTTCACCGCTTCATCTACCGTTTCATATCGCTTAAACACGGTGGACAATTTTGTAATTTGAAAGATCTGCTTGATCTTCGGAGATAGATGAGACAATCGTAAGTCGCCGCCGTTGTTCTTCACATTCGTGAGATTGCTGATCAGAATGCCGAGGCCGGAACTATTGATCAGGTCCACGCCTTGCATATCGACGACAAAATTCCTCTTACCCTGCAGGATGAATTTATGTACTTCGTCGTTGAGCTGCGTGGCGGCCGGCCCGCCGACAATATTGCCGCGCATTTCCAAAACGACGACGCCGGTTATCTCGCTGAACTTAAATTCCATATTTGAAAGGTAATTTTTTTTTCAACACCAATCAAGCTATAAATTTTATTTGTCACCCGCGATGCCGGCGCATATTCAATCATTCCCCGATGAGGACTGGATCACTTCATTTTCGCTTTCAAATCCTCTCCGGCTTTCCATTCGATCAGAATCGGGCTCGCGACAAAAATCGATGAGTAGGTCCCGATGATAATGCCGATAAAAAGAGCCCATGCGAACGGCCGGATAACTTCACCGCCAAGCACCAAAAGTACCACTACCGAAAACCACGTCAGTACCGACGTCATAATCGTTCGGCTCAACGTTTCGTTGATGCTGCGGTCCACGATTTCTTCAAACGTGCTGCCCCGTTTCATCAAGCGGACATTCTCGCGAATACGGTCGAATACGACGATGGTGTCGTTCACTGAATACCCGACGATGGTCAGGAAAGCTGCGACCGCGCCGAGCGAAAATTCCAGGCGAAACACAGCAAAAAAACCAAGCGTAAAAAGCACGTCGTGAATCAGCGCAATGACCGCAGCCAGTCCCCACTTCCAATGGAACCGGATGGCCAGATACACAATGATAAATAGAAGCCCCCAAATGGTCGCCCACACGGCGGAACTTTTTAATTCATCGCCGACTTTCGGGCCGACCAGGCTGACCGACCGCATTTCCGCCGGATTGGCCGCGAAATTATCGTTCAGGAGCGCGAGGAGCGTGCCGGCGACTTTGTCGTTCTGTTCCATGACGTGAATCAATACGTCATTCGGCGAGCCGAAATTCTGAATGCGGTCTGCCGTAAATCTGCCGGAAACAATTGAGCGCACTTTTTCCAACTCTACCGGTTCTTTGAATTTGACCTCCAGTGAAGTTCCGCCGATAAAATCTACGCCGTAATTCAATCCCATGATGGCGAATAAAACCAGGCTCACCAGAAGCGATCCGCCCGAAAAAATATACGCCAGTTTACGCCTGGCCACGAAGGGATATTTTGTGTTAATCAAAAGTTCCATGTAAAAGCTCCTTTAAAATACAAAACAGCTGAATATTCTAAATTTTGTCTGCAGATGGCAATTGCGCATGCGTCATTCCGATGCTCATCTCTCGCTCCAGCGTTCCCCGGTCGTATACTAAATCCATCAACACACGAGAAACAAATACGCCGGTAAAGATCGTCGTGATAATACCAATCATCAGGGTCAAAGCAAATCCTTTGATCGGGCCGGTTCCGAATTGAAACAGCACCAATCCGCTTCCGAAGGTGGTTAAGTTGGCGTCGAGAATTGTGACGAACGCTTTTGAAAATCCGTTCTCAATGGCCGCGCGCACGGTTTTACCCAAACGAATTTCCTCGCGAATCCGTTCGTATATGAGCACGTTAGCATCGACTGCCATACCCATCGTAAGGATAACGCCTGCGATACCGGGCAGCGTCAGTGTAAATCCGAATCCAACCAGAATTCCCAAAAGAAATAAAACATTAAATGCCAACGCCGCATCGGCCAAACCGCCCGCGCCGCGGTAATAGAAAATCATTACGAGTCCGACGACCAACCAGCCGACCCAGAATGCCATTCTTCCGCTCTGGATGGAATCGGCGCCGAGTGAAGGCCCGATGGTTCGCTCTTCGATCACATGAACCGGTGCAGGCAAAGAGCCTGCGCGCAAGGCGATGGCCAGGCTCTTAGCTTCATTCAGATTTTCCATGCCGGTAATTTGCGTGTTGCCGCCGGAAATTTTTTCGACAATATTCGGAGCGGACTGCACTTTTTCATCGAGTACGACTGCAATGCGTTTGTTCACATTGGCGCCGGTGATGATCGCCCATTTTCTCGAGCCTTCCGCGGTCATCTTCAAAGTCACGATCGCGCGGCCTGCCATCCCGGGATCCATTCCCTGATAAATATCCTGCTTCGCTTCGATAATCACCGCGCCGGAAAGTTCCGACGCCTTTTTCGCCAAATAAATCGCGTGAAAGCCTTCATGTACGGGCTTTGAACTGAAGAGGATTTCATTGGATTCGCCGATCGCAGCCTGTACCGAAGGTTTGATTTTGGTCCGATCGCCTATTTTTGTATATAAGAGGGAGCGCATGTATTCCAGGTTTTGATCAGCCACATAAAAATCATAGCCCGTTTGCCCCAGCTGCTGGCCGAGCAAATAGCGCGTGAACGGCTTATCGCCGCCGCTGAAGGCGGTCGTATCCGTTTTCGATACATCGCCCCCTTCTTCATTGAACATCGAACCCAAATCAGCCGAGGTATCTTTCTTGGTCGTATCTTTTAAAGCCGCAGCTTTTTCTTTAACGGCTTTGGTACTTTTTTTGGCCGCCGCCGCCGAGTCCTTTTGCACTAGTGTCGTGTCGGACTGCTGCGCGAACAGGCGATCCAATTTTTCGAACGCACTGCTTGCATCCTGCGGTTCGCGGAGCAGCTTAAATTCCAGCAGAGCTGTTTGTTGAATTAAGGCCTTTGCCTGCGCGGGATCCTCGAGTCCCGGCAATTCCACCACAATGCGGTGATCGCCCTGCTTCTGAATCGAGGGTTCGCTCACGCCGAACTGATCCACACGGTTACGGATGATCTGCTGAGCGCGATCCACGGCGTCTTTCGCCTCATCGTTGAGATACTCCACAACGCCGTCGTTGTCCTTATATTTTTCGCCCCAGTAATTCACCATAGGCACTTTCGCATCAGAAAATTCTTTATTCAAAACTGCACTGAAATTGGTTTCCGGGTTTTTGCGGTACCCTTCCGCGGCTTTTTCGAAAATCTTCGTAAATTCCGCGTCTTTATTCTTGACAAAATTCTCAAACAAGGTCACTACATCCGCTTCGAGCACCAGATGTATTCCGCCTTTCAGATCGAGCCCCAAATTGATGGACCGGCCTTGTAGATCATTGAGCTGTTTGGTGCCTTCTGCCGTCTGACGCAGCACGGCCTTGTCCGCTTCGGAAATTCCGTAAAACTTGAACGTCGGCCAAAGCGCCCACGCCGACAACAGAACACAGACTGCAATAATGCCCACACGGACATTTTTACTTTTAATCATTCTTAAAATTCCTCCGAACTATTTAAATAAAATTGTTGAAGTTGAGAGTAGAATAAATGCAGCTTTCAAAACCGCAGTTGCTCTAAAAAAGAGTGCCAATATAGTTTTTGAGGTTAAAAAAGTCAAGAAATGTTTTGATTTACTTGCCGCCTGTGAAATTCATTTTGCAAAACCGATTTCTTTAATTAGGGTTAGTGACGAGCGCCAATTTGAACACGTTCGGCCCCCTGTTTTCTACCGTTTCAGTAGGCAAGGAAGTGAGCAAGGCCGGCATAAAAAAAGCCTCATAAACTCTTGATAGCAAGTTTAATAAGGCTTAATTTACGTGTAGGCAGTGTGCGCCTCTGGCGCAGAACCTCTCCCGACAAGCCGGGATTGCGATTGACCGCTCAGCCAAGAAGCAGGGTTTCGCACCGGAGTAATTACAAAAAAAACCTCACAAACATTTGACTCTCAAAGTCTGTAAGGTTAATTTGTCTTCGTGGGCAGTGTGCGCCTCTGGCGCAGAACCTCTCCCGACAAGTCGGGATTGCGATTGACCAAGTTTAGGATGAAATAAAAAAACCTTACGACTCAATAATCATAAGGTTTCTTGTTCGTGGGCAGTGAAGGATTTGAACCTCCGTAGGGCTGTGCCCGACAGATTTACAGTCTGTTGCGATTGACCACTCCGCCAACTGCCCAAGGAAAAAATTTATACAACCAACGTCCGACAGATTTATCCCGACGAGTCGGGATTGCGAACTGACCATGGTGTCAACTGCAAAAATTCTTCGACTCCGCCGAGCTGGTGGGCGGAATCGAACCGTCGACCTACTGATTACAAATCAGTTGCTCTACCAGCTGAGCTACACCAGCCATGCAAATCATTCATATTTATTTTTGCGCGCAAAATATAAACGATTCGCTATAGAAAGTCAAATAAAATAATGACCCTCCCCTTCAAAATCTCTCACCCGTTCATATTCATTCTTCCGTGGCTGGTCATTTTCTTCACGTTCTGGCTATACCCGATCTTCTTTTCACTGTATTTGAGTTTTACCAATTACAGTTTGATCAACCCTGATGCCTCCCAATGGATAGGATTTCAAAACTATCAAAAACTGTTCCGGGACGAACTGTTCTGGCTTTCATTGAAGAATACACTGATCTTTGCCCTTGGCACGATCCCCGTTACCATTGCTCTGGCCATCGCGGCGGCCAATGCGATCCACCGAATAAAAAAATTCCAAGGCGTGTTTCGTTCCGCGGTGTTTCTCCCTTCGGTTGTTTCCATCACCGTTCTCTCCCTCATCTTCATTCAATTTTATTCCAACGACGGATATGGCCATTGGCTGGCGAGCCTGATCGGGCTCGGCTCGATCGATCAGGGAATACTATTGAATGAGAAAACCGCGCTGGCCGGCATTATGGTGATGGATATCTTTGTCAGCGCAGGATATTTTTCCGTGCTGTTTCTAGCGGCGATAAAAAATATTCCCGAGGAACTGTATGAAAGCGCGGACATCGCCGGGGCGACAGGCAGCCAAAAATTCCGGCACATCACCCTGCCCCTGCTGCGCCCGATGATCGCATTCAGCGTCGTGGTCAGCACGATCAAGAGTATGCAGCTCTTTACCGAGATTCTTATCATGACCAAGGGCGGTCCTTTGCATGCAACGACGACCCTGGTGTACGAGATTTACGAACTGGGATTTCGGGAATTTAGAATGGGCTACGCTTCGGCGATGGCCTATGTGCTGCTCGTACTGGTCGGATTTCTGGCGTGGATCCAGATTCGATTATTGAGGAAAGGAACGACCTGAAAGCGGAGAATCCCGGCGATGAGAAAACATTTTAAGAATTTATGGCATCCATTTCATGACAATCATTTTATAAAACCAGCCGGCAAAAAAAATAATTAACAAGCCGTATTGCATCCGCTCCGTGTAACCCGAATCCAACAGCTCCGGCGCAGGAATTCTCTTCCATATGGAAATGACCGAAATAAACGCTCCGAAGAACAGAGCCGCGTAGAAGAGCGTTCCGAACGGCTGCGCTTTCAGCGAATTCAAGATTTCTCCGCGAACCAGGTACGCCCACGATGTGGTGAGGCCGCACGACGGACAAGGATAGCCGGTGATCATCAAAAAACCGCACGGTGGAAGCCCCAATTGCTGATGCGTTCCGTAGCCCGCGGACGAAGGCGTGAGTAGAAATGAAATGATGGTAAGCGACGTGAAGGTTAATAAATAAAAGAGGTATGGACTAATGGAATACGTCGGTTGAAGGGATTCCGCAGGCATGGAAAATTCATTGCGCATCATGAGTCTTTCACGGTTGTTTTTAGATTTTCAAATGCAAGCTCGACATCCAATTTCAAATCCATGACGAAATTCGGAATCGTTCTGAACTCATCCAGTGATTCCATGACTTCACGGTGATATTTTTCGATCGTATGAAACTTAATACGTTTGCGTTTTTCCAGATCTTCAACGCGGTGGTTCCAATCAATGATCTGCGACGAATTTTCCTCTATGATCTTTCGAATGCGGCCGATTTTGGTGATCACGCGCTCCTTCATTTCCTGCGGCGTCGCGGCGTTGCGCAGGATCCGCAGCATTACGCGCAGAGACGTTTCTTCATCTTCGATCACATCCGAAAAGACATCATTGCGCAGATTCGGCGTCAGCCCTTTGTCACTGAGCACTTCCAATAGTTTATCCGCATTAATTTTCAATAGAATGTGGATCGCACGGCGGCGCACCGTCGCCACGTGGCAAATCGCCAGGCGTGCCAGCATTTCCGTAGCGACTTCTTCTTTGGTATCCGGATTTTTGGCCTCTTCGAGAATGCTGCGCAAATTCAACTCGGTCAAAATATAACTGGCGTGGCTGTTGCCTTCCCTGGAAAGATGGACGAGTATCGGCCGGGTGATCTTCGCGTTTTTCAACGCTACGAGACTGATGCCCTGATTCGCATGTTCACGCACCAATTTTTCAAGAATGGCAAAAATACGGGCCTTTTCGTCGTCCGGTAATTGAATCTCTTCTTCCATCTCATCATGAAAAATATCCATGAACTCTCTCCGAATGAAGAAATCAGCCTTCCGGCGGAACGACCGTGAATAAGAACGCGCTGCCCTCGCCGACTTTGCTTTCAACCCAAATTTTACCGTGATGCGCTTCGACGATCGATTTACATATCGCCAAACCTAATCCGACGCCGCCGCCCGCCGCATGCTCGTCACTTGAAAAAACGCCGCCGCCGCGTTTATATTTCTCAAAAATCAGAGGCGCCTCTTCTTCGGGAATACCCACGCCCGTGTCGCGAACGGTGAACCTGACCGAGCCCACGGCGGAATCTTTTTGCGCAGTCACGGAAACGCGTCCGTTTTTCGGTGTGAATTTGACGGCGTTGGAAATAAGATTGTTCAACACTTGAACAATCTTTTCGCCGTCGAAAATACCGCGCAAATTTACGTCCGTAACGAGGTTTTTCAATTCAATTTCTTTCTGCTCGGCTAAAATGCTCATATTCTTGACCGCGTCGTCCAAAACGGTTTTCACGGAATTATTCTCGGTGAATATTTCCAATTTACCCGAGTCGATTCGCGAGATGTCGACGATGTCGTTGATGAAGCTCAAGAGCTTTTTATTGTTCGCCAGGATATTGCCTAAAATTTCCTTTTGGTCTTCGCTCACCGGATCCACGTATTCATGATACAGCGCGTCCACAAAGCTCTGATTTGCAATGAGGGGCCCGCGCAGATCGTTGACGATCGTTGACATGAAATTGGTTTTAATGTGTTCGATTTCTTCGAGTTTCCAGATATATTTGATCGTAAGAGCTAATTCGCGCGCGATCAATTGCACCAACTTATAAACGTCCTTGCTGTAGGCAAATGTTTCCGCCGCAAACACGGCAATGGCGCCGATGACGTCGCCGTCGTCGCGCAAAGGAATGATCATTGAAGATTTAAAATCCTGCGCTCCTTCCCTCTTTACCCATTCGGGATGAATCACTTCCCGGTTAATATTCTTAATCGCCCGGATTCTCTCCGGATTGAAATCCTGATCCAAAACCAATTCAACCGCTTTTTCTAAAAACTCACCCGAGATCTCTTTTTGAATGTCTGCCGTTACATGAATTTCTTTCTTCGTGTATAACACTAAGACAGATGCATTATATTCAATTATTTGTTGAAATAGATCGAAGGACCTGTGAATCATTTCCGTTCTGTTGTAGGCATATCGCGAGAGATCGCGCATGCGATTGGAAACGGTAGATTCATACAGAAGTTTTTCAAGAATGCGGTTGATCTTGGATTTGACGCTTTCTTCAGGGCTCAATGACGCATCCAAATTTTCCTCTTCGCGGCGGGAATAATCAATAATCGCCGGTTTGACTGCATTTTTGAGCAGTCTTTCGACCTCTTTCAACAGTTCGATCGTGTCCACGGACTTGGTGACGAAACTGTTTGCGCCCGCTTCGATGCCCCAGAACCTGTCCTGCTGCTGGCCCAGGCTGGTGAGTAAAATAATCGGAATATGACCTCGTGAAGGATCGTCTTTCACCAAACGGCAAAATTGATACCCGTTCAATTCCGGCATAATAATATCGCTGACGATCAGATCCGGATTTTCCGTTTCGACCAGATGCACGCCCTCCACACCGTTTTTCGCGGTGATCACCAGATAACCTGCTTTGGCCAGCGCCATTTTATACATGATAAGCTGCGTCGCGCTGTCGTCAACGACTAAGACTCTCTCTTTCGCCACAGGACCTTTCTAAGCCATTCCGCCGCTGTTTTCCAATTCAAACACTTTAGTAATAAGTTCCAATTCGTACGCGATTCTTTCAACCGCCAAAATTTTATCCACCACGCCCAGTTCAATAGCTTCTTTCGGCATTCCGAACACGACGCAGGTTTCCGGACTCTGCGCGATGGTAAGACCGCCGGCTTCTTTGATCGCCTTGATGCCGTCAGCGCCGTCCCGGCCCATACCCGTGAGGATCACGCCGACCGTCGCGGCCCCGCACACGTGTGCGGCCGATTCCATCATGAGGGTTGCGCATGGCCGCAAGCCGTTGACCGGCATGGACTTGCTCAGGCGAACGATCTTTCCCGGATCAATCAGAAGATGGAAACCGTCCGGAGCGATATAAACATTCCCCGCCGTAAGCCTTTCGCCCCGCTCCGCCGTTTTCACGTTCAAACTGCATTCCTTGTTCAACCAATCGACAAAACCCTGCCCGAAGCCTTCGCAAATATGCTGAACGATCACGATCGGTGCAGAAAAATTCTCGGGCACGGTTTTTAGAATTTTCAGCAGGGCTGATGGTCCGCCCGTCGAAGCCGCAATGGCAATAATTTCCGGAGGTTTCGACGCAAAACTAATTTTCGGAAAAACAGATCTTCCGGTTTCTTTCGTAATTTCCTTAGCGGCTTCTTTAGAGGAACTCACGGCAGTTCTCAATTCCAACGCCGACTTCTTCACCCCCAGATCTTTAGGCCGGGCCATGTGATGAAACACTTTGACGCCGGCAAGAATCTTGACTTTTCGAATCAAATCGCGGCCGATGTATTCATAATCCATGGCCAAATTACCCTTAGGCTTTTCGACGATATCCAGCGCCCCTGCGCGGATCGCGTTGAATGCAATATTAAGATCGTCTTTGCCCACGGAGGCACTGATCACAAGGATCGGAGTGGGGTAATGCGTCATGATCAGCTTCGTAGCCTCAAACCCGTCCATGATCGGCATGCGAATATCCATCGTCACGATATCCGGCCGCAACAGCTTGACCTTTTCCACTGCTTCCTTACCGTTTCTGGCCGCGCCGATCACCTGGCATTCATCGTCGGTCGCAAAAATTTTCTGAAGAATCATCGTTACCGTCGGCGAGTCTTCAGCGATGAGTATTTTAGGCATACATGAGTCTTATAATAATTTCTCAATCGTCTCGAGTAAGTTCGATTGATCAAAACTTCCTTTAATGATATACGCATTTGCGCCGACCTCAATACCCCGGCGCTTGTCTTTATCTGATTCGAGCGACGTGCAGAGAATAAACGGAATATCGGAAAATTTCGATTCCTTACGGACTTTCTCCGCAAATTCAAATCCATTCATGAGCGGCATCTCAATGTCGCTTACCACCACATCAAATCCGCCTTCCGAAAGTTTTTGATAGCCTTCTGTCCCGTTCGTCGCAATCGTTACGTTGTAACCGGCGGACTCCAGGATATTCTTTTCGAGGGTTCGCGTCGTGATCGAATCATCCACGACCAGAACTTTCTTCTTGACCAGGTCCTTGGACCGGCGTTCTTTGAAAACAAATTTGCTGCCCGAGCCTTGCACGGATCTGACCAGGTCGTTCGGATCCAGAATAATCGAGATACGCCCATCGCCCAGAACGGTCGATCCGGCAACGTTTCGCACGCGCTTGAGCTGCTTACCCAGGCTCTTCACCACGACTTCCTGTTCATCCAATAGCTTGTCCACCAAAAACGCCACGCGTCTTCCGCCGGAACTAAAAACCACCGCGGGAAATTTATTGGTTTCAATACTCGTGATGTGCTGGCCGATCTTTTGCGCGGAACCGAACTTCAATAGCCCTTTATTCTTTAAACGCTGCTTGACGTTGCCCAAAACTTCCTCCAGTTTGAAAAGCGGGATCGGATCGCCGTCCACCATGACAAAAGGATTGGAGCCCCCCGTCCACAACTCTTCTTCAGTCAAACGCACTGTGCGTTCGATGTAGTCGATCGGAAGGGAATAATTATCGCCGTCGATTTCAACGATCAATACGTGGGTCGTCGCGAGCGTCAATGGAATCTTCAGGATAAATTTTGTTCCCTTTCCTTTTTCAGACGTCGTTTCAATGGTGCCTTTAATGCGCTCGACATTGGATTTTACTACATCAAGGCCTACGCCGCGCCCGGAAAGATCGGTAATGATTTTTGCCGTTGAAAACCCGGAATGAAAAATAAGTCCGATCAAGTCGGTCTTCGAAATCTCTGTCGATTGGTCCTGTTTGACGTAGCCCTTCTTCATGGCTATCTGCAAAATGCGTTCGGTGTCAATGCCCCTGCCGTCATCCGAAATTTCAATTTGCACCATATTGCCGACATAGCCCGCTTTAATACTGATAGATCCTTCCGGATTTTTCCCTGCCTGCTCGCGCTCGCCGGGCGCCTCAATCCCGTGATCGATCGAATTTCTCAAAATGTGTATCAGCGGATCTTTCAGTTCTTCCAATATCTTCTTATCGACACGGGTTTCCGCGCCGAGAATTTCAAGTTTGATCTTTTTACTTTGTAATTTGCCGATATCGCGTATCATACGCGGATACAGGTCCAGGATGGTGGAAATCGGCAGGAGGCGAATAATCCTGAGGCTGTCTTGAATATCGCTGGTGATGACCGCGGTCCTTAAATTTTCTTCACTGTGCTTGTCGTACACGTCATTGAGGAACTCAACTAAATTTGTAATCTTCTCCGTTGCCGTTACCTGAGAAGCAATAAAATGCCGTAAGTCGTTCTCGTTAATGAGTCCGCGCATCGGTAAAGATCCGTTACCGCGGACTTCAATGCCAGCAAGGCCGCTGGAGATCTTATCCACCAATGACTTCATCCGCTCATTCTGCTGATGCCACTCCATGCAAAATTCTAAAATTTTTTTCAGATCCGTCAAGCGTTGCTGGGATTTAATCCGGGTGGTAATTAATTCCCCCACCTGATTCATCAGGTCGTCCAGGCGTTTCGTCGGAACGCGAATAACGGCCTCGTCCGCGTCGGTGGCCCTCCCGCTTTCGGCCTTTTCAACCGTCATTTCGTCATGCATTTCCGGTTGAAAATTCTCCGGCTTTTCATGCATATCTTCATCGGCCAATTCGTCGATCACGATATTCTCAATACGCCGTTTGTGGTCGTGAATTTCTTCTGAGGGCTTTTTAGATTTCGATTTTTTTGATTTCAGCGACGGCACGCCTTCGAGTGCACTCCGATTTTTCGATTCCACCAGGTGATCGAGCTTTTTGCAGATGGCGTCTATTTTAATGGCTTCATCGGTTCCGTCGGATGAAATTTTCGCGATGATCTGGGATACGATGTCCACACCTTCGTACACCAGATCAAAGTCCTCCGGAGACATGGAAATCTCTGCCCGGCGCAAAAGCCCGAAAATATCTTCAATTTTATGAGCGACGGATTCGATCTTGCTGAAACCCATCATCCGTGCGGAACCCTTGATACTGTGGGCGGTACGAAAAAGGTCGTCCAACAGTTCCTTTGAGGTGGGGCTCTCCTCCAGTTTCAAAAGTCCTTTGTTGAGATTCTTAAGGTGTTCTTCACTCTCCACCTTAAAAATCGCCATCATTTCTTTGAGTTCGTCTTTTGACAGTTCCATAAAAAAACTAATTACAATTAAGCTATTTTATTCCATTCCCTTGTCCGGTGATCGTCTCATTGAGCTCTCTAGTCAGAAGCAGAACTGAATCTACTGCATTTTGAGTTTGATTGGTTCCGGTGGCCACTTGTTTGACCACTTCATTGATATTCGCCATGGCCAGGGTAATTTGTTCAATGCCGATAGTCTGTTGTTTGCTCCCGACCAGGATCTGCTGCGAATACCCTACATTCTCTTCCAGGCTTTGAATACTCTCGTCCATCAAGCGTCCCGCTTCGCGGATTTTTTCAACGCCAATGTCCACGCGCTTCGAGCCTTCCTCCGTCGCCATGACGGTGGAATTTGTCGCATTCTGGATTTGCGTGATGAGATCACGGATTCGCAGCGAAGATTCTTTGCTTTTTTCAGCCAGTTTTCTCACTTCAAAGGCAACTACTCCAAAACCTTTTCCGAATTCCCCCGCCTTACTTGCTTCAATAGCTGCGTTGAGCGCGAGCATGTTGGTCTGTTCCGCGATGTCATTCACCGCGGTTGTAATAATGCCGATCTGCTGAGTCTTTTCACTCAGATCCAGAATTTGTTCTGCGATACGTTCGACGCGCTTTCGGATCTCGTTCATTTCGTCGATGGTGCTGTCCACGGCGGATTTTCCGCGGCTGGTCACGTCCATACTTTTTTCGGTGCTCTCTACCACAAACTGCGCTTTTTCGGTCGTTTGGTGCGAGGTTGCCGCCAGTTCCTGCGTGGTCGTCGTAGTCTCATTGAGAGCGGTTGATTGTTCACTCATACCCACGGCCTGCTGATCCATCGTAGCGTTCAATTCTGTGATCAGGGAGGAGAGACGCAAAACCGTATCCTGAATCTTGCTGATAAGGGAATCCGTGTATAGCGCAAAATTATTGATACTTTCAAAAATTTCATGCAGCGGATTATTCCTATCCACACGCAGCCGTTTCGAATAGTCGCCCTTGGAAGAAATTTCTTCGTAAAATTCAGACAGCTCTTGCAGCGGAAAAGCGATTTTCTTTGCCAGAATATATGTCAATAAAACAGTATAAAACGAAACCGCGGCGAATACAACGCCCCAAACCCAAATGCGGTCGCTCCATTTTCCAAGAAGAAACGCTAAGAACACATCTACGGTCACGATCGCAAAGATAATAACTGCGATCGCTCTGAAGAATTTCTTCTTCGAAAACCTGAACGAAAATGCAAAAAATATGATTACGGCTGCGAACAACAGCACGGCAAACCATAGAATTTGGACATCTAACATGGGAGTCTCCGTAAAATTTAGTTTACTAAAAACCTTGTTCACACATTTTCGTTGACGATCATATTAGATTGAGAGGTGTAATTATCCCAGTTGATCAGCGTCACCATATTCTGATTCATCATCACAAACCCGTTGATATAGCCGGCGTTTATATTTTTTGCGCCTCCGACCATCGGTTTCACGTCGCGCTTGGGAAGAGTCCGTTTTTCCAAAACGGCATCCGCCAAAATGCATACCTCGATATTTTTCCAGGAAGTAACAATGAACATGCTGTCTGCGTTCACGGCGCGGTCTTCAACCCCGAAGGACCTGCGAATATCCAAGACCGAAAAAATCGAGCCGCGAACGCTCGTGATACCGAGAACAAAGTCCGGTGTGCAGGGCACGGGCGTGATTTCGTTGATCGGGCGTACTTCGCTGACGTATTGCGCCTCGATGCCGAAGTACTCGTTGGCCAGCTGAAAAATGACCAGATCGATCTTTTCTCCGGTTTCTTCTACGAAGTCAACTTTCTTGAGGCGTTCTGCGCGCTCCCACAATATTTTTTGTTCCATTTCCGGAGTGAGACGATTCTCCAGCAGCCCGGCGATCAGCTTATGGACTTCGGCAAATACATCCGTCGAAACGGCTGCCTTCTTTTTTTCGGAGCTCATATTAATTATCCCACATAGTGATCATCATGCCCAGTTCTCGGGCGGTCAGATCATCCAGAATACCCACGCGTTCATCGCCGCGCTTCTTTTTTAAAATTTTTTCGGTTTGCCTTAGATATTTTCTGCCCTGGACGCTATCCCCGATTTTAAAATAATTGACCGCCAAATCGTAATACCCGATGGCAAAATCCGGGTCGATATAGATCGTTTTTTTCAACAGCTTAATTGAATCGTCAAAAATATTCTCTTCTTTTAAAATCAGTCCGAGCAAATAGTACGCTTCGATCAGCAGCGCGTCCTGCTCGATCGCGCGGTGGCAGTATTCTTTCGCGCGGGCGACCTGATCCAAATTTGCACTGATGTGTGCAATCATATACAGCGCGCGCCCGTTCGTCGGATTGCGCCCGACCAGTTCGTGAAAAATCTTCTCGGATGCGGTAAATTGCGTCTGTTCAAATAATTCCAAACCTTGAGAGAACAGGGCGGTTTCATCAAGTTCATTACGCCGGTCTTCGAGTATCTTCTCGGCCGCATCTTTCTTGACGAGCAGTCCAATCTCTTCGATTTTCTTAGAAAGTTTATTGCGGATACCCGCCGCGTGTTCGCCGGCCATCGGAAGCGTCATCGAACCGGTATGCAGTTTGTCAATATGTTTTTGCAGTACGTGCAATTCGGGCGTTATGGGTTTTGTAGCTTTCAGAGCCTGCGCATTATAGGTACTAAAAATATCGCGGCGAATTCGAATACCGGTTTTGTATTGAGATTCTTTTTTTGCGGCAGAGTCCTTCCGGTACATCACCGCGTCGGGATAAATTTCCGAGACATACGCGTCGTAAATGAGGCTACTGGGCTCCGCGTGGCCTACCGCTAAATAGGATTTTTCCTTCAAACAATTATAAAAACGGTTTGCCACCCCGATCGTCGTTTCCGCTTCAAAATAAATCGTCACGTTGCGGCAAAAAATCAGATCCAGATCTTTGGTCATATTTTCCGAAGAAGGATAACTGTCGTCGACTAAATTCAGAAAATCAAATTCAACCATCTCAGCGATCTTATTCTTGAGATAGTAGAGTCCGTCTTTTTTATCGAAATAATTATTTTTATAGAAGTCATCGATCGAACGCAACGACCAGGGACGATAGACGGCGTCCTTGGCGTATTGAAGTGAATTGACGTTAATATCCGTCGCGGCGATTCGGATGCGCCACTCGCGGAGGTCCGGCAGCAGGCGGTGTAAGACGATCGCTACCGTATAGGGCTCTTCGCCTGTGGAGCAGCCGGCGCTCCAAATGCGCAGTGTTTTGTCGTGCAGGTGCGCCTTGATAAGATTCGGTAAAATGACTTTTTCGATGACGTTGAAATGACGAAAGAAATACGTTTCGCCAACCGTTAAGAAAGAAACGAGCGTTTTAAACAGGGTGGAATTCAATACTTCACTCTGCAGCGCTTCATAGTAGTCGCGCAAACTTCTGAAGTCCGAATAATGGAATGCCTTTAACACGCCGATTTTTAAGTCGTTGCGTTTGCGATCGCTGAAGTAGATTCCGCTCTTGGTTCTTATGAGATCGCGAAAACGCAGATAGTCGTCTTCCGTGAATTCCGTTTCTCTGTTGGAATTTTTTGCACCCGTTCCTTTTTTGTCGGCGATCACATCAGTACTAAGCATGCGTCAGCCCTTTTTCCAATTCGTGCATTTCGCCGTCCGTGAATAATTTTTCCGTATCCACCCAGAGAATGACCTGACCGGAGTGCACGAACGTCCCCATAATGTACTTTGCATCAATGACGACTTCCGATTGGATATTTCTTGAAACCTCTTTTTCATCTATCTCCAACGTTTCTTTGACCTCCTCCACCAACACACCGATCGCCAATGACTGGAGCTTCAAAACGATTATGCGTTTTTTCAAGTCAATCGCCGTCACGCCCGCACCGGATCGCGCAAGAAAATCAATGACCGGAAGAATTTCTCCGCGCAAATTAAGCACGCCTTTGACGAAATCCGGTAATTCTTCGACGCGCGTGAGCGCTGCCATGCGTAAGATTTCCTTTACGAAACGTAATTCCATTGCGTAGTGGTATCCTCCCGAGGCAAAATGTAACAAGGTCAGCACACGAAATGTTTCCATAATTCAACCCATGAAATAGTATTTTTATTACTTCAAGGAATTCCACCGCATACGGCGGCAAGGATATGTCTCCAGTTATTTCGCCTTACGCAGTGACAGAGTTTCTTTGCGATCGCTTTTCCAGTGTACCGCGTCTGCAAATTCCTGAATCAACGAACGGTCGATCGATTTTTCCAAAACATTGCCCGTGACAATAAACGACGCACCCGCTTCGACTTTTTTACGCGCCTCCTCCGGCGTCCGAATGCCCCCGCCGACTACCACCGGTATGGTGATATATCCGCTCACCGCCTGGATCATCTCTTCGGGAACCGCATGCAAGGCACCGCTGCCCGCTTCGAGGTAGATCAGTTTCATGCCCAAATACTCGCCCGCCATCGCATGGGCGACCGCAATATCGTTTTTGTCGCGCGGAATTGGTTTGGAATTACTCATGAACTCAGCGGCCGTAGTTTTGCCGGACTCCACCAGCATATAGCCTGTCGCGATGGCTTCCAGCGCCATCTTGTGTACAATCGGAGCGCCCAGCACCTGGGCACCGATCAAAAATTCAGGATTACGCCCGCTGATGAGGGATAGGAAAAATACGGCGTCCGCATATTCCGAAAGTTGGATCGTACTGCCCGGAAAAATAATGACCGGTATGGTAAATTCTTTTTTGATGGACTGAATCGTTGAATTGAAACGCGAGGACAACAGCAGACTGCTGCCGACCATGATCGCGTCCACTCCGCTTTCCGTGCACCTCTCCACGGTTTTCAACGTCTCCGCTTCCGATTTCTTGTCGGGGTCAATTAAAACCAAATAGCCCGATCCCTTACGGTCTTTAACGGACAATAACTGTTCATAAATCGACATAGACAACCTCTGAAATTATTTATTAAAACGGTTCCGGAAATACATTCTAAAAACTGAATCTGCCGAAGTTGAAACGCTCAAGGCTTTTGTTCCGAACGACGATGGTCCTCCAACTTGAATCGCCCGACCAGGGTTTTCAAGAGCGAAGTATGGCTGACGAGCGTCTCCGAAGTGCTGTCAATTTGCCGCACGCCTTGGGCGGTTGTGCGCGTAATGTTTGCGATATTCTCAATGTTCTTTGAAATTTCCTCCGCGGTATGGCTTTGTTGCTGTGCGGATATCGAAATGTTCGTGATCATTTCCATCACTTGATTATTCGCTTTCAGAATATCGTTGAGCGCTTCGGCCGTTTTCATGCCGAGTTCGCGGCCCTTTTCTACTTCGCCCGTTCCCCGCTCCATCGCACGAATGGCGTTGGCCATCGCACGTTGAATTTTATCTATCATTTGCGAAATCTCCATCGTTGAATGCGTGGTGCCTTCCGCCAGACTTTTCACTTCATTCGCCACGACGGCAAATCCTTTTCCGTATTCGCCGGCCGTCGCCGCTTCGATGGAAGCATTCAATGAAAGTAAATTGATCTGATCTGCAATATCGTTGATCACTTCGACGACCGTTCCGATTTGTGCTACGGTCTTGCCCAATTCCAACAGCGTTTGCGCCGAATCGCTCACCACCGCAGAAATGTTTTGCAGGCCTTTCACGGTATCATTAACCACTTCCCGCCCGCGCTGAGCCGCATCCTGAGCCTCTTTTGAAAGACCGACGGCGTCCGTCGTATTCGTAGACGTTTGAACAATGGTGGCGGACATCTCTTCCGCTGCGACCGCAACCAGGGTCGTTTGATTGGATTGTTTCTCTGCGCCCTGAGCGACGCGTGACGTGGACTTGCTGATGAGTTCGACCGAGGAGCCGATTTGTTGTGACGCTTGAGCTACTTGATGAATGAGTTCATGCAGTTTTTCGACGAAGGCATTAAATATCGCTCCCAATTCGCCGATTTCGTCTGACGATTCCACGCGAATGCGCTTGGTCAAATCGCCCTCGCCTTCCGCGATATCACGCATGCGCTCCACAATTTTGGTGATCGGCATAACGAATATGTTGCTCAAAATATACGCGACCAACAAGCCTATGCCGACCGCTACGAGCAGCAATCCGCCGCTAAACAGTATGTATTCGCGCAATTGCTCCGCAATAGGATTGGTTGAAGCGCCGATTGCCAGCGATCCGATTTCACTACCGACGCTGTTGGTCACCGGAATGATTATGCAGTTCATGCCCATTTCATTAAAGGTCCAATTCTTTTTCTTCGAATTCCTCCAAACTGCCATCTGATCTCTAAGCAAAGCGCCAATGGCGTTTTCATCTTTCGCTTGTTTGGCATATGAGGAAAAGGAGTTTCCCGAGGCGTCGTAGACCGCTATAAATTCGAGCGCACCTTTGACCGCGTCATACGCGCTAATCACGGAAGCTTTATCGCCGAAATCAAGACCGGCACTGATGTTCTTGGAAGTGATATCGGCATAGTTTTTCAGCATTTCGTTCTGATTGTCGACTGACGTGTTGTACAGTTTGACGGTGAAAATCAGTGTGACGATCGCCATAAACATAACGGTAAAAAAGGCAAAGCTCAGCATTAATTTGAAACGAAGCTTTAAATTACGCAGATATTCAAACATCGCTTTCTCCTAAACAACTCAACCGTTTTTCAAAAAGTTTCATTTATTCAATTTTTGCTCAAGGTCCGATGCCGCTTCTTGCACGGAGATCGGTCTTAATTCCGCAACGTTTTCCACCGTCACACTGACCAGATTCCTGGATTCTTCCGTGCTGTCGAGGTATCCCTGCCGCGCTTCTTCATCTTTCGCCAATTTTTCCTGCTCCGTCAGCAGCGGTTCGGACAAATCCCATCGCAAGCGCCTCACCGGTTTTCTGGTTTTTGCCGCTCCGGCCGTCTCAAATTTGTTTTTTTCCGCAAGGAGATTCCCACTCTCTTTCGAAATGGAAGAGAAGGAACTATCAAAAAACACATACCCGAGACACAGCAGAATCAGTACGCCCCCTGCACTCATTACCATACGTGTATCTTTTTTTTCCTGGTCAATCTTCTTGCTGATTTCTTCATCCAGTTGCACGCTGAACGAACTGATTTCCGACTCGTGTGCTTCGGAAAAAAGATCTTCGCTGCTCCAGTTGGAGTCCAGCGGCGAACGTTCGACATAACCTTCCTGGGCTACATAATCAATTTTTTCGAGGATGAGTTCGTATTGCCGGATGACGTCATCCGGATTCAATCCGATATACTGTGCATACTTCCTCAAATAGCCGCTGATAAAAACTTTCGGAGCAAAACCGAAGTCGGCATTTTCAATCTTTTTTATCCACTCCGTCTTCATCCGCGTCGCTGCCGCAATGGACTCGATCTTGATATCGGCATCGTCACGGTAGTCTCTCAGATACTCCGCAAACGCTTTAAAATAATTAATGCTCATAAATTCTGAAAAGATTTTTGCAGCGCCATATAAATTTTTGTGACCGGTAAGCCGGCCACATTATAAAAGTCCCCGTCTATTCTCTCAACAAACACCGCACCTTCGTCCTGAATGCCATAGGCTCCGGCCTTGTCCAATGGGGCGCCGGACGCGATGTAATTATCAATCTCCTCCTGCAGTAGTTTTCGAAACGTCACATGCGTGGTTTCCACATCCGTTATGCGCTTGTTTTTTTCTCTGTGTAAAATGGCGAAACCGGTGTAAACCTGGTGGGTCTTACCGCTCAGAAATCTAAGCATCTCCGCCGCGTCCGTCTCATTTCGGGGTTTTCCGAGAGTCCGATCGTCCAAGTACACGACGGTATCCGCGCCGATAACGATGTGATCCGGAAACCGTTCGGCAACCTCAGCCGCCTTTTGAAAGGCCAACTCCGTTGCCGTTTTTAGCGGGTCGCTTTGGAAGAAGTTTTCTTCGATCCGGCTCGGGATCACTCGAAAATCAAAGCCAACTTGTTTCATGATTTCAGCACGGCGCGGGGAAGCGGAAGCTAGAATAATTTGACCGAATCGGTCACGGAGAAATTTATTTTTGAACATTAATACTGAGAACTTTTGAGGAAGAATCTTGAATCCGGGTTGAAAAGGACTTGAAAAATTTCATGCGCATATATCTAACCAATATAAACGGATTGCCATCAACTTACAAGTTTTTTCTGGATGGGGGCATGCATGGAATCACCGCGCAGTAAGGAGTTAAAGCCGGGTAAGCACCCTATTTTAACCATGAACCGAACTTCGGACGGACCGGTCCCAGCGAGCGCGTGGCCGGAGTAAAACGAAATGATCTTTCACGACTACAGCGGGATATTGCCGTGTTTTTTTCTCGGATTACGGTCCACTTTATTTTCCAGCATTTTCAAAGCCCTGATCAATTTCGGCCGGGTTACCTGCGGTTCAATTACGTCGTCGACATATCCGCGTTCCGCGGCGCGGTAAGGATTGGCAAATTTTTCTTTGTATTCGTCAATTAATTTATCCTCCGTTTCCTGCGGATTTTTTGAACTCTCAATTTCTTTTTTGAAAATAATTTCCACCGCGCCCTTGGCTCCCATGACGGCGATCTCCGCCGTCGGCCACGCCAAATTGACGTCGCCCCGCACGTGTTTGGAATTCATCACGTCATACGCGCCGCCGTATGCTTTGCGGGTGATCACGGTAATTTTTGGCACGGTCGCTTCGCAAAACGCGTAAAGCAGTTTAGCGCCGTGCTTGATTATGCCGCGCCATTCCTGATCGCTTCCGGGAAGAAATCCCGGGACGTCTTCAAACACGACCAGCGGGATATTGAACGCATCACAGAAACGCACGAACCGCGCGCCTTTGAGGGAGCTGTCAATATCGAGCACGCCGGCCAACACCGCGGGCTGGTTGGCAATAATACCGATGGCGTGTCCGTCAAGCCGCGCAAAACCAACCACGATATTTTGCGCATAGGATTCATGCACTTCAAAAAAATCAGCGTGGTCCACGATTTGAGATATGACGTCTTTGATGTCATACGGTTTATTCGGATTGTCGGGAATGACGGTTTTGAGTGATTCTTCGCAGCGATCTGCCGGATCGTCGTTCGGTATGCAGGGCGCATCCTCCAAATTATTCGAAGGCATGAAACTTAACAATTTCCGGATCTTCATCAAACAATCCAGTTCATTTTCCGCGGCAAAATGAGCCACCCCGCTCTTGGTCGCGTGTGTAATCGCTCCGCCCAGTTCTTCCGAGGAAATTTCTTCATGCGTTACCGTTTTCACAACATTCGGCCCGGTAACAAACATGTAACTTGTATTTTTCACCATGAGTATAAAATCGGTAATCGCGGGCGAATATACGGCGCCGCCCGCGCATGGACCCATGACGGCGGAGATTTGAGGAATGACGCCCGATGCCAGCGTATTTAGTAAGAAAATGTCGGCATAACCGCCCAGGCTCACCACACCCTCCTGAATTCGCGCACCGCCGGAATCGTTGAGACCGATGATCGGGGCACCCATCTTCAGCGCCATTTCCATGACTTTGACGATTTTTTCGGCGTGTACTTCCGACAAACTCCCTCCAAATACGGTGAAGTCCTGGCTGAACACATACGTCAGTCTACCGTCAATCGTTCCATATCCCGTGACTACGCCGTCGCCGGGCGGGCGTTCCTTATCCAATCCGAAATCCGTGGAGCGATGCCGCGCCAGCATATCGGTTTCTTCAAAACTACCCTCGTCGAACAGCAGGTCAATTCGCTCCCGCGCGGTAAGCTTCCCCTTCGCGTGCTGCGCGTCGATGCGTTTTTGCCCGCCGCCCAAAAGCGCTTCCGCTTTCAGTTTACGCAGTTCATCAATTTTCTTGTCTGACGCCATGCCTGCTCCAAATCGGTTTCGTTAAAAATTATTGATAGCATTCAAAATCTTTAATTTCTATTTTATAAAACGTGTTTAAAAACATAGGCAATATTCAAAAACAATTCAATTTAAATATTCAATGAGTCCGTTTTCAACCGATTTTTCTTTTTTCGATAATCCCGAAAATGCCCGGAGCGACTACGATCGTATCACGCAGGGCATTCCGGATTCACACCTGGCGTTTATCGGCCGGCTTTTTTCCGAGATTAGCCGGAACCCGTCACCCGATGAAATTCTGAATCGCTTCGAGCGACTAACCCGCTCCACCGTTAATAAGAGCTCTTTCTACAAGATGCTTTGTGATTTCCCTCCGATCATTGCCCGCCTTATCCGGCTGCTCTCGTGCAGTCATTTTCTGAGTACAACGCTCATCCGTGATTTCCAGTACACTTATTTTTTGATCAGTCCGGACTTGTATTGTCCGCCGATGGATGAAAACATGTTGCAAAAGAATTTACAGGTTATTTCGGAAAATCCGTCGTATTCCATTTCCCGTAAAATGGACGCCCTGCGAACGGTTAAGCGGCGCGAAATTCTGAAGATCGGAATCCGCGATTATCTCTTGGATGAACCGTTTGAAGCGACCGGTCTCGCGATTTCAATTTTGGCGGACGCCTGCATTCAGACTCTGTCGGCCCTCCACTATCGGGCTTTTGTAGAAAAATTCGGGCCGCCCTCGACCCCCTTCACCATCATCGCCCTCGGAAAATTAGGCGGAAACGAATTGAACTACTCGTCCGACGTGGATCTGATATTTGTGTATCGCGACGAAGAAGTCATTAACAAAGACGATAAAGAAATCTCCCACCATGAATTCTTCAATCAACTCTGCGCCGCGATAATTTCTTCCGTCGCCCGCGACAGCCGCGAAGGCATGTTATACCGAGTCGACACGCGGCTTCGGCCGGACGGCGATGCGGGACCCCTGGCCAGGAGCATTTCGAGCTACCTGCATTATTATGAATCGCGGGGACAATTATGGGAAAGACAAATGCTGATCAAAGCACGCCCCATCGCCGGAGATATGGACTTCGGAAAACAATTCCTGGAGCGGCTCGTGCCGTTCATCTATCCGAAGACATTTTTTGAATCACCGCTCAATGAAATCGCACGCATGAAATGGCGCATGGAGGAACAGAGAATCGAATCCGGCAGGCTGAATATCAAAATCAGTTCCGGCGGCATTCGCGATATCGAATTTGTCGTCCAGGCTTTGCAATTGATCAACGGGGGCCGCTGCCTGTCGATCCGGACAGGAACTACCTTGACCGCCATTCAAAAACTTTTTGAAAGCGGATTTCTGAACGCAAATGAAAAAGAGACTCTGACAAACGCGTACATATTCTACCGCAAGATCGAGCATCTGTTGCAGATCGAAGAAAATATTCAGACGCATTCGCTGACGGGAACAGACCGCGAAAGTAAGAAGATCGCGATGGTGCTCGATTTCAAAAGCCCTGAGGATTTTCATGCCAGCCTGAGCCGCCATTTGGAAAAAGTACGAATAATATTCGACGCGGTATTTCAACAAGCACCCGAACTAACCGATGCCGGGAATGTGTTCCCGCTCCTGTCGGCTGAAACGCTGAATGTAAAAATCGAAGGGACCTTTCATGCGCTGGGGTTCGCATCCGCAGAAACCGCTCGTCGTGCGGTGCGGGCGCTTGCTTTCGGCCATTTTCCGAAAATGTATTCGAATGTCACCCAAAAGAACTTTTCCGAACTCATGCCGGCGCTGCTGCGCGAGGCCTCTGCGACTCCCGATCCGGATCACACCCTGATGAATTTTGAGCGCCTGGTTGCCAATCATCCTTTCATTGACGGGTTGTATAAAACCCTGGCAGGACGGACGGACGCCCTGCACGCAATGGTTTACCTGGCTTCTTTCTCCAATTTTTTTACGCATATTCTCTGTGAAAAGCCCTCCACGACAGACCACCTGCTGCTGCATTATCCGGATTGGCAGACGGCGGCCGCTTATGACCCGCGTACGGACTGGGATATTCATACGAACATTCATGTTTTCAAAAAGATCCAATGGATCAAGCTGGTTTGCCAGGAACAATGGAGAAGTGAGGCTGAGATTTTCAAAAATCTCACGCAGCTGGCGGATTGGATTTTACAAACTATTTTTAAACTACATTTTCCGCGCGACGGCGTCGCCGTGATCGGGCTTGGTAAATTCGGCGGAAACGAACTGGGGTACAAATCCGATCTGGATGTTATCTTTGTGTGCCGTGATTCTTCGGATATCGATGACGCCATCGTGCGCGCAAAGCTGTTTTTGAATGACGTGGCTCAAACCACACCGGACGGCACTCTTTATGATATCGACGCACGGCTGCGCCCCGAAGGCAAGCAGTCACCGCTCGTCGTCACCGCGTCGCGATGCCGCGACTATTTTGAAAACCGGGCCATGTTTTGGGAAAGGCAATCGCTCATCAAAGCCCGTTGGGTGTGCGGCGATGAAGGGCTTGGAAAGGATGTTATTCAGTTCTTTCGGAAAGCGGTATTTGAAAAACCTATGACCGCTGACGAAATTCGGTCTGTCACCGCCATGCGCGATCGGCAAATCGCAGAAAAAATCAGGACGCCGGGCGATGCGGCCCATGACATCAAATTCTCGCGCGGCGCTATTTTGGATATTGAGTATCCGGTTCAGGCCATGCAAATCAAATACAACATTCAGCTCACCAGCACCCTGGAAGCCATCAGCGCGCTTGCCGCCGCCGGAAAGATTGACCAGGATAAAGCGCTTACGGACAATTACCTTTTCCTGCGCCGGATTGAAAAATACAATTATCTTGCATTCGAACGGAAATCCAATAAGATCCCGAACGACGAAAAACAGCTTGCTTTTCTGGCGAAATTTTGTAAATTACAGTCAGGGTTTCATCTGTTGGAACGACTTTCGTCAGTTAAGCAGCAAAACGAATCGTTGTATTTTACTTTAATGCGAGCGGTATCAAATGGAAAGTAATTTAAGTTATGTCCGCGATGATGCCACCGGTATTCCGGTGTTGGGAAAAGTGGCCGCGGGAACGCCGAGATTTTCGGACAGCATCTCTTTGGGCTATATCCACCCCTCTTCCCAGAAATATACTCACGGCGACAAAAATATTTTCGCTCTGCAGATCGTCGGCGATAGCATGATTGAAGACGGTATTTTCGACGGCAACTATATTGTCGTTAAATACACGTCGGACTTTGCCAACGGCGACATCGTCATTGCGTACGTCAACGAAGAGGCGACCGTCAAGCGCATTTACAAGCGCGGCTCGAAGATCATTTTGCAGCCGGCTAATTCAGAAATGCAGCCGGTCGAAGTGGACCCGGGATTTTCTGAATTTCGCGTTGGCGGCAAGGTCATCGACGTGATTCGTCATTGATTTTACTTTTTAAAGATTTTTCCTTAACTTAAATCCGGTTGGAACACGATCGGATTTTTTATTTTATGAAAATTGTCTTAGCCCAGATCAATACGCGCGTCGGCGACCTGAAAAGAAATTCGGCCGGCATTATCGAGCATATTCATAAGGCCCGCGGAACGGGCGCCGATTTGATCGTGTTTCCCGAGCTCTCGATTACCGGCTATCCGCCGGAAGACCTCGTTGAGAAAAAAATTTTTGTTGAAAAGAATCTGGAGGCGCTGGAGGAGGTTTGTTCCCATACGGAGGGCATCGGAGTCATTTGCGGCTTCGCCTCGCCCAATCCTTCTGCCCAGGGCCATTCAGTATACAATGCTGCGGCCCTCATCGAAAACAAAAAAATTATCGGAGTTCAGCACAAATCGCTGTTGCCGAATTACGACGTGTTCGACGAATTGCGGCATTTCGAGCCGGCGAAAGAAAAGAAGATATTCTTATTCCGCGGAAAGCGCCTCGGCATCTCCATTTGCGAGGATAGCTGGAATGACAAGGACTTTTGGGATCACCGGATCTATCCCACCGATCCCATTGAAGAACTCGCCCGGCAGGGCGCGGAAATTCTGATCAACATCTCCGCGTCCCCATTCCACATTCAAAAAAGTAGCTTGCGCCTGGAAATGTTCAGGAATATCACGAAAAAATATGCTCTGCCGTGCGTGCTGGTCAACCTGGTCGGAGGCAACGACAGTCTGATTTTTGACGGTTGCAGTTTTGCATTGAGTCAGGACGGAAAAGTTGTCGCCCAGGCCAAGTCATTCGAAGAGGATTGGGTCACCGCTGATTTCGGCAATGGTACCGGAACGATTCATACATGGCCCGGCTCGGATGAAGCGCAAATTTATCAGGCGCTGGTGTTGGGGGCCCGGGATTACATGAGCAAATGCGGATTTAAGAAAGCCCTCATCGGACTCAGCGGCGGGATTGATTCGGCGGTCGTTGCCGCCGTCACCACCGCGGCGCTCGGAAAGGCCAATGTGATCGGCGTTTCGATGCCCTCGCGGTATTCGTCCGCACACAGCCGGGAGGACGCTGCACGGCTGGCTGAGAATCTTGGAATTGAATTCCGCGTCATCCCTATCGAACCCGCATTTGAAGTTTTTCTAGAAACGATGAAGCCGGAATTCGGCGATTTGCCTCCGGACATCACGGAAGAGAACATTCAGGCGCGCATCCGGGGAAATATTCTAATGGCATTATCCAATAAGCTCAATGCCATGGTCATGAGCACGGGCAACAAATCGGAACTGGCCGTCGGCTATTGCACAATTTACGGCGATATGTGCGGCGGCCTTGCCGTCATCAGTGACGTTCCGAAAACGCTGGTGTATCAGATCGCACGGTGGATCAACCGCGACCGCGAAATGATCCCGCAGCGAACGATCACGAAAGCGCCCTCGGCGGAACTGCGTCCCAATCAAACGGATCAGGATTCCTTGCCGTCCTACGAGATTCTCGATGGCGTTTTAAAAGCGTATGTGGAGGATTTGAAAGAAGAAAAGGAAATAATCGCACTGGGCTACGACCCGGCGGCGGTTAAGAATATCCTGAGCCTGATTGACCACAACGAATATAAACGTCGCCAAGCCGCTCCGGGCTTGCGGATAACGTCCAAAGCTTTTGGATTCGGACGGCGACTCCCGATCGCCCAGGGATGGCGATAATGAATACGCGATAAGTATTTTGAAACGACGGGACGAGAGTCAATAGGAACAGGAACTAATTTTTTGGATCGGATGAATTTGCAAGGGCTTTTTTGATCTTATCCATCAGCACAGCCGGAATTTCGGCGCCGGCCGCTCCTTTCGCTTTGATCATCGCTATTAACTTGTTTTCAAAATCCACCAGGGCACGGCACGGCAGGCACAATTCCAGGTGACGCTCGTATACGGTCAATTCTTCCAGACCCATCTGACCGTCTAAAAACGCGTATACGCGTTCCGCCACTTTTGCGCAATCCAGGCCATGCGCCCGAGCGTCCAGATCTTTGTGTGGTGAGAGCTCTTCCATGAATTTTCCTTTGATTGGTTGATCACGAGATTATTTCTTTACGTAGCTGTATTCCACCGCGTATTCCCACAAATACTGTTGAAGCTGTTTCCGGCTGCGAAAGAGCCGCGACATCACGGTTCCGACCGGGGTTTCCAGAATGTCGGACGCTTCTTTGTATGAGAATCCTTCAATATCCACCAACTGGACAACGTCACGAAACGGTTCGGGCAATTTGTCAATCGCCTCATGAATGTCCTTTTTCAGAAAACGATCCAAAATTTCGGAGGGCGAATCGGAAATCGAGCCGGCACGGCTGTGAACCTGATTGTATAACGAAAACTCTGCCACATCGTCATAGCCGGACACTACCGGATTCTTCGAAGTCTTGCGATACAGCGAAATGTGCGTGTTCACCAGGATCTTGAACAACCACGCGCGCATATTGGTGCCGGGCTGAAACTGAGCGATCGAGCGAAAAGCTTTGAAATAAACTTCTTGAACAAGGTCTTCCGCATCTTTCACATTACGGGTCAATCTGAGCGCGGTATTGTAAAGCGATTCCGCGTGAGGCAGAGCCAGTTCTTCGAATTCTTTTGCCGTCATACGTACGCCGATTGTTTAACGTTATTTCTTTTTGATTATTCCGCCTTGAAGCTTTTAAATTTAAATTTATTTCTTTCAACTTGCAATTTATTTCTGATTCGTCTAAGTTAAAAAACCCGCAATAAAATAAACCTCTCGCACCATGAGCCGGTCCACTTGTTTCCGAATCCCAGTTTTTTTGATGATCCTCTTCTTGCCCGGTATCTTCGCCCAGGAAAAAAATCTAACGATACAAGTGCCGACGACGTTGGTTTATCCTCCCTTTAAGCACGCACCGATTCACAAAGCCACAGCCATTCATTTGTTCGCATATATGGCGCTTATCGGACGAGCCGATATTGTGCCCAACGATCCCAGGGGTATCACCGTAACGCGTCTTATCAGCACCGACGACCCGCTCACTAAAAACGATGATGATGACCTGACCGTGTACGGAATAAATTCCGGCCAGAATAATATTATTTTCAACAGCTCGATGCTGAGCATCGACCTGTACGAAGGTAAGGGCCCGCAACAAAAATTAAAAAAACCAACCGGTATTGCTTCCACGGCCAGCGGCGAAGTCTATGTCACCGACACGGGGCATAACCGTATTGTGCAATTGCACAACCCCGGAAGTTATCTGCAATTTGTGAGTGCGCACGGAAATGAAGGAGGCAGGTATGGAGAATTTAGACAACCATCCGGCATTGCGCTGAGCACGGACGGTAGGATATACGTCGCCGATACCGGCAACGACCGCATTCAGGTTTTTGACAAACGCATGAAGTTCCTGTATGCGATCGGGGAAAAAGCTGACTCCTCCCATTTTTCCGAAACGCTTTTCCGGCCGGAGGCCATTGCCGTCGTGGATGCGGGTGAACCTTACGGATATACAAAAGAAAATTTTCTGATAACGGTTGACCTTCACCGCTCGCGCATCAGCCTGTTCACGCTGAATGGAAGATTTATCGCGGCGGTCAATTCCGGCGACTACGGTTATCCCGAGGTTTCGCTTTCGGCGGTTGCTTTAGACTTTTATGCCAACGTCTGGGTTACGGATGCCCGCAACCACTGCATTCACAAGTTTGATAAACATTTGAATTACATTACCACCTTCGGACATAAAGGCGAAGCAGAGAATGAATTCGTTGAACCGCGCGGCATTGCTTTTTGGAAGCGTTTCGGGCAGGTATTTGTGGCGGACAAGCTCAGCGCGCAATATTATCATGTCGGAACGGACATTTTGAATCTGGAAATCTCGCAAAAAGACAGTTCCATTGACTTCGATTTCTTCCTGACCGAATATTCCAAGGTTACGGCGCGTATCGTGGATGACCAGGGGCATTTTGTCGCCTTCCTTGCAAGAAACCTGTTCATGCCCATCGGAAAGAATTCGTTCTCATGGAATCGCATGAGATCCGCGGCTGCATTGTTCATCCTTCGTCAGACCAGAAAAGATAGTATGAAAGACTCCGCAGGAGTTCAAAAATCGGACTCCTCAGGTATCCTGCCTCAGTATTGCCGTTCCGGTGTGTATCGAATTCAAATCGAAGCCAAGACCACCTATATCTATAACCGCTATTTCACAAAAAAAACAGAAGTTGAATTTGCTTTTTAATTTGACAGCCCCTCGATCCGTTCCTCGCCATTAATTAATTCACCGAATCATAATACAGCCTTTATACCGCCGTAATATTCTTTTTTTATCTTAAGAATAAAAATAAGAATTATGAATTCCAAGCAACCTTCTTCCAAGATCAGCGTCCTCACGTTCAATGTCTGGGGTTTAAGAGTCGGCCGCCTGTCTATCGCGCGCAACGTCGACGCGCGCATGGAAGCGATAATGGAGCATATCAAGCTATTAAACGCCGATGTGATCGCATTACAGGAAGTTTGGTGCGACACCATAGCGGGATATTTTCTCCAAAACCTTAAATATCCGTATCACTACTACGCCCCAAACAGGAAAAAAATAAAGGGACGTTACGGAAACGGATTAATGTTCCTGTCTAAATTTCCTATTTTGGAACAGCATGTTCTTGCGTTCTCCGACCACACCCGGTTCGATGAATACTTTGCCAATAAAGGCGCGCTGATGATACAGATCGAAACGGACGGCGGCAGAGTCAACCTCTTTAATACTCACCTCGGGGCAGGGAAAAAAATTTCACACATGCATTATCGTATGTATCAGATGGAAGAGTTGCAGCACTTTATCCGGTCAGTCCCACGCCGGCAGCCGGTCGTTCTTGCCGGCGACTTCAATTTTAATCCGGGTTCATTGGAATATATTCTATTAAAGCAGTGGGTGAAACGATATTTCAATGAAATTTCTTTCGATGCATATCAATCGGTCCATCCGGCAAAAAGCGGCCATACTTATTTCCTGAATCGTTCCTACGGTACGCATCCCGTAATTCATAATCAGGATGAACGCATTGACTACACGTTTGCCCTATGCTCCAAAGAAAACCGGTCTTCGCTAACGGTGGCAGAATCAGATACGGTACTTGATTTTCCTGAAGAGCCGCTATCCGACCATTGCGGAGTTATGACCCAATTGACTGTCACGCGCAAAAGCACGCTGGATGATGTTTTTGAAAAATCTGGTTCCGCGCAAAAATATGAGGAGTATTCATTATGGTAGTTGATCATCCTCCAAAGAAAACGAATGATCTTGGCGAAATTGCGCTTATCGCCGCACTCACCATTCTTTCGTACGTCCTTCCGCTCATACTGAGGTTCCCCTGACTTGTCCCGACCGGAAATGGCTGTCGTACGAACCGGAATGAAAGAATGATTGGGCATGTGGATGACGAAGGCGCTAAAGTATTTTGAAGAAAGAGCCCAAACAATGAAAATGTGTACCGGCGTTAATTCTACGCTTAGTAAACGGTGACATGAAGAGATGCCGGGGACGTTTAGGGATAAAAGCGGGTTTACAAGTGTATGCGGATCATCCGGCGCACAAAACTGTGCCGCCGGGAACTATTGAAATTCAGGCGGTGAAGCTACCTTTGCGGAGTTTCTACTATTTCCGTATCTTCGTTCTTTCTGTTGATGACAAAATTCGTATGCAGAAGAGAATCCCAGATCGGAGAACTGACGCCGAAGCCTTTCTTGGGATCCTGAAAGTGATGTTTGACATGATGGTTCTTGATGGCCAGCCAGAAAGGCGAATGAAGATTATGGTGGTGAATGGCGTAGTGCGTCATGTCGTAGCACAGGTACCCGGCAATGAAGCCCGCATAAAGCGGAGCAATATTGGATTGAAATATTGCTGCAAATAGAAAATAGAACAGCGCCGCCAATGGAAGGCTCAGCCCCGGAGGCATCACCAGCCGTTTTGAGTCCATCGGATAATCGTGATGCACACCGTGAAGAAGAAAATGAATTTTCGCCGTCCAGGGCCCGAGCGGTTCAAAATGAAATACAAAACGATGCATGAAATATTCCGTTGCCGTCCACAACACGAGGCCGATTATAGCCCACCCGATAACGGCCGGGATTGAAAAATTCAAAACCGCAATAGACTGATATAAACAATACACCGCCACCGGCACGAAGATAAACAGCGGCACTGACCAGTGTGTGCGGCTTAAAAACTCCAAAAAATCGCTTTTAAAGAGCCGGACCGTTTCGTCCTTATTTGATACATATTGCTTGGCCATTATGTGCCCTTTCGCTTAACTGCCGCATAATACAGTTTACTCCTATAAAAATCAAGTGAAAATGATTTACTTTAATTGTCCAAACAAGTATATTCTAAGCGGCAAAATGTGGATAAAAAAAACAAGGTTCACATGAAAACGACGTTAAAAAAATACCTGGAATTCGCGGGAGGTGTGATTCTTACGCTGGCTTTCCCGTTCCTGTTGTCAGGATCCCCCATTGAGGACGGCGATGCTGAATTCAACAAAATTCATTATCCGGAAGCGATTGCAATTTACGAATCCGCACTTGCGCAGGAGCCCAATAATCCTGCGCTGCTATGGCGCCTGTCTCGTGTATATGTCTGCTTCAGCGATATATCGGAAAATAATCTAAGCGAGGCCTTGTATCGCAAAGCGGTGGATTATGCGAGGAAATGTATCGAAGCGGATTCGTCCGTATCCGAAGGTCATGCATGGCTTGCGGCAAGTTTAGGCAGTCTCGCAATGTTTGAAGGGAGCCGTGCAAAAGTGAAGTTATCCCGGGAAATCAAACAGGAGCTGGACAGAGCCATAGAACTGAATTCGGGCAACGATGTTGCGTTCACGATCCTAGGCTCTTTTTACCGGGCGCTCGGTAATGTCAGCTGGCTGGAGCGCAGTCTCGCATCGTTATTATTCGGCGGCCTGCCTCAGGGCGGCAGAAAAGAATCCGAGGTAGCATTAAAAAACGCCATGCGGCTTGCTCCCACGGTCATGCGTCATCCGTATGAATTGGGAATGCTGTATCTGGATTGGAACCGGAAAGACGAAGCCAAAGCTATTTTTCAAAAGGCGATTCAGCTTCCGAAAGGCCTGGGAAGCGATATGAAGCGACTCACCAAAATGAAGCGCCTCCTGGAAGAGTGAGAGTAAGTCTAAGAAAAGGGCATCCTCTGGAAGAAAATAAGTTGTTCCAAGCTCATGCGGTCGGCCATCGTGTAGATCCGGTTGAGCTCCTCATGATCAAACATCCACGCCAGATGCTCATCGAGAATAACGCAATCCAGCGAAGTAAAAATCCGGATCATTGAAAGATGCAGCCACAGGCTAAAGCGCCGCAATTCGGTATGTGAAAATCGTTTCAACGAATGCTCCCTCGATTTTGCATCCGGATCATTCACGATGGAAATCAATCGAATAAATTCGTTCGGCCACGGCGTGGACGCTGCGTGGCTGTTCAACGACTCAAGAAAATCCCCGTTCATTTTTTCCGCAGCGGTTTGTTTGAGATGTCGCATAGCTTCTCTCATCAGCGCCAGATAACGCTTCAAAGTTATTCGCTGGCGAATTTGTTTCTCCACGTCTTCATGACCGGAGGAGTGCGTCTCGCCGACCCTGGTGAGAGCGGACCGGCGTTGGATCAGCTCCTCGGATTTTTTTCTCAGTTCCAGAATCTGTTGGCTCACCTGCTGCAGCATATTCATCCGGTCGCGATAGCGGTTTTCATGGACCGACGCCTGCAGCTCCTCCAGGTTCTTTTCGCCCTGAGCGAGCTGCTCCAGTAATTTTTCAATCCTATTCTCAACGGTCTTGGAATCCTCTTGCGTCAGCAGATGTTCCGTCCGCGTAACGGTCAAATACCGCTCGTTCGCAGTCTGATACGAAAGCTTCTCCCGGTGCAGATTTTCCAACCTTTCCTCCAGATCGGAGTCGCCGTCCAGCAATGCCCGGATACGGCGAATTTCGGATTCATACAACCCGATTTGGCCCGTTGAATCAATGTCCTTTCCTCCGCCGGGATCTACCGCGGCTAATTCCCGCGATGCCTGCAGCTTCTGAATCTCATTCTGGATCCCCGCAAGATTTTTACTCAAATGGCTCCGTTCAATAACCTTTTGCTCCAAATCCGTGACGCGTTGCGTCAAATCCTCATACCCTTTTCGCTTGGCGTTGAGCTCCGCTATTTCATCATCTGAATAGTGAAGTCGCGCTTGGGCATCGCGTATCTTTTGATACGCCGTCAATTCAATTTCGATCCTTTCAATTTCACTTTTCTTCTCGGCGATGTATTCGTGGAGACTCTCTGTTTGTGCCTGCTCCGCCTGCACTTGCTCATGATGCTCCTGTAGTTGCCGCATCAGCAATTCGGTCCGTTTAATTTCGTGATCCAATTTTTCAGTTTCCCGGCGGCGATGGTCGAACGCTTTCCGATCCAGTATCAGCTTTTGCTCGGTCAGTTTGAGACGCTGCAGGTCGGTAGAAGCCGTCTGTTCGAGCTGAGACAGTTTATCTGCAACGTGTTCGTACGGCTCGGCCGAGAACAAGCAGTCGCGGAAATCCCGTTCCATTAACCTGTCCAGCCATTCGACGGCGGGCTGATAGAGACATTGAACTAAAAAATGATACCGGCGTTCAATAAGTTCGGCCGGCAGGTCCGCTTCACTGCCGGTTTTGAAATTAACCTGGACAAAAAACTTCATCCATTGCAGCCGTTCGTCGGCATTCAAAAGGTCATACTGTCTCTCGTGCGAAACGGCCGACCACGCAGCCGGTTTCTGACGGTCCCATCTTTTTTGGACGCTGAAAATAATTCCCTTTAATAAAATATCAAGATGAACTGCCGTTTCTTCCGTATGCATTTTAAAAAACGGCGCGGCGGGAGATACCGAACTGAAAGCCGCCTGGACGGCTTCAATGACCGTGGATTTCCCGCCCAGGTTTCCCAGCGTGATCTCATTCCACCCGGTTTGAAATAAGAATTTTCGATTGGCGAATTGTTTGATATTGATCAATTCGATCTGTTGAAAAACCATGGCCTCATTGAATTTAGCTTGAAAGAATACCCTTTTATAAGTATCATACTAAATTCGATTTTCATATTCAAGCTATAAGCATTTACAAAATCCCCGTATGAAGATAAATCGCTTACCCGTTGTCTCGATCGTAGGGCGCCCGAACGTCGGCAAGTCTACGCTGTTCAATCGTATCCTCGGTGAACAGGACGCGATCGTGCATGATACGCCCGGCGTTACGCGTGATCGGCATTATGAAATTGCCGAATGGAGCGGAAAGCAATTTGTCGTCATTGACACCGGCGGGTACATGCCCGACGATCAGGATCAGATGAGCGTTGCTATCCGCGAACAAGCTCAATTGGCCATTGAAGAATCCGACCTCGCCCTGCTGCTCATAGATGCCGTGTCGGGCTTAACGACCACCGAACTCCACATTGCCGAGGCCTTAAAACGCTCCGGGAAAAGGTCGCTCCTGGTCGTCAACAAAGTGGACAATGAAAAGATCAATCAAAATATATCCGCCGACAGCCAGGTGTACCGTTTGGGACTCGGCAAGCCGTTCAGTATCTCCGCGCTCAACAGCCGCAACATCGGCGATCTGCTGGATGAGATCTTGTCCTTGCTGGGCCCTCAATTTCCCGCCAGCACCGAAGAAATTGAATTCGAAGACGATGTGATCAAATTAGCCATTATCGGCAAGCCCAATGTGGGTAAATCTTCGTTTGTGAACGCGGTCATCGGAAAAAACAGGCACATCGTGTCCGATATTCCCGGAACCACGCGCGACGCCATTGATACCGATTTCGTGTACAAGGACACGAAATATAAACTGATCGACACTGCGGGACTGCGGCGAAAAACGAAAGTCAAAGAGAATTTGGAATTTTACAGCGCGCTGCGGACGATAAAGACCATTCAGGAATGCGATGTGGGATTGTTGCTTCTGGATGCGTCGGAAGGAATTGCGGCGCAGGACATTCACGTCCTGGAAGAAGCGCGGCATTTGAAAAAAGGGCTGGTGATCGTGATCAATAAATGGGATATGATCGGAAAGACGGATACCACGTATTTGGCCTATCAAAAAAATATCAACAACGCGCTCGGCTCAACGACGTACTTGCCGTTCGTTTTTATTTCCGCGTTGACCAAACAACGCGTGATGAAAGCGATCGAGACCGCCAAGCAGGTGTTCGACGAACGCAACAAAACCATCGGCACTGCCAAACTGAATGACTTTCTCAAGAAAGCCATTTCAAAAAATCATCCGCCGGCTGTTCGCGGCAAGGATATACGGATCAATTACGTTACGCAGATTAAATCCCGCCCGCCGGTCTTTGCGTTCTTTTCCAACGAACCGGCCCTGATTCCGGCCAACTACCGCCAATACATCGAGCATCAAATGCGCGAGACATTCGGATTTCAAGGCGTTCCCCTCTCGCTCGCCTTCCGCAAGAAAAACAGAGATCGGTATAAATAAAAAAAGGCGACTCACTTGAATCGCCTTTTCACAAACTTGTTTCGCAAACCTATCCTATCGTTTCTACGCGCACGCTGTTTGTCGGCCCGCGCGAACTGAACGGCAGCCCGGCCGTAATAACAAATTTATTTCCTGTTTCTAAATGTCCGGCATCCACCAGCGCCTTTTTGATCTGATTGACGCTGTCGTCAATATTCGTTTTCAGATCGGGAAGAATAAGCCCTTGCACGCCCCAGACCAAATTGAGCTGCCTCAAAACGCTTTCCGTGTGTGTGATCGCAATAATCGGCATCTTCGGACGGTATTTAGCGATCAGGCGTGACATCGCTCCGGTCAGCGTAATACTCACGATCGCATCCACCTCAAGCATTTCCGCAAGCGAACAGGATACCACGGCAATACCTTCCTGCAGCGTGGGTTTTTCTCCCGGGCTGCGGCGGCGGCGCGTGTAATCCGTCGGCATATCCTTTTCGATCAATTTAATGATCCGTTTCATGACGGTGATGGTTTCGATCGGATAATTCCCCGATGCCGTTTCCGCCGAAAGCATCACGGCATCCGAACCGTCCAAAATGGCATTGGCGACGTCCGACGCTTCCGCCCGCGTGGGCCGCGGATTATGGACCATCGAATCAAGCATTTGGGTGGCGGTGATCACCGGCACGCCGGCTTTATTGCACAGCGCAATCAATTTTTTTTGTATGGGAGGCACTTCCTCCGTCTTCATTTCCACGCCCAGATCGCCGCGCGCCACCATGATAGCATCACTGATGGCAATGATCCGGTCTATGCAATTCAGGGCTTCGGGCTTTTCAATCTTAGCAATGACCAGCGCCTCTTTCTTTGAGCCGCGTATGATTTCCTTGACATTCAAAATATCCTCCGGCTTCCGCACAAAAGACAACGCCACATAGTCCACGCCGTTTTCCAACCCGAACAACAGATCTTCCGTATCTTTGTCGGTCAGGGACGGCGCACTGATAACTACTCCCGGCAGGTTAATGCCCTTGTTATTTTTCAAAATTCCGCCGTTCACCACTTCGCATGCGACATCCGTACCGTTGTTCTCAATAACTTTGATCGTCAGGAGCCCGTCATCAATGAGCAATTCATCGCCGAACCTAACGTCTTTGGGAAGCTCTTTGTAAGTGGTGGAAACGATAGTGTCGTCGCCCTCCACGTCCCGGCTCGTGATCGTGAAGCGCTCGCCGTTCTTCAGGTCGGTCTGGCCTTCTTTAAAAGTTCCGATACGAATTTTCGGCCCTTGCAAATCCTGCAGAATCGCGACCGGCTTGCCCGCCTTGGCTGCCGCTTTACGGATATGCTGCATCACCTGCAAGTGGCCTTCCCATGAACCGTGCGAGAAATTGAGTCTCGCGATGTCCATCCCGGCAAGGATCATCTTTTCGATCGTCTCGTAATCGCTCGACGACGGACCTAGCGTACAAATGATTTTGGCATGGGTTTTATACATTATTTTCCTTTGGCCGCGCCGGATTCACTTTTTTTCAGTATTCTCTCGAGCAATTCTTCATCGCTCTCACCCAAATGATCCATCGACAGTCTCACGCTGGAGGCAAGTTCATGATCGGGATATTTTTTTAGAAATGCTTCATATGCTTGCTTCGCTTTCACGATATCTTTCATTTCCGTTTCATACGTAAAACCGATTTTGAAAAGACACGTCGCCGCCAGCGGGTCGTCCGGATACGCGTCGACGATTTTTTGCAGGGATGCGATTGCTTTAGAATAATCATTCAGATGCACCGCGTACACGTCGGCCCGCAAAACGCCGACCTTAATGATCGTTGCCGTGTCCCGCGGATACCATTTATCCATGTCGTCTAACGATTGAATCGCCTCCACATACCGGCCTTCCCGGGTCAGTGAATCGGCAGCGGCTAAATACTCTCCGGGCGACATTTTTGGGTTTTTGCCGCAGCCCGATCCGATGAATACTATAAATGCCGACAGAGCGGCTGCCAGAAATAAGTTTTTCATTTTTGAATTGCATCCTCCAGTTATGTGAAAAAAATACAAAACGGCTGGCAATTTACAAACTAAAATCAAACTATGCAAGTTATATGACTGTTGTTAAACGGGGGTTGTCAGCGTGCGGGTGCAATGAAGAATGATAGGAAGATTCAGCAATGAGACGTTCCCCGGGGCTATCTAACGATTTGCTCAAACGGTTAAAATGAGAAATTCACTTCCGACGGTTCGCCGCCGCTGACGGTAACTTTCTGAATCGGTGATGCGCCGGTTTCCTGCCAAACAGCCACATCATACGTGCCACCGGGTACCCCATTAATCGTATAGGTTCCGTCAATGCCGACGGTGGCAAAATAAGGATTCTGCAAGACAAAAATAATACCGCCCATTTGGGAATGAATATCGCAAAAAACCTTAACGGGGCCGACTTTATTGAACGTCACGGACTTCGAAAAACCTTTGGCATAACGACCCAAGTCAAATGCTTTGGTCGATGAAAGTGAAAAAATGTTATGATAAATTTCGTCTTCGTTGGGAAAATCCACCGTAGTACCGACCAGCACCGGAAGAACGTGCGGAACGATGGCCACGTTTTTCTGCCGCATGGCCGGATGCGCCTGCGGCAGCGGGAAATATCCTGAAGCTTTGACCACGAATACCACCGCTTTGCGGTCCGCACTTCCGCCTTGTGTAAGGCGCGATGCGCTCTTGCCGTACAAGCCTTTAGCGGAGGACCGGCCGATGTTCGCCGTAGATTTACTAATGAATACCTTACCGGTAATCTTTCCTTCAGCCGGAGCGGCGTGGCGGATGCCGTATGCCGGAATCGGAGCATACGCAACTACCTTCACATCGGAAATATTTTTGAAGAATTTCATATTTTCTCCGAACGAAGCCAGCATCCAGGCCGCTGTAAAACCGAGCGCTGTCAGGACGATTTTCATAATGAACTCCTAATAAAAATGAGTCTTCAAAAAGGAACAGACAACTGTATCGCGGTGAGTCTGACCATTTTGATCCCCGAACTCTTTTCGAATTGGGTCCACTGTTCGGTCAGTTTCAGGGTCGCTGCGGACGTGATACGAAATCCGAGTCCGGCTTCATAACGCTTTACGTTATAATCCCAGCCTTCTTTTTTATTGTTCACCGGGTTCAGGATCTTACTGAAATTCATCATGTCCAACCGGCCGGCAACGAAGAATTGAGGAACGATCTTGTATTTCGCATCTACATACCAGCTCCAATTGGATAATTTACCCTCGTCCACGGTCGCGTCCCACTGGCTTTTGACGAATTCGCTGAAGACAATCAGATACCGATAACTCGCCTCCAGGTCCGCGCCGAAGGCTTTTTGCTTGAACTGGCCTTTTCCTTTTCCTGATTCGAGCAGTCTTTGCGGATCCGCAGTTGACAGATACGGATTGATCGCCCCCGAGAATCCGATTTTTATTCCGGCGACCGGATTTAAACCGATGCGGGCCAGGAATTGCTTGCCCTTATTCTCGTTCGCTTCGGGATTGGAAATAGAACCTTCGGTCACGCCCAACTGGTATTCCAGGATCGAAGCGCTGCCGAACAGTTCCACTCCGAAATCCCAGCGCGCATCATAGACGGTGGGCGTGGCGCCGCGTAAAACTTCGAAAGGCAAATTCCCCTTATTTTCCAATCGCCGTGATTTTAAGATCAGCTGTTCCCGGTTGTCCCACAAATTGTTCCAATCCAAACTCGTCCGGTATTGGCGCATCAGCGGCTGACCAATGAGCGGATTGATATCGGAAAATTCGCGCTTTCCGAAATTTCCGAACAAATTCGGAATTTTTCCGACCATAAAATTAACTTGCTCGCTGGGCATGTTGAACAGCGTCACGAACGCGCCCTGCAGCCGTACGCGGTCTTTGGCGGCGTCGTCAAACAGGACTTCAACGTCCGCTCGAATTTTGTCTTTGTGGTGAAATTGAAAATTGATCAAGGCACGAATATTATTGAAATTGTTATCACCCAGCGTATTGGCATTCAGCGCCGATTTGCCTTCGGTATGAGCTACGTCAATTACGCCGCCGACGCCGACGTTATTCTCCGCCCCTGCCTTCATTTCGTCACTGAGGTCCCCGGACGTCTCTTCCTGCGCGCCCAAGTAATTTGGCGTCACGGCAAACATCAGTATCCATATGCATAACGTGATCTTTTTCATTTCATAAATCCTAATTATGGCATTCCAATTCACAGCGCTCGCATATACTCGAGCAGATCGTTGCGCTCCTGCTGAGTCAAATCTATTTTTGCATTAATGCCGAGACCATTCCACCCCCACACCCTCATTTGCGACGTGTCCACCGCATCGGCATAAAAACTGATGACATCCATCAAGGTTGCTTTGCTGTTATCATAAAAATAGGGTGCGGTGGCAAACTCCCAGCGCAGCGAAGGAGTGTCTACCTTCGGTTTGCCGGCGCGCGTTTGGATCTTGAATCTACCGGTGTAAAGTTCTCCCGAATGGCAATTGATGCATTTTCCCTGATTCTCATAGACTATTTTGCCGCGCGCTTGCGATTCCGTCAGTGAGCCGTCCGTATTGCGCCATGGGTTTGCAGGAACTACCAAGGACTGCACATACGCCGTCAAGGCATCCAATTCTGACGAATCCGCCGACCCGAGAAAAAGGCTGTCAATGACATATTTCGTAAAGCCGCGAATACTGCTTCCCCTGTCGCCAAACCAGCCGTACGCCGGGGTTTCGATTACGCCGAACAAGGTCGGTGTGGACAAAGAATCCGAAAACCCGCGCAGTTTCCATTTCCGGTTGTCCATATCGCCGCCCGGATGACAGGTTCCGCAGCTCAGCGTGTGATTGGAAAAATTATCGAACTTAACATCGTTGAACAATTCCCGCCCTCTGGCGATTGCCGCGTCCTCAGAAATTTTTTCCTTATCGCACGAAGTCATTAGAACAACGGCCGCCACCGTCGTAAGAATGATAATTAAGACGGATTTCATAAATGGCACCTAACAGTGAATGATAATAGGAGCAGTAAAATATGATGAAAAAATTAAAACAAAACAGTGATTAAGTCAACAAGAACCTGACGATTTATCTTACGAAAATCAAAATACATCGGATGTCCGCTTAAATTTAGGTGTCAAGAACAAAATGGCGGCATAAAATTCCGCCATCACGTAAAACTCAGTTATCAAAATTTTACAAAATTATTGCCCCAATTGTTTCTTAGCAACTTCAATTTGTTTTTTAGCTTCTTCGAGCGTAGGATCCAATCGCAAAGCTTGCTGCCATTCACTCAGCGCGTCTGCCCACCTGCCGAGATTCGAATACCCCCACGCAACGCTGTTGTGATTAAAGGCGTCTTTCGGATTGATCTCGACGGCTCTCTGGTATGCGGTTAACGATTCATTGTATTTCGCGGCGGCCCTTGCCTCATCGGTTTTCTTCAGCGCATTACCTTGCATCTCATAAGCATAACCGAGGCGCTCCCACGCAAATGCATAGTTGGGTTTAATTTCCATAGTCCGCTTGAGCGAGACGATGGCGTCGTCATAATTCTTCAAAATGATATACACGCGCCCGATATTGACATGCGCCAACTCATATTCATCATTGCCGATCAGCGCGCGTTTATAATATTCGATCGCTTTGTCATAATTTTTGTCTTTTGAATACGCATTTCCCAGCGATAAATTTGCGATCGGCAAATACGGACTGATCGTCAGCGCTTTTTTGATTTCCTCGGCATCCGCGCCTGCACCTTTCGCGCTCCATAGCCGATACCAGGCCTCGGCATCATTCGGATTTAATCCCACCGCTTTGGACGCCTCCACGACCGCATCGTCAAATCGGAGTAAATTCTGGTACGTGGTCGCCATGTTCGTGTGAATCGATGCAATATTCGGCGACACCGTCAGCGCTTTTTGAACATGTTTCTCCGCGCTTTCGTACAGATATTTGTATTCTTCGCCGTTTGTTTCTTTTTGATAGCCCGAATACGCTTCTGCTTCGCCTTTCGCGCCTAATGCCAGCGCATAATTCGGATCCAGTTCCAGAGCCTTATCGTAAAGGCTAATGGCATCTCCATAAGCCTTCAGTGAATATTTCAAATGTTCTTTACGGCCTTTGATGTAATATTCATACGCACTGACATTCTGCGTGTTCTGTGTGATGTCTTTGATCTGTTTCACTTCGCCGGCAGTCACTTTGACGTTAAAGCACGCCGCTTTGCACACGACGTCAATCAGTTCATCGTAGATTTGCCAAAGCGAAGCCATCGGCTTCACCAGATTTGGGCTGCACGATTGAATATACTCGCCCTCCTTTTTGGCGTCCACCACGATCGCGATGGAATTGATCGTGCCTTTGGTAATGCTGAACGCACCGATGATCACGTAGTCCAGCCCGAGTTTCTTGCCGATCTCGTAGGCTCCTTTCGAAGTAAATAGATCGTCGTTGGAATATTTTCCTTTCTTAATGACGCTGTTCACTTGATTCCGGTCCACCACGTAAATGGCCTGAATTTGCTGCAATCCTTCCGTGAGCGTCGTGGCAAATCCTTCGCTCAGCCAGGCGCTTTTTTCCAATCCGCCTTTGTTCTTAAAAGGCAGCACGGCAATACGCTTCTTATTTTGCGCCGTAACGCTAAGGGTCAAGAGCAGAATACAGGCAACGCATGTCATTCCGATTTTTTTCATACACTCTCCTCCGGTTATAATTAAAAAGCCGTTCAATTATTTTTTCGGATAGTCATAAAATCCCTTCCCGCTCTTGACGCCGAGAAATCCCGCCGTCACCATTTTTTTCAGCAAGGGACAGGCGCGGTATTTGTCATCTCCCAGGCCCTCGTGAAGAACCCGCAGGATCGAAAGGCATACGTCGAGCCCGATAAAGTCGGCCAGCTGCAGCGGGCCCATCGGATGGTTCATTCCGAGTTTCATCACCGTATCGATCGCTTCTTTGGAAGCCACACCTTCCATTAAACAAAAGATCGCTTCGTTGATCATCGGCATCAACACGCGATTGGAAATAAATCCGGGGTAATCATTGACTTCAACCGGAACTTTTTCCATTTTTTCCGAAAGCGATTTCACAGCAGCATACGTAGCGTCGCTCGTAGCCAGCCCGCGAATGACTTCGATCAATTTCATCACCGGAACCGGATTCATGAAATGCATGCCGATGACTCTCTCCGGCCGCTTCGTCGCGGCGGCGAGCTGCGTAATGGAAATCGACGACGTATTGGTCGCTAAAATCACCTCCGGCTTACAAACGGAATCCAAAGTTTTAAAAATCTGTGATTTGATCTCAAAATTTTCCGATGCCGCTTCCACGACGAGATCGCAAGTTCCGGCATTGCTCAGGTCCGTCGTCATTGTGATGCGGCTCAGCGCCGCCTGTTTTTGATCTTCGCTCAAACTTCCTTTTGTCACTTGCCGGGTCAAATTTTTTTCAATCGTTCCGCGCGCTTTTTCGAGAAAAGCCTGATTGACATCGATCATGATAACCGAATATCCGTATTGCGCAAATACGTGCGCGATACCGTTCCCCATCGTTCCCGCGCCGATAACGCCGACATTTTTTATCTCCACGAATTTCTCCTCATTAGTATTAATAATCTCATCGCTTAGTTCTTAAGGTCCTTTCGCCGGGCCGTAAAGAGGAATGCTGATAACGGAAGAATTTATCTTTTTGGCAAGTGAATAACAAGAAAAAAAGCCTGCGCATTTTTGGTACGCAGGCTTTTCGAAAGAAAACGGAAAATAAATTTAGACAGCTGCTAGTTGATTGTTATCAAGAACTTTTTTGATCTGTGTTTTTAATTCCGTCAGGTCGGATGATTTGACGACATACGCTTCTGCAGCCCAGCTGATAAATTCATTTTTGTAATGCGAATATGCCGAATTAATGATCACGGGAATTCCCATGCGGTGATCGAGGATCTTCGTCAGAAACTCCATTCCGTCGCCCTCGGGCATCATGATGTCCAGGACAATCAGATCCGGGCGATCAGTCGAAACGCTTTTAAATGCTTCGCGGCCGTTTTCGCTGCAAAAAACTTCGTGCCCCATGTTTTCCAGTTCCGAACGATACAATTTGCGCAGGCTCGGCTCGTCTTCGATGACGTGAATGCGTGCCATTCCCACTCCTTTTTTACTTATTCTCTTATTATACAACCTGTGAAGCTGTGAGACCCCTACATAAGTTAAACGCACCATATATAAAATAAGTTCCCGATTTTCACTCAGAATTTCGCCTTCGCCGGGTATATTCTCTGTCTATGACAAAAATCATAAATGGTTAACCGCAAAACCCTTACTTTACAACCGAGCGGCGTTCTGTCAGGAGCCATCGTATGAATTTTGTGTTGGTAAGCCGAAGAAATAATACCTATTTTATGCCTATGATGAAAGCAATCTTTCTAATGCTTTTTCTGCCTTGCGTCCTTATTTCACAAAATCGAATCTATCGAATTGAGATTAGCGGCGTCATTAATCCGGCATCGGCGGAATATATCGGCAAAGCGATCGAGACCGCGCAGGACAACCAGGCCCAGTGCCTGGTGATTGAATTAGACACGCCGGGAGGATTAATGAAATCGATGAATATTATTGTGAAAGCCATCCTCGCCTCGGAAGTTCCCGTGGTCGTTTATGTCTCACCGGGCGGTTCGCACTGCGCTTCGGCAGGCGTTTTCATCATGATGGCATCGCATATTGCCGCCATGGCGCCGGGCACGAATATCGGCGCCGCGCACCCGGTAAACCTGGGGAGCGGAAGTTCAGACAGCACGTCGCAAACGATGATGGAAAAAATAACGAATGACGCGGTGGCTTATATTCGCAGCATCGCCGAAAAAAACAAGCGGAACGCAGATTGGGCCGAAGAAGCAGTCCGCAAAAGCGTCTCCATTACCGAGACAGTTGCGCTGCAGAAACATGTTATCACACTGATCGCAAAAAACTTTGACAGCTTGTTGGTCCAAATCGATTCGATGACCGTCGAAACGGTGGCAGGCAAGAAGGCCATTCACACCAAAAGTGCGGTGGTTGAAAAGATCAAACGCGGATGGCGGTTTGATTTGCTGGACATATTGACAGATCCGAACATCGCTTATATATTAATGATGCTCGGCATGTACGGGCTGTTCTTCGAACTGTATAATCCCGGCTCGGTGGTTCCGGGCGTCGTCGGAGTAATTTGTCTGATCCTCGCTTTTTATTCGTTTCAAACTTTGCCTGTTAATTACGCCGGGTTGGCGCTCATTATTGTCGGCGTAATTATGTTCTTGCTGGAAATCAAAATTACGAGCTACGGGATCTTATCCGTAGGCGGGGTCGTTGCCCTGTTTCTCGGATCGGTGATGCTGATTAATTCTCCGGAAGAAATGATGCGAATTTCGTGGACCGTGATTGCGCCTGTGGTAATTGTAACCCTGTTATTTTTTCTGTTTGTTGTCGGGTTTGGTATCAAGGCACAAGCCCGAAAAGTCACGACCGGAGTGGACGGGATGATCGGCGAAACGGCGGTCGTGATGATGCCGGTTTCGTCAGGTCAAATAGGGCAGGTTTCTGTGCACGGAGAGATCTGGACTGCGTGGAGCGACCACGCCATCGAAAAAGATCAAAAAGTGAAAATTGTCAAAGTGGACAATCTTAAATTGAAAGTGGAAAAACTAAACGACACTGAAAGGACGGCGTAACATGACTTTTGAAATATTCACTCCGTTTGTTCTCTTGCTGATTATTTTTTTCCTTGCCAGCGCCATTAAGATCTTGCGGGAATATGAGCGCGGCGTGATCTTCCGGCTTGGACGCCTGATAGACGTAAAAGGACCGGGATTGATCATACTGATTCCCGTCATCGACCGGATGGTTAAAGTGAGTCTCCGGACATTTGTGGTGGATATCCCGCCGCAGGATGTCATAACACGGGACAACGTCTCCGTCCAAGTGAATGCAGTATTATATTATAGGGTGATCTCCGCCGATAAAGCGATCGTGGAAGTGGAAAATTATATGGCGGCAACTTCGCAGATGGCACAGACGACGTTACGGAGTATTTTGGGCCAATTCGAATTGGACGACCTGCTGGCGGAACGAGAAAAGATCAATAGGCAGCTTCAGCAGATCATCGACGGCCAGACGGAACCCTGGGGCATTAAAGTTTCGGCCGTAGAGGTTAAGCACATCGATCTGCCGCAGGAAATGAAACGTGCGATGGCGAAACAAGCGGAAGCCGAGCGTGAACGGCGGGCGAAAGTCATTAATTCTGAAGGTGAATTTCAGGCTGCGCAAAAATTATTCGAGGCATCGGAAGTGATCAGCAAATCGCCGGCCGCGCTGACGCTGCGTTATTTGCAGACGCTGCGGGAAATCGCTACTGAAAATAATTCAACGACCATTTTCCCCATTCCGATTGATTTTCTAAAAGTCTTTATGCCGAAAGATAAGTGATCAGGGCGATTTCTGTTTCAAAAATTGTAACCGAGACTTAATGTAAAAGTTTTTGAGTGCTCTGACCGAACGATCTTCTTAAAATCATACGAATATCGAAACTCAAAAGATAGGCTATGCTTTGGGCCACCGGTCACTCAGGTACAATTTCGTTTTTTCCACATTGCACACGATAGTCACGGAAACCGGCTTGAATTCGATCAGGAACTTGTTCGTCGCTCCGGGTTTGACCTCGATCCATTCTTCCGCGGCATATTCCGCATGATTGGGTATATCTAAATAGCGGAGTGCGATCACGTGTTTACCCATTTTGACATTGGTCAAAACAGCCGGCGTCATGAACTGCGTTTCGGTACTGTCGACAAATATCCGGGCCCGATCGTAATTAGATGAGATCTCAATGGAGAGCACGGAATCCTGCTGCGAAAATACGGATGGACTGAATGTAAAAAAAATGACAATTAATAATTTATTCATGCCCGATAGAGTAACCCCTTTTTTGTTCAATTAATGTCAATTACGAGATTTAATCAAGGGGTTTTGCAATAAATTTAAACTTGTTTTTCCCGCCAATTACCTATAAGTTATCGCGGAAATATTCATTTAAACCCGTTGAGATATCCATGACGCTCAAATTCAGAGACAAATTAATATTACTGGTGTTGATCATTCTGATCATCGCCGGAACTTCCTATTTCCTGGTCTCGGTGCAGCTGGCAGAAAACATCAAAAAAGATATCACCGAGCGCATCATCAAAAGCAACGATACCTACAAAGCTCTGAATGAGTCTTACTTCGAGCAGCTCATTCTCCAAAGCCGGAGCGTCTCGGACAATCCGAAATTTGCCGCGCAATTGAGTACGAACGACAAAGCCACGGTCCAACAGGCTCTTGATGAATCCAATACGCTTAACAATTTCAATTCCAGCATTTTCGTTGCGTTGAGCAACGGAGGACAGGTGCTGGCGTACTTAGGAACGAAAATGACTTCCATGACCTCATCGGCGAATCTCTCACAACGGCCGGAAGTTGGCGGCGCTTTGAGCGGCGTGGATAACGGCGGATTTTGGGAAGAAGGCGGAAGACTATACCGGGTCGCCGCGTCGCCCACCATCGTTAACAACCAGGTTCTCGGCGCGATCGTTCTCGGATATGAAGTGACCGACGACGTGTCGCTCAGCATTGCAAAAGTTACGAGCAGCAATATCGCTTTTATGGTAAATAAGAAAATCGTATCGACAAATTTAAAAAACGACCGCGATGAGCTTTTAAGCGCGTTCCGGGCCAACAACTCCATGCTGGATCAGGCTACGATCAAAAAGAGCGACAGCGATCCTCTGGAATTCACCGTCAGTGGCGAACGATTTTTAGGAGTAGCATCTCCGGTTATCGCATCGCCGGGCACGGACGGTCAGGACAAAAAGGTTATCGGCACTTACGTCTTCTTCAGTTCACTCGACAAGGCGCTGGAGCCGCTGGTTGCTTCGCAGCGCGTGATGCTGTTCGTCGGCGTTGGAGTGACGGTATTCGCTCTGCTGATCTCGTTTATCATTATCAACGGCATCAACAAGCCGGTCAAACAATTATCCGCAGCCATGAAGCAAGTAGAAGCGGGTAATCTGGAATTTGAAATTAAAGTAAAAAGCAAAGATGAGATCGGTCAACTCGCGTTGTCTTTCAATGACATGATCAAGGGACTCAAACAGAAAGAACGCGTGGAAGGATTATTCGGAAAGTATTTGTCGCCGGATGTCGCAAAAAAAGTTCTGGCCGAACAGTCTCTGGACGGAATTTTAAAAGGCGAAAAAGCTATGCTGAGCGTGATGTTCACCGACATACGGGGTTTCACGCCGATGTCGCGGGGCATGGATCCGCAGGAATTGATCAATCTGCTGAATTCGCATTTCGATGAGAGCATTGATATCATCGACAAATTCGGCGGAACGCTGGATAAATTTATCGGCGACGCCATTATGGCATTTTTCGGAGCGCCCGTGCACTACGACGATTACTACATGCGCGCCATCAATGCGGCGGTGCAAATGCAGCGCGCCTCGGAGAAATTTAATTTCCAGCGAAAACTGGAGGGCAAAAATCCGGTCAGTATCGGCATCGGGATCAATACGGGCGACGCCATTGTCGGAAATATCGGTTCGAATAAACGTCTGGAATATACGGTCATCGGTGAATCGGTGAATCTTGCCAATCGCCTGTGCAGCGCGGCCAAGAAAGGACAAATCATCATCAGCGAATCGACTTATGATTTGCTGCCGAATAAGGACATTGCCTCCCCTATTGAACAACTCGTTCTCAAGGGCGTCGTTGAGCCGGTAACGGCGTATGAAATTATCTGGAAAAGTTAACACGGCAACCGCTTTTTGCAACGGGTCAAATAACGAAAACATGACAAAAGTCATTCTTTTCTTGCGCATTTGTCGTTAATGTATTTAAACACAATTAGGTTACAATTATGAATAATCTTGGTAATTTCGCATTAATCCTGGCTATTGTCATGGCCGCATTCGCCGTGATTTCCGCGTGGATCGGCATCCGGCAAAAGCGGGGCGACTTGATCCGAATGGCTCAACGTTCGGTGTATGTCGTTTTTGGAAGCGTGTTACTTGCCTCCGCTTCCCTGATCTATCTGTTAGTGATCAGCGACATGAGCATCGAATACGTAGCTTCATTTTCAAATAAGGCTCTGCCGCTATTTTTTAAATTTACATTTTGGGCGGGGCAGGCCGGGTCCTTGTTATTATGGTCGCTGATGCTTTCGGCCTACAGCTTTGCCGTTGTGTATCGTTATCGCAACAGCCACGGCGAACTGATGCCGTACGTCATTATCACCACGATGATGACGCAAATATTTTTTCTCGCGCTTAATTTGTGGTCTGCCAATCCGTTCAATGAATTAGTTACAGTCAATGCCGACGGCACCACCAACCCGTTTGTTCCGGTTGACGGACGCGGCCTCAATCCCCTCTTGCAGCATCCGGCTATGATCATTCACCCGCCGACCCTATTTACGGGCTATGTCGGATTTGTTATTCCGTTTGCATTCGCCATGGCGGCATTGATGAGCGGTCAGCTCGGCGATGAGTGGATCAAATTATCGCGCCGCTGGACGTTATTCGCGTGGCTGTTTCAAAGCGCCGGTATCGTCATGGGCGGCTGGTGGGCATATGAAGAGCTCGGCTGGGGCGGCTACTGGGCATGGGATCCCGTGGAAAACGCATCCCTCATGCCGTGGCTTACCGCCACGGCATTCCTGCATTCCGTGATGATCCAGGAGAAAAAGAACATGTTCAAGGTCTGGAATGTCTCCCTGATCATCGCCACGTATTTACTTTGTATTTTTGGGACGTTTCTTACGCGCTCCGGCGTGGTTTCCTCCGTTCATGCGTTTGCGGAAGGTTCCATAGGGATATTCTTTGTTTCATTTATTTCCATTGTTCTTGGGTTATCGGTCGCGCTCGTGATCAAACGGCTGCCGATGCTGAAAAGTGAAAACAAACTGGATTCGGCGCTTTCGCGCGAGAGCAGTTTTTTGTTCAATAATCTGGTTCTTCTTATTGCGTGCTTTGCCGTTTTGTGGGGAACGATTTTTCCGATCATTTCCGAAGCCGTGACCGGAGAGAAGATCGTAGTAGGCGCTCCGTTCTTCAATAAAATAAATGTGCCTATTGCGCTGTTTCTGCTCTTTCTTACCGGGGCCGGTCCGTTATTTGCCTGGCGCAAAACATCCTTGGCCAGCTTAAAAAAAGCTTTTCTATATCCGGGTTTGATCGCGCTGGCTGGCGGAATCGTCATTTTCCTTTTCGTCACACATCATTTGTACGGGCTGATCTCTTTTACGCTGTCCATTTTTGTTACCGCCGTCATTGCCATCGAGTTCATCAACGGCGCGCGCGCGCGCAAAAGATCTAACGGTGAAAATATCTTCGTGGCGCTAAAAAACTTAACCTGGAAAAACAAGCGGCGTTATGGCGGATATATCGTGCATTTCGGAATCGTCATCATGTTTGTCGGTATTACGGGACTCATATTTAATTTTGAAACCAAAACCCAATTAGCCGCCGGCGAATCCGAGCAAATTAAAGATTATAAGATCACCGTCGCGAAAATCGATAAAGAAGATAATCCCAACTACGCGTCCGAATTCGCCCTGATCGATCTGTACCGAGACGGCCGGCTGATCGACCAATTAAAGCCGGAATACCGCATGTACAAAGCCAGCCAGCAGCCGCTGTCGCAAGTTGCGCTGCATAAGAACATCAAAGAAGATTTTTATATGGTCTTCGCCGGGATGGACGACCAAGATAAAAAAGCGACCTTTCACATTTTCGTGAACCCGCTGGTATCCTGGCTTTGGGCTGGAACCGTCGTACTGGTTATCGGCACGATCATCGCGATGTTGCCCGCCTATTACGAAGACCGTATGGACGTGAAAATTCTGAGAAAGGAATCCGGCGTTGAGAAAGTGTAACGTGTTCCTGTTGATTTATTGCCCTGTAATTTTTTTCCTTCTGTTAACCTCCGCGCACGGCCTGTCCGCTCAAACCGGCACGGTGCACAGCGATAAACTTTCGGGAAATCAAAATCAATTCTTCAATGCCGTTTCGGAAGAACTGATCTGCCAATGCGGGTGCAATCTGGTGTTGTCTCAATGCGGACATATCAATTGTCCGTCCGCCGTCCCGATGCGCAACAAGATTGAGGAAATGATCCTGGCGCAAAAGTCCAAAGAAGATATCCTGAAGTTCTTTATTACAGAATACCGTTTCAACGGCAGAGCGCCGGCAGGCCGCGCGATACTTTCTCAGCCCGGTACGGAAGGGTTTGACCTGGTCGCATGGATCATGCCGTTTGTTCTTTTGTCGGTTTTCTCCGTCGTAGTGGTTTTTATTATAAGAAAAACCTCGAAAACCAATGTTCTCACCAATACAAACGCTTCCGCCGCTCCGGACGATCTGGATAAACGGGTGGAGGAAGAATTGAAGAAATGGGATTCGGAATAATTCGGAGTTATTAATGATCACAGCATTTGTCATCGTTCTGGCGGCCGCGGCGCTGCTGTTTGTTCTGAAGCCGCTTTTCAGCAGCAAATTCATTCGCATGGATATGACCGATGCGCGAACGCGCGAACTGGAACAATTGGTTAAGCGCAAGAATAAAGTGTATTCCGACATCAAAGATCTGGATTTTGAATTCGGTATCGGAAAAATGGCGGAAAACGATTATCAATCGCTCCGAAAAGAATGCATACATGAGGTGGCAGACATCTTACGTCTCATAGATTCACATGAGAAGTTATCGGACGGTAACGGCAAGATTACGAATGCGTATCTTGAGCAGATCATTGCCTCCAAACGTAAAGTAAAGCCTGATGAGATTTTGATGCAGACACATCCGGAAATCCTGGCATGCGCGAGTTGCGGATTTGAAAATAATTTACGGGCAAAATTCTGCACCGAATGCGGAACGAAGTTAACCCAAGAACCTTAACTCTGATACACGATCATTCCCGCCCGGCGGGACGGAAATTTACATGATGCGCAAAACCATATACTGCGTGACTGTGCTAACTCTGTGGAGTTCCTCGGCCCGCGTCTTTTCTCAGACGGGATCAACGATTTCCGGAAAAGTTATCAACCGGACAACGCAGCAGGAAGTCAAGGCCGACTGGGTGGTACTCGCCAAGACCGGTCAGGGTTTGCAGACGCTTCGGCAACTGGACAACGTTTCGGCATACGAGTTCAGCGACGTTCCCGTCCTTGCGCAGGCGCCGTATTTGATTCGCGCGTATTACGAAGGCGTTGTGTATTCGCAGAACCTGTTGATTCGGGAGAATAAGAATTACCGCGTGGACGTGAAAGTGTACGATGTAACCGAAAAGTGGGATAATATGTCCGTGCGAATTCCCCACACCATTATCGCTCGTAACGGCGACCGGCTGACCATCGAGCAAACGTTTGAAGTCCTGAATACCGGCAAATTCACTTTTATTTCAAGCGACACCAAAAAACCGACGTTTCGCTTCGTGAATCCGCCCGGATCAAGAATGGAGGGGGCAACGACCTCCTATGAGAACAGCATGCCGCTTCCCGCCGCGCCTATCGAATATCAGGGTGCATGGGGCATCAACGTCCCCATCAAACCCGGCGCCTCGCAATTTCAGATCACGTATTCGGCGGATTATTCTGCGAATGCTTTTGAACTCACCAATCAATGGCTGTACGACATTTCGGAATACAATATCTTTGTTTCTCCGAAAGATATCCGGGTTTCGTCGGACCGGCTGGCACATTTGCACGATGAAAAACTGGAAGCGGATAATTTTGCAATTTACCAGGCGAAGAACCTGAAGGCGAATGAATCCTTAAGCGTGCGCCTGTCGGGCGGCGGGCTTCGTAATCGTCCCCAGGGCAATAATACAGAGAATGAAGATGCGCCCGTTACAGCCGTTTCCACCGCCATTCAGAAAAATGTTTTTGTGTTGATCCCTTTTTTTCTTTCCGTTTTGATTTTAATTCTCTATTTCGGGCTTAGCCGTAAGCTGAATAACAAAGACCATGAAAATGATTGGAACAGACAGCAAGACGTGTTGGCACGGCAAATCGCCGACCTGGACGATTCGTTCGAGGGAAAAAACAATAACGACGGCTATCAAAAACGCCGGACGGAACTTAAATCGCAGCTAAAAAAAGTTATAGCTAAAATTCATAAAAAAGATTTATGAGCATGCCGCTCATCGAAGCACACTCCGTCTCAAAACATTTCGGCCGGTTCCGTGTTTTGGAAAATGTTAACTTAGCCATTGCCCCCGACGATTTTATCGGGATCTTAGGGAAGAACGGCGCCGGCAAGACAACGTTACTAAAGATCATAGCTTCGCTGTTGAAGCCGAGCGGAGGCACCGTTTTTTTCAACGGAATGAATCTGCGCGACCATCTCAATGAAGTGCTGAGACAAATCGGGATGATTTCACACCAGACCTATCTCTACGGCGATTTGACGGCTATTGAAAATTTACGATTCTATGCCAAATTGTACGATGTCAACGAATCGGAAGCTGCATTGCTTCTCGAGAAAGTGGGTCTGACCAAGCGCGCCGATGAGAGCGTTAGGAGATTCTCCCGCGGTATGCAGCAGCGGCTGTCCATAGCCCGCATGCTTCTCCACCGGCCCAAAGTACTTCTGCTCGACGAACCCTATACCGGCCTGGATCCGAAAGCGTCACAATTTCTCGATGACATATTGATAGATTATCATCGCAATGGAAATTGCATTATCATGGTTTCCCACGACCTCGACCATTGCCTGCGCATGGCCAAACGGGCCGTCGTGCTGGACAAAGGGACTATCGTTTTAGACAGCGCCATCGATACACTCGCCCTCTCCGAGTTGAAAAACACAATTATGAAGCACTATATGGCGTAATTATCGGACCCAGGAGTGAATGGACAAGACTCAAATTCAAAACATCGACCGCTCTCATTACTATGACGTCCTCTTGCAATTTGAAGAACAGCTGCGCGACGCTCAGAGGCTCGCATCCGGTTTATTGCCGAAACTGGCCTCGTGTCAGCCTGCTCTAGCCAACACACAGAACATCATTATTTGCGGAATGGGCGGATCGGCTATTGCCGGTGATTTTGTAAAAAATATTTTTTGTGATACCCTCGACATTCCGATCATGGTCAACCGGGACTACGATCTCCCCGCGTATGTCAACGACCGGTCGCTGGTCATTGCCTCAAGTTATTCCGGCAACACGGAGGAAACCGTTTCTGCTTTCCTCGATGCCGCCGCCAAAAAAGCAAAGATTATTTCCATATCCACCGGCGGAAAGATAGAACAATTGGCGAAGACTCATGCACTGGTGCATGTAACTATTCCGTCCGGCCTCCATCCGCGACAAGCGATAGGTTATTCATTAGTGACCCTTTATTCCGTGGTTGCGGCGTTGTTCAGCCGCCGCGACTGGAAAAACGATTGGAAGGAGTCTCTTGATCTGATCGGCAGGCAACGACATCAGTTCAGCCTCGAAACTCCCGATAATATCATTATCTCCGCAGCCAAAAATATTTTTCTAAAACGAATGGTCATTTATTCGTCTGAGAAAATGTTTCCTGCGGCGCTGCGCCTCAAGGGACAGGTGTGCGAAAACGCAAAATCTTTGGCGTTCGCGAATGCCATACCGGAAATGACCCACAATGAAATCGTCGGATGGGACGAAATCAAAACGATACCGGACAGCACGCTTGCGGTGATCTTGCTGCGGAACGCCGAGGATCATGAACATGTTCAGCGGAGATTTGAGATCGTGAAGGAGATGTTGAGCCGCAAGACTACCCTGATTGAATTTTGGTGCGAGGGTCAGCAGCCGGTCACGCGATTTTTGTCTTTCATTCACTTGATCGATTGGCTGAGTTTTTACATAGCTGTTGAGCGCCGGGAGGACCCTACGCCGATCGATGCAATCGCAAATCTGAAAAACGAACTGGATAAAATAAATTAGAAAAAAGCCCGGAATTCCGCGCTTCCCAAATGCACTATAGACTGCTTCGGTTCTTTCCTCCCTGAATAATTAAACGCCAGCGAAGTGTTGTTACTTAAACGGTAATTGAGTGAGAAAAGCCAGCTCGCATTCCACCCGTCCGCATGGCCGTCCGTCAATTCGAACGGGAGCGGCGCGGCGCCCGTACGCAAATAAATTCTTGTGATCGTAGCGGCTATATCGGCCCGGCCTCTATTTTTGAAAGAATAGATGATTTCAGGCGAATACGCCACTGCTTTTGCAGAAGCGGAAGAAATTTTATCTTTCGAGAGGGAAATGACACATTTATTGATGATTTCGATTTCCTGCTTTGGCCGGTACGACAAAAGGGTCGACGTTTTGAACGCGGAAAGACTGAAATCGCTGTTCAAACCCGACACATGGATGGTCGAATGTTTTCTGTTGATGCCGTATTCCGCTTCATTTTCAAAGGCCCATGAAGTACTGACCTGTTTGCGAATCCTTATATTTTTGATTTCCCGGCGGCGCCGGTCATTCCCATTAGTCAATACGTCAGAAAAGCTCTTCTGGAGCTCATAGCGCAAGCGCACTGAAAGACCGTGCGCCTGATTGGCGAACAGATCCTGGCGAAAAAGCAGCGAGCCCCGAAGCGTATTTTTATCGTTCTGAAATTTCTTTAAGTTCAAAAAATAGAACGACAGTTCCGGCTGTTTCTGGTTTTCTTCCACCTGAAAAAAGGTCTCTGTAGATAACATTTTTACGATACGCTGCCAGACACGGTCCGTATCGCTGTGAACAGAATCGTCCGTACGTTTGTGATTTTCGAAAAAGCGGAACAAGTCAATGCGTAAACGCGTTCCGAATTTCAACTCGACGATGGAAGTAAATTGATCGCTGCGGACCGAACCCTGCACCCAATCCCCCTGGCCCGGCGGAACCTGTATGAAGCTGTCCGGCGATACCTGAGTGAAATTACCTGTATTTGGCGGAACGGGAATGAACACAATCTTCCGGTCCTGAATGCGTTCGTCCGTGACCTGATAATTCACATTCAGCGCCGCGGCCCTATGCCATGGATAATAATCCACCGTCGAACTCACCAGTTTCGTCAGCTTATTAGGATTTTCCGCATCGGCAAACTTCCCTTGAAATACCCGGCGCCGCTGAACAAATTCGATCGTTGAATTAAGATCTTTCCAATCCGATACATTCCAGTAATACCGCTGAGTGGTTGAAATGGAGACCGTACCGTTTAGCGAATCCACACGGCCGTTGCTGCCTTTATCATAGCGCCGCTCTATCATCACGCCGAATTGGGTTTTCTTAAAGCCGTTGAAATCAAGGCGCGGACGGTACGTCTGGAATGCCGTGCCATAAGCGGAGTCGGATGAAACCTTATTTTTCACGTCCTCATCCTCGTAATCAAATCCCGGGCGAATTTTCCACCACTGATAATGACTGAACAACTGTTGCCGAACGGTGGTCGCATGCAGTCTTTCTGAGATCAGATTTGAATTAATATTCTCGATTGCATAACTGATTTCAGGCAGTTTTTTCAATTGCGCATTCAGCCCCCCGCCGTAGCGCGTGGCATTGAAAAAATCATCCCCCCGCTGCAAGTAACCGTAAGAACCTTTTAATTGAATTCCTTCGACGGGACGATAACGCAGCGCCGCGTCATGAACATCTTCCCGGACCCCGAACGAGCTTTGCGTCGAAAAAAGGCTGCCTGGAATATTCCAGGTGCGGTTGAATTCCGCACCGTTGACCCGGTTTAATTCTCTGAAAGTACTGTCCACATGGCGCCATCTTCCGTCAAAATCGACTTCTCCGAAATCCGAATGACCGAATAAAAGTTTCTGCTTTTGTATATTGGCCTTAAAATTATACGCCATTCCGCTTCTCGTTTTCGCCGAAAAGGAATTTGGGTCGTACGAACTGAGCGCCGCTTCGCCGTTCAATTCAAAGTTCCTAGACGGATGCGCTTTCAGAAACAATGAAACCAATTGCGTGCTGGTCGGAAGCGGCAAAGGAACCAGAGGCTGGAAACTCCCCTGCAGTTTCCCGGCAAAAACAAATTCCCCGAGTATATTTCCGCGGACATAGTCGCCATGGCCGTTTCCGAGATCGGTAAAACGCACATTGTAATCGCCTGAACTGTCACTGCCGACGTAGACAAAAATACTCTCGGCAGCAACTGCATTAAACGTCTTGAGGTAAGCGCCTCTCCCGAATTCCACCTTGGTCGATCCGTCCACGTAAACAACGTTGCCGTTTGCCGCCAGTTGTGAGTCGTCAATGTGCGACAGTGAATCGATAGTACGGTCGGACAACGACAGATTAATCGGGTTATTTTTGTCGTCATACTCGCTGAGGACCGTTCCGCCAAACGAAAATTTTTTGTCCAGCCAATCCGTCCGGACGCCGGCGGAAAAGCTGTTGCGATTGAAGATATCATCCGAATATTCGAAATCGACGACCATGCGCGATTCTGCTGTAATCAGACGTTTTCGGGTGAACGTCATTTGCCCTGCGCCGTAGTCCACGACGTAATCGTTGTTTTCGCCCCGCGTAAGCACGACGCCGTTAAGCCACACTTTTTCCGTGCCGGCGATGATCAAAATGTTCTTTTCGCCGTTCTGTCCGGTTAGGGCATACGGACCCTGCACGCCTTCGATCACGGTTAACGTATTTGAAACGTATTTTCCCTTCGCCGTCCCGAAAGCAACGTCCGCCGTGACATTATCGCTGTGCATGGATGCACGGATACCTTGCAGTTTACGCGTATAAGTGCCGAATTCCGTTCCCGAAAGATTTACGTCAAAATCACCGAATGTGGCTGTATACCGGTCGCCTTTTTTTACTTCAATAAATACTTTGTCAATTTGCTGCAGGTTTTCGGTGTTGCCTTCCGGCTGAATCGGCGTGTTTTCATCGGTGAGCGACGCCTCGATCGTTACATCGTCGCTGATGTTCCCGGCAATTTGCACATTCAGACCGGAATTTAGCGTAAAATTCTGATTCGAGCCGACGGTGAACCCTCGTGTGATGCTTCCCGTACCGCTCATTTGCGAAGATTCAAAGAGATTATCCGGGTTTGCATTCGAAACGACGACGGCTCTATCTACAGACCGTTTCAGCGTGTCGTCGAAAACCGGCCGGTGAACAAGCGCGCGGTGAAAATATTCGGATTTCATCTGAAACGGATAGATTTGATACACGACGCGGATACTTAAACCTTTTTCCAGCAGAAAATTGAATGTAATAATCCCGAAGCGATAATTAATTTCATAATCCGCGACGCGCCTCAACCGAAGCGTTCCCACTTCGATCGTCTCGCTTTCCTTTACTAGAAATTCATCCGGAAGCTGATAGGTCGTATCCGAACCGGTCCCGGCAAATTCATGAGTCCGGTTCATAAGATTAAACGAATGCTTCGATTTGAAGTAGTGAGCCGCCGAGGAATCGATTCTGCGGAAGAAACTCGTAGAATCTTTTTGGGCAAAAGATGAAGCAGAGGGGTAAAGGAAAAGAAACAGGATGAGGCGTAAATTGAAATCCCTCATTTAATCGCCGCTTTCAAAGACCGTAAATACCATCAGCGATGCCTTGTCCAGCACATATAATCTATTCCGCACTACATCAACGGAAACGGGCTTTTCAAAAGAGAAACCCAAAAGCGAACTCAGGACGGCGCCGTGCTTATCAAAAACAAATATCGTTTTACTTTCCGAATCGGAAACGTAAACGCGCTCCTTGTCGCCGACGGCTACATCCGTTGGCTTCTTCAAAATCTTTCCTCCAAAGTCGGCAATATAATTACCGAAGTAGTCGAACATGACGACGCGATCTACATCCACAACATATACAATAGTCTTTGTCGCGCAAAGTTTTGTCGGATGTTTCAGCCTTCCGCGTCCCTGAGCGAATCCGCCGAATGAGTTTTCGATCTTTCCGAATTTGTTAACCTTGGTAATGATTCCCTTTTCGTCGTCCGAATAAAATAGGTCCCCCTGAGACGAAACGGTTACTCCGCTCGGATAGCCGACGGCACTGATGTTATGGCTGTTGGATTCCGCCGAAAGCCGGTTGATCTTCGAATTCCCCAGGGAAGAGATAAATTCCAGTTTCTTGCTGTAGCGTTGAATGCGCTGGTTATTATAGTCCGCAACGTAAATATTCAATCCGTCGCCGGCAAAGATATCGAGCGGCCGGTCGAATTGATTGGTTTCCCAGCCGAATCCTCCGACTTGTGTAACAAACTTTCCGTCCGAATCAAATTTCAGGACGCGGTGGTTGCCGGTATCGGCGATATAAACGTCGCCGAGAATGCTGGCCGACACGGCTTCCGGATCTTTCAAAGGCTGATCTGACGGATTTTCCCAAACAGACGTCAGTTCAAAATGAATTTTATTGTTTTCCTGGGAACTCAGATTTCCGCCCGCGGCGAGTATGAGTAGGGCAAACAGTTTAATATGATTTTTTTTGAATTTTCCCATCGAATCGCGTATATTATATTGCTTCACAGCAGGAGATTCTGATTATTATCTATTTATTTACTTTGATTATTTATTGATCTTCATTCATTACTCATTAATCATTATACTAAAGGAGGCCTCATTGTTCAAGTCAATTTTGAGTCGTGGGTTCAGTTTCATGGTTCAATTCCTCATTGGCATTTCCGGTCTCGCGTCCCTGACGCTATCGGCATGTTCACAGGAAAAGAAAAATCAAACACAGTCCGATCAAATTCCTCCTGTCAAAGTCACCGAAAAGAAGAAAGTTATGCGGGAAGTCGCCGTGATCGAAACAGACTTTGGAAAAATTATTTTGAAATTTTACGATGCCGATGCGCCGAAACACGCGGCGAACTTCAGGAAATTGGCCACGCAGGGATATTATAACGGTACGACTTTTCACCGCGTTATTCCGAACTTCATGATTCAAGGCGGCGATCCTAATTCGAAAGACCAGAACCCCAACAATGACGGTCAGGGCGGGCCGGGATATACCATTCCGGCCGAGATAAAACACTTTCACAAACGGGGCGCCCTCGCTGCGGCGCGCACGGGCGACGAGGTCAACCCGCTAAAAGCGTCCAGCGGAAGTCAGTTTTATATCGTTCAGAATGGTCCCCTGCGTTTGGATGAACTGAATCAAATGGAGATGCAGATTAAGTCAGGCGGAAAACCCAATTTCGTTTTTACTCAGGAGCAAAAGGAAATCTACACAACTGCCGGAGGCGTACCGTTTCTTGATAGCGAATATACGGTTTACGGGGAAGTTGTGTCGGGAATGGAGGTCGTAGACAAGATTGCTTCGGCTTCCCGTGACGGCCGAGACCGCCCCTTCAAAGACATTGTTTTGAAGAAGGTTTCGCTGGAGACTATGGAAGTGGAGGAATAATTTTTTGTCGACATGAAATCAAATGATTGTTTATTCTCTTTAGTTTTTGTAGATATTAAAATAATGCGGTCGATTTTAAACCCTTTATCTGGAGCAGGATCATGAAAGGACTCAATTACATTTGGCTTGCAATGCTCGTATGCGTGTGGGCGCCGATTTCTGCAAAAGCGCAGATCTCATTTTTCAATATGCCGAATCCCGATATGCTGCCGGCGGTCGGCTATTCTTATGTCGAATATGACCAGTACCAATCCCTCACGGGAAACAAAAGCGTAAATGCCTATGTGGCGCGGATTTCATGCCAGGCGGCGCCATTCCTTGAAGTCGGGACTAATCTCTGGCTGAATCCTCAAAATCAGCCCGACAAACTTGTGGTGGCTACCAAATGGCGTGTGTGGCTGTACCAGAGCGAAAAATTCAAAGTCAGTATGTCTCCGGGCAGCTGGAATAGCATTTATTTCCATGATAAGCTGGCCATGAAGCATCTCTTCTATGACTTTTTCGGTTTTACGTTAAAGCATTCGAACGTGATTTATACGCGGCTCATGATCGGCGGCTACGGCAAATACTGGAAAGACGCAAAAACGATCGATCCCGCGGCGCATAAATTTACCAAGGGCATCATCGCCGGTTTTGAACAGCGCATCAGCAAAAGTTTAGTTTTTGTAACGGATTATTTTCAGGGATCCGGGGAAGGGTACGGCTTGGCACCGGGTTTTGTTTTTTACGCCATGGATGACGGAAATAATCTGCCGTTGTATCTCGCGTATCAGTTTGATAATGACTCCAAAAAAAATAATCTTCTTTTATTCGAGATCGGATATACGTTCAATCTGTTCGGATCCAAAAAGTAATTTCTATTCTCAATAGATTCCATCGGAGCTCGCCGAGGGATGGAATGGAATGATATGCCTTTCGGAACCTGCTACGCTCCGCGTGGCGCGTCTTTTATTTGTATTCCGGCTATGATTTCATTGGCCGTTTTCTCGACATTTTCCCAATCGGATACCTCCAGCCATTTGATGCGTGGGTCTTTACGAAACCACGTCAACTGCCGTTTTGCGTAGTTTCGAGAGCCTTTTTTAAAAATAGTAATCATTTCTTCATACGAAATTTCATGATTCAAATACTGCGCGATCTCACGGTATCCCAGACTTTCCATGGACACGAGCTTCGGCGAATACCCCTTTTCAAGCAGGCCTCTCGTTTCCTCGATAACGCCGCGCGCAATCATCGCGTCGACACGCGCGTCAATGCGGCGGTACAATTGATCGCGTTCGCACGTAAGGCCGATCATCACAGGCTCAAAATCAAAATCTGCTTCCTTGGATTCGTGCAGATCGGACATTCTTTTCCCCGTAAGCTCGTATACTTCCAATGCGCGCGTAATCCGTCTGGCGTCATTCGGATGAACTTTGGACGCCGTTACGGGATCAATGGATCTTAGTTGATCGTACATGCGTTCGATACCGAATTTTTCCATATCGTCATGGATTCTTTTTCTCAGATCCTCGTCCCTTGCCGGTTCTCCGAAAAGTCCGTCGATCAAGGACCTGATATAGAGCCCCGATCCGCCGACGACAAGCACTTCCTTCCCACGCCCTGCGATTTCCTCAATCGCGGACCGGCCGTCCGTTCCAAATTGTCCCGCACTGTAGGATTCGTCGGGATCGATGATATCAATAAAATGGTGCCGGACACTTTCCAGGTCTTCCGGCAAAGGTTTAGCCGTGGCAATAGTCATGTGCGTGAATATCTGCCTTGAATCGGCGGATATAATTTCTCCATCGAGCTTCTGTGCGATAGCGATCGATACGGCGGTCTTACCAACTGCCGTGGGGCCCACGATGACCGGAATTCTTCGCTTTTTCATAAATGATAAACCCTGCTAAAATGCAGGGTTTCTTAACTTTGCCGGTTCGATCAAATCCTCATGAACCGTTTATCTAATTCCTCCAGCGACAATTGGATAATAATCGGCCTTCCGTGCGGGCACACGTAAGGAAATTTAGTGGCGAACAGTTGATCAATGAGCCCGTTCATTTCTTCGACATTCAGCGAGTCTCCGGATCGAATGGCGGACTTGCATGAAAACGATTTAGCTAAATTGTCCCGCGGATCAGGGCTGTTGTGGCTGTTGAGTTTGTATTCATTGATCATGTCGCTCAGGATCTTCTGCTCGTTTCCCAGGCGTACATCGGCGGGAACCGCTTCGACGACCGCGGTACGTTTACCGAATTTCTTGATCACGAACCCCAGTTTTTCCACGAGCGGAAGCAATTCATCCAGAACTGAGAAATCTTCGGATGAAAATTCCAGCGTTTGCGGAAAAAGCAATTGCTGGGAAAATATCGGATTATTCTCGAACGCGTCCAGAGCGCGTTCATACAGTATACGTTCGTGCGCCACGTGCTGGTCGATGATCGCCAAACCGCTTTTGATCTGAGAAACAATATATCGGTTATGCAGCTGCCAGACCATGTTGTTCTGCGGCAGCGGGTTGTGCTTCGTCAGTTGCGATTGGATGACTTTTTTCTCTTCTTCGGGCGCAAAAAATTTAGCCACGCTTTCTTCGGCGCTCTCTGCAGGAACAGTCGTTCTATGTTGATCAACGTTGGAGAACACCGATTGGGGGCTGCGCGGCGCTTCCAACTGAAGGCTCGACTGGAAATCGGGAAATTCAACTTTTTGCTTTTGCGCTTCGGCGGACAGCGCCGGTATCATGGAATCCGTATTCATCGAATCCCGGACGGCATGGAAGACCGCGCGGTATAGAAATTGTTCGTCTTTAAATTTTACTTCCGCCTTGGTCGGATGGACGTTGACGTCAAATTCCTCCGGTTTCCATTCCAGGAACAACACAAAAAACGGCTTGTCCCCTTTCGGGATCGAATGCCCGTACGCGGAGAACACTGAGAAATTCACGGTGCGATTATAGATTGGCCGCCCGTTTAAAAATAGAAATTGCTCCCCCCGGGTTTTGTAAGAAAATGTAGGTTTACTGATATACCCGTGAATACGCGCGCCGAATTGATTCGTATCGAGCGGCAGAATATAAGACATGATTTCCTTGCCGATCACTTTTTCAAGCCGGCCCGCTAAATCACTTTTACGCAGTTGAAAGACCTTCTCGTCTTCATGGATCAGCGTAAATTCGATTTGAGGATATGCCATGGTAAATTTCTTGATAACGCCGGCGATATGGCGGAATTCCGTGCTATCGGTCTTCAAAAAACTTCTGCGTGCCGGCACGTTATAGAATAAATTTTTAACCGATACGGTTGTTCCCTGCAGCGAAGATTCCTGCGTGGCTTCGGATATTTTGCCCGCATGAATCTTCACGACCGTTCCGACTTCATCGTTTTCGGACTTCGTTTTCAGTTCGATGTCCGAAACGGAACTGATGCTCGCCAGCGCCTCGCCGCGAAAGCCAAAGCTCTTTATTTTCAGCAAATCCTCCCACGTGGCGATCTTACTCGTCGCATGGCGTTCAAAACACATGATCGCATCGTCGTGCGACATACCGCTGCCATTATCTATGACTTGAATCAATCCTTTGCCCCCGGATTTGATCGTAATGACAATCTCGTCGGCACCGGCGTCAATGGCGTTTTCAATCAATTCCTTCACGACCGACGCGGGACGCTCCACGACTTCCCCCGCCGCGATCTTATTGGCGATATTCTCAGGTAATATCTTTATTTTAGTCAACATAAGTATGGTTGCTCTTTGTCACACTCTAAGGTCTAAATTCAGCATGTTTGCGATTCAGTTCAGTATCCTTAAGAAAAGTAGCCCTGCATGTCAGGTAATTCATTCTTGCCGGATTTTTCTGATATAATAAACTATCGACGATCCCTTCTCGGAATGTAAACCGGCCACGAGCGAAAACAAGACAGCCCACGTCAATCGTAACAAATAAAACGGAAACATCCACACATTTCTTGCATTATTCTTTTCGCTCATCAGACAATTAAAGACCGTATCAAGCGGCATTTGGTGTTTTTTAAAGATCTCTAATCCCGTATCCTTGAGCATGAGTGACAAACTCGACGGTGTAAAATGGAACAAGTGTCTCGGCACGTCCAGCGCCACCCAGCGCTCACCATAGACACGGGCGTCATAAGAGGAAATATTGGGAACGGCAATGACCAGAAGTCCGTCTTCTTTTAGCAATCGCTTGATCTGTTCCAGTGCGGGTTTCGGGTGATGCACATGTTCTAAAACGTGCCACATCGTGATCACATCATATAGCCGGGTGAACGGTTTAAAACCTTCCTCATTGAGCGAGCCCGTGTGCACGTTAACGTCAAGATGGGCGCGTGCGAATTCCGACGCTTCCTGCGACGGTTCCAAGCCGGCAGCTTCCCAGCCGTGCGCTTTCATTTCATGAAGAAATTCTCCCGTTCCGCTGCCGAGATCAAGAACAGAGCCCTTGGATTTATGATTTTCGATCCGCTTTCTTTTCCAGCGAACCGAGAACTTTCTCACAACCGCATACGCTCTGTGAAACAAATCTGCCCGGTCCTCCGAACTGAAAAACGGCATGTAATGCGCCGCAGAATAGTAGATTCCTATCGTAGATTCCGTCGGCCTCGGATTGAGAAATTGGAAACCGCATTGCGAACAGGCCGCAATGGCATAATGACCGTGCGCGTCTGAGAATGAAAGTTGTTCCCGATAGTGTTCACCGTTACACACCGCGCAGGGAACGATTTCAAATTCGACGCTGCGCTCTGTTTCTTTGATCATGAAGAAGGCTCAATGACTTCGGTTGACCGCCAGCTGAATTAACACAACAATCGCAATCAGGATCCCGGCGTAGATCACATACTCGCCGGTTCTCGTTCCGCTGAATTTCGTGTTTTCGATGATGATTTCCGACTTGTTGAATTTATAGTCCGTCGGCGAACTGTCCTTCTTTTGCCAGCAACGCGCATACAGGTACGTTTCATCCAGCTTGACCACTTCCATCCGGTAGAACTCTGTGATCCGGCCGTCGATGTTCTTAACGCGAACATTGAATTCGTGACTTAATTCACCATACGTCTTTTCGTTATACACCGTCGTTTTCGTGAAATTGCCGCAACCGGCTGCCAACGCACAGCCGATGAGCATCCAGCGTAATCCCAATTTCATATGCAACCTCTCTATTTTCCGGCCAGAATATACTTATATTTTTCGCGATCACGAAGCAATTTCACCGCTTCCAAATACGCTTTGTCGTATTTAAAACCGGCCAGGATGCGCGCGCGGTTACCGAAGTAGCGGGAAAGAATCTCCTGTTCGATCGTGGATTTGATCAACGGCTTGCTGTTTTCAAAATCCCGATATTTTTCCTCTAACAAATCGGCCCTCAGCTGACTGACCTTATCAATAAAATTTTTCCGATAGTTACTTTTTTTGGAATACGCCGTCAAATCGTCCAATTGATGTTCCGCGAGAGACGTGTACAAAAAGTGCCTGGACGTCAGGTACGATTTGAAATCATCCAATATTTGGTCATCCACTGCAAAATTTGAATCCACGGTCTTATGCCGCGACACAAAGTTCGTCGCATAATCAAACAGCAGCCCGCGTTTCAACAGTTCTCTGTAATAGATAGAGTAATCCGGATTTTTGATTTCAACGTCCGGCGCAATGCCGCCATTGGCATACACCGCGCGTCCCGCCAGTGTCTTGTAAGCTCCTTTCAGGACCTGCGTACTGTCGGTGTCAGAGGAATCAGCCGTCCTTTCCTCCACTCCGAACGTTTCGTAATTAGCGAGTTCATCGTCCTGAACTCTTTCGGTTTTTCTTGTATGCTTGGAGTAATCTTCCTTCTGAATGCAGCGCCCGCTGGGCGTGAAGTATTTCGCCGTCGTAATTTTGATCACCGCATCGCGTTCCTGTAACGGATATACCGTCTGCACCAGGCCTTTGCCAAACGTCGTGGTACCGATGATTACCGCCCGGTCGAGATCCTGCAGCGCGCCGGTCACAATTTCCGATGCGCTTGCGCTGCCGCCGTCTACCAAAACCGCCATCGGGATGTCGGGAATGAGCGGATCATTTGCCGCATTATAATAGCGCGTGGATTCCGCCGCTCGGCCCTTGGTAAAAGTGATCATCTGGCCCTTTTTAACAAATTGATTTGTAATGTCGATCGCTACATCCAGCAATCCTCCCGGATTGCCGCGCAGATCAAGGATCAACGCGCGCATGCCGTTCTGCTTCAAGTCCTTTAAAGCACGCACCAGATCGTAATTGGCCGTCTTTGAAAACTTTGTCAGTCGGATGTAACCGATATTTCCTTCCAGGATCCCCGTGTAGGTAATGTTCTCGATGGCGATCATTTCTCTCACCAATTCGAATTCCAGCCGGTGCGGTTCCCCTTCGCGCATGATCGTCAATTTGATTTTGGTCCCGGGTTCACCTTTTACATAATTCGACATGTCCTGCAGTTTGATCTCTTTGGTCGTCAACCCGTTAACGCTGATCATACGATCGCCCGGAAGAATTCCGGCGCGCTGCGCCGGCGAACCGTCCATGGTCGTAATGACGGTTACATAGCCGTCCTTGATGCCCACAGAAATTCCAATGCCTCCGTATTTGCCTAACATCAGGGCGTCCAGATCGCTGCTTTCATCGCCCTCATAAAATACCGTGTACGGATCCAACGTGGACAAAAGCCCGTCAATACCCGAACGGATGAATTCGCGCGGCGAAATATCGTCAACATATTTCTCCGTAATATTTTTATAGATATCGCCAAACAGCCGCAGCCCGCGCTTGACCTCATAATAATAATCGTCGCCTACCAGCGCCTCGGCAAACCAACCGCCGATGAACGAGACCATGATCACCATCGTTACGATGGCAGCTGTTTTATTCCGCTTCTTTCCAAAAATTGAAATATACAAGACCTGCACCTCTCTGTAAGTTAGACCTTTGCACCGTCACGCTTTGCGGCCCGCTCTGAACCCTCAAAGGATGATGCGAAGAATGTTATTGTGATTCGTTCGACTCTCCAGCTGCTCTACTTCCACATACCTATGAACCGCACATCGTCAAAAGCGATCGTGCCCCGCGCCTGTCCCGTCGCATTGTTGAGCGACACGTAGACGTCCTCGCCCGCTTCAAATTGGTACGTTCCTAAAGTAACCCATTCATCGGTAAATTTATTCTGCCTAATAATCACGGTCTGCGTGCCGGCTTTAGAATGGATCTGATATTTCGCCTGGGCTTCGGCAAACTTCTTCGGAATAAGAACCTGCACTTTATAAGCTCCCGATTTCACGAGCGTCGGCCGCCACACCGCTTCCGTCGTTTTAGTATTCTTAGTTACGTAAGTCCAGCGATAGCTGTGATGATAACCTTTATAGCTCCGTTCCGTATTGGGAATGTCCCCTTCGCTTACGTTGATGATATTATCCGGTTGAAATTTATTATCCGAATTATAACTGTATCCGCTGCGGATACTTTGAACGATCGTCGAATCATTTTCAAAAATCGGTTCCGGCGGTACGCAATGCTCATCCACCCGCAATTCCCAATGGACATGCGGCGCGCTGGACCGTCCCGTGCTTCCGCACGCACCGATTTCCTGCCCTTGTTTTACCTTTTCTCCCACCTCGACGCACAGGGCCGAGAGATGGCCGGTTAACGTCGTGTACTTATGTCCGCCGAAAATGTAATCGATTTTTACCATGCGGCCGTAACCCCATGCATAGCCCGCAAAAGAGACCACCCCGTCCGTTGACGCTCTCACCGGAAGCCCGAAATCACTGTCGCCGCCGTCATGGCCTTCGTAATTAAGATCAATAGCGTACTTGATCCCCCGAATATGATGGCCTGTGTTATAATAACTGCCGTTGCCGCCGGCCGTCCACACACCGTCAAAGGGAAACTTGTACTTAGGAAAATCTTCCACGACGACTTTAACCACTTTCACATCACTCCATCGTCCCTGATCGTCCATCGCCTTAAAAAATATGTAATGCGTACCTGCAAACAATTGCCTTGGTGCAGTCGTGAACATTACTTGATCGCTGAGTTCGCCATTGATACTCGAGGACCAGCTGTATTTTACCGGCTTACGCCCGTTAACCGCATGCACACTGCCGACGAATCTAAGCGTTTTATATTTTCGAACCCGGATTTCACCGGTCCGTGACTCTTCCTTGATCAAATCCCATTTTTGATGCTTGGCGCCGTACCGCGTGCGTTTGTGGAACACAATGGTCGAAGAAGTTATGGAATCAATTCCCACCGAGAAATCAAAAGCCGGATCCGCCTTGTACTTGGCAGGATTTGCCGTTTTACTCAAACTCAAAGCCAACAGAGAATCATCCGCGCTTTCCCATTTACTGGAATAAATGCTGTCTTTGGTGATATCGTCGCTTTCGTAAAACGGATTAGCTTCAAGTACCGAAGCAAAAGTCTCCGGAATCGGCCTCAAGAAAATATTTTTGAAATCAATATCAGCCGTATGCCAGTCCTTCGCACTATTCGCAGACTGCAGAATTTCGCCGTCACCGCTTGCGCATATCAGATGATCCGCCCGGGTCGCCTGCAAATGATAGGCGCTTGTTTTGAGCTCAGAAACTTTCATCCAGGATTTTCCGGAATCGGAAGAGGCGATCACATTAAACGCATGGATGTCTTGTTCGCCTTCCACCAAAATCTGATCAAGACTCCAGAACGTTGAACGGGTAATTGCAAAATCCGAAAGCGCCGTCTCACCGGACTTGCTTTCTTTTTCGTAGTCGATCTTCGAGGATGACATCGAAACAAATCCGTCCTGAGAATAAACCAAATAGGATTTCGTCGATTCGGAATATTCATCCGCACTGTTCGCCATAGCGTATACGCCTTTCTTGGAAACACGCAGCGCCCGTCCGCGCATGGTGAATCCCGGGTCCGGCTTGACCTCATTGGCAACAATCCAAATAGCACCGTCATCGGTCGAACGAAGAACGGCCAACGACGATGGGTTGGATTTTAGATTCCCCAATATATATCCTGTATGCCCGCTGAACTGAATATCGTCGAACGTCCCGTCAAACCCGATCGTATACGGTTGCCACGTCTTCCCCCCGTCCGCGGTACGATAAATTTTATCTGTGGTAAAAACCTCCCGCCCGATCAGCCACCCGTTTTTCTCATCCGTAAAAAACATTTTCTTTATCGTAATTTCATGGTGAGAGAAATCCATCACTTGCCAGGTCACGCCGTCGGAGGTCGTCAAAATAAAATCCCTGTCGCTGAACGTCCGGCTTATCGCGATCCAGCAATGCCGGTCATCCGGGGCATGCATTGCCAGGACTTCAACGGCCTCGTTTCCCGATTGAACCACCGATTGCAATTCCCAATGAGTCCCGGCGTCTTTGGTTCTTAGTACCATCGTCTTATACACATTCTTTCTTTTCAAGCTGTCTCTTACCGGCCCGCCGGTTTTTACATTCCCTGCAGCCCATCCGGTAAGGCTGTCCGCAAAACCGAATGTAAGGGTTTTGTCCCCGCTATCGGAAGAAAACGTTTGTGAACGAATCCACCCGGCATTTCCAAGAATGAAATAAATAACTACCGAAAGATAATATAACTTGGAACATCTGCTCAAGGCCACTCGGTCCTTCAATTAAAGTTTTGTTTTTGAAGCCAGAGGGCAAGTTCCATCCGGTGATCAATATTCTCATTGTCCATTTTTCTCTCAGAAAACTTTCTTGCCTCATCCCAACAGCGTATCGCTTCTTCGAGACGATTGACACGGAGCAACGACTCCGCAAGCATATTCAGGCGGTCCAGCTCAAGAACCCTGTCATCCCAGGTTATCTTCTCCAACAAAGCCGCAGCCTTCACATACGCTCCGCGTTGAAAATAGATCCTCGCCATCCAATAGCGCGCCACAGCCGATGCCGTATTAGTTTCAACGAGGGAAATCTGCTCCGGCGCCTTCTCCATTGCCATCAACGTCTTCAAATCCCCGGATTTCGAATCGGATACGAATTGCATCCGCATGCAGGCCGCAATATAAACGGACGAAACGTTACGATAATGATCAATGATATCCTGATACATGCTCCTTGCCGAGTCGGTATGTCCGGTTTGCAGACGCATGTCTCCTTTCAGTAATTTTGCAGTCGCCAACGAAACGTAATTGAGTCTTTGGCCAACCACGAGCGAGTCTAGGTCCGATTCGTCATACTGCTGCGCATAGTACAGGGAACGAATTTTCGCAAATAATATTCGCGGGTTTTGACGATCTATTCTGAGCGCCCGGGCGTACCCTGCTGCCGCATCATCGTACCGGTTTTCACGATAGGCTTCGTTCGCCGATTCCAAAATATCGGCCACGCAATGTACACATTTCTTTTCAAATATACTCGATTGACTCAGGAGCCCCGCCAGATGGATATCTTCCGATGAAACCGGAAGTGTCTTTAAAAATGCGGACCACTCATCGACCAACCGCTCCATGCGCTTTCCATAAACGCTCTCAAAATCGGCATCGGTATAAACTTGCTTGAATTTTTCTACGCCGTACGTATCTATCAAGAATCTTGTGAACGAACCGCATACGGTATAACTTAACCGTGAATAGGATTGAAAAAAGCCCCACGGATGAATCAGGGAAAGGATATCGGGCAGTTCGTTACGTCTTTCCAAAGCGGCCGCCCATTCGTGAGGCGTAAAAAATTGCTCATTCCAATCACAGGCTACCGCCACACCCTCCAGAAAACCGACTCGCCCGGTTCCAAAATACTTCCTGCCAAAATCATTGGCTAAAATATGCGTCATCTCATGCTGCAATACTGCTTCAGCATCCTCGAAATTGATATGGATTTCATCGTTCCAGATTTTCGAGAAATTTGTTTTTCCGGCCCCCATGATCTTTTTCTTCTGAAGGGCATCGGCATAAACATAAATTTTGACGGCTCGCTTCGATTTCAAATGAAGGAATGTATCGATGCGGCAGTAGTAAAATTCAGACAAAAGGCCGATCCACCGCATTTCATTTTCCGGAATAGATTGATCAAAGATCAATTGAACATGTTCCGAATTTATTCTCCCGGCAAGCCGGCTTTTGAGTTCATCATAACTGACGTCAAACCCGACGGAACTCTTCTGAAGATACCAAACCCCAAGCAAGATCAACATGGCCGCCGTGAGCACGCCTTCCCCCTTTCTTTCAAGCCGGGCTTTGGTCTTATTCCATAAAGCGGCCGCAAAATAAAAAAGCAAGCCGAAACCCAACGCCCCGATCCGATGGACAATTAACGTGCCGGTGATCGGAATCCATTCGTCATAAATGGGACCGGCGAAATAACCCCAAAAAACGCTGTATACAAATATCGGCACTTGCCAAACTAGCCAGAATAAATTCAAAAGAAAGGATATCGTCATAACAATAAAAAAACAAGTCCACGCCTTTTTCTGAAATACGGATGCGATCAGATAGCCGAGTCCGCTTCCGACCACGGCCGCCACTGCCGGCAGCAAAACAAAAAACTGCAGGCCCCTCGCTATTCCGCAGACTTCATGGAACAGGAAACTTACACCGACGATTGCCAAAGAACCCGCGGCATTCATGCCGCTGATAGCTGCGCCCTCAAAAAAAATATAGCCATTACGCTTTCCTATTGCAACAGCTTTTTCGCCTTCGCGGTCTCCGGATTTCCTAAGAACGGCGATCCCGGCAGCTGACGACGTTATAAACGTCACCACACACAAAACGGCATTGAATTCATAGTCAAAATCGCGAAACAGAGGGAGCGAGATCAAAATTACCGTTGCGAAACCCTGCACAATGGAAAGCGCGACGATGGTCTTTGACCCTGTAAAAACTTTGATCGTCGTTTGAAGAAATTGGATCATAGTCTCCCTTGTATGAACCCTATTCGATCGTTTCAATTCGGTTGACAATAGCGTAGTAACGCCGGTCCTCGAGCCTGGACGGGGCGTAAACGGTCCACTCGGCAGAATCCCGACCACGTTGAATTTGCAGGCGGTATTCATGAGGATATTTCACTGCAAAACTGCTGTCCGACCTCAGCCGCCAAACGTCATTATTTTCCAGCGTCCGCCACAACGCCAAATATACCGACAGAGGCAACTTGCGTTGCGATCCGCGGTTCTGGTTTTCCCAAGTGATGCCGCCGGCATTTTTGAGGACCCGAACCTGCGACGAATCGGCACCCGATACAGCCCTATTATATATTCTCAGATCTAGCCGGCTGTCGAGCATTTCAAAATCAACCGGCAAATAACATTTTTCAAAAGCATCCTTGCAGAAATCGATCACCGTGTTGATACGAGCATCCTGCGGGCGACCGACTGCCGTGAATGAACGCGTACCATTCGAATCCCCGATTTCAAGCTCATACACATTGCCGTCCGGGATTCCGACGAGCGTTCCGTTGCGCTCCGATAATTTTGCGTCCCTCACTAAAACCAGGAATTGCGAGAACGTTCTTTCATCCCATACCAGAGTATCGCTCAAATGCATTCGCAAAACATTCTTCTCGCGGTAACTTTCTTTCAGATTTTGAATAAAGAATTGTCCGGCAGAGCGTGAATCCGGATGCGCACGCACGCCGAGAGTAACGGAAAAATCTTTCGAAGGGTTCTTGATCGTAAGGAAAAACCTGATTGCGGGTAATGGCAGGCTCCGGTTCGGATGACAGGAGAACAAAAAGATGCAGTAGATAGGAATCAATATAATAGATGCGAATGAATTACTGTTCAAATTTATATTCGATTTTTGCAGTCTGTTCCGGCCGCACACGTAAGGTCGTCTCATAATATTTCCTGAAATTAGGATGTATCAAACGCACCTTGTAAAATCCCGGCTTGACCTCTTTGACGTGCGGCGTTTTGGTTTCATCGATGGCCGTATTCAAATAAATGGACGCTCCGGGCGGATCGCTTGTCATGTCCAGAAATCCGTTGGGATAGGAAAATACGATATTGACTTTGACCGTGTCGTCTTTCTCCACTTTAAAGGTCTGGGATCGTTTTTCATTCTTATAAACGGCCTTCAATTTATGATTGCTTGCCAGCAGGTGGCTTATTTGTATCGGTGTACTGCCGACAGATACCTCGCTTCCGCCAATATAAAGCTCTGCACCGGAAGGATTCGATTGGATATAAACACTTCCGTACAAAGGCTTGAGCGAATCCGCAAACGCAATCGTCTCTTCATATTTGACCGTCACTTTCTTTTCCGAATCCTCATACCCGTCTGCCCTGATGATGAGGTTCTGCTCACCCACTTCCACGTAATACTTATTCGCCCGGGCATTCCGGTAGATCAACCTTCTTCCGATATACAGCCCAGCGCTTTCCGGATACACTTTCTCAAGAGAAACGACGCCTTTCTGTTTTTCAAGAGCAAGGTCAACTTTGGTGATCCTGTTCTTTCTGAGCGCAAGGTCTCTCCGTTTGCTGACGTAGTCCTCTTTCGTTAACAACAGCGTATATTTGCCGCTGGGGAATGCCAGGCTGTCGATCGGGGTGTATCCCAAAAATTTACCGTAGCTGGTCTCGACTTTTACCATATCCGGCTGGGATCCAACAGAAAAATACGAGGTATCCACGCCCGGCGGAATCGCTACGTTTAACAATTTCAATTTTGCTTCGATCTTTTTCGATTCACCTCTTCCCATGATCAAGGCGGTTTCGTAGGTATCGTAGTATTCGCGCTGAATGGAAATTTTATGCTCTCCGACACCGATGCTGTCCAATTGAAAAACACTCCCCGTAGTCCTGAAATTCTTTCCGTCAATGATCACGGTCGCGTCCGGCACGTTCATACTTATCCATAATGACGTCGGCCTTTCCACGCTTAATTCTTTAGCTATCTTGCTGTATTCGTCCGGCCGATCAAACCACAAAACGAAAAAAGCAAGCGTCGCTCCCACTGCCCACATGAATGAAGCCATTGAGAACGTCCGGTTGTTAAAAATCCTTTTCCCCTTATGAATGATGCCCGAAAGCGTTAACGGAAAGTTTCCGTTTTCCAGAAATTCAGTCTTAGACACATGACCCGCCGCAACTTCCTTCGCGCGTTTGATATATCTCCCAAACTCACCGGCCGATTGGAAACGCTCGTTCACATTCTTGGCCAACGATCTCATGATCAGGTTGTTGAAAACGGTCGGCAATTCCGGATTCACAATATTGGGGGGCAGCGGATTCTCATTGACCACGCGGTACATGATTTCCGTAATATTTTTTCCGGGAAACGCCCGCGTGCCGGTGAG
>CAZLWA010000055.1:0-10002 GCA_964563165.1 uncultured Bacteroidota bacterium | reverse complement strand
CAATTCAACCAAGCTTGCCGTCAGCATTTCAACTGACAGTTTATACGTTACAACCGCGAAAGATTCCACAGGAACCATTACTGTTTTCTTGTCGGCATCCGATTCCTTAGCCGCTACGGGCAGGGACACCATTCAGGTGATTATTGATCCCGTCGATGATGCTCCGTTCGTAATCCAAAGCATCAGCGATACGTCATTTGTTCAGGATTTCGGAAAAAGATTCATTCGAAAACTCACTTCCATTTTTGGAGACCTGGACAATCCGGTCCTGACCTACACTCCATTGAATTTATCAGCCGGCGTAACTCCGCAAGTTTCCGGAGACAGTTTGTATGTCAGCAGTACGCCGGGTTTCTTCGGAAGTGTCAATATCCGTATCGCAGCCAGTGACGGTTCTTTGTCCATTGCCGATACGTTCCGTGTCAGTGTCAACGACATCACGCCTCCGCAGCTCTATATCGGCGCGCTGGCGTCGCCTGCGCTGAATATCGTGCGCTTTGCCGTAGGTGCGGATGAGAATCTGAATTCCGTTACGTTAACGGTCAATACACAATCGGTGACAGTTACAAAACAAGGGAATACGTATTTCGGCGATTATTCGATTGGTTCTGCGGGAACTCTCACGGTCAGCGCTTCCGGAACGGATCTGACGGGCAATCTGGACACGGTCAATCGCACGTATCAGGCTTCGCTGTTGAGTAAACCGATCGCTTACGGAAAATACAATTTCACCGGTTCTTCAAACGGTTATATACTTTTAAGTTCCGCCCATACAATAGGTGTATCCTCTCAATGGAAACAAATCGGTGAATCCGTAGAATGGCTTGTTACCGGTTCCGCTTCTGATCTGAATGCGCAGCTGCAATACGGCGATGTACGCGAATTAAAGTCGCTGGTCAAGGATTTTGATGAAGCTAAGATCGGTATGTACGAATTTACCGGCGGGCAGTGGACGTACGCCGGCGGCGAAGGAGAGCACGGCACGGTTACGGCACATGTTCAGGGCAATCAAATAGCCGTATTTTACAATCCGGACCATATCGTCGTGCCGAAGGAATTTTCATTAGAACAAAATTACCCGAATCCGTTCAATCCGACGACGACGATCAAATATGCGGTTCCGCAGGAATCGAATGTCGTTATCAGGATCTACAACATTCTCGGGCAGGAAGTAAGAACGCTGGTCAATGAGAAGAAAGGCATCGGAAAATATCAGATTCAGTGGAACGGGACCAATAACTCAGGCGCCGCTATCGCGAGCGGAATTTATCTGTATCGTATCCGGGCTGGAAATTTCACACAAACAAAGAAAATGATATTCCTCAAGTAATGAGTAATGAATAATGATTAATGAATAATGATCAAAGAGTGCCGGATATGAGAATAAAAACAACAATAATTTTGATATTGACGCTTGCGATGAGTTGTCATGACAACAAAGGCGGTGCGTCAAATCCGCTGGAGCAGGCTGATAATTTGTTTGCCGCAAAAGATTACACATCCGCTTTGGCGGCCTATCAGCAGCTGATCGCTACGGAAGGCTCTGTGGCGCGCGTCGGCGCAGGCTGGTGCAGCCTGAAACTGAACGATTATATTTCGGCGAATACATATTTTTCGCTTTCGGCGGGTGATTCGATCGTAGACGGTTATGCAGGGTGGAGTTTCATAGGATGGGCGACCGGGAGTATTCAACAAGGTATAGACCGGGCGGATTTTGTTCTGCGAAAAGAACCAAATTATGTGTTTTTGCTCGATGACCGGATTCAGGCAAAGGATTTGATCTACCTTCAGGCGATGAGCTATTATCAACTGAGTGATTATCCTAAAACCGTAGAACGCATCCGGCATTTACCGGATCAATCTGCTTACAATCCCAACTTGGGCGCTTCCGATATCGGTAAACAATTGCTCGATAAACTGCAGTCGCTCGGCGCGGTTAATTTCTAAAATTTCAGCCGCACATCCACGTCCGCGTCACTCACGCTCCAACAGCTCTTATCTTTATAATCCGTTTGATCCGTCGTAATGCGATCGGCATCGATCACGAGAATGGTGTCTTGACCCCGTAAATACCGTGCCGTCACCGAATAATATTCGTCCACCGGGAGCGTATAGGAGACCGTCGTTGACGATAGCGTGTCGTAAAACACAATATTATTCTCTTCGAAATTTCCGCGAAAGACCGTAATAGGCACTTTTTGATTCTGGCTGTTGATCGACAATTTCACGAATAAATTTCCATCGGTCGGCTTGCTCGTCTCGCAGTTCAGCGGCGCAAATCCATCCTCTTCATTGCCGCAATTGCAATTCACCACAGGATCAGAAATAATCATCCCGATCAGCAATGTGTAAAGCCATAAAGCGGTGGTCGTCATATTTGCCATCCTACCGCAAAGTACAGCCGATTGCCTTTAACCGTTCGAATATTCACAAATTCGTAGCCTGCACGCAGGAAAGTGTGCACGGAAAATTTCAAGCTCGCTCCTCCGTTCAAAAGCGGTGTGATCCCGTTTTTCGTGTCGGCGGAAGCCGTGCCTTTGTGATCGGCAAAAGAATATCCGAATCCCCCGCGAATAAACAGATCCGCGTCATTGCCCAGCCAGAATTTTTTGTCAATACCGGCGGCCAAAATAGAACGGAATTCTTTGACCTGATAAAAGAAATGCGGGCGAACTTCCACCAAAACGCTTTTGCCGTAAGGCCTGGCGTAAAAACTCAGGAACATACCCAGAAATTTTTCTCCATTGATGGAGTAGCGGTACGAGATTCCCAGATTAAGGTCTTTATCGTGGACGCTCCACGTACGCATGGGCATTTCAAATAAGAACGAATGCCGATGAGAGTTTTCATAATTCATCGCTCCGCCGTGGTCGAGTTGAGCAAAAGTGATCCTCGAAAACGAAAACAGAATGACTCCTGCGAGCAAGGAAATTTTATACATAAGCTCTCTTCTTCAAAGACATGGATGCAACCTCTTACTTCCCATGTTTTTTATCTTTTACACCGTTGACATTAGACCATTATCATGCGACCGTTATCTCTTTTTCCAGGTACACGTCTTGGATCGCATTGAGCAATTTCACGCCTTCGGGCATCGGGCGCTGAAAGGCCTTTCGGCCGGAGATCAGGCCCATCCCGCCCGCCCGCTTATTGACCACCGCGGTGAAAACCGCATCGTGCGTATCGCTTGCGCCTTTGGACTCACCGCCGGAATTGATCAAGCCGCAGCGGCCCATGTAGCAATTCGCCACCTGATATCGTGTCAGATCGATCGGATGATCCGTCGTTAATTCCGTGTAGATCTTTTCATTGGTCTTGCCGTAAGGGTTTTCTTTGGACGTGAGCGCCTTAAAACCGCCGTTATTCGTGGGCAGTTTCTGTTTGATAATATCGGCTTGTATGGTCACACCCAGATGATTGGCCTGGCCGGAGAGGTCGGCGGAAGTATGATAATCTTTTTCAGGCGTTTTGAATGCGGCATTACGCGTGTAACACCAGAGAATCGTCGCCATGCCGAGTTCGTGCGCAACCGCAAACGCCCGGCTTACTTCCTGAATTTGACGCGTGGATTCGGCGGAACCGAAATAAATCGTTGCCCCCACGGCGACGGCGCCCATATTCCACGCCTCTTTGATCGTGCCGAACATGATCTGGTCGTATTTATTCGGATACGACAGAAATTCATTGTGATTGATTTTAACGATGAAAGGAATTTTGTGCGCGTATTTCCGGGCGCATACGCCCAGCACACCGAACGTGGACGCCACGGCATTGCATCCGCCTTCGACTGCGAGTTTCACAATATTGTCACCGTCAAAATAGATCGGGTTGGGAGCAAACGACGATCCGGCAGAATGCTCAATGCCCTGATCGACCGGTAAGATGGATAAATAACCGCTGCCTCCCAGCCGGCCGTGATTGAACAGAGTCTGCAGACTGCGCAGCGTCGGCACGTTCCGATCGCTTTCCTTCCAGATGCGGTCAACGAAATCAACGCCAGGCAAATGGAGGTGCGATTTCGAAATCGTTTTGCACTGATGCGCTAAAAGCTTCTTGCCTTCGTCACCCAATAATTCTTCGATATTCTTTAACATGGCCGTTCTCCGTTTTTTATTGTGTTATTCAATTGAAATGATTTCTTGTTGATCGAATTTGTCAGTTCGAGCGCTGAGTCCACGGAAGGGAACCTGTTGAAGCGCCGGGAGCCGATATGAAGAACTTATGTAAAATCGCTCCCCGCTTCAATTATTATTTTTATTGATTTCCGACCTGCCGTCGTAAAATTCAATTTCCGTATCTTCTTTTTCTGAAAATTGGGCCGCACGCTGAATGATTTTAGCTTTTTGACGCGTGATCGTATATCCGCGTTTCAAAGTGTTTTTCGGGTTCAGCGTCACTAACTGTTTCTCAAAATGACCGGTTTTCTCTTTTTGAAATTGTACCAACCGGGTAACCCCCAGCACCATGCGGCGTTCCAAATCATCCGCCTGCTGCCGGTTTTCGGCGATGAGATTTTCCGGGCGTCTGAAGGCGTGCCGCCTTTCTAATTCTGCGAGCGTCATTCGATGGCCGTCGATCCGGTCCTCAAGATTCTTCCGTATCGTGTTTTGAATATGGTTTAACCGCTGGCGCAGGTCGATCCGGTCCGGAACGGCCAGTTCGGCGGCGGCGGATGGCGTAGCGGCGCGGACATCGGCGACGAGGTCGGCGATCGTAAAGTCTATTTCATGTCCTACGGCGCTGATGACCGGGATTTCGGATTCAAATATGGCGCGGGCTACTTTTTCTTCATTGAAGGCCCGGATGTCCTCGACCGAACCGCCGCCGCGGCCCACGATGACGACGTCTACATGTTTATATAAATTAAAATCGCGGATCGCTTGCGCGATGTCGTTCGCGGAGCCCTCACCCTGCACGTTTACCGGCGCGAGTATGATCTCCACGCACGGCATGCGCCTCCGGGCAACGCTCACAATATCGCGAATTGCGGCGCCGGTCGGCGAAGTCACGATGCCGATCGTTTGGGGAAATTCCGGTATCGGCTTTTTATGGCGCTCGTCAAATAATCCTTCTTTGAATAATTTTTTTTTCAATCGCTCAAGGGCTAATTGCAATTCCCCGATCCCCGCGGGCTGGATGCGGGCAACGGTGATTTGATAAGCGCCTCCTTTTTCATACAGCGACAGCTTGCCTTTCACCAATACCTTCATGCCGTCATCCGGTTCAAAGCTCATCTGAACCGCCTGCGCGCGCCACAGGACGCACCTGATCTGTGCGTGATCGTCTTTCAGGGTGAAATAAATATGGCCGGAGGAATGGCGCGTCAGGTTGGATAATTCTCCTTCGACCATGAGCGATGGGAAGCTTTCTTCTACCAGAAATTTTATTTGGCGGGTAATTTCAGCGACGGAGTAGATTTTTTGTTTAGGCTCGTCGGATGACCCTTCCTCTTTTTCTCTCGGTTTAGGGGAAGAGGAAAATAAATCCATCGTCATGATTTTTTCTGCAGTTATTTACAATTTGAAAAGCAGCGAACATCCTGCCGAAAAAAGAAATCCGTTGATATCGGAAGAGGAAGAACTTGCAAAAGGCGATCCCATCAAACCGGCCCCGAGATGCGAGCGCAGATAGTACCGGCTACCGACCGGCCATTGGTAGCCGATTTCTCCGAATAAGGAAAAGGTCTTTAAATGGGAGCCTTTTAAAACGACGGGGTTTCCCAAATTATCCACCAAAACGTCGACGGATCTTCTAAAATATACGTTACCGGTGACGCCGAGGGCCCAAAATGCGCCTTCATTGAGTTTAAACAAATAATTATTCAACACCACCGCGACGCCCAAGCCGCCCACCCATGCCTTGGTTTTTTTACCGGTCGTATCAAACGTGGATGTGAAACCGGTCCAGCGCGAAGAGTACCCCCCGATCAAAGAAAGCGTGCTTTTGGAAACGCCTCCTTCCCGGTTCTTGATGATCATATCGAATTCCGCGCCGGAAACGTTATTGAGGCCGGCGGCTAATCCGAGAGCGTATTGGGGGTTGAAAGTATCTTCGGTTTTCTGAGTTCTCCTGTTTTGAGCAAGGAGGTGAGACGATGCAATAAAAATGAGAATAAGGAAAAAATACCTGAGTATCATAATTCGGTTCCGGTGTGTTTATTTTTTCTCATATCTTTTTAATTGATATCCCTTGGGTATTTCCTGTTTGAAAATATCTTCTTTGATCTTTCCGTTCACTTTAAAATCGCTGAATTCCCAAATCGTCGAATCTCCGTCGCTTTCAAATAATTCGGCCTTGTATGGCAGCCAAAGATCATCACGCACATACACATTAATTCTTTCCAGTTTATGGTAAAATTTGCTGTCCTTTTTTGGTACAAGCTGCATCGTGTAGGAACTGAATTTCTTTTGGGTTTCTTTGGATTCGACCTTCACTTCAAACAGGCTTTCCAGAATATCCGGCGAACCGCCGAAACCCATCAGGTATTGGCTGAAATTAAGTTCGTTCTCATTGGTCACGGTGACCGTTCTGTTTTTGTGGTTCACTATCCATATTTCTTTTTCGTTGATGATGTATTCATTTTCATCTTTATTATTGGGCAAGAGAGCGTACCGGCCGGGTTTCATATAAAAAAACTGCGATTTGGAGACAATTTCTTTTTCCATGAACGATGAAATCTTGCGCTGCTTCATTTTGGCTTGCAGCGAAATCGTCGCGTCGCTGCTGGATTTCATGTTGCTCATCACGTTCTTTTTGTCTTCGTCACCGGCATACGCCCGGGCGTGAACATTCAACAGAAAAAGAACGGAAACCGTACTATAAACCTTGACCCAACGGAACATGTTTTTGTCCTTCATTTCTTCTGGCCCGTAGCCCTATCATCGTCACCGGCGTTCATTACGCGCACGGGAAAGGTGTAAATGAACTTTTCAAAGTAATTATTTTATTACTTTGAATCAATAACTAATTGGCACGCTCCGGGCTCGTTTTTTTCAGCTGTTGAATAATATTATAAATTGATTTAACTTGTTACAGTCATTTCCACATCATCTGTGAAAATATGAAAATACCGGATCCCAATCTGTGGGAAGCCATTTCCGAGGAACTCGAAATCCGGTTAAAGGACCGTTTGGCGCACAGCCACATCAGTAAACTTTTTTCTTTCCAAATTGAAAGTATCAAAAGAGACTATTGCGTCCTTTCGCTGGAATACCGTGATGAAATTACGAACGGCATTAAGAGCAAGGGCACGATTCACGGCGGTATTGTGGCTTCATTGGCGGACACGGCGGCGGCGTTTGCGCTTTCGACCAATTTTGACGGCCAAATGAGCTTTGCGACCGTCGATTTGCATGTTAATTTTCTTGCACGCGCACAGTCAAAAATCTACGCGCATGCACGCGTCATACGCAAGGGCTCGCGCGTCAACGTGTGCGACGTGGACGTTCGGGATGATATGGAAAAGTTGGTCGCCAAGGCGTCGTTGAATTTCATTTTAACAAAACGTGCGGAAGTCAAATGATGGGCGCATTTCCAGGGATCCTTTAGAAAATGGTCCGGGGGAAATACAACTCCATAACCCGATTCAAAAAAAACCTCATGCTGAAAAAGCTTCCCCCATTCAAGGCCTGGTTCATGATATTCCGTATCCTTGCCGTCTTGGTGTGGGCCGTAATGACCGTGACCATGAGCTCCGCCGTCGCTTTTTTTGAAACAGGAAAAATAGACTGGATAAATTTTGTTCTGGTGATCTTAATTGCTTCGATCGTACAGGGATTTCCCGCGCACATTATCAATGAGATCATTGATTGGCAGAGCGGCGCCGATCAATTCAAGAAATTGGGGGAAAAAGCCGGCGGCAGTAAAGTGATCAAAGCCGGGCTTGCCGATATTCCGCAATTATGGACGATGTTTACGATCACCTCGTTACTCAGCTTCGCGCTGATGGGAATTTTATATTTCAGAACACACCCGCAGATATTATGGTTTTTCGTGACCGGTTATTTTGTCTGCATTTTCTATACGCTCCCGCCGCTCCGGCTTGCTTACCGTCCGTTTGCCGGTGAATGGCTCGGAGGATTTGCAGGTATTATGCTGAATATGACCGGATGTTATTTTGCTCAAACGGGAACGGTAAGCCAAACGATCATTATTTTTTCAGCTGCCCTGGGGATGTCCTACATCGCGATCATGATGCTCTTCCACTATCTCGATTTCGAAAGCGACCAGCAGGCCCGGCCCTTGAAAAATACGACGATTGTCTTTCTTGGTTTGAAAAAAAGTAAATATTATGTTGTGGTGGTGCTGATGTTTTCAATTGTTCTTTCGATCCTCATGGCCGTCCGAATGCATCCGCTTTTTTACTGGATTGCGGTAAACAATACGGTTCAGTTAATCCTTCAGCTGCGCTGCGATCCGCAGTCGGAAGCTTCTATTGTTCAGATCGGAAAATGGATCACGTTCGAGATGCTGGGATTTGGAATTTTCTTTTCCTCGATCCATAATCCTGATTTCGCATGGGTTATGGTTCCCGTGATACTGAGCTTTTATTTACACAAAAAATTCGGTAAATTGGAAATGGCCACAGAGACACAAAGGCACGAAGCAGAATTAAAATCTTAGTGTCTTTGTGCCTTGGTGGCTAAAAAATAAAATATTTATGCAGTTTGAATATTCACAGTGGCGGGATGATTTCTTCAAAAAAAATATGAAGTTTGAGGATATCCTCAAACTGTTTAATCAGCTCCTGCTTTACACCAACGGCGATGTGAACGAAGCGCTGCATTGGCTTACCGAATTGGATAAGCAGCATCATCTTTTTTCGGATACGTTCGGATTTGACGATTTTCTCAAACGATTGAAAGAAGAAGGCTACATCGAGGAACGTGAAGGAGAGGCGCCGGTGTTGACTCCGAAAGGAGAAAAAAAGATCCGTCAGGATTCGCTGGATGAAATTTTTAATTCGCTGAAAAAATCCCCGGCCGGTTTTCACGAAACCAACGAAACCGGCAAAGGGGTTGAGCGCCTGAGCGAAACCAAGCCTTATCAATTCGGCGACGCACCGTCGAATATCGATTTCATGGCCACCATCAGCAACGCGATGAAGCACAGCAAAGAGGATGACATTGATCTGCGCGAAGATGATTTTGAAGTGTATGAGACCGAGCATCTGACGTCGTGCGCGACGGTACTGGCGATCGACATCAGCCACAGCATGATCCTGTACGGTGAAGACCGCATCACGCCTGCAAAAAAAGTCGCTTTGGCTCTGACGGAATTGATTTTAAGCCGTTATCCGAAAGACAGCCTGGATGTGATCACGTTCGGCGATGATGCGCAGCAAATTGACCTTGAAGATATCCCGTACATTCAGGTCGGTCCGTTTCACACCAACACGAAAGAAGGCCTGCGTCTGGCGCGGCAAATTCTCCGCAAACGAAGGAATCAAAACAAACAGATTTTCATGATCACCGACGGTAAGCCGTCCTGCATTTGGGAAGAGGGCCGGCTCTATAAGAATCCATTCGGGCTCGACCGAAAAATTGTCAATCAAACTCTGAACGAAGCAGCGCAGTGCCGTAAGGACCAGGTTGTGATCTCGACGTTCATGATCGCGGACGATCCGTACCTCACCCGCTTCGTGGATACCCTGACGAAAACCAACAAAGGCCGCGCTTTTTACGCCGGGCTCAGTGACCTGGGACAGTACATTTTCGTCGACTATATACGGAATCGTAGAAAGAATCTGAGATAGAAAATATTTGACTTTAATTAACTCAATCGTCAAACCCAGATCAGGAGAAGAAATGAGATTTCTAAGTTATTTACTCACCGCTCTGTTGTTATTTGTTTTGAGCTTTGGTCCAAAAAAAGAAATACCTATGGAACAAAAAAGTGATATGAGAAAAAAAATTGACGCGTTTGCAAAAACCGACATCAGCGTCAAGATGGATCAGCTGTCAGCAAAAGAATTCCAATTAGTGGGAAAGCTGGTGAAGGCCG
>CAZLWA010000054.1:0-7826 GCA_964563165.1 uncultured Bacteroidota bacterium | reverse complement strand
TGATCAATACGATCCAGAGCTTAATTGGCGTGGACCTTGATAATTTTGTAACCTATCCTGTCGTGGACGGCAAAAGCACGAACGGCGGATATTGCGGCCCGGCCGTGAAACCGATAGCCTTGAACATGGTAAAAAATTGCGCCCTGGAACCGGGCGCGAATTTGCCGATATCCGGGATCGGCGGAATTGAAAATTGGAGAGATGCGGCGGAATTTATTCTGCTTGGTGCGAGCACCGTCCAGGTTTGTACGGCGGTCATGCATTACGGCTTCGGGATTATACGTGAGATCATTCCGGGTTTTGAAAGATACATGGCGGAAAAAGGATTTCGCACGGTCGGAGAGATGGTCGGCAAGGCGCTGCCGAATGTTAAGACGTGGGAGGAACTCAATCTCAATTATAAGATCATCGCGGAGATCAATGAAAAGAAATGTATTCAGTGCCAACTGTGTTATATCGCTTGCGAAGACGGGGCACATCAGGCCATCGGTCTGAGCAAAAACAACGGCAGCCGTATTCCGCATATTATTGAAGAAAATTGCGTCGGCTGTAATCTATGTTCTCTCGTGTGCCCGGTCGAAGGCTGCATCACGATGATTAGACAGGATGACCGGACGGCTCAACCCGTTACCTGGCACGACCGGACGGCGGCAGGGAATATTCCGACGACGTTTAACGATCCATTGGCCGGAGGTATCCATCATTGGGTTCCGGAACCCGCCGCGGCTTTGAAAATGAAGAAATAGAGCAGGACAAGACCGAAAGGAAAAAACGATGATAATAAAATTGTGTTTTGCTTACTGGGTAATCGCATTGTTGACCCTTCAGTCGCACAGCGCTGAGTTTAAGCAACACGCCGATGGAGCTTTGTGGCAAATTGAACTAACTCACGCGGAGATTCAGCAAATTGCAAAAGATCCAAATTCCGTTTCGTCGCTCTTAACGGATAAAGCGGCGGCCGCTATTGTTTCAACTCAAATCGCCTTGATCAAAACCATGGACATGCTTGGTCGAAACAGCGGAGTCACGATTCTTGCCAGCCCGAAAGTTGGAGGGTATATGATCATGCCGCACGGAACGGCAGGAAATGTTGAAGACCTGGCTATAGGTCTTGCGAAAGCTGTAAAAGAAAATCCCGACATTAAATATTGGGTCGTGAATCCATTTTTTGCGGCTAATTACAGTGTTCTTGAATGGATATTTGGAAAGAAGGAGAAACCCAAAGAGATTAGCTATGGACTGCTGGTGTGCAATCGTAAGCAACCCGGGGAATGGGAAAGGTTTTGTATAAGTTCTCTCGGCGATGGAACCGTAGCTATGTTGGGCCGCCAAGGCTACCTTAGCGAAGATCAAGGAAATGCCGTCGCCAATCGAACGAAGATCGCTGATTGGGAACGCTGGACCATCGTGGTAAACGAAGATCAGACCGTAAGCTTTAAATCATATCGAGGAAAGTTTCTTTGCGCGGATCAGGGCGGAGGGACTGAAAAAGTAACAGCGGATCGCGATAAAGCTGCCGATTGGGAAAAGTTCACTCTGGAGTTTAAAGACGGGTACACTTTTATTAAAACTAAAACGGGTTTTTATATAACCGTGTCTTCCGCCGCCTCGTCAAACCAGGCCACGAATATATCGACACAGACTGCTAACGTGTCGAAATGCACGTTCTGCGGTTCAGCGGGTTACGGTAATTGCCGTTCCAGTCCCAGCGGCAGACACGAACACAACACGGATCAGAAGCATTGCCAGTTTTGCGGGTCAGCCGGCTATGGTCCCAGTTGTAATTACAGTCCGGATAAGCATCACAGGCATGGCAGCGGCGGTAACAAATGTAAATTCTGCGGATCAGAGGGTCTCGGCAATTCCTGCGCGAACGGTCCGGGCGGTAAACATGTACGCTGAAGCAGAATTTTATTTCTCTTCAATGGACCTTCACTCCTCGTTCCGCGTATTCAGTTGGTTTTAAGAAAATGCAGCTGCCACAAGTCCTGGCTTTTGGTCTGTACGACAGGACCCATAGCCAATCGGCCCGTAGGCCCTATTTTTTTTTCCAAATATTTCAATTCCGCAAATTTTTCGATCACCTCCGGATCTCCATGCGGTTCAAAACCGGATTTCCGCATCAGTAAAATACCCTTCGCACTCAGTGATAATTCCAGATGGATCCGAAGCAAACACAACATGTCCGCCACGGTTTCTCCTTTGAATTTTGTTTTAAGTGACAGCAAATATTGTCCCGGGCGTGAATGGGCGACCTCACCGGACACGATCATCTGCAGCAGCTGCATGTCATTATCAAAGCCGGCGCCCAACCAGCGCTGCATGGCTTTTTCACTTTGCTGAAACACAAGGATCAGCGTGGCAGGCAGAACAGCCAATACTAAAAGCGTCGTAATCTCAGGAGAGATAAAAAAATGGTTAAAAAAGGAGTGAAGGGCCATGGCGGCCGCCAAACCGGGTAATGCCGTCCACCACGGGCCGCCCAGCCGGTCGAACAAATTTTTGATGATCACAGCCGCAATGGCAGTCGTTCCCCCGTGCATGAGTGCGGTACCGAAGCCGCGAATGATCCAGGTGACAACGGGGGTTTGAAAAGAAAAGTAAATATAGTGGATATTTTCGACGGCGGAAAATCCCGCTCCCATAGCAAAACCGAAGATAGCCGCGTCCACGATAAATCCTATTTTCCCGGACCGGATGAGATAAATGACCGACGCTGCTTTAAAGAATTCTTCAATGACCGGCGCTACGTATTTTGAAAAATCTCTTGGCTCGAGCCCAAGCTCTCTGGAAACGATGCCGTTGATGACTAAAGCGAGCAGCGCAGCGATCATTCCTGCGGTGACGGCCAGGGAGATCGAACGAAACTTGATCAATTTGTAGCCGTCCAAGAAAATCAGCGCCGTGAGAAACAAAAGTACCGGCAGTACGCTGAGTGCGACATGGACTATATTCATAGGCGTTCAGTGCATCGTTGACGAGCGAATGGAATTTACAATACCTTCAGCGAGAACATCCATTGATTGGAAACCGGCTGAGACCTTTCAAAGGCCTGCGCGTAGCCGACCGAGAAGGTGAGTTTAAGATAGGACAGCATGATCACCCTGAAATCAAGCTGAGATCCGATATTGTACAGGGTCTTTCGGCCGGTAAGGCCGTCCCCGTTAGTTACGATACCCGTTGAAAAGACGGAGAGGCGCGCCCAGGTCAGATAAAATGACGGAGTTCCTAAGTGGCGGAATCGCACCGGCGGCAGGAGCCATTCCGCAAGCAGTTTTCCGTAGGCGGTGCCCGGTATCGAATTCAACTCCACGCCGGGAAAAGAATAATATTCGCGGTACTGCGTCTCGGTTGCGTGGTCGACCCAGTTATTCCCGAATCCGCCGAAATAAAAATTGGCAAACGGATTACTTCGGGGCCCGAAAGATTTCCCTGCGGAGCTCCGCAGCCAAATGGACGAATGGTCGACAGGTAAAGGAAAACCGAAATCAAAATTGGAATACAGCCTTGGGAACATTTTACTGTTAACGTAGTTGCCGCTCGTAACGATCTGCCATTTATATCCTTTTTCGAAATCCACAGCGCCCAGGGACGACCGGAGGTACTTATAATTAAATCCTGCATTTGCCGAAATAAATTTGTTAAACGTAGCGCCGACATTTTGAAAATCAGGCAGCTGTTCAAGCCCGCCGTAACCGGTGACGCCGACGGTGTAATCCATGCTCTTCGGATCATCGAATAACAAAGGTTTGCGGTAGCTGATCCCCAGCGAATAGCCTTTGCGGCTGGTCTTGGTCGGACCGAACAGATCATAAAAATCCGCGCCGTTGTATTTGAACGTGGATTTCCAATTCAGATAACTGTAATCGGCGGTTAGGTGCCACCGCTCTTTTTGATCCAGGACCGAGTTGGGCGTAAAAGAAGCCGTGATGTCCAGATTATACAGCCCTACGGGATCCGAAAAATTCAGGCGCGCGCCGTACGCTTTAAAATTTTTATACCCCTCGACGACGGGATAGGCGCTGGCGAGCCGGATATTCTTCAAAGCGGAATAGTCTCCGGAATACGTTGTCAGCGAATCTATTTTGATCAGGGCCGGCGATCCGACCTGCCATTTTTTTACCACCGGATATTTTTCAACGATTTTCTGCCCCAGGAAATTGATAGCGCTGACATTCTCCACGGCTTTATCGGCGATCAGGACGGGCACGAACCCCGTCGCGGTATACCGGAATACCAGCAGCGAATCGCCGGGCACCGGAACGGGCCTGAATATACCGGTTTCACTATTCGTGAGGGCCTCCATCTTTTTTGTCCCGAATTCGTACCGGAAGATGTTGGAAACTCCGCTGTAATAGGATGATCCGTACAAATACCTTCCGTCGGGAGAAAAAATAAAATTTGCGGGAAGGCTGGTCTCGAAATCGAAGAGCGTTTCGTAGGACGCGGTATCTGCGATCAGTTTGGAAATCTCCATCAGGATCAGAGTTTGTTTTCCGCTGATCTCCGCGAGAGCTCCCGAAAGGTACTTGCCGTCGGACGAGATATCGATATCGTACATATCTTTTCCATAAGGCCACGAATAGATTTGATTCCACTCGGAATACGGGTAGGGGATTCTCACGAGGGTCGAAATCCCGTTGTAATGACGAATTCCCCACAGGGCGCGGTCTGTTTTATTGAAAGCAAGGTCGCCGACGCGCACATCTTTGATGAGCAGGCGCGAACGGCCGGATTCCACATCAACGCTATTGAGATCGCGCCAGTCGTTGTTATCCGTCGTATAAAATAAGGTACTTCCGGAATCGTCGTACGCAAGGGACGTGACCGAATACAAAGTCGCACCTTTTACGTCGCAGATCTTTTCCATGCGTCCGTCGGTGCGATCGAGCGCAGCAAGATGCGGAACTTGCCCGGGATAGTTGACGCCCACAAAAATGCGGTGCAGCGACGAATCGTAATAGGCCCGTGATACCGATCCCAGGGCCCGTCCGGAAATATTCCGGGAGGCCGTAACGGGATATTGCCGGATAGAGTCCAGATTCGATTTTTGGAATTGGCGCTCCCATTGGATCCACTCCAGCCAGGCGCGGTCGAGCGGAAGACCGTAGACTCTCTTAAAATCGGCGGCAAAATAGCCGGCGCTGCTGTCGGTGCGCGTGATCCATCTTATCAGACTCTCCGGGCCGTACTGATAGGCGAGATAGGACACGAATCGCGTGCCGTAGAGATAGGAATTAACCCCGACCTGAAAATCGACTTTAGTTCCCTCGGACTCCAGCCCGACCATGTCATAGATGGTGCTGCTGTCGAGCACCATCGTCCGGAAAGCCATTTCATCATACGCACCGAGCGCTCTTCCCAATCCGCCCGCCATCCAGGTTTCCATGAAGACCGCGATCCCTTCGTGATACCACCGCGGCGCATACCGGCGCGGGTTGGTGAGGTAGCTGTAGAGGATCGTTACCGGTTGTTCCGAAGTCGTGGATACTTTCCCCAAAAAAATTGAACGAAAAAAGCTGTCGGGCCTCGAAATGGCATCTGTGGAGACGATATGAACGAATTCGTGATTCATCGTCGAATTCATTCTTTCATTGGCCGGTACGGTCTCATAAACGTAATTGTTCGGTGCAATGGACAAGGTTACGTGATCCCGCGGAAGCGCATCCGCTCCGGCATTGCCGTAATCATTGAAATCGTGCAGAAGGACGGTTATTTTTTCGCCGGGGCGGTAGTGAAAAAGGTTTTTATGAAATTGAAGGGCGTTCTCGGAGCACCGGGTGATGTGCTGCACGAGATAAACGTAGGATTGCCCGTAGTAAATAACCCGCAGATCCTTCGTCTCCAGGCTTGAGAATTGCGCATGAACCGGCAGGCTGCCGGCAAGCGCCAACAAAAGAAACCTCTTAAGCATGTGTATCGTGGTTGGAATAAGATTGTATTGTTCCATCGCAACCTAAAGGTTGCGGCTACCGGCCATGTGAAGTGAGTGGTAGGCGCAGGCTTAAGCCTGCGAAGTACAACTTTATTTATTTGAAATGGAACTTAGATTAAATAAAAGAAAGGAGATAGCGGAAAACCGTTATCTCCTTTTTTAGTCAACAGCTGGTCAGGAATCGTTATCTGGGTTTCATTCCGTATTCTGAGGAAACCCGTTCCAGAACAGTCCGGTTGGTAATGGCTTTTTGGAACGTCTTGCTAAGCATCGCTTTTCCGAAATCTTCGCTCGTAATTGCCTTCTGGAAAGTTTTATCCAGAATGGCTTTGCTGAATTCGCGGTTATTCAGGAGCTGTTTCATCAGTTCCTGGGAAGAACTCATGGCTTTTTGCATGTCCTCGTTTGAGCTTCCGGCTTTTCCGAGTGACTTCTTGTTCAAGTCATCGTTAGTCGCGATGGCTTTTTGCATGTCAACGCTTGAGCTTCCGGTTTTTCCCAGGGACTTCTTATTTAATTCATCGTTAGTCGCGATGGCTTTTTCCAAATCTCCGCTCGCGATCAACTTTGCCAGGTCTCCGCCGCCGGCCACGAGTTTCCCGAATTCATCGGTGGCGACGAGCTTTGAGAAGTTTTCATCGCGCAATGCTTTTTGAAAATTCTCATCGGATAACAAGCGCTGGATCTTGTCATTCTGCAGCATCGTCTGCAATTCGGTATTCTGAAGAAGGACATCCGCTTCCTGCATCTGTTCAGTTTTGTACTTTTCGGCCTGCTTTACGCCGCCGATAGTGCCCGCCGTGTCGCTTTCCGATACCGGGGGATAAAAGAACGAAAAATAAACTACCGCCGCAGCGGCCAGTGCGGCTCCGCCAATGAGCCAGTTTTTGATGTGAGAATTCATGGGACCTCCTTGTAAATGAGTGGTTAGTATCTACTCTTATATTACTTTAAATACAACTTCAAAACGCAAAAGTTGACGGTATAAATCAAATAATGTCAAATTCATCGGTCCCCGGGGGAAATGAAAGTCTTCTGAAAGAGCATACGGTCCGAAGCATATAAAGCAAAATGAACTGCAGCCGGCGATATTTCTCTTAACAGGATCGTGTACCGGCGGTCCCCGGTATTGGTTATGCGGCATTCGGAGGCCTTTATTTGGACGGTACCGGGGTCAGAATTATCGGAAAATTGAAACGCGTCGAAGACGTAATGGAGACGGTCAAATTGCACGATCGCTTCGACGGAAGCGGTGGATTGCACATGCAATTCGATCAACATTTTATCTTGATCGTGCCGTATGGCAACTTCTCCGTGCACTTCCGCATCGTTAAAGGTGACATCCTCTGTTTTTTTCCAATTTGGATCCAAACCGATGGAGCCCGTTACGTCGGTCGGATTATAAGCCTTGGGGTAGTTCATCAGGAATAAAAGCACCATGCCCGCGGCAAGCCCTGTAGAGAAGGCGAACGTATACCGGTAAGAAATACGTTCTCGCAGGAATTCAATAAGGCCGTTCAGGAGCGGGGGATGCATTTCCGTTTTCTTTGCATAATGATCCCGGGGCAGAACCTGTACGATGCGGTAAGGGAGGCCCGAAGACGGCTCCATGACCGGCAGTTTATTCAAGTGTGCGCAAAATTCGTTAAGTTCCTGATAATAGTGCTGCGCCTCAGGGTCGGCAAGACAGGATCTCAGCGCGGCGCTTTCGTCCTCCGTATTGGCGCCGTCGATCTCCTGATGCATCAAGTAAATATTTTTTTCGTCAACCATGGGTGGTCATTCCTTTTTTAACAATGATCTCTTTCAGGTTCTGCCGCGCCGTGAACAGTCTGGATTTTACGGTTTTCTCGGGGATATCCAGGATCCAACTCATTTCCTGATACGAGGT
>CAZLWA010000053.1:0-18423 GCA_964563165.1 uncultured Bacteroidota bacterium | reverse complement strand
ACGTCGGCGATCACGATGGTATTAGCCTCCAGAGGAATGGCAAAACAGCGTTCGTATGATTCGATCGACAATGCGCCGGAAGAGAAAGCGCGCGGGATCACAATCAATACGGCGCATGTGGAATATGAGACCGCGAACCGTCACTACGCACACGTCGATTGCCCGGGCCATGCCGATTATGTGAAGAACATGATCACCGGCGCGGCTCAAATGGACGGTGCGATCCTGGTGGTGAGCGCCGCGGACGGCCCGATGCCCCAGACGAGGGAACATATTCTGCTTGCCCGTCAGGTGGGTGTGCCTGCGATGGTGGTGTTCCTGAACAAGGTGGATATGGTGGACGATCCGGAATTGCTGGAACTGGTGGAACTGGAAATTCGCGAACTGCTGAAAAAATTTAATTTTCCCGGCGACGAGATCCCGATCATCAAAGGCTCGGCTTTGCAGGCGTTAAACAACTTAACGGACGCCGGCAAGACGAAATGCATTGATGAACTCATGGCGGCCGTGGACAGCTATATCCCGATCCCCAAGCGCGAAGTGGACAAGCCGTTTTTGATGCCGATCGAGGATGTGTTCTCGATCCAGGGCCGCGGAACGGTGGGCACCGGGCGAATCGAGCGCGGCAAGGTGAAGATCAACGAAAAAGTTGAATTGATCGGACTGGGACTTAAGAAAGATACGGTGGTCACGGGTATTGAAATGTTCCAGAAATTACTGGACGAAGGATTAGCCGGCGACAACGTGGGATTACTCTTGCGCGGCATTGAGAAGGAAGAATTGGAGCGCGGCATGGTGGTAGCGGCTCCGGGATCGATCACGCCGCACACGGATTACGACGCGGAAGTTTACGTTTTGACAAAAGACGAAGGCGGACGCCACACGCCGTTCTTTAAAGGATATCGTCCCCAGTTTTATTTCAGGACGACGGATGTGACCGGCGTGATCAAACTGCCGGAAGGCATGGAAATGATCATGCCCGGGGATAACGTGAAGATCGGCGTGGAGCTGATCACACCGATCGCGATGGAAGACGGCCTGAGGTTCGCTATCCGCGAAGGCGGCAGAACCGTCGGTGCGGGAGTCGTAACGAAGATCAATAAATAAGTTTTTTTGTAAAAAATAAAAGAGAGTGAAGTAACGTGACTGGACAAGGAATCAGAATAAAATTAAAAGCATACGATCATAATCTGATCGATAAGTCCATCGACAAAATTATTCGTACTGCGAAAAGTTCCGGCGCCATCATCAGCGGGCCGATTCCGCTGCCGACCGACAAAACGATTTATACGGTACTGCGTTCACCGCACGTGGATAAAAAATCACGCGAGCAATTTGAGACGCGCATTCACAAGCGGCTCATTTGCATTCTGAATGCGACCAACAAAACCGTAGAGGCGCTGTCCAAGCTGGAATTACCGGCGGGAGTGGACATTGAACTGAAAGTCACGGGAACGACGTAATTAATCCCTGCGGGGAATCAGATTAAATTTTGATGAAGCGGCGTCTGATCCCGCAAGCCGGGAAGTGAATCAGGCGAGTTTCTTACCAGGAGTATAGAGCACATGAGCGGAATGATCGGAAAAAAAATAGGAATGAGTAATATTTTTGATGAAAGCGGAAACATCATTCCGGTTACCCTTGTCGAAACGGTTCCCTGCGTAGTTACGCAGATCAAGACCAGGGAAAAAGACGGGTACGAAGCCGTCCAAATGGCGGTGGGAAAACGTTCGGCGAAACGCACCACGAAAGCCATTCAGGGGCATTCGAAAAAAGCGAATATTACGGAATTCTTTCCGAGAATTTTCAGAGAATTCAAGGATTTTAATGTTGCGGAATTTCAGCTTGGCGCCGAAGTCAAAATGGACATTTTTTCCGAAGGCGAAAAAGTAACTATCGTCGGCATTTCCAAAGGAAAGGGTTTCCAGGGCGTGGTCAAACGCCACGGATTCAGCGGCATTAACGAAACGACGCACGGCGCTTCGGACCGTCCGCGCTCACCCGGTTCGATCGGCGGAAGTTCCGACCCTTCCCGCGTGTTCAAAGGCATGCGCATGGCCGGCCGGATGGGCAGTGACCGTGTGACGATCAAGAATCTGAAGGTCGTTCGCCTGGATAAAGATTCGAACGTACTGTTCATCAAAGGCAGCGTGCCGGGTCCGACGAATTCGTACATTGAGATCAGAAAAAATTCGAAGTAAAAACTTTTTATAGGTGTGCAGATGAAAATAGAAGTTAGAAATATGAGCGGTGAGGACACGGGCAGAAAGGTCGAATTACCGAAAGATATTTTTGCGATCCGGCCTAACAGTCATGCGGTGTATTTGGCGGTGGTTGCCGAGCGCGCCAACAAACGTCACGGAACGCACAGTACGCTGGAGCGTTCGACGGTTTCCGGCACGACGAAAAAACCCTGGAAGCAAAAAGGCACCGGCGGTGCGCGTGCGGGTTCGGTGAAAACGCCTTTGTGGCCGGGCGGTGCGATCACTTTTGGTCCGCATCCGCATCTGTACAAGAAAGATGTAAATACGAAAGTCAAACGCCTTGCGCGCAAATCCGCACTGACCTACAAGGCCGTGGACAATAAGATCATGATCGTCGAAGATTTTCACACGCTGTGCGCGGATCTTCCGAAGACCAAAGAAGTTTTCGGCGTGCTAAGCAGTTTGGGTTTGATCAGCAAATCCACAGCGCAAAAAGCGACCAAGGGCAAAAAGAAAAAATCGGAAAAGGCAGACGGCGAAACAAAATCAAAACGGATCAATAAAGTTTTAATGTTAATGGACAAGAGCCATGCGGTGAAGGACGCGAAGGATTTGAATGTGTATGAAAATTTCAGGAAATCCTGCCGCAATATACCCGGGCTCAAAGTCAGCGTCGTGAAGGATATTTCGACGTATGATATAATGAACGCCGATTATTTGTTGTTTCATGAAAGTGCGATCAAGAATGTGGGTTCCGCTTTCGGATCTGCGGCAGAAAATTAATTAATAAGGTTTTTGAACAATGGACAACAGTCGCATCAACCAAATTCTAAAACGTCCGCTCATCACGGAAAAAATTTCACTGATGAAGGACAAGAAAAAACGCAACGGCGAGCCGTTGAATCAATATGGATTCGAGATTTCGAAAGACGCGAACAAAATCGACGTGAAGCATGCGATCGAAAAGAAATTCAGCGTCAAAGTGCTGTCCGTGCGCACGATAAACGTTCTCGGTAAATCGCGTTCGCGCTTTACACGCGCCGGGCGCACCGAGGGCAAGAGCCGGGACTGGAAAAAAGCCATTGTGACTTTAGCTAAAGATAACAAGATCGAATTTGTCGAAGGTGCATAGATCATCCGCCATAAAAAGTTGAGAGAATAGAACATGCCATTAAAAACGTTTCGACCTTATACCCCGAGCCGGCGCTACATCACCGTTTCGGATTTCAGTGAAGTCACGAAAACGACGCCTGAAAAATCGCTGTTGGAAAGTAAGAAGAGAACCGGCGGCAGAAATAATAACGGCCATACGACGTCGCGTTTCCGCGGCGGCGGCCACAAGAAACAATACCGTGTCATTGATTTCAAACGTCAGCGTTTCGGCGTCGAAGCCAAAGTTCTGGGCATCGAATACGATCCCAATCGCAGCGCCAACATTGCGTTGATTCAATACATCGACGGCGACAAATCGTATATCCTGGCGCCGAAAGGCCTGCAAGTCGGAGAAAAAGTGATGTCGGGCGCAACTGCGGAAATCAAGATCGGCAATGCAATGCCCTTAAAGAACATTCCGCTCGGATCGGATGTTCATAACATCGAACTTAAGGTCGGTAAGGGCGGGCAAATGGCGCGTTCCGCCGGGGCGTTTGCCAACGTGGCCGGCCGTGATGCGGGGTATGTGCAATTGCGATTGCCCTCGGGCGAGATCCGGAAAGTTTCGGAAGACTGTATGGCGACGATGGGGCAAGTTGGAAATCTGGAACATGAAAATATTACCATCGGAAAAGCGGGCCGCATGCGCTGGATGGGGTTTCGGCCTCACAACCGCGGGGTCGTGATGAATCCGGTGGATCATCCGCACGGCGGCGGCGCAGGCCGGGCGCCGCAAGGTAATCCGCATCCGGTGTCGCCGTGGGGGCAGCTGGCCAAGGGATACAAGACGCGTAAGAAAAATCACCGCACGAGCAAATATATAGTCAAGCGCAGGAAGTAATTTTTTCTAAAAATTTAAAACGCAGAGAAATAGAGGTACGTCAGCATGAGTCGTTCGATTAAAAAAGGTCCTTACCTGGATACCAAGTTGGTTGAAAAAGTTGAGGCAATGAATAAATCGAATATGAAAAAAGTCATCAAAACGTGGGCGCGTGCCTGCACGATCTCGCCGGACTTTGTCGGACATACATTTGCGGTGCACAACGGAAATAAATTTATTCCGGTGTATGTCAGCGAGAACATGGTTGGTCACAAATTAGGAGAATTTGCGCCGACCCGGACGTTCCGGGGGCATTCGGGCGCCAAGGCGGCAGCGGCGGTTACGACGACGATGACCACGGCGGCGACGCCGGCAGCTACGCCACCACCACCGGCAGCTAAATAAATTCATAAAATTGTTCGGAGAGAATCATGGAAGGCATGGCATTAACAAAGCATTTGAGAATTTCGCCGCGAAAGATGAGGCGGGTTGCCGAGCTCATTCGCGGAAAAAACACGGAAGAAGCAATTAACATATTGCATTTTACGCGCAAAAATGCGGCGACGCACATTGAAAAAACGCTGCGCTCGGCTGTGGCTAATGTGACGTTTGTCAAACCGAGTGTGGATTCGCATCAATTGTACGTGAAGGAAATATTTGTAAACGGCGGGCCGATGTTGAAGCGCGGCCGTGCGGGCTCGATGGGGCGCCGCTCGGTGATCCGCAAGCGCACGAGCCACCTCACCGTGATCGTTGAAGAAAGATCGTAAGATAATTCTTACTTAAAGTCGAAGGACGGAGGAAAATTGGGACAGAAAACGCATCCATTAGGATTCAGACTCGGCGTCATCAAAACCTGGAATTCCAGCTGGTTTGACGAAAAACATTTTGCCGACAAGCTTCAGGAAGACTTGACGCTCCGCAGTTATTTGCGCAACCGCCTTCCCAAAGACGCCCGCGTGACGAAGATCGCCATCGAGCGGATTAAAAAAGAAGCGGAAGTGATCACGATCACTATTCACACGGCCCGTCCGGGTATTGTTATCGGCAGAAAAGGAAAAGACGTGGACCAATTGCGTGAGGAATTGAAGAAATTGACCGGTAAAGAAATCCGATTGAATATTGCAGAAATCAAGTCGCCCGAAATTGACGCCTTTTTAGTGGCGAGCGATATTGCGCGGCAATTGGAAGGAAAAGTTCCTTACCGCCGTGCGATGAAGAACGCCACGCGTGCGGCCATGCGTATGGGGGCGGAAGGTATTCGTATCGCGGTTTCCGGCCGTCTGGGCGGTTCAGAAATTGCCCGTGCGGACCGATATAATGAAGGCCGCGTTCCTCTGCACACGCTGCGTGCGGATATCGATTTTGCATACGGAACTGCCCGGACGACATACGGACAGATCGGCGTGAAAGTGTGGATTTGCAAAGGTGAAATTCTGAGCCCTTGGGAAACGAAGTAATTTTTTGGACTTCGGGCTACAACGGCGAATTAAAAATGATCAGGAGTTTGTGTTACCATGTTAATGCCGAAGAAAGTAAAGCACCGGAAACATCACCGCGGAAAGATGCGCGGTAAAGCCACGCGCGGCAATGAAGTCGATTTCGGTTCGTACGGATTGAAGTCCACCGAGTGCGGCTGGATCACCGCACGCCAGATCGAAGCGGCGCGTATCGCGATGACGCGATATATCAAACGCGGCGGAAAAATCTGGATCCGCATATTTCCCGATAAACCGGTGACGAAGAAACCCGCGGAAACGCGTATGGGTTCGGGTAAAGGCGCACCGGAATTCTGGGTAGCCGTGATCAAACCGGGACGCGTGATGTTTGAAATTGACGGGGTCACGGAAGATCTGGCGCGGGAAGCATTTCGTTTGGCGGCGTTCAAACTGCCTCTCAAATCGAAATTCGTTGAACGCGGTGAAATTCACGCATAAAAGTTTTTTGGAGAATAGAAATGAAACCACATGAAGTCAGAGGATTACCGGTCGAAGAGATCCGGGGCATGCTGTCCGAAGCAGAAAACACGTTATTTCAATTGCGTTTCCAGCATGCGGTGGGGCAATTGGACAATAAACTTCAATTGAAGCACACGCGGAAAGAAATTGCGATCCTGAAAACGCTTTTGAAAGAAGAATCGGACAAAACGGAACTGGCCAAAGCGGGTTCGATTCTCAATGATCTCAGCCTGAAATTTCAGATCAAAGAAACGGCGAATCTGCTGAAGGGCGAAAAGGTCAACTTTGATAAGGCCAAATTGCGCCGGGCTGTAAAAGATCTGTATCGCCATCCAAGGCGAAAGGAATTCGCGGCAGAATTTAGAACCCTAAAAACCATTGCTACTCAATAAATTGTAGAAAGTTCGGGAGCCTTCATGTCCAATCCAGAAGAAAATAAGCCGGTCGAGCGCAACCAGCGCAAGACCAAAATCGGTACGGTCGTTAGCGACAAAATGCAAAAAAGCATTACCGTCGCGATCCAAAGGAAAGTCGTTCATCCGATTTATAAAAAATACATCAAACGCACGGCGAAACTGATGGCGCATGACGAAAAACAGGAAGCTAAAATCGGCGACCTCGTAAAAATCATGGAAACGCGTCCGCTGAGCAAGCACAAACGCTGGAGACTGATCGAAGTTCTCAAGAAAGCTGATTAATCTAAATCTTAAACCGGACGAGAGAATAAAATGATACAAGAGTATACCCGATTATCGGTGGCCGACAATTCCGGAGCGAAAAAAGTGATGTGCATCCGTGTATTGGGCGGAACGTCCAAGCGTTACGCGCATTTGGGCGATGAGATCATCGTTTCCGTCAAGGACGCCATTCCCGGCGGCGGCGTGAAAAAAGGCGACGTGGCACGCGCGGTCGTAGTGCGGCTGAGAAAAGAAACGCGACGAAAAGACGGTTCCTATATCCGTTTCGATGAAAATGCGGCTGTGCTGATCAATGACGCCAAAGAGCCGACGGGTACGCGTATTTTCGGGCCGGTAGCACGCGAACTTCGCGAAAAGCAATTCATGAAAATTGTATCGCTGGCCCCTGAAGTTTTATAATAAACGTTTTAGAAGGTCAAATGTATGCATGTAAAGAAAAACGACACCGTTATCGTCATCTCGGGCAATCACAAAGGCAAACAAGGCAAGGTTCTGTTCGTATTGCGCGAGGAAAACAAGCTGATCGTGGAAGGAATTAACCTGCGCAAAAAGCACCTCAAGCCCAATCAGAAAAACCCGCAAGGCGGTATTCAGGAAAAGGAAAACGTGATCCACGCGAGTAAAGTGATGTTGATGCACAACGGCAAGCGCACGCGCGTCGGGCATAAGAAACTGGAAGATGGTTCCAAAGTCCGCGTCGCCCGTGCGACCGGCGAAGTCGTGAATTAGAATTTTCAGAGCATTTTATTTTTATAAAGAGGATCGAATGGCTAACGAAGAAAAAGAAAAAGAAAAAGAAAAAGAAAAAGTCAAAGAGAAAGTCAAAGAGAAAGTCAAAGAGAAAAAGAGCAAAGCCGACAAAAAAGGCTCCGGCATAGAAATTCCGAAAGGCAAGCGCGAAGCGGTAGATAAAGATTATAAAGCGCGTTTGTATCTGAATTATAAAGAAAAAGTCGCGCCCGCATTGATGAAAAAATTTTCTTACAAGAATATCATGCAGGCGCCGAAGATCGAAAAGATCGTTATTAATATGGGCGTAGGCGCGGCGACGCAGGATTCCAAATTGCTCGATGCGGCGGTTCATGATCTGGCGTTGATCACCGGACAGAAGCCGGCGATTCGTAAAGCGAAAAAGGCAATCTCGAATTTCAAATTACGCGAAGGCGTGCCCATTGCTTGCCTGGTTACTCTGCGGCGCGCGACCATGTATGAATTTTTGGATCGCTTGCTGAATATCGCAATCCCGCGTATCCGTGATCTTAAGGGCGTTCCCGACAAGTCCTTCGACGGGCGGGGGAATTACACACTGGGCGTTCGCGAACAGATTATTTTTCCGGAAATTGATGTAGACAAAATGGACCGCGTACGCGGCATGGACATTACGATTGTGACAACGGCGAAGACGGACGAAGAAGCTTACGAATTACTCAAAGAATTCGGGATGCCGTTCAAGAAAAAATAATGTGTGGAGTCAGCCGCGAAATCCGGTGTGCTCGCTAAGAGCCTTTGGGATCGCGCGGCGTAAAAAAATAATCGAAAGGAACTGACATTTGGCAACCAAAGCGTGGATTGCTAAAGCGCAAAAGAAACCCAAGTTTTCTACACGGCGCGTGGATCGCTGCCGCCGCTGCGGACGCGTGCGCGGGTACATGCGTAAATTCGCCATGTGCCGAATTTGTTTCAGACAATTGGCGCTCAACGGCGAAATTCCGGGTATTACAAAAGCTTCGTGGTAAACTATTTGAAGAGTTTTTTAAGTAAGTAAGGAGACCATTCCATGTCTATGACGGATCCGATTGCGGATTTTTTGACGCGTATTCGTAACGCCATCCAGGCGAAAAAGAAGAGCGTGGACATTCCCTCGTCGAATTTAAAACGCGATATTACGCAGATTCTTTTGGAACAGGGCTACATAAAAGATTACAATAATTTTGACGACGGCGTGCAGGGTATCATTCGCATTTATTTGAAATACGATGAAAAACAGAAAAACGCGATAGGTCACATTTCAAAAGTGAGCACGCCCGGTTTGAGAAAATATGTGGATGTCGGCAAATTACCGCGTGTCAAATCAAATTTAGGCATTGCGATTCTCTCGACGTCTAAAGGCGTCATGACGAATAAAAAAGCGAAAGTGGAGAATGTCGGCGGCGAAGTATTGTGCTATATTTGGTAGGCCATTTTAAATTGCAGGAGTTTGAAACGTGTCAAGAATTGGAAGAAAACCGATCGTAATTCCGGCGAATGTGACGGTGACGGTCAGCGGCAGCAGCGTATCGGTCAAAGGGCCGAAAGGCGAATTGGTACAGCGGTTTCATGCGGAAAGCGCGATTGAAGTCAAAGGAAAGGAAATTATCGTCCAGCGCAAGAACGACAGCGGGTTTCATCGTTCGCTTCACGGCACGGTCCGCGCCGTGATCGCCAATATGGTTGCCGGGGTTTCCCAGGGATTTGAAAGAAAACTGGACATTGTCGGGGTCGGGTATAAAGCCGAACCGAAAGGCAAATTGATCCAATTCAATCTGGGTTTTTCGCATCCCATTTTGTTCATGCCGCCCGTGGGTATTGAAGTGGCTGCGCCGACGCCGACCAGCGTGATCATCAAAGGCGCGGATAAGCAATTGGTAGGTCAGGTGGCGACCAAGATCCGATCGTTCAAACCGCCCGAACCGTACAAAGGAAAAGGCATTAAATACGCGGATGAAAAAGTCCGCCGAAAAGCCGGCAAAGCCGCTGCGAAGAAGTAATTAACCAACTTTAATCATAGAGAAATCATTATGTCCAACAAAAATCTCGTGAAAGCGGCCAATCGTGCGCGAATCAAGATGCGTATTCGTAAAAGAATTTCAGGCACCGCCGAAAAACCGCGTCTTTCCGTCTATCGCAGTCTGAGTCACATTTACGCACAGTTAATCGACGACAACACCGGTCGTACGTTATTGAGCATTTCGAGCCTTTTGGAAAACGTCCAGAAAAATAAGAAAGAACACGGAAAAATTGCCGTCGGAAAGTTGGTCGGAATAGAATTGGCGAAAGCGGCGAAGGCCAAAGGCATCGAAGCGGTGGTGTTTGACCGCAACGGGTATCAATATCACGGCCGGGTGAAGGCGGTAGCCGAAGGCGCCCGCGAAGGCGGATTGAAATTTTAAAGTTTTGCATGCGGATCATATTAGAACGAGGAGTCGATGAGCAGTAAAAGATCATTCAAGAAAAAAGAAAACACCGGAAGCCAGACGGACACCGACTTAAAAGAAGAGCGCGTGGTGCATATTAACCGCGTAGCCAAAGTCGTAAAAGGCGGACGCCGGTTCAGTTTCAACGCTATCGTGGTGGTAGGTGACGGCAAAGGACGCGTCGGCGTCGGCCTCGGTAAAGCGAACGAGGTCCCGGATGCCATTGCCAAAGGCAAAGAAGACGCAAAAAAGAAAATGATATTTGTGCCGCTGCACAACGGTACGCTGCCGCATGAGGTCACTGCGAAATACGGCGCCGGCAAGGTTTTCTTGAAGCCGGCCTCCAAAGGAACCGGGATCATCGCCGGAGCCGCCGTGCGCGCGGTCGTAGAGTCGGTTGGCATCACGGATATTTTGAGTAAAAGCAAAGGTTCGTCGAATCCGCACAATCTGGTGAAAGCGACGCTGAAAGCGCTTTCGGAAGTGACCAACGCGCGGGAAGTCGGCGCGAAACGCAATCTTACGGTGATGGAAGTACTCACAAAATAGAAATTAATTACAGGCTGTAAAAATGAAATTCTTAAAGATCAAACAGGTTCACAGCGTCAACGGCACGATGCAATCGCACCGCGATACCGTGCGTACGCTGGGATTGAGAAAAATCGGTCAGACGGTTTATCACACCGATACGCCTCAGATCAGGGGTATGGTACACGCGGTCAGGTATCTGGTTACCATGGAAGAGGCGAGCGAAAAACCTAAAGAAATAAAAAAGGAAAAGAAATCCGGCTATAAAGTAGTCAAAGCAAAAAAATCTGAGAAGTAATTTTTAAGAGTTTAAGAGGTTGAAATGAATCTGAGCAATCTGAGATACGCGCACGGTTCGCGTAAAAAAGTTAAACGCATCGGTCGCGGCGAAGGATCCGGCCACGGCGGTACGTCGACCAAAGGCAACAAAGGGCAAAGTTCCCGTTCCGGTATACACACGAACGCCGGTTTTGAGGGCGGTCAGATGCCGCTGCAGCGCCGCCTGCCGAAATACGGATTTACCAACATTTTCAGAAAACCGTTTCAAACGGTCAACCTGGCTTCCCTGGCGTCGTTCGATGCAAAGAAAAAGATAGACGCGGCATTCTTATTCGAAGCCGGTATTATCGCAAAAAAACATCAGCCCGTGAAAATTTTGGGCGAAGGTGAAGCAGCCAAAGGCCTGCACGTGGAGGTTCATGCCATCAGCGCATCGGCGAAGGAAAAAATCGAAAAGGCCGGCGGTAAAGTGACGGTGCTGGGCGTGAAAAAAACGCTTCTGGTGAAAAAGAAAAGAACAAGGAAAATATAACTCCATTTCATTCAGCGGTATAGGATACCATGCTTCAAACGTTTGTGAATGTTTTCAAAATTCCCGAGTTAAGAAAACGCATTTTCTTTACTTTAGGGATTCTGTTGATTGAACGCACCGCAGCGCATATTCCCGCACCGGGCATTAACGCAGCGGCATTGGGACAGTATTTCCGGCAGGCGGAAAATACGCTGCTCAGTTTTTATGATCTGTTTGCCGGCGGCGGTTTGAGCCAGGCGACGATTGCAGCGCTCGGCATCATGCCGTACATCAGCACATCCATTATTTTGCAGTTACTCGGCACGACCATTCCTTACTTACAAAAGTTACAAAAAGAAGGCGAAGAAGGACGTAAAAAAATAAGTCAAATGACCCGTTACGGCACGGTGGCGCTGGCGGCGGTTCAGGCGATAGGCGTAGCCACGTGGCTGTGCAGTTTGAGCGTCGTGGTGGGCGGAACAGAGGTCAAAGTCGTTCCGGACCAGGGACCTATGTTTTTCTTAATGACCATGGTTACGATGGCCACATGTACCATATTTATTATGTGGCTGGGTGAACAGATCACCGAGCGCGGTATCGGAAACGGGATCTCCCTGATCATTACGATCGGAATTCTCGCCCGTTTTCCCACGGCCATCTTTGACGAAGCGCTTCAGATCGCGAACGGCAACCGCAATATCATGATCGAATTGGTTTTGGTGGCGATATTACTGGGTATCGTGGCGGCCATCATTTTCATTACGCAAGGAATCCGGAAAGTTCCGGTGCAGTATGCTCGGCGCGTGATCGGACGTAAAGTTTACGGAGGTCAATCCACGCACATCCCGATGCGCATCAACATTGCGGGCGTCATGCCGATCATCTTTGCGCAATCCATCATGTTTGTTCCGAATACCGTGGCTACGTTTTTTCCGGGTACGGTTTCGGAATTTGTGACGACGCATTTTTCGATCGATTCTATTTTTTACAATTTTATTTTTCTGATCATTATTGTTTTCTTCACTTATTTTTATACGGCGATCGCGATGAATCCGGTCGAGGTGGCTGATAATTTGAAGAAACAAGGCGCGTTCATTCCCGGCATTCGTCCCGGCAGAAAGACCGCCGACTTTATCGATAATATTTTGACGCGTGTAACCTTACCCAGCGCTATTTTCCTGGGACTGATCGCGATCCTGCCGTTTTTTGTCAGCCACGCGGCGGAAGTTTCGTACAGCTTCGCGTCGTTTTTCGGCGGAACGTCTTTGCTGATCATTGTGGGCGTTGCTTTGGATACCATTCAGCAGATTGAATCGCATCTTGTGATGCGTCATTATGACGGATTTTTGAAAACGGGAAGGATTCGAGGGCGGCGAGGGTAGTTCGTGATCCACTTAAAGTCATTATCGGAAATTGAAAAGATACGGGAAAGTTGCCGTATTGTGGTTGAAAGTCTGCGGTTAGCGAAAACGCTGGTCCAACCGGGGCTGAAAGTAGTTGATTTAAATTTGTCCATTGAAAATTTTATTCGATCGTGCGGCGCAAAGCCGGCGTTCAAAGGCTACCGCGGATTTCCGGCCAGCGCGTGTCTTTCAATAGATGACGCGGTGGTTCACGGAGTTCCGAAAGAAGGCGAGACGCTGAAAGAAGGCCAGATCATCGGCGTGGATGTCGGTGTGTATAAGAACGGTTTCTACGGCGATTCCGCGATCACGCTGCCGGTGGGAGCTATCGGCGAAGAGAAGCAAAAATTACTTGACGTCACGCGCGCTTCACTTTACGAGGGTATCGCGCAGGCGGTTGTCGGCAATCGCATTCATGACATCTCCGCGGCGGTCCAAAAGTATGTTGAACGGCACGGGTTTTCAGTCGTGCGGGAATTGGTCGGACACGGTATCGGGCGCCATCTGCATGAAGAGCCCAGCGTTCCGAATTTCGGCAAGGAAGCAACGGGAGCCCGGATCAAAGCCGGAATGGTATTTTGTGTGGAGCCGATGATCAACATGGGTACGTATGAAGTTTACACGCAGGGGGATCAGTGGACCGTATGCACGGCGGACGGCAAGCCGTCGGCGCATTTCGAACATACCATTGCGATCACGGACGAAGGGCCTGAGATCCTGACACAGTCCGATTTATTTTAAATTGCTCTTGATTTTATTGTTTTTTTTGATATATTGAGCGTCCATTTTGGTGTTAATTTTTACAACAACTTACGAGGTTTGTGATTGGCAAAGGAAGAGCTTATAAAGGTCGACGGAGTCATTCTGGAGACTTTACCGAACGCTACTTTCAAAGTCAAATTGGAAAATGGACATGAAGTTCACGCGCATATTTCGGGAAAAATGCGGATGCATTTTATTCGTATTTTGCCCGGCGATAAAGTGACGGTTGAGCTATCCCCTTATGATCTAACGCGGGGCCGGATCACGTACCGGTTCAAATAATTTTTTTCGGAGTCGGAATTTTATGAAAGTGCGTTCGTCAGTCAAAAAGATTTGTGAAAAATGCAAAATCATCCGCCGCAAAGGCGTGGTTCGTGTGATTTGTGAAAACAAAAAACACAAACAGCGTCAGGGCTGATCGACGGGCTTTGCAGCAATCCATGTAACATATTTTTTAAGGAGCACGATCTTGGCGCGTATTGCAGGCATTGAGTTACCCAAAGAAAAACGGGTGTTCATCGGGTTGACGTACATTTACGGCGTCGGCCGAACGACGGCTAAGAATATTTTGCAGAAGGCCGGAGTGGATGAATTTAAGAAAATCAAAGAATTAACCGAAGACGAAGAAAATAAAATTCGTAATGTCATCAACGCCGAATTCAAGGTCGAAGGCGCGTTACGCAGCGAGAGCGGGCTGAACGTAAAACGGCTGATGGATATCGGCTGTTACCGCGGATTAAGACACCGCAAAGGCCTTCCGGTCCGCGGTCAACGCACCCGCACCAACTCCAGAACGCGTAAGGGCAAGAGAAGGACGATCGGCGGTCTGAAGAAAGTGGAAGCGAAGAAGTAAATCATTAACCTCATTCTTTTAAAAGGAAAATAAATTTGGCCAAGGCACCGACGAATCCCCAGCAGGCTCAGCAAAAAGAAGCGGTCGCGCCCCGCAAGAAGAAAAAATTAGTTGAATCTTCCGGTATTGCGGTGGTCAAAGCGACGTTCAATAATACGATCATTACCCTGACGACCAACAGCGGGGATGTGATCTCATGGTGTACCTCGGGAAAAATGGGATTTCGCGGATCGAAGAAAAGTACGCCGTTCGCCGCGCAAGTCGCTGCAGAAACTGCGGCGAAAGCCGCGATCGATATGGGTTTGAGAAAAGTGGAAGTGCGCGTCAAAGGCCCCGGCGCGGGGCGTGAATCCGCGATCCGTTCGCTGCAGGCGGCGGGACTGGAAATTACCGCGATTCGCGATCTGACCCCGATTCCGCACAACGGATGCCGTCCGCCGAAGAAACGCAGGGTTTAATTTTTTATAGATCTCTCAATTTAGGAGTGTGAATGGCAAGATATACCGATGCCGTATGTAAATTGTGCCGGCGGGAAGGCGAAAAGCTTTTCCTGAAAGGCAATAAATGTCTGACCGAAAAGTGTCCGATCGAGTCGCGGAATTATCCGCCGGGCGAGCATGGCGACAAACGTACCAAGCCGTCGGGTTACAGCATCCAATTGCGCGAGAAGCAAAAGGTCCGCCGCATCTACGGCGTATTTGAAAGACAATTCAGAAATTATTTTGAAAAAGCGGAAAGCAAAAAAGGCGTGACGGGCGTGGTGTTGTTGCAGCTGCTGGAAAGCCGCCTGGACAATATGGTCTACCGGTTTGGTTTTGCGTCATCCCGTTCGCAGGCCCGCCAGCTGGTGCTGCATCGCCATGTGGAAGTGAACGGCAAATTGGTTACCATCCCTTCGTTCCAGGTTAAACCGGGCAGTGAAATTTCTATTCGTGAAAAAAGTAAAAAACTGGCGCTGATCCACAACGCCTTAAAACGGTACAAAGAAGGTTCCCAGTTTGTGTGGCTCGACGTAGACAAAGCGAATCTCAAAGGCAAATTCATGATGCTGCCCGAGCGCGAGCAGATCCCTATCGACGTGCGGGAGCAGTTGATCGTAGAATTGTATTCGAAATAATTTAAAATCCGTTTTATTAATATATATCCATCTCTAAGAGAAGGAGTTTAAGCGTGCAAAATTGGGCAGGACTTCAGATGCCGGAGCGCATCGAATTAGATGAATCAAGCTATACTACGACGTATGGTAAATTCGTCATACAGCCTTTGGAGCGGGGTTTCGGAGTGACGATCGGTAACTCTCTCCGCCGTGTGTTGTTGTCATCCTTACCCGGCGCGGCCATTACTTCTATCAAAGTGGACGGCGTGCTGCATGAATTCTCAACTATCCCGGGCGTGGCGGAAGATGTTTCCGAAATGATCCTGAACCTGAAAGGTGTCCGGTTCAAGCTCCATAATAAGAAACCGGATAAGATCGTCGTTCACCTGAAAGGCGCGGGAGACTTCAAAGCGGCCGCCATTCAGAAAGCGTCCAACGGTGTGGATTTTGAAATTCTCAATCCGGAACAGCACATTGCGACGTTGAGCAAAGATGCTAATTTTGAAATTGAATTGCGCATTGGGCGCGGCAAAGGCTGGGTGCCCGCGGAAGAAAATAAATTTCCCGATATGCCGATCGGAACGGTCCCCATTGATTCGATCTTTAACCCGATCCGCATCGTGCGCTATACGATTGACAGCACGCGCGTGGGTCAACACACCGATTTTGAGAAACTCATTCTGGAAATTACGACAGACGGCAGCATTACGCCCGACGATGCGCTGACGATCAGCGCCCGGCTGCTGAGAGACCATGTCCAATTGTTCATTAATTTTGAAGTGGAAGAAGAATCCGAAGAAGGCCAGATCGAAGATCAGGAAGCGGCGCGGATACGCCAGCTGCTCAAGATGAGTGTGGACGAATTGGAACTCTCCGTACGTTCGCACAATTGCCTGCGCGCAGCGGGTATTAAGACCATCGGCGACCTGGTGAGTAAAGATGAATCCGAAATGCTGAAGTACCGCAATTTCGGCCGCAAATCGCTGACGGAATTGAACAAGATCTTAGAAGAGCGGGCCATGAGTTTCGGGATGGATTTGACCAAGTATTATAACGGCGAAGACAATTAAAAAGCATAAAGCAGCAGCAGAGGAACATGAGACACGGTAAAAAAGTATATAAACTGAGCAAGACGGCAAGCCACCGCAAAGCGTTGATCAAAAATCTTTGTAATGAACTGTTCCGTCATAAACGTATCGTCACGACCATTACCAAAGCCAAAGCCGCCCGCGGCTTCGCGGAACGGCTGCTGACGTATGCCAAACAGGGCGACCTGTCCGCACGCCGGCTATTGATCAACCGCTTGGGCAACCGCCGATTCCTGATAGTCCACAAAGACGTGGACGACAAGAAGGCGCTGACCAAGACCGTGATCCACGAATTACTGGATGAGATCGCGCCGAAACTGAAGGCCCTGGACACTGCCCGTAAGACCATCAATCCGAATTACACCGGCGGCGGATACACGCGCATTATGCGATTAGGAAAACGGCAGGGCGACGCAACGGAACTGGCCGTATTGGAACTCGTGGGTTACGAAAACGTGCAAATTGACAAACAAAGCAAAGCCATAGCCGAGAAAGAAGCGAAAGAAAAGCGCCGGATGTCTTTAGCCGAGCGTATCAAACATAAAAAAGAAGAAATGGAAACCAAAAAATAATTTTTCTGAATCTTAGGAACTCAAATCATGCCGAAAAAAGAAGCTGCTAAAACAGCGAAAGTCAGAGAAGCTAAATCGAAAAAACACGAGGACCCGGTTGAGCAGCAAGAAGCATCGGAGACCGATGACTTGCTGCCGAAAATCCAGTGTTTTAACCATAGAAAAAAAACCATTTGCGCGAATCTCATTGTGCAAACACACAAATGCAGCGCCAAGAGCATAGCGTGGGGCCGCCCGGCAACGGTCCGTATCGGTAAGAAACGCCGATGCGCTTATTACGAAGAGACGGCGCATACGGGTTAAACCCGGAAAAATGTTTTGTCAGATGCAGGCGACCACACACGTGGTTGCCTTTTTTTTATTTGCGGTGAACCGAACTATTCATATGTCTCGTGAGCGATTGAACTCACAAGGACGCGCGAGGAAACCAGGACTGTTCTTGTCTTAGGCGCATTGTTTCGTTTATATTCTTTTTAGTAATTTATCGTACTCAGAATGCGAGCCGATCCAAAACCAGACAATATTGTCCCCGTCTTTGACTCCTAACACGCGCCACTCGCGGGTGATGCGTGCTGAATATATCAGTTTTCTGGAATGAACTCTTTTAAACTCAAGACTGGGATGATAAGGATTGATTTTCCACAACTGATAATTCTTACGGGCTCGATATTTGATTTCTTCGGGAAGTTTTTGGAAATAGGCCAGGAACTCGTCATTCAGGTAAGAGTTCATAGCTCATCGAATCCTAAGTTCTTTGTCCTTCCTTCCTTAAAATCTTTTAGAGCTTGGTCGGCTAATTTCGCTAACTGATCCTGCGAAGACGCAAAACTTTGCTCCCACCTAAGATCATCTTTTAGATCTTCCAGCCAGTGTGCCGCCAACTCATTCTGTTGGATTTCAGGCAGTTTCGACACTTCCTCCATCAATTTTGAAAGTAACGTGGACATTCGATTTTCCTTTTATCTAAAAATAATGTTTTTTCTTTCGAAAATCAATGTGTTTAATTTCGGTTTTGTTTCTGGACGGTTCGCGAACTCGGCCGGCTCAATCAGGTTTGGCGCAGCGTGCCGTTTCACTTGCATACGCCGATTGGCCTGCGACAAGTGAACTTGATGACGCGATATTGCCGTTGAATCTTGGATTCGTCGCAACCGTGTCGTATCCTAGACTCATCGCGAATTTATCTGTGCCCATACTGTTTATATTATTAACATACTTCAGCCAATCTCTCACGTTGTACGTGTAATCTACAGTTTGAATATTATTTCCAAGCTTCATCTGCGAGATCTTTCCGCCGCGGTTATTGTCGTAATCATACACCGCTTC
>CAZLWA010000052.1:0-75039 GCA_964563165.1 uncultured Bacteroidota bacterium | reverse complement strand
AACAGGACTCGAACCTGTGACATTCTGCTTAGAAGGCAGATGCTCTATCCATCTGAGCTATGGGCGCACAAAGTTTCTGTAACTTCGTCATGGCCCGATCCCGCCGCGGCGGGATTACCCTCTGCTTAGAAGGCAGATGCTCTATCCAGATGAGCTACGGGCCCAATTAAGATTACAACGGCGCAATATAACGTCGTATCGTAATCATTGCAAGAAATTTTTGGGTGATGCCAATTCTCCTGATAAAAATCATTTGAATTCCGACGAAATTCTTGTAACTTGCATTAGTCACAAAAATCATTGAACGAATTAACATTTTTGCAAAATAAAATTTACCGGAAAGTCAGAGAGGCTGATATGGACGATAACGGCAATAAAAAACATGTGAGCGAAGAAGAAGCGCGGGAAGTTGCAGAAGGCGCCCGTGAAAGTAAATGGGAAAAGCCCAGCTTTTTGCGTGAAATTTTTCTCGGTAACTTCCGGCTGGACCTTGTTTATCCTTTTCCAAAGGCTCTTGGAATTGATCGCCCGGAGTTTCAGGAGTTTTATGCAAAGCTGAAAAAATTTCTAAAAGAGGAAGTGGACTCGGATGCGATCGACCGTGAAGGAAAAATTCCGGACAAGGTCCGGCGGAGGCTCGCGGAAATGGGCGCATTTGGAATGAAAATTCCTAAAAAATACGGCGGACTGGAATTTACTCAGGCGGAATACAACAGAGCGATGCTGCTGGTGGGAAGCCAGGACGGGAACATATCCGCGCTGCTTTCTGCGCATCAGTCGATCGGAGTTCCCCAGCCGCTCAAGACATTCGGAACGGAGGAACAAAAGAAAAAATATCTTCCGCGCGTAGCGCGCGGTGAAGTTTCCGCTTTCGCGCTCACCGAATCGGAAGTCGGGTCCGATCCCGCGAATTTACATTCTACCGTGGCGGAATCGAAAGACGGAAAATTTTATATCCTCAACGGCGAAAAACTCTGGTGCACGAACGGAACCATCGCAGACATCATTGTGGTCATGGCGCGTCACGAGAATGAAAAAGCGATCAGCGCATTTATTGTGGAAACAAAGTGGCCGGGCGTCAAGGTCGAACACCGCTGTTATTTCATGGGGCTGAAAGCGCTGGAGAATGCCGTGATTTCGTTCAAGAATGTCCGTATCCCGAAAGAAAACCTTTTGTGGGAGCGGGGCAAAGGCCTCAAACTGGCGCTGATCACATTGAATACGGGCCGGCTCACCATTCCCGCGATTTCCACGGGTACGACGAAAGCCTGCGTGGAAGTCGTTCGCAAATGGGGCAAGTCCCGCGTGCAGTGGGGACAACCGGTCGGCAAACACGAAGCGATCGCACAAAAAATTGCGGATATGACGTGCATGACGTTTGCGATGGAGTCGGTCTCCGACATTGCAACAGCAATGTCCGACCAGGGCTATGATATTCGCCTCGAAGCGGCGGTGTCAAAAATGTTCAACACCGAAGCCGGATGGAAAATCGTGGACGACACGCTGCAGGTTCGCGGCGGCCGCGGATACGAAACCTCAGATTCACTGAAGGCGCGCGGCGAAGAAGGAATTCCGATCGAACGCGCGATGCGCGATTTCCGCATTAATTTGATCTTCGAAGGCTCGAGCGAGATCATGCGCTTGTTCATCGCACGCGAAGCCGTGGACAAACATCTGGAAGTTGCCTGGGACATGATCAATCCGAAATCCACGATGGGACAGCGTTTATCGGCGCTCCCGAAAGTGTTTCTTTTCTATGCGTGGTGGTATCCGACGCGGTGGCTGGGTTACGGCCTGTGGCCGCGATACGGCGAATTCGGAAAACTGGCAAAACATGTGCGCTTCATTAATCGCGCGACCCGAAAAGTGTCCCGCCAGATTTTTCACGGCATGCTGCGCTTCCAGGCGAAGTTAGCATACAAACAGGCATTTTTGTTCCGTGCGGTGGATATCGGCGCGGAACTCTTTGCCATGTCGGCAACGATCAGCCATGCGGTTAAATTAGCCGAGGAAGGCAATCGGGATGCGATGGACCTCGCGGATCTCTTCTGCCGGAATGCGGAGCGGCGCGTCAAAGCCTCTTTCCACGCGCTCTGGTCCAATGACGATGTAAGAAAATATCAGATCGCAAAAAATATTCTGGACGACCAGTACCTGTGGTTGGAGGAAGGTATTGTGGGGTTCTACAAAGATGAAAAGAAAAAAGGGGAGCCGGAAAAAGGTTCAGTAAAGAAAACGGCGGCATTAGTAAAGAAAAAAGGGAAATCCGGAAAAGTAGTTTCACGAAAGAAAGCGGCGCATTAGTTCAGTTGAATTCTTAAAATAGAATTGGGGCAAAGCCTCGCGCAATTACTGCCGCGGGGCTTTTCATATTACAGGGAGCAGTTGTAGTCTGCTCAAAAACCGAAAGGCTGCATGAAGATAAAACGAATCTCGGCATATCGCGTTGACCTCCCGCTCCGCGAAGGCAGTTACAAATGGTCGGGCGGCAAATCCGTTACCGTTTTTGACAGCACGATCGTGCGCGTCGAAACCGATACGGGCGTAACCGGCTACGGAGAGGTTTGTCCGCTCGGTCCCTTTTATCTTCCGGCTTACGCCAAGGGTGTGCGTGCGGGGATCGCGGAGCTCGGCCCGCACCTGATCGGTGAAGACCCGCTCCAGCTCGAGAGGCTCAACCGGCGCATGGACGCGGCGTTGAAAGGGCATCCCTATGTTAAATCCGGAATTGATATCGCCTGTTGGGATATTCTCGGGCAAGTGACGGGTCAGCCTGTATGTGTTCTTCTCGGCGGGCGATACGGCGATGATTTCGGTCTTTATCGGGCTATCTCACAGGAATCGCCGGAAGCCATGGCAGGCCGCGTCGCAGGCTATCGCGAAGAAGGCTACCGCCGGTTTCAACTCAAAGTCGGCGGCGACCCTGACACCGATATCGAGCGCATACGTGCCGTTTCGGCTAAACTTGAGACCGGCGACAAACTGATCGCCGATGCGAACACCGGATGGCTGATGCACGAAGCGGCTCGCGTAGTCCGTGCCGTGCGCGATGTGGACGTGTATATCGAACAACCATGTCTCACCTACGAAGAATGCCTCTCGATCCGCCGCCGCACCGATCATCCGTTCGTACTCGACGAAGTGATCGACGGCATCGACATGCTTCTTCGAGGCAAGTCGGATCTTGCGATGGACGTTGTGAATATCAAGATCAGCAAATTCGGCGGTCTGACGAAAGCGCGTCAGGCCCGCGACCTGTGCGTCGCGATGGGTCTGGCCATGACGATCGAGGACAGCTGGGGCGGCGATATTACCACCGCGGCGATCGCCCATCTGGCGCACAGCACGCCGCCGGAATTTCTATTTACCGCAACCGATTTCAACAGCTATGTGACGGTGAGTACTGCGGAAGGGGCTCCGCAACGCGTGAAAGGACGTATGTCCGCATCCACACACCCCGGGCTCGGCATCCGCCCGAAAATGGAAATACTTGGGAAGCCCGAGATCGAAGTTGTGTGATTCAAAAAATTAGCATTCTCGCTTTGTTTAAAAGAGTAAATAGAAAAAAGCCTTGGAGAAAAATTCCAAGGCTTTTTGTTTCTATTTAACCCGCTCCCGATATGTGTACACATTGAAATTTTCACCGCGCAAAAAACCTATCAGCGTGATTCCGAATTCGTGGGCCACTTTTACGGCCAAATTCGAGGGTGCCGATATTGCGGCCAGGATCGGAATCCGGGCGCTCAAAGCTTTTTGTACGATTTCATAACTCAGCCTTCCGCTGACCATTAATACATAATTGCTCAGCGGCAGGAGATTACGCAGAAAAGCATCGCCGATGATCTTATCCACGGCGTTGTGTCGCCCCACATCTTCGCGAAGGCAGAGGCTGTGGCCCTTTTCATCAAATAATTCAGCCGCATGAAGTCCTCCGGTGTGGTGAAAAATCTTCTGAGCCGATTTCATTTGATGAGGAAGATCCAAAATTAACCGCGGAGAAACCGTCAGCCCGGAAGTTATTCGCTTGAATCCTTTTTCTTTCAAATCTTCAAGGGAAGCGCGCCCGCAGATCCCGCAGCTTGAATTTATAAAGGAATAACGATTCAAGCTTTCCGCTTCCTTCACCTTGAGAAAAGTTTTCTTGTCAACGAGGATCTCAAGGGTATTGGCGTCGGGCTGATTTGTCCCGATGACCTCGTCATACGAATGGATTAAACCCTCCGAGTACAAGAATCCGATACCCAATTCATCATCGTGTCCGGGCGTGCGCATAGTGACGGCAACCACTTTGGACTCGTCCGTTTCCCGGCACGACGCAATAATTTCCAGCGGTTCTTCCACCGTCAGGGTATCGCGTTTTTCCTGCCAACTTCCGGATTGGTACGTATGTATGAGGTAATTGGATGTTGAATCGCTCATGGAATCTCGGTGCATTTTCCCGCTCAGTTTAAAAAAAAATGAACCAAAAAACGAATATTTTTTTAAGGAGGACTTTTCGGAATTTGAATAAAAACACTTGTTTTTGTAAGGGTTATTAGATACATTTCGCCCACTTTTGGAAAAAATTGATTTATTCTTGTTTTAGAAGGAGTTGTATGGTGGACGACGTGGATGTGGTAGAAAAAAAAGAAGCAAAACTGCGTGAAGATATCAGAAATATCGCGATCATCGCGCACGTGGATCACGGCAAGACCACCCTGGTGGATAAATTGCTCAGACAAAGCGGTACGTTCCGCGAAAATCAGCAGGTAGCCGAGCGGGTCATGGATTCGAACGATCTTGAAAAAGAGCGCGGCATTACGATTTTAGCGAAGAACACCTCTATCCATTACGAGGGAGTGAAAATAAATATCGTAGATACTCCCGGCCACGCGGATTTCGGCGGCGAAGTGGAGCGTATCCTGAAAATGGTGGACGGCGTTCTGCTCCTGGTGGATGCATTCGACGGGCCGATGCCGCAGACGAAATTTGTTTTGCGCAAAGCCCTGGAAGAGAATTGCACGCCGATCGTGGTGATCAATAAGATCGACCGCCCCGGTTCCCGGATGCATGAGGTGCTGGACGAAGTATTCAGCCTTTTTATCGAACTCGGCGCGAACGATCATCAATTGGATTTTACGACGATCTACGCTTCCGCCAAATTCGGATACGCGCAATACGAACTGGATCAGCCGAACGAAGATATGAAACCGTTATTTGAATCCATTATCAATAAGATCCCTATGCCGCCGGGCGATAAGGAATCGCCGTTTCAGATGCTGGTCACCAACATTGATTACTCGGACTTTCTCGGGCGTATCGCGATCGGACGTATCACACGCGGTACGATCAAATCCGGGCAGACGATGACGGTCTTGAAGAAAGACGGCGCGCAGTACAACGGAAAAATTGTGAAGCTCTATGCCTTCGAAGGATTGAAGCGGCAGGATATCGACGAGGCGGGCGCCGGAGAGATCATCGCTCTCGCGGGCCTGGAAGAAATTGAAATCGGCGAAACGGTTGCCGATCCGAAAAATCCCGAAGCCCTTCCTCCTATCCATGTGGACGAACCGACGATCACGATGAATTTCATCGTGAACAATTCGCCTTTTGCGGGACAAGACGGAAAATATGTAACGTCCCGGCATTTGCGCGAACGCCTGTATAAGGAATTACTTTCCAATTTGGCTTTGCGTGTGGAAGATACCGGCAACATGGACACGTTCAAGGTCTCCGGGCGCGGGGAATTGCATTTATGTATTTTGATCGAAACGATGCGCCGCGAAGGCTATGAATTTCAAGTGTCGCGCCCTGAAGTGATCTTGAAGAAAATAGACGGACAAACGATGGAGCCGATGGAATATCTTACCATTGACGTTCCGGAAGATTACATGGGCGTCGTGATCGAAAAACTCGGCCAGCGTAAGGCGGAGATGAAAAATTTAATTCATCTTGAAAACAAGCAGGTAAAAATAGAATTTGTCATTCCGGCCCGCGGCCTCATCGGGTATCGCGGCGAAATCATGACGGATACGCGCGGCACGGGAGTCATGAATCATAATTTTCACGATTACGAGCCGTACAAAGGCGAGATCGCGAGCCGTCTCAACGGCGTATTGATCTCGATGGAAAATACGGAAACCGTTGCGTACTCGCTGTGGAGCTTGCAGGACCGCGGAGAGCTGATCGTGCCGCCACAAACGAAAGTTTATGAAGGCATGATCGTCGGAAGGCATTCGCGCGACAACGACCTGGTAGTCAATGTCGGCAAAAAGAAACAGCTGACGAACATGCGCGCTTCCGGTTCGGATGACGCGGTGCGCCTCGATGCGATACATGAAATGAGTTTGGAAGATTATATCGAATTTATCAGTGATGATGAATTGGTGGAAGTTACTCCTCTGAATTTTCGCGTACGGAAGAAAATTCTGAAAGAAGCCGACCGCAGAAGAGACGAGAGGAAGAAAAGAGATTAGGAACTCTGAATCCTGAAGCCAGAAGCCAGAAGCCAGGAGCCAGGAGCCAGGAGCCAGAAGTCAGGAGTCAGAAGTCAGAAGTCAGAAGTCAGAAGTCAGAATACAGAAGGCAGAATACAGAAGGCAGAATACAGAAGGCAGAAGTCAGAATACAGAATCCAGAAGTCAGAATACAGAAGGCAGAAGTCAGAATACAGAATCCAGAAGGCAGAAGTCAGAATCAATGCGATGATAGATGAACCGGCCAAAACTTTCGAAAACTTAATTGTCTGGCAAAAAGCGCATTTATTTGTTCTTGCTGCTTATAAATATACTGATAATTTTCCGCGAAAGGAAATATATTCCTTGAGTTCCCAGTTTCGAAGGGCTGCAATATCCATTGCTGCTAACATAGCTGAGGGCTTTAAGAAAAGAGGAAAAGCCGATAAAGCAAGATTTATGAATATCGCACAAGGGTCAATAGAAGAATGCCGCTATTATTTGATTTTAGCCAGGGATTTGGGCTATGGAGATTCTTTAGTATTAGTGAACCAATTGGAAGAAGTTAGCAAAATTCTAGAATCATACAGCAAAAAAATTATAGATTCTGTTAACTAGGCTCTGTCTTCCATTCTGGCTTCTGCCTTCTGACTTCTGAATTCTGTTCCAAAGGAATTTCAATGTTCAACGACTTATCCCTAAAATTAGAAAACGTTTTCAAGAAGCTGAGCGGACGCGGCGTCATCAATGAGAAAAACATTCAGGACGCCCTGACGGAAATCAGAACCGCTTTGCTCGACGCGGACGTGCATTTCCAGGTAGTCAAAGACTTCATTGACAGGACCTCTGCGAGAGCGCTCGGAGAAGAAGTTATCCGCAGCCTGACCGCCGGGCAGCAGATCGTCAAGATCATTCATGACGAATTGGTTGCGACACTCGGCGGAGAAAACGCGCCGATGAAATTTGCCGGCATTCCGCCCACGGTGATCATGATAGTCGGATTGCAAGGGTCCGGAAAAACTACGTTCAGCGGCAAGCTGGCCAATTATTTAAGCAAGAAAGGCAAACGCCCGATGCTGGTCGCGGCCGATGTTAACCGGCCGGCGGCTGCGGAACAGCTGCAAACGCTCGGGAAATCTCTGGAGCTCCTTACGTTCTCTGCCGCAGAGGCGCAGACAAATGACCCTGTAAAAATTTGTTTCGATTCGATCACGTATGCCCGTCAACACAGCAAAGATGTAGTCATTCTCGATACGGCCGGCCGTCTGCATATCGACCAGGCCCTGATGAAGGAACTTGAGGACATCAAACTCAAGACGAAACCGAACGAAATTCTGTTCGTCGCCGACGGCATGACGGGGCAAGATGCGGTCACCACGGCCAAAGAATTCAACGCCCGTCTCGCCTTCGACGGCGTCGTGCTGACCAAACTCGACGGCGATGCGCGCGGCGGCGCCGCACTTTCGATCCGCAGTATCACCGGCAAGCCGATTAAATTTATCGGGACCGGCGAAAAAATGGATGCGCTGGAGGAATTTCATCCCGACCGGATGGCGTCACGCATTCTGGGAATGGGGGACATTGTCACGCTGGTCGAAAAAGCCCAGGAACATATTGACCTGGAAAAAGCGGCGGAACTGGAAGAAAAATTCCGTAAGAACGAATTTTCACTCGAAGATTTTGCGGATCAATTAAAGCAGATCAAGAAACTCGGTTCGCTGGAAAGCATTCTCGGCATGATCCCGGGCATCGGCAATAAGATCAAGAATCTGAATATTGACGATAAAGTATTGCTGCGCATGGGCGCGATCATTTCTTCGATGACGGCGAAAGAGCGGACGAAACCGCATATCCTTGACGGCCGGCGCCGTTTGCGTGTCGCGAAAGGCAGCGGCACGTCGGTTCAGGACGTGAACCGCATGCTCAAACAATTTGACGACATGAAGAAAATGATGAAGAAAATGGGCAAGATGAATCCGTCGGAAATGATGAAGATGATGCCGTTCGGAATGCCGCGTTAATTTCAAAAAAATGTTGCTAATAAATATTTAATTTCATAAACTACCAGCCCTTAGGGGCTTTTTGACAGCTCAGGGGCAACGGGCCGGAAATTTTTGACAAACTAAGAGTACGATCACCAAAATTACACCAAACGGAGGACTGAGAACTTGGTTAAGATCAGAATGCAACGCGGCGGCATGACGCATCAGCCGTTTTATCGCATCGTGGCGGCGCACAGCACGCGCAAACGCGACGGCGATTATATCGAACGGATCGGGACCTATAATACACTAACGACCCCGCCGAAATTGGTCATTGACGAATCCAAGACGCTCAAGTGGCTTTTACACGGCGCTCAACCGTCGGATACCGTAAAAAGTCTGCTGCGTAAGACCGGTATTTTGCACCGATGGAGGTTGACGGCCAGAGGATTGACGGCAGAACAAATTCAAGCCGAGATGGACAAATGGACCGCGCGGCAGGCAGAGCGAGTGGCGGAAAAACGGGTGAAGAAAACACGTGCTTTGAAAAAGAAATTCGAAAAACCGGCAGACAAAGCCGTAGAAGCGGTGGCTGAAAAAGCCGTGGAAAAAACAGTAGAAAAACCGGCTGAAGAAACTCCGGCCGACTCCGCACCGGCTCAATAACAAATTTTCATCGTCCCATTGCATGGGGACCGGATAGAGATTGGCGGCTGAACTGTAACCAACGTGAAGGAGGATGGCGATGCAAAGCTTCATTGAATTTATCGTCAAGCACCTGGTGGACAAACCGGATGAAGTTGTGGTAACGGAAGTGGAGGGGGAACGCGTAGCCGTGTTCGAACTGAAAGTCGGTCAGGGTGATCTGGGAAAAGTCATCGGCAAGCGCGGCCAAAATGCAAAAGCCTTGCGAACCTTACTGGCGGCGGCTTCGGCAAGAGCAGGGAAACGCGCCGTGCTGGAAATCTTAGAATAATTTTTTGAATCTTTTGAAATAATTTTTCGTGGAAGATCTAGTTCAAGTGGCGAAAATTCTGCGCAGTCACGGCGTCAAAGGCGAATTGAAAATCGAGCCGATGAATGCGCATACAGGGAATCTTGAAGGCAGACTGCATATTGCCGACAGGTTTCAAACCACGAAGGAAGTTCATATAGAAAAAGTGCGGTGGGCGAAGGGCGAAGGAATCATAAAACTGAAGGAAATTAGCGATCGCCTGGAAGCAGATCATTACGCACGCGGTTTTTTGCTCGTTGACAGATCTCAGTTAGCGCCCCTGCCGCCGGGAGAATATTACGTGCAGGACCTGATCGGGCTGGAAGTCAGGAATGAGGCAAATAAAAAAGTCGGAACCGTAAGCGATATTTTTTCACACAGGCCTCACGACCTGTATGAAATTGACACCGGCGGGAAAACATGTTTGATCCCCGCGGTGCCGGAAATCGTGAAGGAAATTGATTTTGAAAAAAAGATCATTACGATTCACGTGATCGAAGGTTTATTGGATTAGGATCCTCAGAGGATTTTTCAATGTTCATTTAAAATAAGTAAGTATGGCGCTCAGGATCGACATTCTCACCGCTTTTCCGGCTTTGATCGAAGACGTATTTTCCTACAGCATTGCAGGCCGGGCGGTCAAACGTGCGTTGGCAGTCATCACCGCCCACGACTTGAGAAATTTTACGACGGATAAGCATCGGACGATCGACGAGACGCCTTACGGCGGCGGCGGCGGGATGATCCTGAAAGCGGAGCCCATTTTCAAATGCGTGGAAAGAATCTTAGAGATACCTGCTATTGATGAAAACGATCACGTTCGCCATCATATGGACGGCCAAACAGAAGTGATCATGCTCTCGCCGCAAGGTGAAGCGTTCACGCAAAAGAAAGCGGTGGAACTGTCGCTCAAATCACGATTGATTTTTGTATGCGGGCACTACAAAGGGGTCGATGACCGGGTGCAGGAGAAATTGATCACACGGAGCATTTCGATCGGCGATTACGTTTGCAGCGGAGGAGAATTTCCGGTGCTGGCGATGGTAGATGCGATCGTAAGACTGCTGCCCGGCGCTCTGAATGATGCGCAATCGGCCATGACGGATTCATTTCAGGATACTATTTTGGATTGTCCTTATTTTACCAAGCCGGAAAATTTTCGCGGAATGAAAGTTCCGCAGGAATTGCTTTCGGGCAACCATGCGGAAATTGAAAAGTGGAGGGCATCGAAGAAACTAGAAAATACAAAGAAGTTACGGCCCGATCTCCTGGATAGCGGTGAAAAAGAGAAATAAAATAATTTTAAAATATATATCGGAGGCAGTTCAATGAACAAAATAGACGCATTTACGGCGTACCAATTGCGGAACGATATTCCGGAGTTCCGCCCGGGCGATACCATTGCCGTGCAGGTAAAAGTAGTGGAAGGCGATAAAGAGCGTCTTCAGACCTTTGAAGGCGTGGTTATTCAAAGACGCGGCAGCGGGGTTCATGCCAGCTTTACCGTGCGTAAAATTTCCAACGGCGTCGGCGTGGAAAGAATTTTTCTGACGCATTCGCCGCGTATCGCGCTGATCACCTTGGTCCGCAAGGGTCGTGTGCGCCGGGCGAAACTGTTCTATCTTCGCGGCCGCCGCGGCAAAAGCGCGCGCGTTTCCGAACAAATAGAAGCAAGCGTTCCGTCTGAAAACGCCGCAGAGACTCCGGCGAATTAATCCGTTGATTCCCCGGATGGGGTTCGTGTAATGACGGAATTCAGCCGATGGAGAATATTATCGCGGATCGTCAAAACATCCGTACATAGAAAAAAAAGTGGCGATCATTCCCTGATTTCTATTCGGAGGCAATTGCAGCAGATCAAGTTAGAACGACCCAGCATGGTTTCTTCCATCAAGCCTTATTTCATCATCTTACGGCCGACCAACGTTGTCATTACATTTTTTTCGGTATTGCTGATTTTATGGATATCGGACAGCGCGCACGATCCGCAGTCGGTTCGCGCGGCGATTTATGCCGCGATTTCAGCGGCCGTCATCTGCGGCGGGGCCAACATCCTCAATGATTATTTCGATATTGATATTGACCGTATCAATAAACCTGAACGCGTGTTGGTGCAAGGCCTTTTATCCAAAAGCCAGGCTTTGGGACTTTGGTTTCTTACATCGACGGCGGGGCTTTATGTCAGTTATCAGATCAGCAGCGCATGTTTTTTGATTGCATTTTTGGCCGTGGGGATGCTGGCGGTCTACAGTTGGCATTTGAAGCGAACGGCGCTATGGGGGAATGCCACGGTGAGTCTTTTTGCGGCGTTGGCTTTTATTTACGGAGGCGTCGCGATCCATAAACCCGAACAGGCGGTCGTGCCGGCGGCATTTGCTTTTCTGTTGCACTTTGGAAGAGAGATCTTGAAGGATATCGAAGACGTAGAGGGCGATCAAAAACTTTCAGCCCGGACGTTTCCCGTAGTCTACGGCTCGCGAAGCGCGTTGCTGCTGGCCACTTTTGCTTTTATGATTCTCATTGTCATGACCGTCAAGGTCTATTTGCTGGGTTATTACCATGAACGGTATCTGTGGATCGTTCTTTTCGGCGTCCATCCTGTTTTGGCTTTTACAATTTATTCGATGTGGAAAGACGCGTCGCCCGGAAATTTGCACCTCTTGAATAATTTACTGAAATTCGCTATGGGTATCGGCCTGGCGGCGATCTATTTCGGGTAACTTCACCCAAGCTTTTCTTGAACAAATGCCGGTCAGGGTCATTTGGGAGCGCCGCACGGCGCAGCCGCCCGGGAAGTTTTCGATACATTCCGGGAGTCGTCAAGAAATAAAAAAAGTTATTGAAACTCCGCATGAGTTTGATTAACTTGAAAATCACATTCTTGAAAACGATATAAGCTTTTTGAATGAAAAAGATTGCCTTGGTGACCGGCGCAAGCAGAGGTATCGGCGCCGCGATAACGGAATCCTTCGCTAAGGCGGACTTTACGGTGTTAGCCGTGGCGCGTAACCGCTCGCATTTGGAGTCGCTGGCTGAAAAAATAAATTCCAAATCCGTTGAAATTTTTCCGTACGACGTATCGTCGTTCGATGCGGTCCATCGCCTGCATGCGGAAATTGCAAATAAGTTTTCGCACGTGGACGTGCTCGTCAACAACGCCGGTACGGGTTATTTTGAGCCGATCACGGACATGTCGTTCGAACATTGGCAGGCGACCCTGGACACGAATCTCACAGGAATTTTCCTGATGACAAAAACATTCTTTCCCATGTTGAAGCAAAGCCCAAAGGCGCATATTTTCACCATCGGATCCAGCGCGGGCAAGAAAGGATTTCCCAACTGCGGTGCCTACGCCGCGTCGAAATTCGGGGCACTGGGATTTACCGAGGTGCTGCGCGAAGAAATGCGCGCACACCGGATCAAAGTGACGGCGATCATCCCGGGTGCCGTGGACACGCCGTTTTGGGATACGCAGCCGGCGGGTTTTGACAGAAAGCAAATGTTATCGGCGTCGGATGTTGCCAACGCCGTGATCTATGCCTATACGCAATCCGATGCGAATGGGGTTGAAGAGATCATTTTGAAACCCTCTCGCGGCGATTTTTAACCAACTGAGGAACGGTGGATGGTAGAGCCGGCGGATAACACGAGCGAACGAAGGACCACGCGCGTACTGGTCGTGGACGACGACGATGACGGGTTGTACATTCTAAAACTGCTGTTGTCCAAGATGAAGTACGACGTGCATACCGCTAAAGACGGAGAAGAAGCGCTGCAAAAGGCGGAAGCGCTGGTACCGGATATTATTTTGCTCGACGTGATGATGCCCAAACTCAACGGGTTTGAAGTGTGCAAACGCGTCAAGGCCACACCGGAAGGCATGTACATTCCGATTATTCTGCTGACGGCCAAGAGCGAATTGATGAGTAAGATTGAAGGGCTCGATTGCGGTGCGGATGAATATTTGACCAAGCCGTACGACATGAGCGAACTGACGGCGCGTATCCGGTCGATGCTGCGCATCAAGCAGTTAAACGATTCGTTACGCAATGCGAACAAACAATTGGAAGAATTGTCCGTAACGGATGAGTTGACGCGGCTGTACAACCGCCGGTATCTGAACCGCAAATTAGAAGACGAATTCCGCCGTGCCGTGCGTTACAAACGCCCGTTATCCTGTTTGATGTTTGACGCCGATCATTTTAAAAGTGTGAATGACACGTACGGACACAACTTCGGCGATATCGTGCTCAAGGATATTGCAAAGATCATATTAGACACGGCACGTTTGGTCGATATTTGCGGCCGCTTCGGCGGAGAAGAATTTCTGGCGATTCTTCCCGATACGACAACCGTCGATGCACGTATCGTGGGCGAACGTATTCGAAAAAAGGTGGAGGATTACGAATTCAAGGACGAACACCATTCGATCAGGAAGACCATCAGCGTCGGTATTGCGTCGCTTCCGAACGAGCCTATCAAAGATGAATTTCAATTGCTCGAGTGGGCGGACAAAGCGTTGTATGAAGCGAAAATGACCGGGCGCAACAAGGTCATTGTCTGTAACGATTTGGAAGAATACAAACAATTGACATGAACGCCGGAGCCGAAATCACGGTCCGCGGACTTGTTCAAGGCGTTGGCTTTCGATGGTATACACACAGACGCGCACGGGAATTGAATCTGACGGGATTTACAAAAAACCTCAGCACCGGCGATGTTTTCGTTCGGGTCGAAGGGGAGCAAACCTCTATCGAGGATTTTATTGATCATCTTCACAGGGGACCCTCGTTTGCGCGCGTACAGGAAGTTGAAGTGAGTTGGAAAAATTTCACCGGTACCTTTGAGGATTTTCAGATTGCGGAATAGAGATCATGGATTATAAAAAACTCATTCGTGAAGTCCCGGATTTTCCCAAGCCGGGAATCCATTTCAAAGATATTACGACCCTCCTCAAAAACGGCAAGGCGCTGAAAAAATCAGCCAGGGAAATATTAAAGTCATTTTCAAAAAGTAAAATTGACGCCGTGGCCGGTATCGAATCGCGCGGATTTATTTTCGGTTCGGTGATCGCTTATGAATTGGGCGTCGGATTTATTCCGGTGCGCAAGCCGGGCAAATTGCCCGCGGAATCAGTATCCGCTTCGTATGAACTGGAATACGGTCAAAATACGCTGCATCTTCACAAAGACGCCATCAAAAAAGGACAGAGAATTTTGCTCGTGGACGACTTGCTGGCGACGGGCGGCACGCTGCGCGCCTCGTGCGATTTGGTGGAAATGCTCGGCGGAAAAGTGGCCGGCATCGGCGTACTCGTAGAACTGACGTTTCTAAACGGGCGCGATAAATTAAAAGGTCATCGGGTTGTTTCATTAGTTACCTATGGGCATGAATAAGAATTTCGCGGCTTCGGCCCGTCCCGTCCTGCCGGCGGGCGGTCATTGAACATTTTGAATCCACACATGAGCGCGTACGAAGAACGGTATCCTGCTGAATTTTGGTTCAGCTGTTATTCGCATTTTGAATTGTCGGGAGTCGCTGAAGTTTCGTCCCGAAAATTGACCGAAAACAAGCGTCTCGTATTTTACGATGTCGAAACACAAAAACGCGCAGAAGAAGTGGGCGGCTGGGACAACGCAGATAAGATGCTGGTCTCCGTGGCGGTCACGTATGCTCCGGGCGATGACTACAAAGTGTGGTATGAAAAAGATATTGCCGGGATGATCCTTTACATGAACGCGTTTGACATGGTGGTGTCCTTCAACGGAGATAATTTTGACAGCAAAGTTTTGTCGCATTACGGCGATGTAGCCGAGATCGGCAAGAAATCATTTGACGTCGCTCAATATTTAAGCGGCAAGCTCAAGCACCGCATCCGCCTGGATAACGTGGCAACGGCGACGCTCCAGGTCGGCAAAAGCGCCGACGGGCTGTTGGCACTGCAGTGGTGGAAAGAGGGGCGCGTGGATGAAATTATTGAATACTGCAGGCAGGATGTGAAAGTATTAAGAGAGATCGTCGAGTACGGGCAATTCAACGGTCATGTGCTGTACAGCGATTCGCAGAATAATGCAGCTCCAAACGTTTTGAAAGTGGCGGTGGATTGGTAATGATGGCAGAAGAAAGATTATTAATTCAGATCAAAGATTCTGTAACTAAACCTCAGCAAAAAACCATTTCGCTGGCCGGCCGGCCGTGGGATATCGAGTGGAGTACCACATCCGGCGTACCGATGACGATTGATTTTTTCAATCTCACGGTAATTAAGTACCGGCAGACGGAACACGATGACAAAAAACAGGGCGAGGAATACTGGCGTACCACAGGCATTCCCGGCCACGCCCGCAAGATACAATACGGAATGAACTTGCTTCAATCCACATCCACCCAGTCAAAACCGCTGACGGACGGAATTTATGCGATCAAGATTTCCGGGATGTCTGCCATCACGGAGGGCCTGTATGCTGAAACCGGAATGGGCGTTGCACTCGTAAAGATAGCCGGCAGCGGCGGCGTAGAAAAAACCGACGTGCGCCAAAGCAAGCCTGCCAAAAACGCCGGAGAAGATCCTTCTGCGCCCGTTACCATCACGAGCGAAGCTCTGAAGAATTTATTTACCCTCACCGAATAACGACTCCTTGCGATCGGGTTATTGACGCCTTCTAACCTCCTCCCAAAAAATATTCCAAGCCTCCGTGTTCCATAAACGCCCTTGCTACTTAACGTAAAATTTTCTATATTGCCCAAGTGCTTTGTATTCATGAAATTATCTCAATTCAGACACAGGAACTCAGGAAAAATTGGGTGAAAGGGAATAGACCATGTCGGCTGAATCTGTTTTAAATTTAGAAGAAGTCACCATTCGTCTGGCCGGGGATTCCGGCGACGGTATGCAGCTGGTGGGGAATGAACTCACCAACACGTCCGCGCTTTTCGGCAACGATGTAGGGACCCTTCCGGATTTTCCTGCGGAAATTCGCGCTCCTGCCGGAACCCTTGCAGGTGTGAGCGGATTTCAACTGCATATTGGAAGTTATGACATTCATACGCCGGGTGATGAAGTGGACGTGCTCGTAGCAATGAACCCTGCTGCGCTGAAAGCGAATATCAAATCGCTCAAAGCGAACGGTGTATTAATTGTCAATGCCGACAGCTTTACCGAGAAAGATCTGAAACTGGCCGCCTGCGCAACGAACCCCCTCGAGGACGGCACGGTCGCAGGGTACCAAACGTTCAAAGTAGAAATGTCAGCGCACACCAAAGCCGCGCTGCGCGACACGGGATTGGATCACAAAGGCATGGAGCGATGCAAAAACTTTTTTGCGCTCGGCATGATTTCGTGGCTTTTCAACCGCTCGATGGACAGCACGATACAGTTTTTACAGGAAAAATTTTCAAAAAAACCCCTGCTTGCGGAAGCCAATGTTCTGGCTCTGAAAGCGGGCTATGCGTATTGCGCGGCCACGGAAGCGTTCGTCAATTCCTACGAGATCCATCCTGCGAAACTCCCGCCCGGTACCTATCGAAACCTCGGAGGCAACGAAGCGATCGCGATGGGACTTGTCGCGGCCTCGCAGAGATCAGGGCTGGAATTATTCCTGGGGTCATATCCGATCACGCCGGCGAGCGATATTCTCCATGAACTTGCAAAATATAAGAATTTCGGCGTCAAAACATTCCAGGCGGAAGATGAAATTGCCGCCGTCTGCGCGGCGATCGGCGCCTCGTTTGCCGGAAGCCTTGCGGTCACGACGACGTCCGGCCCGGGTCTTTGCCTAAAGAGCGAAGCGATCAACCTTGCGGTGATGACGGAATTGCCTTTGGTGATCATCGATGTTCAGCGCGCGGGACCGAGTACCGGGTTGCCGACAAAAACAGAACAAGCGGATTTATTACAGGCCTTGTACGGACGTAACGGAGAATCGCCCGTGCCGGTCCTAGCGGCGTCACGTCCGGCAGATTGCTTTCAAGTGGCCTACGAAGCAGCCCATATGGCCGTCAAATTCATGACGCCGGTAATCCTCTTGTCGGATGGCTACATCGGAAACGGAGCGGAACCCTGGCTAATCGCGAAACCGGATACGTTACCCGATTTCGATTTTTCGCGCCACAAAGGCAGCGGTACGTTTGCTCCGTATCTGCGTGAAGAAAAGACCCTCGCGCGTGCGTGGGTGACTCCGGGAACGGTTGGGCTGGAACACCGTATCGGCGGATTGGAAAAGAAAAATATTACCGGCGGCGTCAATTATGAACCGGAAAATCATGATTACATGTGCCGAATCCGCGCGGAAAAAGTGAAGCGTATCGCGGATTTTCTCCCGCCGACAGAAATATTCGGAGAAGATTCCGGCGCTTTGCTTGTCCTTGGATGGGGCGGAACGTATGGCGCGATCCGTACCGCGATGGAACGCTGTGAGAAGAAAGGCCTGAAAGTTTCGCGTGCCCATCTGAGATGGATCAACCCTTTTCCAAAGGATCTGGGCCCCATTCTCAAACGGTTCAAGCATATTCTCATTCCCGAAATTAATTTGGGACAATTATCCAAATTGATCCGGGCGGAATATCTGATTGATGTGATCGGTTTAAATAAGGTTTCCGGACAGCCCTTTACCGCACGTGAAATTGAAAATAAAATCATCGATATCCTGGGAGGTGCCAATGGACGCCGTAGCTGAAATTCCGAAAATAGTTCAAACCAAAAAAGATTTTGAATCCGATCAGGATATCCGCTGGTGCCCGGGTTGCGGCGACTATGCAATTCTGGCAACCGTCCAGCGCACGCTGCCGGAATTTGCCATCGCCAAGGAAAAATATGTGTTCGTTTCCGGTATCGGCTGCTCAAGCCGGTTCCCGTACTATATGAATACCTACGGGTTTCACACCATCCATGGACGTGCCCCGGCAGTGGCAACGGGAATTAAATTGGCCAATCCCGACCTGGACGTCTGGGTCATTTCCGGCGACGGCGATGCGCTCAGCATCGGCGGCAATCATTTCATGCATGTGATTCGCCGAAATTTGAATATTAATTATTTGCTTTTCAACAACCGGATTTACGGTTTGACCAAAGGACAATATTCGCCCACATCGGAGATCGGCAAAATTACCAAGTCCACGCCGATGGGCTCGCTCGAACATCCGTTCAATCCCATTGCGGCGGCGCTCGGCGCCGGAGCAAGTTTTGTAGCCCGCGCCCTGGATCGCGATCCGAAAAGCATGCAGGATGTGCTGCGCGCGGCCCACCGCCACCAGGGAACCTCGTTTGTCGAAATCTATCAAAACTGTAATATCTTTAATGACGGCGCATTTGAAACGCTGACGGAAAAAGACACGAAACCCGACACTACCATCTTGTTGGAAGACGGAAAACCGCTCGTATTCGGAAAGAACCGTGACAAAGGCATCCGTTTGGACGGCTTCACGCCGACGGTGGTCAATCTGGACGACGGAAAATATTCGACGAGCGATCTTCTCGTACACAATGTGAAGTTTACGGATCCGACGCTGGCGTTCATTTACAGCCAAATGACCGAAAATCCTGATTTGCCTACTCCGATCGGCGTGTTCCGTGCGGTTGCCAAGAACTGTTACGATCAGGATATGAAAACGCAAATTGCCTTTGCCAAAGATAAGGCAGGCGCCGGCAATCTGACTAAATTATTGGATCAAGGGGACACGTGGGTCATTGAATAACCCGCAAAAGAAGAAGCTGCTTTGCACCCTGATTACCAAGTACAGTCACTAAAAAAACTCAGGAGGAACCCTTATGAAAAATATTCTTATCGTTACCGGATTGGCGCTGGCTGCCGTGTGGATGCAAGCCTGCGGAAGTAAGCCGGAATGGATTGTTTACAGCAGTACGAAAGGGGACATCGTGTCGTCGATTGCCGAAGAAGACGGTGCTATTTGGTACGGAACAAAAGCCGGCATAATGAAATTTGATCCGTCCGAGAGGCAGCGTACGGGGCTGGCCGAGTCCAACTCCGGTTTGCCGGATAACGATGTGAAAGCTATCGTCATAGACAGGAAACATGTCAAATGGATTTCAACCTCTTTGGGTTTGTCCACATTTGATGGAACGAATTGGGACGCGTTTGATCTTTCGAATTCACGCATTCCTGCGAATTCAATTTTTTCCGTCGCAATTGACAGCAAAGATGCGAAATGGATCGGCACCGGCAATGGATTGGCGAGATTTAAAGACACCAGCTGGACGATCTACCATGCTTCGTTCCCGGGACTGCCGGATGAGATCGTGAATTGCGTAACGGTGGACAGCAAAGATGCGATATGGGTCGGTACCGCGTCTGGTGTAGCCGTATTGGACGGTAAGAAGTGGACCACGATGGATACCTCCATGTCCAAAATCTGGGGAATCAATACGCGATGCATTGTGATAGAAAAGAACGGTACTAAATGGTTGGGTTTATCCGGAGGGTTGGCAAAATTTGACGGAAAAAAATGGACCCTCTACACCTCTTCGAATTCCGATCTTCCGGACAACATCGTCAAATGCATTGCCATAGATGCTGCGGGAAACAAGTGGATCGGTACCAATAAAGGGCTTGCCAAATTCGACGGGACAAGTTGGACCGTGTTTACGGAGTCGAATTCACAATTGCCCAAGAATCGCGTGACCGCTCTGACCATCGGAAAAAATGACAACTTGTGGATCGGCACAGAGGGCTTTGGGTTGTGCGTTTACAAAGAAGGCGGCGTGGAGCTGGAATAGAACTCGCAACGTGGTTGACGCGATCTTCATCTGCTGCGACGTCACGCGAACGACGGCGCAGGGTCTTCATGATTAATCATTTTAAAAAACCGGTGACTATGAATCCATCTGAGCGGGAAAAATTAATTCTGAAATATGTCGTGCAGCACTTTATCGAGACGGGCAGCCCGGTCGGTTCCCGGTTTATGTCCAAGCACCTGCCCGTTGAATGGAGCGCCGCCACCATTCGGAACATCATGGCGGATCTGGAAGAGCAAGGCTATTTAGGCCATCCGCATCCGTCGGCCGGCCGTGTCCCGACCGACCGCGGTTATCGGGCGTATGTTGACGACATGATGGATACCGGTCAGCTGAGCGCAGCAGAACAGCATGTGATTTCGTCTACGGTGCAGGAGATCTCAACAAAAATTTTTCGTTTATCCGAGGGCATCGATGAAATTCTTTATTTCTCGTCCAAAGCGTTGGCAAAGATTTCCAACGAATTGGGAATTATTCTTTCGCCGCGCTTTAATTTATCCATTTTTAAAAAACTGGATTTGATCGCAATCGCGCCGGACCGGATTCTTGCGGAATTGAGTTTGAAGTCCGGATTTGTTAAAACGGTAGTGCTTGAAGTGCGCTCAAACCGATCGCGGGAGGAATGGGTTCATGTGAGCCAGCTGCTGAATGAACGTCTGAGCGGATTGTCGGTTGCCGAGATTCGCAAGACGCTTTCCGAGCGCGTGCGGGATTTGCGTTACCGCTTTGAGGACCAGGAAGAAGGATTCGTGCGCGTGTTTTTGCGGTCGGCCGATATATTATTTAATTTTGAAGACAAAAACCTACTGAGTTATTCCGGTACCAATAATATTTTATCGAAACCGGATTTTGCCGATCCGAGCGGCATGTACGCGATTATTCAATTGTTAGAAGAAAAGAATCAATTTGTGGATTTATTGAGCGAGCGTTCGAAAAACGCCGGGGTGGCGGTTACCATCGGGGGTGAAAACGATAATCAAAAGATGAACGCCTGCAGTATTATAACCGCAAACTACCGAATGGGAGGCGTCACCGGAACGGTCGGTGTGATCGGGCCGAAACGCATGCCGTACGCAAAAATTATTTCGCTGGTGCAGCATACCGCAGCCGTACTGGAAAAAGCCCTCAATGAAGGATGACCGTACGGGTTCACATAAATTATTTCAAAAAATAAATTTTGAATTTCGGAGTTTATGAGCGAAGAAAAAAACAGCCCTTCCGCCGATTCGGAGGATCTGGATGCCATGGAAATGACGGATGCCGTTGACACCGCTTCGGCCGGTGTTTCAGAGCCGGCCGTTTCCGAAGCAGAAGCATTGAAAGATCAGCTCTTGCGCACGATGGCGGATTTCGAGAATTACAAGAAACGCACCCAAAAAGAATTTGCCCAGATCGTTCAGAACGCGAATGAAAAGCTGATCATCGACCTGCTGCCCGTCGTTGACGATATGGAGCGCGCGCTGAAGGTATCCAAGGAAATGGTTTCTGAGGATCCGAAGATCCAACAGTTCGTTCAGGGCTTTGAATTTATTTATAAGAAATTCTTAAAAGCGCTCATGGACAGAGGGCTCAAAACGATGGAGTCCGTCGGCACGGAGTTCGACACGGACCTGCACGATGCGTTGATGCAGATTGAGGCGCCGGATTCCGAACCCAATACGATTCTGGATGAACATGAAAGAGGTTATTATCTCAACGATAAAGTCATTCGTCACGCCAAAGTGATCGTGAGTAAATAATTTTTTCTTGTGTTTTCCCTCCCGGGAAACTATATTACGCGCGCTTTCATAATATCCTGCGTCCGCCGGGCCCCGATTCAGCGGGAGGTATCGTGCGTTAGAGAAGAGGATAAGCAAGAAAATAAATGAGCCCTAGTAGCTCAGTTGGATAGAGCAGTCCCGATACATCGGGATTGGTCGTGCGTTAGAGAAGAGGATCAGCAAGAAAATAAATGAGCCCTTGTAGCTCAGTTGGATAGAGCAGTCCCGATACATCGGGATTGGTCGTGCGTTAGAGAAGGGGATTAGCAAGAAAATAAATGAGCCCTTGTAGCTCAGTTGGATAGAGCAGCAGTTTCCTAAACTGTTGGTCGTGCGTTCAAGTCGCGCCAAGGGCACATTAAATCGGAGGGAGGCTTTTTAAGCGCTTTTCGATGCATCGGGACACCCGGAAATAAGAATAAAAAAATTTTATTTTAATATGTTAGGAGAATAAAGACCGCATGTTGACCCCGAGAAAAAAATTCAGCCGCAAAGAACTCCATAAAGATCCACTGTTGGGAAAGATCGCCGCGGCGTCCGAAATGGCGCAGACGCATAAGCAAAAGCTCATGACGGCAGCTACCGGCGTCCTGGTACTGGCGGCGCTGGTCTACGGCTATATTTCGTACCGGAGTGACCGCAACGATGAATCGATCAATAAATTGGCGGCCGTCGAGCAAATTTATTTTTCCGGCGATTACCGCGAAGCCATTCGCCGGCTGGAAAAATATTGCGCGGAATACGAAGTCGGCAGCGCGGCGCGAGCCGAAGGGCTCGGCAATTTCATAGATGCGCATGTCAGCGGTCACACGAAAGGCGGCGGAATCGCGGCTTTTTATTTGGCCAACGCATATTACCATACGGATCAATTTGATTTTGCTTTGGAATGGTATAAAACGTATGCAGACGATTACGGAGACAATGAGCTGTTTACCATTGCTTCGATGATGGGAATAGCCGCTTGTTATGAAGGCCAGAATAAATATCAGGACGCGGCCGAACAATACACGGAAGTCATTGGCCAATCTACCGGGGCCGGTCAAAAGGCGGAAGGCATGATGAGCTTGGCGCGTTGTCATAAGATTCTCAATCAATCTGAAAAGGCCAGGGAATGGTACGCGAAAGTCGTGAAGGAATTTCCGGAGTCCATGTACGCGCGCGACGCCAAGACGGCGTTGGACGAACTGGGAGGGTAGTAAGAATTTTTTTCATTTGAAATGGGTTATTGAATACAGCGTATTTGATAATCCATTTTTTATTTATCAGGGTACTTCTGCCGGAATCGCCGGAGGGTTCAGGTGATGCCTATGACGGCTTCTCAAAAATTAAACGTCGCATTCCTCTGGCACCAGCACCAGCCGTATTACAAAACGCGTACGGCGGACGGAGGTGGTATCTATCAGTTGCCGTGGGTGCGGTTGCATGCCGTCAAGGATTATTACGATATCCCGAGGCTCCTGGATGATTTTCCGAAAATCAAACAAAATTTTAATCTCGTTCCTTCGCTGCTGGTACAAATGGAGGATTACGTCGACCGCCGCGCAGCCGATCACGTTATTCTGCTGACGCTGAAAAAACCCGGCGATCTGTCGCAGGCCGAGAAAGAAAAAATTCTGGATCAGTTTTTTCTTGCCAATTATACGCATATGATCGCGCCGTATCCGCGTTACCGGGAGCTCTGCCTGAAAAAAAAATCCGGAGAACCGTTTTCCGATCAGGATATTTCGGATTTGCAAGTGTGGTATAATTTATGCTGGGTCGGCGAAAGCTGGAAATCCAAGGAGCCGTTCCAATCTTTATTCGCCAAAGGAGGAAATTTTTCCGAAGCGGACAAAGAGATCATTATCCGCGGCCATTACGATATTATGGCGGAGGTCATTCCGCTCTATCGTCGCTTGGTCCGCGAACAACGCATCGAATTATCCTTAACACCGTTTTATCATCCTATCTTGCCGCTGCTGTGCGACACCGGCGTGAGCGGAAATAACGAAGTAGGTTTTCAGCATCCGGAGGATGCGCGCCGGCAAATGGACGAAGCAATCATGTATTTTGAAAAATTGTTCGGTTTCAGGCCCGCAGGATGCTGGCCCTCGGAAGGCGGCGTCAGCGCGGAATCCGCCCGCGTTATCGGCGAAGCAGGCATCCAATGGCTCGCGACGGACCAGGAGATCCTCGACTTTTCGGAGGCCGCACAAAAAAATATTTGTTTGCCTTACCGCCTGGACAATGATTTATTCGTCTTGTTCCGCGATCACGCGCTGTCCGACGCGATCGGATTTACTTACGCCGCCATGAATGCGGAGGAGGCCGCGAACGATTTCATGAAACGCCTGGAAACGATCCGATCGGCGCTCATCGGGGAATCGCTGGATCCGGAAGCGTGCGTGTTGAATATTATTTTGGACGGCGAGAACTGCTGGGAATTTTACGAGGACAACGGACAAAAATTCTTGAGGCTCTTGTATGAAAAATTATCCGTGAGCGATACGGTGGTACCGGTGACGATCGGCGGTTTCCTGGAACAGAGTATCTCCAAGCGCAACGCTTTTCCCCGCATCACCCGTTTACATGCCGGCTCGTGGATCCGGCACAATTTTGATATTTGGATCGGAAGCCACAAGGAAAAAAATTTAGCCTGGCAATATCTTAAGGAAACCCGTGATTTCCTGGCCGCTCACGCGCCCGCTGAACCGGATGTTTTAAAATCTGCATGGGAGGAAATTTATATTGCAGAGGGCAGTGATTGGTTCTGGTGGTTCGGTGACGATCACCGCGCGCATAACAAGACCGAATTTGATTCGCTCTTCCGCTACCACCTGATCCGCGTATATGAGATCCTGAAGGAGGCGCCGCCGAGCTCATTATCCACGCCGATCATGACGACGGCGGCGGATAAACTATTTCAGCCTCCCTCCGCGTGGATCCAGCCGAAGATCGACGGCCGCGTGAGTCATTTCTACGAATGGCGTGACGCCGGCGTATACGACGCGCGTTCCGACGGCGATACGATGCATATCTCCGACCATTGGATCGAAAGAGTCTATTACGGCTTCGATCTGAGTTACGTTTATTTTAGGATAGATTTTTCCGACTCCATGATCGAGAGATTCAAGTCCGATCATGTTCTTCAGCTGGAGCTGCGGCAGGAAGAAAAAATAATACTGCAATTTACGCCGAAGGCGTGTTCGGTCAGCGGCGGCCGCATCGTCGGGTGTCAATTCCGATTTGATGAAATTTTTGAAGCGGCTATCCGGCGGGACGACGGTATTATTCAGCCCAAACGAAAGTTGGAGATCATGATCTCCATTCACCGGGGTGCGCGCGAAATTGTGCGGCGACCGTCGCGCCAGCCGCTGACTATGGAGTTTACGGACGAGAATTTTGATAAATATTTATGGTAGTTTTTCCGGCGTGCCGGCAGATTCCGCCTTTCGTGCGGAATCGACACGCATAATAACCTTTTTTATTTTAAAACAAAGGAGTTCTGCCCGTGGAAAAAGTTCCGAATAATTTTCTAGGCATTGAAAAAAAATACAGCAATTACCGCGACGCGAAAATAGCCGTGCTGCCCGTTCCGTATGAGGCAACGACCAGTTACGGCAAAGGAACGAAGAACGGTCCGGCTGCGATTATCAAGGCGTCCCGGACCGTGGAATATTATGATGAAGAGCTGGATCGGGATTCGTTTTATGATTTCGGCATCGCGACGTTGAAGCCGATCGCGTTCAAAAACCTGACGGGCGCGAAAGCGATGAACGTGATTGAGCAGGCGGTAGGAAAGCTTTTAGACGACGGAAAATTTCCGGTGTGCCTCGGCGGAGAGCACACGATTTCTTCTCCGATCGTGAAGGCTTTTCACAGGAGGCTGGGCAATACCTTTACCGTATTGCAGCTGGATGCGCACTCCGATTTGCGCGATACGTACGAAGGCACGAAGTTCAGCCATGCGTGTGTGATGAGAAGAATTTGGGAATTCAATAAAAGCATCGTTCAAGTCGGCATCCGTGCGCAGTGCATCGAAGAACGGCGGCACATCGTTGACCATCGGATCGATACCTATTACGCAAAAGATATTCATGCGCGCGCCGGGTGGATCGAGGACGTGGTTGGCAAGTTAAAAGACCGGGTCTATATCACCATTGACTGCGACGGATTCGATCCCGGCATTCTGCCCGCAACAGGAACGCCGGAACCCGGCGGCCTGCAATGGTATGAAACCGTGGAATTACTGCGCAAAGTCGCGGAGTCAAAAAAAATTATCGGGTTCGACGTCGTTGAATTGGCGCCCGTAAAACCCTGGCACCATTCAGATTTCACTCTGGCAAAATTAACTTACAAACTAATGGGCTACGCGTTTAGCCGGCCGGTAATGAAATGAATAAAAAAATTTGCGTCTATTGTTCTTCGAGCGACGCGGTGGATAAAAGTTTCTTTGAAACGGCCGTCGCATTGGGAGCATTGATCGTACAAAATAATTGTTCCTTGGTTTACGGCGGAACGGATGTCGGCTTAATGGGCGCGTTGGCGCGATCGGTGACCGATCATGGCGGCAGGGTGGTCGGGGTCATTCCGGAAAGTATTCACCGCAAAGGCATGGCTTATCAATTGGCGGATGAACTGATCGTGACCAAAGACCTGCGTGAACGAAAAGCGGTCATGGAAGCGCACGCGGATGCGCTGGTTGCTTTGCCGGGCGGGTTTGGAACGCTGGAAGAAATTCTAGAAATGCTTACGCTCAAGCAACTGCAGCTTCATTGCAAGCCGGTGATCTTCATCAATACCAATCATTTTTACGATCCGCTGATGAAATTTTTTGATTCGCTTTCCCGGAAGAAATTTGCCAAAAGGGATCATCAGAATTTGTATTATTTGGCGCCGTCACCCGAAAGTATTTTTCCTTATATCCGCGAATACCGATCCGCGCCGGTGGCCGGCAAATGGTTTTGATATTTTTCCGGATCCTAAGGGAACGAAGCCTGCGTAAAGCCACTAAAATAACCCTCGGAACCGGGGGTGCTTGTTTCTTGTAAAGCTTAAATTTAAGCTTGACTTCATAACTAAAAAAATCTAAATTTGAAGGAATTGTTCAATTATCTATTCCAACACTTCCGGCAACTGTCAACCTGATATCCAATGGCAATGTTTGGCGTATTGTCTTTTTTTAAAAATCTTAACGAATGGTCGAGGCCGTTTATGCGAATGATGAAAAGTCCTGCCGTGCGGTATGTCGGGATAGCGATGGTATGGGGATGCGTTATTTCAACGAACGGATGGGCACAGGAATCCGAGACCAGCATCAGCGTAAAGGAATACGCTCAAAATCTGGATGAAAAATTTGCCTACCAATACTTAAACAACGAACAATTTCTTATTGATTTGATTTCCGTGATACGCACTGAATATAAGGATCGAAAAGGCAAAGGCCTTTTGAAAAGCGAAAGTACTGCCAAGGAATCCGGGCAAACGCCGAGTGCACGCGATTCCATCAAAGCGCGATTGAAAATACTTGCCGAGCAATTTAAGACGATTAAGAAGAGCAATCAGTTTTCGGAGGGCATGTCCGGCGCGTCGGGACTAAATGCGCTGCATGTAGAATACGAAAAACTGTACGCGACGGACTACCTGTTGACCAAAATAGACGCAATGAATGTCCGGAGCAAATTATTGACTTCCGGGGACAATGCAGGCGTCCGGCAATTGTTCGACCGCCAGTTGAAGATCGCGATCCGCCGTTTTATTGACGAGGATTACCGTACGGCCGTGTTGGAATTGACCGACGTCTATGAGACCTACAAATCCTACTTCACCGAATGGGACGATATTCTCTATTACATTGCGCAGAGCTACTTTCGCATGCAGGATTTTGACAACGCAGAGAAGTACTTCTTCAAAACCGTCACCGACTTTCCGACTTCTGCTTTCGTAAAGCGTTCGCTGTTCAAGCTTATTGCGATCTCCTACGTGGAGAATGACCGCACTAAAATGCAAAAATATTTCGACGAATTTGCGGCGAAAGTTCCGCCGGACCTTAATGACGATATCACCTATAATCAGGCCTTCTTTCTGACCGGCATCACGGAATTCAAAACTTCGGATTTTTCCGCCGCGACCGCGACGCTCGGCAAAATCCCCAACACGTCGCGCTATTATTATCCGGCGATATATCTTATCGCCCATTGTTACGCCAATCAGGACGCTTACACCGAAGCTTTGGAAAATCTTCAAACCGTCATTCATTTAACGGCGAACAATAAGAAATTCGACCTGGAGGTCCAGCGTCAGTTGAAAGATCTGTCGCAGCTCAAGTCGGCATGGATCAAATTTGAGCAAACTGTGAACGGACAAAAATTCAGAGCCCTATACCCGTTCCTGAAATCCATTCCCGCAGCCGCGGAAGTACATGATGCGTCGCTGCTCGCTTCGGCCTGGTCGATGTTCAAGGATAATAATATTGACTCCGCGCGCACGTATGTTGATTCGATGGTTCGCACGTATCCGTCATCAGACCTTTTGTTCGAAGCGAAAACGCTGATTGGAAATATTCAGGTGCTGGACCCGAATCTTTCAGACAAGGACCGCGAGCTGCAAGCCGTGGATGCCTATAATTATGTTGCCGGTGCGACCGAAGCAAAATACCTGTCCGACCAATATATCACCGAAAGAGACTCGGCTGCGAATATTCTGGACCTGTTGCACGAAGCGCGTAATTCCGCGGGCTTAAGAAATGACACGGCGGCATTTCGAAAATATGACAATGCGTATAAGAAACTGGACCGTTCGATCGACAACAACGGCTTTACACGATCCAACAGCAAGACCACGCGTTCGCCCGGTTATTATCAAACGATGTCCGGTTTGATAAGCGAGATCCGCATTACGCAAGGGCAGTTAAAGAACGCTCAGGAGGCGAAGGACGAAAAACAAATGGACCAGCTTAATAAGAAAATGGCCGGTTTATTGAATCAATTCCAGGCCGTGGGCGGCGAACGATTTGTGGAAAGCGCGTATAGCGGTTCCGACTCCAACGCGGTCGATTTGAACGATGAAACGGCTTCCATTGAGACGCAAAATTATTTCGCTTTAAACAAAGTACCGCGTTCGATCAGCGAGATCGAGTCCCGCAATCGCGTGCTGAGCGTCTTGAAGGAAAAAATATCGAGAGAAAAAGAAATCATTCAGACTCAGTTGGCCAACGTCGATCAGCTGATGGCGGCGGCAAAAGAGCGTAACAGGCCGTCGATCACGATCAAACTGGAATATGAAAAGAACAAATTGACGGATCTGTATTACCGGCTCAGCCGATATGAGATTTTGCTCTTTTCAAGCGAGTCCGTTGAAAGTTACGTCGACCTGGATACGTGGGGCGATTTTGCGAGTTACGGACGGAACAATATTACTTACGTGATCAACACGACGAAAACCGAGACGATCAAGGACGTGTCGCGGGCCGTCGCCCAAATCGACAAGATACTGCTTGCGCGCAAGAAAAATTACGAAAGCAGGATCATTTCTATCGAAGAAGAGATCAAACTGAAAGAGCAGGAGATCAAGGACAAGGAATTGCAGGAAGCGCGTTCATCGCAGCAACAATTTTTTCAGAAAGAATATTTTCAGTTCAAGTTGACGGAAAAACCGGAAAACGACCCGTATGATTATAAAGACCTCGTACCGGATGTCGTCGTGATTACGGATACCATGGGTATGGGCAAGAAACCATTAGATTCCTTAAAGACCAATGCCGCACCGGATTCTACGGGAAAAGCGAAGACCGACTCGACCGCCAAAGCCGTATCGGATACAACACAGAAAAGCGGTTCGATGGAATTGAAGAAGGAAAATGAAAAGGCTAAGGACGACAAGGCAAAGGATGAAAAGGCGAAGGATGAAAAGGCGAAGGTCATAGAAGAAAAGACCGGCGGCGACACAGATAAAAACAAATCCGACACCGTTCCCGACAGCACCAAGAAAGACGGCGGCGGCGGTATGCGCGGCCAATTAGATATTCTGCTGAAAAATGCCGGCACGAAAACCGCGGCGGGAACGCTATGTCACGAAGGGCATGATGCCTGCGAACACAAACTGTATTTTCTTAAATCATAATGGAACAGCTTATGAAAATGGTTTCAAATACCGCTAAACTTTTACTGACGGTTCTCTTACTTACAACGTGGGCCCGCGTTCGCGTCTACGCGCAGGATGAAAAACCGGCGTCGATAGATTCGATGGCGCTGGAAAACGTTTCCAGCGAAGATCTGCTTAAAATGAAAGAGGATCTGGAATCGCAAAAATCCAAATTAGAAACCGAGCGTTTGCAGCTGCTGGATAAAGGTTTGAAGCAAAGCAAAGACTATTTGGAGAAATCCACCACGTCATCTGCGGCGACCGCGTTGGTGCTTTTACAGCGCGCCGAATATTTAAACTTCATTATTGACGATAATTTCCAGGTCGCCGTAGATTCCGTAGCGGGCGAAAACGCCAAGCGGCTGGCCGAATGGGACAAGATGAAAGACACGAAAAAAGCGGAGTGGGTGGCGCAAAAAAAATCCGAAAAAGAGATCGAAGAACTCATGGGTCAATTGCCGTCGCCGCAGCTGCAGCAGGATCCTGAAAAGGATTATACGGAAGTTTTGAAAACGTATCAAAAATTAATTGATAATTTTCCGGAAAGCCAGTACGTCGTGGATGCGATGTATAATATCGCGTTTGTCAGAGAAACCGAAGGGAAACAGATAAAGGCGCGGGGATTCGGCTCGGCAGATTCCGATAACCGCTGGGCCATCGAAGGCGATAAGAAGCAGAAAGAAGCCCTTAAGATCTATCAGGATCTGGCGGTGCGTTTCCCGGACAGTAAATACGCGTCTGAAGCGTATAACCGGATCGGCGAGTATTATTTCGGCAAAGGCGGCGACGCGGATCTTCAAAAGGCCATAAAAAACTACGCCAAGGTTTTGGATTATCCCAATTCCGAGCGGTTCCAGGAGGCGGTGTATAAACTGGCGTGGACGCATTATCGTCTTGGCAATTATCCGCAGGCGATCAGCTACTTTACCTATTTAGTGGACGACGTGGATTCCGCGCGCTATTACAATAACGATGTGAAGGAACTAGACGTCGAAGCCCTTATTTATATCGGCATCAGTTTCAACCGCTGGGCTGAACAGATCGATTTGGTGCAAGGCACGAGCGAAGGCGGATACCGGCTGATCCAGTCGTATATCACCGACGGGAAATTGGAGAAAAAGCGCTACGCGCCGGAAATCATTTGGCAGTTAGGGGAATCCTATAATCTGGAACAAAAAGATACGCTGGCGTTAAGAGCTTACAAAACGATGTTGGAAAGCTATCCGCTGTACTGGCGGGCACCGGATGCGCAGTACAAGATCATTCAAACGTACGACCGCCTTTCCCGAACGATCACCGACAAGACTGTTTCGAAGACCCTCTTGGACAGCGTGCTTCAAAGCCGTTACAAACTCTACAACGCGTATAAACCCAACAGCACGTGGTCTAAAACTATTGAAGATAAGGAAATAGTTTCCAAGGGTAACCGCATGGCGCGGGATGTGCTGGTTGATAATATATACTATTATTATGGCGAGGCCCAAACGACGATGGACAAAGCCGATTGGAAAATAGCCATGGATTTCAGCCGCGAATTTATCCGGTATTTTCCCGTGGACACCAATGCGTATTTTTTCCATTACAACCTCGCGGTCATTCAATACAAATTCTTCGGATTGCTCGATTCGGCGTACAATGATTATGTTAAGGTGGCCACGCTGTATCCGCAGGACCTCTATCGCTACGATGCGGCGGTTCACGCATACAATATTGCCGATTCGATCTACCGCCAAACACCGTATCAAAAGCCCGCGAACGCTCCGCTTGACAGTGCGACCGCGCTGACCAAGGGCGAAGACAAACTGATCGACGCCATTAATACGTACGCGCGGTTATTTCCGGATTCCATCTCCAAGTATCCGATGGATTCCCTCAGCAGACCGAAGCCTGTCATGGGCATTCCGGGAAAGCGAACGCCCGATCTTTTGGCGTATGCCGGACAGATTTATTTCAATCACAATAATTTTTCCCGCGCCGGTCAATATTTCAACACCATCGTAACGCGTTATCCGAACAGCGACAAAGCGCAGTTGTCCGAAAAATATTTGATGAAGGGCTATCTGGATCGTAAAGATTTTCGCAGTTCCGAAATTATTGCCAAGAAACTTTTGTCGAATCCGAATTCCACGAAGGAACAAAAAGACGAGGCCGTTCACACGATATTTTATTCGATCTTCAAACACGCGGAAGTTTACCAGGCCAAGAAAGAACCGGCGAGAGCTGCCCGCGAATTCCAACGCGCTTATGAGGAAGGCACCAAGGTCGGACATTCCAAACGCGATGAACTCGCGGTGGCATTATTCAATTCCGGCTTTGAATATACTAATTCCCGGGAATTAAAGAAATCCATTAAGTCGTTTGAGACCTATGCCGATACCTTCCCGGCCCTCAAAGATGGGCCGACGGCTTTATGGAATGTGCAGGGAATGTATGCGGATATGAAAGAAATGAAATCGGCCGCGAAAACGGCGGAACGCCTGTCCGACAGTTATCCGAATTATTCCGAGAACAAAGGCGCGATCACGGCAGAGATTGCTCTATATAATAGTGAATATTACCTGGAACAGGCGGCAAAACTGGTCGCTGCACAAGGCGATTCGACCCAGGCTAAGGCGCTGAACTACGATGCGATCCGCGTCAGCGGCAAATTTGTAGCGCGCTATCCTAAATCCGAATACACGCCGTCCATGGACTTCGGCATTGCGAATTTGTTTTTCCTCGTCAACGAAGAAGAAAAAGCGTATCAGAAATACCGTCAATTTGCCGCTACCTTCCCCAACGACAAGCGCAATGTGCAGGCATTGTATGACGTCGCCATGAACCACTTGCGCCGGGGGCGCCGCAATGAAGCCGTCGCGGCATTTTCGGATGCGAAAAAGAAAAGCGATGATTTGAAAAAACTGAAATTGGATTTCAATAAATACTATTCCTCGGAGTCCGTGTACGAATTGGCGAAATTGAAATACGAGGATTTTTCAAAAATCGAGCTGCGCCAGCCGAATGTGGACCAAAAGGAAGATCAGAAACTGGCGCTGGTCAAAGAGTTGATCACTTTGTACGAGGCCATTACGGGGTATGCGCAGATCCGCACGTATGAAGCCACGTATTATCGCGGGCTGATTCGTGAAGAATTCGGCGATGCGTTGGCCAATAAGGAATTCAGGCAGGAAAAAGACATCTCCAAACAGATTAAGGCGCAAAGCGACGTCTATTTTGGCGCGGCTGCGGCCTACCGGACGTCCGTCGAAGAGTACAAGAACTCGTATGCTTTTTTGAATAAAGCTTACGCTAAACTTCTGACCGATGAAAAAGCCGTTGCAGATTCCATCAAACGCTTGTACCCGAAGAATGCCGATTCTGCGCAAATGGTCATCAAAGGTATCGTTGAAGGCAAGACCGCCAAGGAAAAAGATTTTTCCCTGAACCGCCAAAAAGAACTGGCGATCCAGTACCGCGAATTGTCGCACGCAAAAATTTCACGCATCTTATATGCCGTGGCTAACGCCAAGAAACTGATTCTCGACACCTACATCAATGCGCCGACGACGTTCAAGTACGGAACGCTGGAATACGTTTCTGAAAAACAACAGGCCTTGAAGATCATTCAAGGCGCCGCGGTCGAAGCGGTCAAAGCATTTGAAACCGCGGTAAAGGAAATGGATTCGCTCGGTATCAGCGATAAATTCACAAGCGAAAGCCGCCGGAACATCGTCCGGTTTACGGGCATCATTCCGAGCGAACTGGGCAAACTGGCGTTCGTCACGATGGACCTGTACAAGGTAAATTCCGATTCGCTGCGCGTGGTGATGACCAAAGGCGATACGTGGGTGGACCGGAGATCGGGAAAGGATTTCTATACCGTAACGGCGGAACTTCCGCTCGAAATGAATACGTATATCCAGCAGTTTGCGAAACCGTTGGGAGAACAAGCGGTTAAGGTTTATGCCAAAGCGGTGGCGCAGGCCAAAGAGAAAAAATTGTTCGATGAAGACGCCCGGCAAATTGAGAGAGAAATGTTCGATTTCGCTTATGAATTCGCCAAGCGGAATTACCAGGAAGCCGATACGGCCGATAAATACTACAAGTCCTATGAGGCTATTTTCTTCAAAGATCAAGATAACTTCGCGTATTACAGCGATGCGAGTTCCGAATACAATCAGGTGCTTGGATTTGCGCGTGAGAACGCCCGCGCCGTTTTGGAAGAAGCCTACAATGCGGCCACGGATTTGGAAATTATCAAACTCGTTCCGAATCCCGACGGCGCAAAAGGGGAGCAGTTGGCACTCACGGAGAATCCGGGTGCGAAGCGCATTATGGCGCTGCTGGGTAAATACGATCAATATTTCGCCAAACTGTTGAAACTCAAATCGACCACCAAGTTCTACGCATCGAATTACGACGATTGGCTCTCGACCAATAAGTTCACCGATTCATGGCAAACGTCCGGATTTAATGACCAGAAGTGGTACCCTGCCGCGCCGCCTCCGAGTGCAGATATCGTATCGCATGCGTATTTGGATCCGAATAATGCATATCCGTTATGGCTGGGTCTTGGCCAGAGCTTTACCAAGCCGGTATTGCCCAAATACGTCCCCGAATCCGAAATGCCGAAGAAAGAGGACACGACCGGCCAGGACTTGACCAAAAAAGCCGTTTCCGATTCGTTAGGGAAAAGCGCCAAAAAAGACAGCGTTAAATCTTTCATGAGTCATACCTATATGCTGCGTACTGTCACGCTCCAGGACTCTTCTGTCCGACCGGTATTCTCAAAGGAAGCGATTCAAAAACAGCTTGATACGGCGCATGTGGTGTATTTCCGCACGAGTTTTGATATTTCGGGCAGTCCGCAAAGCGGAAAAATGTACGTCGCCGCGGACGGTTCCTATGATTTTTATTTGAACGGAGCGTTCGTCGGGTCGTCCCTTATGGAGAAAGAAGATACCAAAGGCGATTCCCTGGAAGAGCAGGATCTCCTTCCGGAAAACTTTATCCAGGGTAAGAATGTTCTTGCAGTGGTTCTGAAAGATATTGAGTCGCCGAAAGAACATCACGGCATCCGGCTTTTATTGGAAGTGGTTGAAGTGGAAGATGCTACCGCGGCGTTTGCAGACCCCGCGATGCCTGCAGGGGATCAATTGAAAGATATCATGCTGCGGCGCACGCGTGTGATACGGAATAAATAGTAAGGAGATTCGATGAGAGCGAAATTCATTTTTATGTTTTTGATTTTCGGAGGGATGGCAGTTCATGGCGTTTTAACGTCGCTGCGCGCCCAGGAAGTCAAGCACCCCGATATGGAAGTGGTGACGGACGACAACGGCGAACAAGTCGTTGTGGTCGTGGCCACGCAGCGGCCGCCCGACCCCAGACTCTATGTTGTGAAACAAGAGGAGACTCCCAAAGGCCCGCTGTTGACGGTTATTTATAAGCCGACGGGCGAATTGGTTCAGTTTTTCAATACGACGACGATCAAAGGAAAAGCGGAGGGCCCCGGCGTTTCTCTTTTCGCAAGCCGTGTCGCACCGAATATTGAAAAAGTCATCGGCCAGAAGTCGTATGAACGGGAGATCAAGCGGCGTTATTTGGATCTCATTTTCATTGACAAAGAGCGTTTGATCGAGGCAGAAAAAATAGACAAGAAGGAAATAGACCGGATGCTGGAAAGGCGGCGTAATTGACCGACGAAACAATTTTGCAATAAAAAATTCTTGCATTTAAATAAAATGTGTATATATTGATTACGTTGTTTTCACTTCTTTGCTTCCTGCAATTTGAAAGTATTTAATTATCCGAATGACCGTTGCGAATGTGCGAGTAAATTTTTTTATAGCCTAATTAAATGTATCCCTTGAACATTAACCGGAGGTTTGTATTCATGAAAACGAGTATGATTACTAAAGCGTTAGGTTTGGCACTGGTGGTGCTGATCTCGGTGTTTGTTATGAACACGGTCTCTTCCCATGTGTATGCTAACCATGCGATCTTGCAGGATGCAGGAAAAACCGAAGAGGCGCCCACGGAAACAGCCTCGGGTGCGACTATATTTTTCAATGCGTTTTTCACAAGCTTTAAATGGGACCAGGACGGAAGTTCATACATGTGGATCATCGCGTTGTGCGGCGTGTTCGCCGTATCCTTCATGGTTGAAAGGCTCTATTTTATATTTGTTCGGTCCAACGTGGATGCGGGCAAGTTCATGGCGGAAATCCGTAAACTGGTCGCCGGCGGAAATTTGAAGAAAGCGATCGCTTTGTGCGAAACCGCAAAGGATAAAGCGCTGCCCTCCGTGGTGATGGCAGGCTTGAAACGCGCCGTCGAAAAAGAAGGCGGGCCTCTTGATTTCCGCGCTATCCAAAACGCGGTCGATGAAGGGACGCTGGAAATTATCCCGAAATTGACGGAACGTTCCGGTTACCTTGCGATGTTAAGCAACGTGTCAACGCTGTTCGGTCTGATGGGTACGGTGTACGGTCTGATCCTGGCGTTCGCCGCGGTCGGCGACCCGAACATGCCCGAAGATAAGAAAGCGCTGTTTTTGGCAAGCGGTATTTCGGCCGCCATGCAGACGACTATCTGGGGATTAAGTATCGCTATTCCGGCCATTATTGTTTACACCATCATCGTTGCTAAAACAACCAAAATTGTCGACGAGATGGATGAGCATATGGTGAAATTGATCAATTTGATGACCGGTAATAAATAATAAGTACTTAGAGAAAGCGATTATCGGTTTTATTTCAACCGAAACTGTTAAGAGGTAAATTCTTAGAAAAAAGGATTGTCTTTTATGGCATTTAAACCTTCAGAACGCAGAAGCATCACAGTTGAGAGCACGGAGCTTGACTTGAGGCCTATTATGAATATGATGTGCATTCTCATACCGTTGCTGCTGAGCTGCACACGGTTCGTAAAAAACAGTTACCTCGATCTCAATCTTCCTTCATTGGGCGGCGGCCCGGAACGTATCGATAAAGTGCCGGAAAAGGAAAAACCGAAAATCGGACTGAAGCTGATCATTACGGAAAAAGGAATGACGATTGCCAGTAATTCCGCGATTCTGGGAGGCGATGCGGCTGGCGGCCCGACCTTACCGAAAAAATCCGATGGAAAGTACGATTACAAGGGGTTGGAGGCAAAGCTCAAGAGCATTACCAAAGCGATTGACGGCAAGGGTTACGAAGATGAGCGCGTCATCATTATTACGGCCGAAGATGCCATTGAATACCAAATTATCGTAACGTCTATGGATGTGATCGGAGTGGCATCAGTCAAAGAGTTGAGGGATCCGAGTACCAAAGCCGTCGTTAAGCAGCAGTGGTTTAACAATATCAGTATCGGCAAGATCCTGCTCTAGACGAGCGTGTTTGTGAACAAAAAAATGTAAAGGAATGATATCATGGCATTTAAACCTTCAGCTGCGAAAAAAAACAGGAAAAAAGAAGAACCGTCCTTGAATATGAACTCGATGATGGACATGCTTACCATCATGTTGCTCTTCCTTCTGCAGTCATTCAACACGGAAGGTTCGTTGGCGACAAAAGCAGACGGCCTTAAGCCGCCGAAGATGTTTGCTAATCACAAACCCAGAAAAGCCGTTGCAGTCAACGTTTCGCAGGCTCACATTTTCTATAATAAGAAACCGATCGTAGATATAGACAAGGTGCTGGCGCAAAAGAACAGCTATGTGATCCCGGAACTTGCCGAAAAACTGGAAGAGGATGCAAGCCGCGCGCAGGAACTCGAAGACAAATATGGGATCGAATTCAAGAAAGAACTCGTGATCGTTGGCGATGAAAGAATACCCTTTAATGTTCTGTTGAAAGTGGTGGTCACGTGCGGCCGTAATAAATTTTCCAACATCAAGCTGTTAGGCTCTCTTGCCGGTAAGAATGAATTATTGTAACAAAGTTTGAGCATGAAAAATATACCAAGGTTCGTTAAGGAGGCCTGCGATGAATGAATCAAAAAATAATCCAAAGAGCACACTGCATGCTTCGGCAGTTCCGCCGGGCGGCCGCGCATCTGCGGGAGCCCGTGAGATCCGGATCGTTGCGTTTCCGAAGGAATTCCAGAAAGATTACTGGAAATCCCTGGATCGCAGACTGCTGCTTATTTTCTTTTTGAGTTTGACGTTTCTATATGGGCCATTGTTATACGTAGCGTCTCGCCCAAGAGCACAGACCGCTACCAGCCTTGATAGTAAAACCTTGAAAAAACTGGGCCAGGTCCTAAAATTAGATTCCAAAATACTGGATGAGATCGACAAGCCGAAGGAAGAAGAAAAGGATGAAACGGCAACGGCGACCGTTCAACGTGGGGCGGCGCCTTCGGGTAATGTGGGCAAAGCCAGCAAAGCGGCGGCGGCCAAAGCAGCGGCAGCAGGACGCGCAGGCAAAGCCGCGAAAGCCGCGGCAGGTCAGGGCGTTCTCGCGGTAGCAGGCGCAGCGGGAGGAAAAAACAGCAAGTATGGCGCGTATGAATTTAGCGGAACTTCAGGAGACTTATCGGGCGTTCTTAACCAGATCGGAAGTCTCACTACCGGGGCAGGCGGCGGCGGAAAAACCCAATTGGGCTCCGGCGGTGTGGTCGGCGGCACTGGCGCGATCGGCGCGTTGACGACCGAATTAGAAGCGATGGGCGGTGCTTCGCTCGTGGCAGGTGAAGAAGGCGGCGGTTTGATCGGTGTCGGTATAGCCAGCGTTTCCGGCGGAGCCGGCGGGGCCGTTTCGGCGGGCGATATTCAGGCCGTGATCGACCAGGGTGCGACCTCGGTCAATTCCTGCTATCAAAAGGAATTGAAGAAATCACCGGACCTGAAAGGCAAGCTCAGCGTACAGATCAAAGTGAATCCCGCGGGACGCGTGTCCGGCGTTACGACGACGTCCAACTCGGTCGGCGATGCCGTTGCACGATGCGTGGAAAACAAGATTCGCGGCTGGACTTTCCCCAGAGGCAAAAAAGGCGTGGTCACGGTCAGCCAAACCTTCGTGTTCACCAAGTAAGTTACTCAAAAATATTTTTTGCGAAAAACCGTTCCGCCGTACAGCGGAGCGGTTTTTTTGTATTTGGCTCCTTTTCGCATCATGGAATGCCGACGGGGGATCAACGTTTCCCGCAATATTGACCAAAAGAAAGCAAATTATTCTATGCCAGGGAAGTTTCAAACGGCTCTACGCACGCATACGTGCGGTGAATTGACCCCGGTCCATGCCCATGAATACGTTTCTCTGATCGGGTGGGTACATCGCCGGCGGGATCTGGGACAATTGATCTTTATTGACCTGCGGGACCGCTACGGCATCACGCAAATCGTATTTAATCCGGATTCGAATGCCGCGGCGCATGAACGCGCCAGGGAATTACGGAGTGAATTCGTCGTTCAGATCTATGGAAAGGCCACCCCACGTGCCGATGGCAATGTGAATAAGCAAATACCGACCGGCGCTATCGAAGTTGTTGCGGAAAAGATCGAAATCGTAAGCCGCGCCAAAACGCCCCCGTTTGAATTGAGTGATGAATCTATCAAATTGGACGAGGATCTTCGGTTGGAATTCCGTTATCTGGATCTGCGGCGGGCGTACATGCAGGAAGCCATGATCTTCCGGCACCGGCTGGCGCAGGTCGTAAGAAATTTTTTCAACGAGCATCATTTCATCGAAGTGGAAACGCCCGTATTAATGAAAAGTACCCCGGAAGGCGCGCGCGACTATCTCGTTCCGAGCCGCGTTCATCACGGCAAATTTTACGCGCTGCCGCAGTCGCCGCAAATTTATAAGCAGCTGTTGATGGTCTCGGGATACGACCGCTATTATCAGATCGTGAAATGTTTCCGCGACGAAGACCTGCGCGCCGATCGCCAGCCAGAATTCACCCAGGTGGACGTGGAAATGTCCTTCGTCGATAAGGAAGATGTATTGACGCATATCGAGCGCCTGATGCATAAGATATTTTCCGAGCTTAAAGGTATTGAATTGCAACTGCCGTTACCGCGGTTGAGCTACGAAGACGCGATGACCTCCTACGGCACCGATAAACCCGATCTGAGATTCGGAATGAAAATTATCGGCATTGATCATTTGGTGAAAAATTCCGATTTCAAAGTTTTTCAGGATGCGCTGGAGAAAAAAGACGGCACGATCGGCTGTATCAAGATCGAAGGGCAAAATTTCTCGAGAAAGCAGCTGGACGAACTGACCGACTTCGTCAAGCCTTACGGCCTCAAAGGGTTGGCCGCGATCAAAGTGGAAGCCACGGGCGTCCAGTCTTCGATTGCAAAATTCCTGACTGAAGAGATGTTACAGGGTATCGTCGCGCAAACCCAGGCTCAAACAGGCGATACGATCCTCATAGCCGCGGACTCGATCATGACCGTTCAAGCCGCACTCGGCAATTTGCGCCTTCATCTGGCGGAGAAACTGAACCTGATCCGCGAAGATACATGGAATCTCTACTGGGTCGTTGACTTCCCGTTGTTCGCCTACGATGCGGAAGAAAAGCGCTGGGCGGCAATGCATCATCCGTTCACGGCGCCGCTCGAATCCGATCTGGAAAAAATGGACACGGACCGCGCGCACGTGCGCGCGAAGGCGTACGATCTGGTGCTCAACGGCACTGAAATCGGCGGCGGAAGCATCCGCATTCATAATAAGGACGTGCAGAATAAAATGTTCGATGCGCTGGGCCTGTCTCCGGAAGAGCGCGAAATGAAATTCGGCTTTTTGTTGAAAGCTTTTGAATACGGCGTCCCGCCTCACGGAGGCATTGCGCTGGGGTTCGACCGCATCGCAGCGCTTCTGACGGGCAGAAAATCCATTCGCGATGTGATCGCTTTTCCAAAAACGAACAGCGCGGTATCCCTGATGGACCACGCTCCGTCAACGGTAGACGTACGGCAGTTGAAGGAATTGGGGATCGGCCTTCTGCCGGAAAAGAAATAAAATACTGCAGCCGACGGCGAAAATGACCAACGCCGAAACTTCTATCGTTTGAATTAACAGCCTTGAGGATCGTCATAAATCTGTGGAGATCAGGATGCGAAAAAACAATTGGGTCTCGGCGGCTTTCATACTGACGGTATCGGCCTATATCTGGCTGACGCCGTTTAACGGTTGCCTGCTTACGGAGAATTCGGAAGCGCAGACGCGCGGCACGTATATGCCGCAAGGGCTGAAGGTCATTTCCGCCACGCCGGCAGGGCTCGTGGAAGATATTGATCAGTTTTACTCGGTGGTGGTCGTGTTTAATAAAACGATGGTTCCTTTGGCGGCCCTGCCGGAGGGCGACGGAAGCGGCCCGATGCTGATCGAGCCGCCGATCAGAGGGAAATTCCGATGGATGGGAACGAATACGCTGGCGTTCATTCCTTCCGATACGCTGACGATCGCAACGAGCTATACCGTTACGATTCCCGCGAATACCGCGTCCCTGTCGGGAGACAAATTATCCGCGCCGTATCAATGGAGCTTTTCTACCACCCGCCCCAGATTCCTGAAATCAAATATATACGACAACGCACGAGGCGTCACCATCACACCGAGAATCTATTTGCTCTTCAATCAAACCATTTCTCCGGCAAGTGCGAAAGAAAAAATTTCATTATCCGACAATGTCAATAACCGGTCCGTGCCGATCCGCCTCGTGCAGGCGGACTCCGCAGACCTCAAAGACTATTTTGAAAAATTTGCTTCCTATTCGGATTATTACGATGAAGACTTTTCCGGCACCGGCAAGAAGAACTGGCTTGGGCGCTTAATGGTTGCGGAGCCGGAGAATAAGCTTGCGCTGCAGACGAGTTATAAGGTGTGGATCTATGGCGGCCTAAAAGGCACGGTTGGCACGCTCGGATCGGCAGAGACGAAGGGGATCCAATTCACGACCTACGGCCCGCTTGTTTTCAGTAATTTTACGGCTCCGGAATATCCGAACTCGTCCATTAAAGTTAAATTGAGCAACAGCGTGGATGCGGAAGAGCTGAGGAATCACACAACGATCTCGCCGTTTGCGGAATTGAGAGACGTTTACGAGACCGGCTGGAATGATAATTATACACACGAATTATATTTCGATCTGAAACCTCAAACGAAATATACCGTCGTCTGTGGCCATGGTTTGAAGGACGTTTTCGGAAATGTACTCGGCCATACCGTATCGGAGAGTTTTGTCACCGGCGACTACGCATCCCTTGTCGACTTTGACGGCGGCGAGCATATCCTTGAATCGTACTTGAGCCACGACCTGAATATGAACGTGATCAATCCGAAAAAAGTCGAAGTGCGTATGGCAAAATTGAACCAGGAGACGCTGATCAAAGCGGTACAGCTGGGGTCGGATTATCAGCCTTCCGGTTCGGAGTGGGGCGTTTCGCGTTCCGGCATTCCGCCGACAAAAAGAAATTATTCCCAGAACATCCCGGTCAAATTGGATGACGCATTGACCGGCAGCCAAAGCGGAGCCGTATTAGTTGAGATCAAGCATGCACCCTGGGCTCAGCCCCGCCGAGCGATCGTACAGATCACCGATATCGGGATCACCGCAAAATATTCGCGCCTGAACAATGTGATCTATTTGACATCGCTGAAAGACGGAAAACCCATTCCGCAGGCGTTCGTGGAATTGCGCGACGATGGCGGTACGGTGAAGTGGAATGGATTCACGGACGACAAGGGCTTTGCGCAGACACCCGGCTGGCAGGCGCTGGGCCTCACCTCTGAGAATGAATGGAATCCGCCGCGGCAGTGGATTTTCGCGGGGAAAGGCGAGCAGCGCGCGTACACGTATTCGGGAATGCGCGTGGAAATGTATCGGTTCCGAATTCCGATCAGCTGGAAAGTTCCTTCCGAAAACGTCATATCCGCCTACCTGTTTACGAATCAGGGCATTTACCGCCCGGGCGATAATGTACTGATCAAGGGCCTCACACGGCAATTGGCCAACGATGCATGGGCCGCCGTTCCTGGCGAAATAAAAGTAGTTATCAAGAATCCGTCCTACGAAGATATTTTTTCGAAAACGTACGCTTCCAATACACTGGGCTCTTTTGATTTTGACTATCCGATTGATCCGAATGCGCCATTGGGATATTACACGATTCAGGCATCGGCAGGCACCGAGAGCATTGGTTCCGGTACCTTTCAGGTTCAGGAGTTCAAGCCCGTGGAATCCGAAGTGACGGTGACAACGAAGAAGAATGAGTACGTTTGGAAAGACAAACTGGAGGCGGTTTTGGATGGCCATTACTTATTCGGCGCGCCGCTGAGCAATACGGATATTAAGTGGAATGTAACGCGAAGAAGAAGTTCTTTCGTTCCCGAAGGCTACGACGATTATTTTTTTGGTTCCATGGCCGACGAAAATTATTACGAAAGCGGCTCCACCTATTCTTCCGTCCTCCAATCGCGAACGGACCTATTGAATGAACACGGCGTTTTCACTATTTCCATGCCCCTTAATGACGACGGGCATTCGGAGACCTCACAGCTGGTCATTGAAGGAACGATCCGTGATAAGAACCGCCAGGAGGTCAGCGGGCGCAAAAGCGTGATCGTTCATGCCGGGAAATTTTATATCGGATTGAAGCCGGCGACAACGTTTCATTCGCAAGGCTCTCCGCTCGCGCTCGGGATCGTTGCCGTAACGCCCCGGGGCGAAAAAGTAAGCGGAAAAGCCATCGGGATCGAATTGATCCGCCGCGAGTGGATTTCCGTGCGTGAAAAAACGAGCGATGGCGGATTTCAATGGCATTCGGATGTAAAGGACTCCCTCGAAAAGAAAATAACCATGACTTCCGGCAAAGAGGAAACGTCGGTGGAACTTGATCCGCAGGCTACCGGTTATTATTTTATCCGTGCGGCGGCGACGGATGACGCAGGTAATAAGATCTTTTCATCGTGTTATGTATATGTAGTGGGCGACGCGTACACGGGATGGCGGCTGAATGACGACGACGCCGTGGATCTGGTGCCCAATAAGAACAATTACAATCCCGGTGAAACGGCAAAAATTCTGGTGAAATCGCCGTACGCCAAATGCCGTGCACTGGTAACGGTGGAGCGCGAAGGCATCCTCTCGCACCAGGCCGTGGAATTGATAGGCAATGCGAGTGTGATCGAGGTTCCGATTACGCAGGATCTCATTCCGAATGCGTTCGTTTCCGTAGTACTTCTGCAGGGGCGCACGGCGCTCCCGGCCGTGAATCAATCGGAGGATTTGGGCAAACCGGCATTCAAGATCGGTTATACCCAACTGTCCGTGAATGCGGACGAAAATAAATTGGAGGTCGTCATTAAACCGAACCGCGAACAATTTTCTCCCAACGATTGGGTGCAGGTTGACGTACAGGTAAAGGATAAGAGCGGCAGCGGCACGCGCTCGGAGGTTACGCTGTTCGTGGAAGACATCGGGGTTTTGAATTTGATCAATTACCAAACGCCGGATCCGTTCGCGCATTTTTATAAACACCGCGACCTGGCCGTGTCCACGTCGGAGAGCCGCAAATATATTCTTGATCAGATCGTCCGGAAAGATCTTAAGGAAAAAGGGGGTATCGGCGGCGGCGGCGGGGATGATTTTTTACCGGCAGTCGCCGTGCGCAAGAATTTTAAGGCATGCGTGTTCTGGAATCCGGCGATTGAAACCGACGGCTACGGCCGCGCGAGCATTAAATTTCAGCTGCCGGAAAACCTGACCGGGTTCAAAATATTGGCGGTAGCGCACACGGCGGATTCAAAATTCGGCAGCGGCCAGAAAAATATCACGGTCAGCAAACAGTTACTATTAAGGCCCGCGCTGCCGCGATTTGCAAGGGTTGGCGACGTTGTGGAAGCGGGCGTGATCGTTCACAATTATTCCGACCGCGACGGCATGGTGAAGGTCCAGGCGTCCGCCGCCGGCGCGGCTATGGACGACCGGGCCGTCAAAGAAATTAATTTGAAAAAAGGGGGTTCGCAGGAAGTGCGTTACCGGTTCAGAATTACGGAGAATAAGACCGGCCGGTTCACGTTCAAAGCCGCGATGAATAACCTGACCGACGGTGTGGAATTGAACATTCCCTTGAAGATCCCTGCGTATACGGAAACGGTCGCCCTGTACGGAAGCGCGACGGAGAATCATGCGGAAGAACTGATCGTGCCCGGAAATATTTACGATGAGTACGGCGGCGTGGAAGTGCAAACCTCCTCGACCGCGTTGGTGGATCTGGACGGCGGCATCAAATATTTATTTGAATATCCTTACGGATGCCTGGAGCAAAAAACGTCGCGCGCCCTCCCGATCATTTTGTTTGGTGACGTTGTGAGAGCTTTTGGTTTAAAGGGTCTGCCGGACGGAAAAAATTCCATTGAGGAGGTCGTCCAGGAATATCTGGATGAAGTTCCGAAATATCAGAATTTCGGCGGCGGTTTCAGCTACTGGGTCGGAGGAGACTATCCCTCGCCGTATGTCTCCGTGTATGCGATTCTCGCGATGACCAAAGCGAAAGAAAAAGGATTTAAGGTCAACAAGGAATGTCTTGAAAAAGGACTGAATTATTTAAAAACGCTCGTGCGGAATAACTCGGTCGACCGCTACGGACTGCTCTATTGGCATTCGACGCGTGCGCTTGCCCTGGCCGTGCTCGCCGACAATAATTATTATGATGCCTCCGCGGCCGAATTACTTTTTCAGCGGCGGGAGGAATTGCCGCTGGTTGCGCGGGCGATGGTGTGGAAAGCGATCGTGAAAGGGCGCGGCGATGCCGCCATGGCGGACGAATTGCGCCGCGGTATTTCTAATGCGATCAAGATGAGCCCCAGAGATGCCCATTTTGAAGAACCGGCGGAGTCGGGCCTGGAATGGACATTCCATTCCAACATGCGCACGACCGCGGCGGTGCTCCAGACATTTCTGGAACTGGATCGTGAACAGGTTCCATGGGCGGAAAAAGTCGTGAAATACATTTTGCAGGAACGCAAAACCGGCCGCTGGCGCACCACGCAGGAGAATACGTACGTGTTCTGGGCGCTCGGAACATACTTCCGGATTTTTGAAAAGGACGTTCCGGATTTTTCCAATCGCGTGTTGCTGGACGGCAAGGAAATCCTAAATGAGATCTATCGCGGGCGGACGCTGCAATCGCACGCCGTACAAGTCGGGCTGAACACCTTACGCAAAGAGGTCAAACTGCCGGTGGAATTCGGTAAAACCGGCCAGGGCCGAATGTATTACACTCTGCGTATGACGTACAGCCCGAAATCGAATGCGGCCATTCCGCCGCGCGACGAAGGCATCCGCATTATTAAAACGATGGAAGATGAAAACGGAACGGGCATCACAAACGGAAAATTCAAAGCCGGGGGGCTGTATCGAATCAAACTGACCGTGAGCTCGGCGCAGGACCGGAATTTCGTCGTCGTGGACGATCCTTTGCCCGCCGGGTTTGAAGCGATCAACGTTAATCTGGCGACCACCGGATCCGCGGCAAGAACGGCAGTATCCGGCACGATTCGATCGTGGTGGCGTTACGGCGATTTTGATAATTCCGAATTGCGCGACGATCGCGTCGTGGTTTTTGCGGATTGGCTTTCCAAAGGCACGCATACATTCACCTATCTCGCACGCGCGACGACCTACGGGACTTTTGGTGTACCGGTAACCAAAGCGGAAGAAATGTATACACCGGAAGTTTTCGGTACGACCGCGGGCCAGACTATTATTGTAGAATGAAATGCTTGCCACAGAACACTGAGACACGACGCTCGAAACAATTCTTGCGTTAGTATCCCGGTGGCGGAAAAGTTATTGATAAGAGATTTGAGTGAAATACTTGCCACAAAGTCACAAAGACACTAAGTTAATGTAATAGTTTCTTTGTGACTTAGTGTCTTTGTGGTTAAAAAATCATGATAACGATTGATATAAAATTTTTCGCGATGTGCCGCGACGTAACACACCGCGATGAGGAAAAAATGGAATTGCCCGATGGCGCGGCGGTAAGCGGGTTTTGGAAGAAAATTATTTTACAGTATCCTGAACTTGAGAAATACAAAGCCCAAAGCCGTGTCGCGGTAAACCTGGAATATGTGAATGATTCCATCCAATTAAAAAACGGCGATGAAGTGTGCATCGTTCCGCCGGTGAGCGGGGGATAAAACAGTGAATTCACATCCGGGCCAATGATCAGAACCGAAACCTATTTGATTGAAATTACGCCGGCGCCTCTGACGCCGGAAAAACTTTACGAATTTTGCGTCACGGAAAATTCCGGCGGGGTGGATATTTTTATCGGGACCGTACGCGATCATTTCGACGGACGCAAAGTCAAGGCCATCGACTATCACGGTTATCCCGAAATGGCGGAAAAAGTTTTGCGGACCATTGTGGAGCAGGCTTTTCAAAAGTGGCCCGTGAATCGTATCGCGGTCCGGCACCGCCTGGGGCTTCTGCAGCTGAAAGACGCCAGCGTGATCATCGCGGTATCGGCGGCGCATCGCGCGGAAGCGTTTGAGGCTTGCCGGTTCGTCATCGAAGAGATCAAAAAGGACCTGCCGGTCTGGAAAAAAGAACGGTTCGATGACGGCGCAGAGGTATGGAAGCACACTCCTTGAAATTTCATGTAAAACGCTGTTTTGTAAAAAGTCCTTGATATGCTAATCAATTTTTTATAATTTATTTCACTAATCTCTTACCTGACGTTTCAAGCGTTATTATCTTTCGTATTTCATTCATCTTTTTTTCTTTGTTCATCGTGAGTTTTTGAAGCCGGAGTGGTTCATGAAAAAACATTTTATGGCAGCGTTCGTTCTCTTGGCGTGCCTGGGCATACCGCGTTCCGCGGCCGCACAAGTCAGTTCGCCGGATTCGCTTGCGCTGGTGGATCTCTACAACAGCACCGGCGGCGCAAGCTGGACGACAAAGACCAACTGGCTTTCCGGGCAGCCGGCAGGCACCTGGTTCGGCGTAACCGCCGCGGGAGGACGCGTCGTAATTGTCAATTTGTCCAATAATAATTTGACCGGAACCATTCCATCAACCATCGGCAATCTGGGAAATATCGTTTCACTTCAATTGGTCAACAACAATCTTTCAGGGACTATTCCCACCCAGATTGGCAATCTGGTTAATCTGGTTACGCTCGGTTTAGACCAGAATCAACTATCGGGGACCATTCCCACGAGTTTGAGCAGCCTTAGCATTGTGAGTACACTGACCCTCGCTAATAATCAGTTGACCGATTCCGTTCCGGCCGTATTTAAGAATCTGGCAAGTTTGCAGGATTTCGAAGTGCAAAATAATCGCCTGGATGTCTTTCCGGATTTATCATCGATCGGCACCCTGACCACGCTCAAGATCGAAGGCAATAAATTCACATTTGAAGATATCGAGCCCAACGTCGGGATTGCCACGTTCACTTATGGCACGCAGGACAGCGTGGACGCCTATACGACCACCACTGCTAACGAGAGCGGGACGTTCACGATGTCGGTGACGGTCGGCGGTGCGAGCAACCAATACCAGTGGAAGAAAAATAACATCGCCATCGGCAGCGCGACAGGCAGCAGCTATCAGATCAATCCCGTAACGATCACGGACGGCGGAACATATACCTGCGACATTACCAACTCCGTCGCGACCTCGCTGACGCTCAAACGCAGAACCCTCAATCTGGCTATCACCGGAACGCCGCCCGGCGCGCCTTCGGCTTTGACGGCAACGGGCGTGGCCATCAGCCAGATCAATCTTTCATGGTCGGCAGGCACCGGCGTGGTGAATAAATACCGCATTTTCCGGTCGCTCGTTTCCAATTCAGGATTTACTCAGATCGATTCCGTGACCGGCCCCACGACAACCTTTGCCAACACTGCCGGCCTCAGTTCGAATACGGTTTACTTTTATCAGGTGAACGCGGTTGGAAATTTCGGTGTTTCATCCTTTTCCAATACGGCCGGCGACACAACGTTGAGTCAGCCGCCCTTCGTAGATTTGCCGCTGCCCGACACGACGCTGACCGAAGGCTTTGCAAAATTTTTGTTCCGGAAATTGAAAAATGTTTTCAGCGATCCGGATAATATTAATCTGACTTATTCCCGGCAAGCCAACGCCGGTCAAATTACCGCAACGGTCTCCGCCGATTCATTGTATTTGCAGGGAGTTTTGAATTACACGGGCAGCGCGTCGGTTATCGTGTCGGCGAGCGACGGATCGTCCTCCGTTTCCGATACCTTTGATGTGACGGTCGCGGCGGATGTGACCGGGCCCACGATCTCAAATATCCAAACGCAGCCCGCATTGGTTCCGCAGAATACCGCTTTTACCGTCAGTGCGCAAATTACGGACAACGGCGCGGTAGCATCGGCCACATTGTTTTATCATCAGGGGGGTACGGCGACTTTTGATTCGGTGGCGATGACCGCGGCCGGCTCCACGTACAGCGCGCAGATCCCTGCAAACGCCGTGACGACGAACGGGCTTGCGCTGTATATTTCTGCCGCAGACTTAAAAAACAATGTCACGATCGGCGACACGGTAAGTGTAGCGGTATCTTTTACGCAAATCTCCAACACGATCGCCGGATCACAATATCCTGCGGGTATTGCCAACGAACGCTGGCGATTGGTTTCCGTTCCGATGAACCTGGACGATAAGAGTATAAGCACGCTCTTTCAGACGACCAGTCCGGGTGTCTGGGTCGCTTATAATTCGTTCGGAACAAAAGTTACAACGATCAACAACGGGCAGGGGTTTTGGTTCTTCCAAAAATCCGGCGTTGACGGGCTTCCGATCCTGAGTTCTTCGGGTAAAACAAATCCGGCGACCGGATTCCAGATCACGCTGGCGCCTCTATGGAATCTGATCGGCGACCCGTATCCGTTCAGTATTCCAGTCACGATCAATCCGGTGCAACTCTCCGGACTTTGGGTCTACAGCGGCAGCGATACGTCCGTGACCGGATGGGCCAAAGAGACCACGCTGAAGCCGTTCGGCGGTTACGCCGTCTACAACAAAACCGGCGCCCCTGTTATCATGACGATCACGCCCACGTCGGTAACATTCAGCAAAGCTTCGTCGACGGATGCATTGGCCGAATTCAAACTGAGCGTCAAAGCGACGGGTAAAAAAGGAAAAACTTTATACGGTGATGCATTTAATTCGTATACTTTGCTGAATGCGGACAACGTGCGGGCGTACGACGACCCGGAACCGGCCGGATACGGCGATAATATTTCGGTTTATTTTTCACGCGACGGAAGCAAATTGAGCTCGATCTATGACAACCCGGAGGCCGCGGGCCGGTCCCAGGACGTCTACGTGGAATCGACGTTGGACGGCATAGACGTTCATATCGATTTTCTGATTGAAAAAATGCCCGGCGACTGGAACGTGCGCATATACGACTACGCGCGGAATCAGTTTTCGGAGGCGGGTGAACCGATAACCGTGCAGGTCCGGCGTCATCAAACCATGAAATTCAAAATTATCGCAGGCACGTCATCCTATATTGCTGAAACTTCAGCGGCCTATCTGCAGCTGCCGAAAAATTTTGTTTTACTGCAGAATTATCCGAATCCGTTTAATCCAAACACGGAAATCAAATACGGGCTTGCCAAACAAGGACGGGTCGCGTTGACCATATACAACCTGCTCGGGCAAGAGATCAAAACGGTCGTTTCGAATGAGACCCAGGCTGCGGGATATCACTCGGTGCAATGGGACGGCAAGGACCGCCGCGGTGCAGGCGTCGCCTCGGGCGTGTATATTTACCGTCTTCGCGTGGAAACCGTCGAGGGGCAGCAATTTGTCAACTCGCGAAAAATGTTGCTGATAAAATAAAATATGCCAAGTATCATTTTCTAATCAAGGAAAAAAGTATGTTAAAATTCAGTTTAGCGGTTGTAGGTTGGATGGCGGCGGTGGTGGCTCTGTCGTGCGGGCACACGGAAGAAGTACTGCTGCATGAAGATACGGACTTGATCGTTGCGCTGGGCGGCGCCGAGTATGTGAATTCCACCGCTTCCGAAAAATACGAAGCGGCGGAATATCTGATGCGCAAGGGGCGCATGGACAATGCGCGCGCGATTTATGAGGATATTCTCACCTATGACCCGCGCGTCGTTGGGATCAAATACAAACTGGCTATGATCTATTTGAAGATGGATGTCGTGCATTTTGCCCGCAGGAACGCCAAGGGCAAGAAGGAATATTTTGAAAAAAACGGAAAGGAACTCGGCGAGGCAGTGCTGCATGAGATTCTGGACCGCGACCCGTGGTTTTTGCCGGTGTATTCTCAATTAATGATCCTCGAAGCGGATAAAAAAAATCTGGCGGAAGTGAAGCAGCTGTATGAAAAAGCTAAGGCGCTGGAAGACGATTTTGCGACCTCCGATTACCGCGTCGGGTTCATAACACTGTCGAACGAATCCAACAGCAGCCGTTTTGAAGAAGGAAAAGCTTATTTACAGAAGGGACAAAAGACCTACCGCGATTTATATACGTCGTATAAAAATCTCGGAGGCATTCAGCGTGTTCAGCATCAGGATACCCTGGCCATCGCGTCGTTCTTAAAAGCGCTCGAAAACAAGAGCGAAGCCGTGGATCTGTTCAATGTGTATTATGAGCTGGCCAACCTCAATGATTCCCTTTACAAGGAGCACAAGGACGCGGGTTCGAAACAATTGGCGCTGCAATACGCCTGCGCCAGCCTGCAGTATTTTCCGGGCTATACGCCCTCTATGAAAATTATCCAAAAACTGGCTAACGTAGGGGCCGATTCGGCCGGCGGCGGACAAACCGCGGTGAATGACTATTGCAAGACCATCATTCAGGCAAAGGACCAGATCAAAGTTTCGGACAGTACGGACTCCGTCATACCAAAAAGCCTCCTTCTGGAAGAACTTAAATCCAAACAGTCGGGCAGCACGCACAGAAAAGGCTCGATGACGCCGCTCTATGTCGGCGGCGGGATCCTGGTCGGCGCCGGGGGGGTGGTTTTCTTGCTCAGCACCGTCGCAGGCGGCAAAAGCTCAACCTCGAGTTTCGGAGCCCCTCCGGGCTTTCCCCCGCCGTAATGAAGGCTAAAATTTTTGATTCCCATAAGCATCTCGAAATTTTTTGAGGTGCTTTTTTTATTGTAAACGGATTGAACGGATCAAACGGACAATAAAAAATATATCAGTTAAATCTGTTAAATCTGTTTACATTAGACAACTGAGAACTTAAACTACAAACAATCCCCCTAACCCTCCCTAACTGACAACTGATAACTGATAACTGATAACTGATAACTGACCACTGATAACTGACCACTGACGACTAATAATCCTTGACATCGCGTCCGGTATTTTTTACCTTCTACCAAGGTTTAACCCATACATTCCAGGCATCCGTTCCTCGCAACCGTTTTCTAAAAACGGCACGAAATATTTTTTTATTGTGATCCGGATCACCATAAATCAGGATTGTTTTCTTTACATTGAGTTGGATTTTGTCCATTCGGTTCGAAGAATTCTTTTCTCATCTTTAGAAATTTTTATACATTTTTGATTTCTTATAACTCACGGGGAGCGTCATGCACTGCTTGTTACGATTTTCCGGTATTAACAAAAAAGATCAAAAGCCCAGCGCCTTCCCACCGAGAAAAACTCCCGCACTTGTTTTAAAACACATATTCAGCGCCGTGATCGCGGCGCTGGTTTTAACTGCGATCGGCGGAAACCGGCTTTTTGCGCAATGGGCAACCGATCCGATGGTCAATAATCCGATTTCAGTCGCATCCAACGATCAGCAAAATCCGCAAAGCATAAGTGACGGCAGCGGAGGGGCGATCATTACGTGGGAGGACTTCAGGAGCGGCACCGGTTTTGACATTTATGCTCAGCGCATAGACGCAAGCGGTAATGTCCTTTGGACCCTTGACGGCGTGGCGATCTCAACCGCCGCAAATGATCAAACGTTGCCGGCCATAGCCAGCGACGGCAGCGGCGGCGCGATCATTACGTGGCAGGACTTCAGGAGCGGCACCAATTTGGACATTTATGCCCAACGGATTAACTCAAGTGGCGCCGTTCAATGGGCGCCCAATGGGGAAGTCATATCGACTGCGATAAATAATCAGCAGGCGCCATCGATCATAGCAGACGTCGTCGGCGGGGCAATCATCACATGGGAAGATACGAGAGGCGGTAATCAGGATATCTATGCCCAGCGCATCAATGCGAGCGGTGTGGTGGCATGGACTGTCAATGGCGTGGCGATCTGCACAGCGTCGAATACGCAAGCCGGTCCAAGGATAACGACCGACGGCGGCGGCGGCGCGATCATGACATGGCAGGATAACCGAGGTGCGTCGAAAGATATTTATTCGCAGAGAATTGATGCGAGCGGTTTGGTGCAGTGGATCGCCAATGGCGTGGTAATATGCACAGCGGTCAATGATCAACAAGGTCAGAGGATCACCGACGATGGCTTAGGCGGCGCGATCATCACCTGGCACGATCTTAGAGGCGCCGATCAGGACATTTATGCGCAGAGAGTTAATTCAGCCGGTAGCGTGCAGTGGGCTCCCAATGGTGAAGCAATATCTACCGCGTCTAATACACAACAAAATCCGACCATCACGGGTGACGGTGCGGCCGGTGCAATCATTGCGTGGGAAGACTTCAGGACCGGTACCAGTTTTGACATTTATGCTCAACGGATTAACTCAATTGGCGCCGTTCAATGGACTTCCAATGGCGAAGCCATAGGTTTGGTAGGGTCAAACGTGACTCCCGTGATCGCCCGTGACGGAGCTGGCGGCGCAATCATAGCTTGGCAGCATTTTGGTTCGAATATTTTTGCGCAAAGGATTAATTCAGCCGGCACAGTGCAGTGGACAGCGAATGGAGTTGGGGTTGCAACGGGACCAGGCGGGATGATCACGCCTGCGATCACTATTGACGGCTTAGACCGCGCCATTATCTCCTGGGTGGATTCTCGAAATGGTTTTCGTGATATCTTTGCTCAGCTTATTACCGCGGCCGGGAATGTTGGGGTTGATCCGCCTCCGGCCGGCAACGCAATAGATCTGAGTTTTTCAAAATACTTCTATGCAAGCGGCAGCGCTTCGCTTACTGCGACGACGGAGCTGACTATGGAAGCCTGGGTGAATCTGAGGGATGCTTCGGTCAACCAGAAGATCGCCGGCTTTACAAATATCGGCAACGGCTACCTGATGGGCGTGGCCAACAACCAATTGTATCCTGAAGTGTGGGATAATATTGGAACCGACTATGTGCAGCAAGCCGGTTATATTCCCTCCAACGTCTGGACGCATCTTGCCATTGCGTGGACAACAGGAGGCAGCTATATCGGTTATATCAATGGCGTTGAGGTATTCAATGTCGCGGCAAGCGCTAACCCTATCGGAGCGCCTTTTAGTGCTTTTACCATCGGTATCGCGCCGTGGGATCAGTTCTCATACGCCGTGGACGGACAAATTGACGAACTCCGCGTGTGGACGGTAGCAAGGACGCAGGCGGAAATTCAGGCAGCCATGCTGTCTCCTCTAACCGGCGGTGAGCCCTCACTCGCGGCTGTATGGCATTTCGATGAATCCGATCCCGCTACGTCTTCCGCGGACGGGTCGCCTAATGGGAATACCGCATTCTTAGTCGGCGGCGGGACCACATTTGTACCGTCCGGTGCAATGGTCCTGCCTCCTCCGTCGCTCACGGTTTGGAGCACCGCTGAAGCCGGACCGGGAACGCTTCGCGATGCGATCGATTCTGCGAATGGACGTATCGGTGCGGATACGATCCGGTTTGCTCCGGGTATGATCGGTTCTACTATCTATCTCAATTCGTCTCTTCCCGATCTTACCGATGACGGCACGGTGATCGAAGGGGATATTGACGCCGACCTATTCCCGGATATTTATCTGAACGGAAACTTCAATGATTTTATAACAGGCATTACGATTCAGTCTTCAAACAATGTCATCAAGGGATTGCGGTTCCTCGGCTTCGGCTCTGAAACGGCCGGAGGAGGCGTGTTGATCACCGGCTCATCCGCGCATGACAACGTGATCATTGGAAATTATATTGGCGTAGATGCAAGCAACCTGGATTACGGCGTGCTAATCGATAACGGCGCTTATCATAATTTCATTGGCGACGGTACGGCTGCAGGAAAAAATCTCATTTATAATACGGCTAATGGAATTGATATAAACACGTCCGATAACAATGTCATTATAGGAAATGATATTCTGAACAATGGGAACGCCGGAATTCGCCTGCAGAACTCAAGCAATAACACGATCGGCGGCGGCTTCACCAGTGCCAACCAAATCAATTGTCCCTTCGCAACGGGTATTCACATCAGATCGGGATCCAACGGCAATGTCGTTGCGGGCAATACCCTGCAAAACAATAATTACGGTATCTACATCGAGGATTCCTTTGACAATCAGATCGGACAGCCCGGCGTGGGCAATACGGTAATCAACAATGCTACGGATGGAATTTCGATCTCGGCTATTAACGGTGATGCCCGGAGAAATAAGGTCACTAATAATCAAATTCTTGGCAATCTTGTCAGTGGTGTGCAGATTACCGGGCAGGGCGGCTTCAAAGCGTCGCAGGATTCTATCCTGAATAACAGCATCCATGATAACGGACAAAGCGGAATTCGCGTAAGCATTACCGACAGCAATATTTTTTATGGGAACTCTATTTTTAAAAACACAACCAGTGGTATAAGTTTCGTAGCGGCGCAAGGTTTTATCGGCGCGCCGGTGATCACAAATATCCTTCCGGACACGACCATTCAGGGAACGTCCAGCCCCAATGCCCTCATCCAGATCTTTGCCGACCTGACCGACCAGGGACAATATTTCCTGGACACCACTATGGCCGACGGCTCAGGGATATGGTCCAAGAAGGTTTCCATGCCTGTTTGCAGGAATGTGACGGCCTTGCAGGACAGCTCCGGAAACACATCGACATTTTCTTCACCGTTTTCCGTTTCGGTCCTGGATCCGCTGTCTGTCTGTCATCCCGACGATGATGGCAGCCTGGGCTCGCTTCGAGGGGCAATCAATTATGCGAATGCGAACATCGGTCCCGATACGATCCGGTTTACCTCCGGTTTTCAGATTAACGTGGACAGCACTCTGCCCGGATTGGTCGATTCATTTACGGTCATCGACGGTGACGTCAACGGCGACGGAATCCCTGATGTTCAGCTCATAGGAACATTCGGTGTTGACGGTATTGTTATTTATTCCCCGTATAATATAATTAGGGGACTGGTTTTCAGCGAGTTTCTGTTTCAGAATCCGGTTCAGGGAATCGGCATCACGATTACCGGAAACAATGCGCATCATAATACCATTATCGGAAATTATATCGGGACCGATCTGACGGGAACAGGAAGGAATGGTTCTATAGGAATTCTGATCAATCAAGGCGCACACGCCAATTTGATCGGCGATGGAACGGGCTTTGGAAGAAATCTTATTTCAGGAAATCAAAACTCTGGAATTTCCATCAGCGATGCCGGAACAGACTCGAACAAGATCTGGGGCAACTATATCGGAACGGACGCTTCGGGTCTTAACGCGGTTTTCAACGGCGAAGGTGTTTTCATCGTATTTGGTCCCCAGTTTACTGAGGTCGGTAATGGGACTATCGCCGGGAGAAATATTATATCCGGTAATTATAATAATACGTCCGGAGTTCACATCGAAGAAGCCAGTTACAATTTTGTCAGGGGAAATTTCATAGGACTCAATAAAGACGGACAAGCATTACCTAATCAAAACGGTGTATTCCTCGGGAGCGGCGCCAGGCATAATCAAATTGGCGGAAATGTTCCAGGAGATGGAAATGTTATTTCGGCAAATGCATTCGGCGGAGTTACCGTTTCCAGCGTTGGAACTCCGGCTGACAGCAATTGGATTGCCGGCAATTTGATCGGAACCGATACGACAGGAACCATTGCAATCCCTAACGGAGGCAGCGGCATAGACGTGAGTGCCGGCGACGGCGGAACAGCCACAGGCAACGTCATCGGTGATACAACTATAGGCGGGCGGAATATTATTTCCGGAAATACCGGAATCGGAATCAGCATTAACGACGCAGTCTTTACCACCCAGGTTATAGGAAATTTTATCGGAACAAATGTGACCGGCACGGCAGGTTTAGCCAACGGTCAATCCGGTGTCCAGATTACCGGTGCTTCCGGTAATGTGATCGGGGGCACGACTGCATCAGCGCGCAATGTGATTTCCGGAAATACCGGCTACGGAATCGGGTTGGATCGGGCTGACGGCAACACAATTGTCGGTAATTACATCGGCGTAAATTTGACAGGCAATGCGGCCTTCGCAAATAATGACGGAATATTCATAGTGGAGGCTTCTTCCAACTTGATCGGCGATGGAACTCCGCAGGGGCGAAATGTCATTTCGGGAAATACTTTTACCGGAATAGCTATTAGGGCCAACAATCCTTTCTCTGCATCGAATCAAAATAAGATCATTGGCAATTTCATCGGCACACAGGCTGACGGTTTCTCTCCTTTGGCTAACCAGGTCGGTATTTATGCGGAGAATAACGATCCGTTGTCGGCAGTTACGATGGATTCGATATTATTTAATGTCATCGCTTTTAACAACGCCCAAGGTATCGACTTTGATCATGATATTAATCTCAAGCAAAATATTCTTTTTGGAAACTCGATATACAACAATTCTTCGGGCATCTCTTATTTTAACGGGGTTCAGGAAAGTGTCCTGGCGCCTGTAATTACGTTTGTTTTTCCGGATTCGACGGTTGAAGGTACATCGAGTCCCAATGCTTTGATTCAGATTTTTGCCGATTCGAACACGCAGGGAAGAATATTCCTCGATTCGACCATAGCAAATGGCGTCGGAATTTGGTCGAAGAAAGTAACTCTTTTCCCGGGTATGAATCTGACCGCAATGCAGGAAGAAAATCAGAATACGTCAGAATTCTCGGCGCCCGTTCCGGCGGCAGTGACAAATCCTCTATTAGTTAATAACACCAATAATACGGGGCTTGGATCATTGCGGGATGCCATCAATTATGCCAACAGCAACATTGGTCCGGACTCAATCCGGTTTGACCTGGGTCTGATTGGGGCTACGATCGACCTGCAAAGTACATTGCCGACATTAACCGACAATGGTACGGTCATCGAAGGTGATATTGACCAGGACGGCCTAGCGGATATTGAGATCAACGGCGTCACATATGTGGTACCAACCGGCGTAGAAATTGTCTCCGATTATAACGAAATACGCTTTCTTAACGTTGTGGGTTTTGGTACGAACCCCAGCGGCATTGATATTAACGGTGGCGCATACAATGTCATCGTCGGATGCAAAATGAATTTTAACAGCAATGGTGTTCATATTTTGAACGGCGCCCATCACAATAGGATCGGCAACGGGTCGATCGCCGGACGCAATTTCATTTACAATAGTGGCGCAGGGAGCTCGGAGGGTCGCGGTGTGGTTATCGAAGGGCTTGGCACGGATTCCAATATTGTTGCGGGTAATTTCATCGGAACTGAGGATGGTGTCACTCCAAATGGAAATCAAACCGATGGCGTTCTTATTCGCGGTGGTGCGAAATACAATCGCATCGGTGACGGGACGTTTGCCGGACGAAATATTATCAGCGCCAACTTCGAGCAGGGTGTCAATATAATTGATGGTGGAACCGATTCCAACATCGTCATCGGCAATTATATCGGTACGGATTCGACCGGTAATGTTGGTCTGGGCAATCAACAAAACGGAATCCAGGTCGGTTTTTTCGGGAATTACAATAGGATCGGAGATGGAACGGTTGGCGGTCGGAATATCGTTTCCGGAAATTCTTTTGCCGGTATCGGGGTCAACAGCGGGGATAATACTATCATACTTGGAAACTATGTCGGTGTGGGCGCGGACGGTGCCACCGTAATACCGAATTCAGCGGGTATCTTTATTACAGTTGGCAAATATACGAAGGTTGGTAATGGAACCACTGACGGACGAAATGTTGTTGCGGGAAATAACTTTGATGGTATAGTCGTACAGGCGGGTTCCGATTCAACGGAGGTTTTAGGTAATTACGTTGGCCTTGATGCGACTGGGACAATACCGCTCCCAAATCCGTTTGGTATTGTTATCCGAAATTCCACGATAGGCGTTCGTGTAGGCGATGGAACGCCGGGCGGCCGAAATGTCATCTCCGGTAATACGGGCGACGGATTGATTATACAGGACGCCGGTACTCAATTCAATTCCGTTTCGGGCAATTATATCGGAACCGACGTCACCGGATTTAATGCGATACCGAACGGGGATCACGGTGTTTCGATCGTGAACGGCGCAAAGTTCAACCTTATCGGCAGTTCCTTTGGCGCTGTCGGCAGTTCCAACGTCATCTCCGGAAATACGACGTCGGGCGTATTCACAAATGGCGGCGATTCGAACATGATCGCGCGCAATATCCTGGGACTAACCGCAGACGGAGCGTCGGCCCTGGCAAATCAGGAAAATATATTCCTCGACAATTCTCATCAGGATACGATTTTGTACAACGTGATCAGCGCCAGTCTCAATGACGGGATCAATATCACGCCGACATCCTCTAATATGGTGATTCTTGGGAATCTGATCGGTACCGATTACACTGGAACCGTTGCCATCGGCAATGCAAACAGCGGTGTCGTCATTCAATTCGGATCGTTTGGCAATCAAATCGGCGACGGTACGCCGGCCGGCCGGAACATTGTCTCTGGCAATTCAAGTTATGAAATCTCAAATTCAGGGGATTTCAATGCCGTGCGGGGTAATTACGTGGGAACAGACGTATCCGGAACAGCGGATCTTTCAACGGCGATCGTAGGAGTATCCCACCAAAGTGGTTCCAATAACGTCGTCGGCGGTCCGAACGCCGGCGATCGGAATGTAATTTCCAGCACCGGCTACGGTATTTCATACAGCGGCGGGTCCGACAACAAGGCCCGCAACAATACGATCGGCTTGAATGTGACGCTGACTGCCCCACTGGGCGGAGCGATTGCGTTTTACCTGAACTCCGGCGCTCGCCGGGACAGCTTGATTGAAAATGTTATTGGTTACTCCAATAGCGTTGGCATCTATGTCCAGGCCGGTGACAGCAATATTTTCGCGCGCAACAGTATTTACAACAGCAGCTCTCAGCCCATTCAGATCGATCCGGGAGCCCAGGCAAATGTGGTCCCTCCGACGATCACGACGATCGATCCCGATTCCACGGTGCACGGCACCTCGTCGCCGTTTGCGCTGGTGCAGGTTTACCTGGATTCAACGGACGAAGGTCAGTACTACACAGACTCGACACGCGCCAGCGGTTCAGGAAATTGGGCGAAAAAAATAAATCTTTTAACCGGCCTTAATCTGACCGCGTTGCAGGACAGCGCAGGAAATACTTCGGCGTTCTCCGCTCCGTTCGCCGCCGTTGTGAGCGATCCGCTTATGGTCATCAATACGAATGATGCGGGCCCCGGCTCATTGAGGAATGCAATAAACTTCGCAAATTCGAATGCCGGCCCGGATACGGTCCGGTTTGATATTTCTCTCGTCGGGCAAACGATCAATATTACTTCAGGGGCTTTGGTAGTTACGTCGGACTCGACATTCATTGACGGAGATATTGATGCGGACAACGCTCCCAGCATAACGCTGCGCGGCGATCGGATCGGTTCGGGTATATTCATATCAGGCGCACATAATACGGTAAAGCAAATTAATTTTCAGCAATTCAATATTGCTATCCAGGTTGGTAATGCCACAGCGCATCATAACACGTTGGTTGGAAATTACGTCGGCACGAATCTGCTGGGTAACGATACGACCAATGCTACCAATAACAACGGTATATATGTTCATGCGGGCGCCTACGCCAATACGATCGGGGATTCTACGGCCGGGTCCGGCAATATTGTTGTAGGCAACACTTATGACGGGATTATCTTCACGACAGGAGCTCATGACAATATCGTCATGAATAATCTCGTTGGTTTGTCCATCGATGGTTCGACGCGTCTGGGCAACACCAATAGCGGTATTTTGATAAACTCGGGATCGACCCGGAATCTGGTTGGAAGCGGCACACCTGCGGGACGGAACATTATTTCGGCCAATGGAACGGGTATCTCCACGGTGGGCGCCGATTCGAATACGATACTTGGCAATTATATCGGTTCCGATAAGAACGGAAATTTCGCAGTAGCAAACGCATACGGTATAGTTATTGTCAATAGTAACAGAAATATTATCGGAGCCAACAATGCCGGTAATTTGATTTCAGGCAATACGTTTTACGGTATTTGGGTCAACGCCAGTACCGGCGATGCGCGGGACAATCTGATCAGCAACAATATCATAGGTACTGCAAAGGACTTCGTGACCCCGATGGGCAACGGGATTTTGGGCATCCGTATTTATGCCAACAGCGGCAATGCGAGCAATGATTCCGTGATCTTCAATACGTTGAGCTACAACGGCAGTTTCGGCGTCGAGATCGAGGGCAATGGCCCGAAAGCCGACAGCAACATTGTTTTTGGTAATTCGATTCATCATAACACCAGCGGCGGTATCAGTCTGGTAGCTACTGCGCAAGGGTTTGTCGGAACTCCTTCGATCGTATCCATCGATCCGGACTCGACCGTGCACGGCAAGGCTTCGCCCAACGCACGTGTCCATGTTTATGCCGACACGACAAATCAGGGCCAAGTGCTTGCCGGCGTAACCAATGCGGACGGGCTGGGCAATTGGTTCGTCAAAGTGCCCCTGTTTGCAGGAATGAACTTGACGGCGCTGCAGGATAGCGCGCAAAATACATCGGCTTTCTCGGCGCCATTGGCGGCGGTTGTTATCAACCCGCTTTTGGTGACCAATACCAACGATGCAGGTCCGGGTTCGCTTAGGAACGTTGTTGCGTTTGCAGAATCCAATTCAGGTCCGGATACGGTTCTATTTGATCCTTCGCTTTCCGGGCAGTCGATCAGCTTGTTGAGTCACATCAATCTTTTCAGCGACTCGACCGTCATTGACGGAGACATCGACGGTGACTTTATTCCCAGCATAACTCTTCAAAACGGCGGCGGGGCGTTTTGGTCATTTGCCCTCGCGGGAAATCACAACGTCTTACAATATACCAATCTGCAGGGCTTTGCTGTTGCCGGCGTGATCGTCAATGGCACGCGTTTCAGTAAGGTGCGCGGCAATACGATCGGTACCAATCTCGACGGAACTGCGGCAGGCGTTGCGAATACCTATGGCATCCAGATCGCGAGCAATGCGATGTACAATACGATCGGCGATACCATAGCTTCCGGCCGTAATGTTATTTCGGGTAATGCGCAATACGGCATTGTCTTCCAAAATAATTCGGACAGCAACCAGATTGTAGGTAACTATATCGGCGTAGATGCGACCGGTACCGCGGCGATCGCGAATGGAAGCGGAATCCTCTTAGATTCCGGTCCGGAGGAAAACTTTATCGGAAATGGCCGGCCGAATGGACGGAACATTATCTCGGGAAACAGCCAGTACGGCATCTACGTCTTTTCGTCCGACAGCAACAAGATTCTGGGCAATTATATTGGTACCAATGCGCTTGGTAATGCGGCGATTCCAAATACGGACAACGGCATCCTGCTGACCGACGCGAGCTTCAATGTAATAGGCGATACAACGGCCGGTGGCCGCAATGTGATTTCCGGTAATGCCTCGTCGGGTATTGTGATCACGAACGGCTCTGCTGTCGGCATCGCCGATCGGAACAAAATAGAGGGCAATTATATTGGTGTGCAAGCGGACGGCATCAGCCAGTTAGGTAACGCCGGATTCGGAGTACGATTGGCGGAGGATGATTATACAAGCGTTTCCAATGATACGATCCGGTATAATACGATTGCCTTCAATGGGCTTGACGGTATTGCGATCAACGAGTTTGGAGCGCGTGCGGATAGCAACATTATCCATCATAATTCGATCCATCATAACACCGGTCTTGGCATTAACTTGCAGACGCCCAACGTTCAGCAGAGTGTTGGTGTGCCATTTATCACTTCCATTGATCCCGACTCGACCGTACACGGCAAATCATCACCTTTTGCACTGATACAGATTTACGCGGATACGACAGATGAAGGACAGTTTTTCCTTGATACGGCCACCGCGGACGGGTCAGGAAATTGGTTCAAAAAAGTGACGCTATTCGCAGGTGTCAACCTGACCGCGTTGCAGGATAGCTCTCAAAATACATCGGCTTTCTCGGCGCCTTTTGCGGCCGTAGCCATAGATCCTCTTGTGGTTACCAACACGCTGGACGATAGCACGATCGGTACTCTGCGCCGCGCGATAGGATTTGCGAATTCGTTGACAGGTAGAAATCTTATTACTTTCAGTTTACCTGTGAATGACACGATACTTGTGACGCGTCCTTTGCCAAACATTACCGATACCTTAGACATCGACGGTCAGGCAACGAATGTTACGATCAGTGCAATACCCGGATACACCGGTTTTGCAATGTTCAGTTTACGCGCACCGTTCAGTCAATTACGTAATTTTAATATTTTCGGACGCGGCATTGCTCAGCGCGGTATTTTTATTGACAATGCAGGCGCAGGCGGAAATGACAGTAAGATCGATAATGTAGATTTTATTGATTTCACTTTAGTCGGTATACAAGGCGATGCGGTTCGCGATACGGTCATCAATAGCCACATTGCAGGAAATGGCCTGGCGGGAATTAATGCGGGAGCGTTGTGGGTTATTCGGTTGAATATGATCGGAACCGATGCTTTGGGATCAGCTGCCTACGGTATTGCCCAGGGAACCGGTGTGTACATTAATGTCTACGGCGGCATCATCGTGAATCAAAACGTTATCTCAGGGCATTCCGCTGCGGACGGCGCAGGGGTTCGAATCGTAGAAAGCAATTACAACACCGTTACTTCCAATGGCATAGGAGTGGACTTCTCTGCTTCGGCCGTCATACCGAACTACAACGGTGTGACGATCGATTCGTTATCAAGGTACAATACGATCGGTGCTCCGGGTCAGGGTAATGTCATATCCGGAAATGCCAATGCAGGTATCTGGATCCAGAATAACGGCGCGGATTCAAATAATATATTAGGCAACAAGATCGGAACGGATTTATCCGGTACTTTGGGTCTGGGCAACCAGATCGGTGTTGGAACCAATCTGACGACAGGACCTAATTTCATCGGGGACGGAACCCCGGCGGGTCGAAATATCATTTCAGCAAGCAGCGCGCACGGGTTATATCTGTTTGGGCCGGATGTTGCGAACGGGAACTTTATCGGAACGGATGTGACCGGTACTGCAGATCTTGGCAATGCGGCTTTTGGCGTGTATGTGTACGGATCCAATACTAAGATCTTGAATAACGTTATTTCAGGAAACGATAATGCAGGGGTCTATATCGCAGGAACGGACAATCATGTTGTGTCGGGCAACTTCATCGGAACAGACTCGACGGGTATTGTTGCGCTGCCTAACCTTGCGGGTATTACCTTGACCAACGTTGCCTACGGATCGATGATCGGCGGAACTACTATTGTGGACCGCAACGTGATCTCCGGCAATACCACTTCCGGATTGCGAATTGAAAACGGAGCACGAAACATAACGGTTCTTGGAAATTTTGTCGGCTTATCGGCTGACGGACAATCTGATCTCGGCAATATCGGAAACGGTATCGAGATCGACGATGCGAGCGGGAATACAATCGGCAACGGAACTCTGAATGGACGCAATTTTATTTCCGGTAATGATAACTGGGGTGTAGATATCCAATTCCTTGCAGATTCCAATACCGTGATGGGTAATGTTATCGGAACCGATTCGACCGGAACAACAGGCGTTGGTTATAGCATTGTGGGAGTCAATGTTTCCGGACCTCATAATCAAATAGGCGGATACCAAGTCGGACAAGGTAATGTGATCGCCGGAGGAATCGGTTATACGGTTGCGCTCAATAATTCCACAGACAATCTGGTTGCCGGAAATTTCATGGGCGTTGATGCGCTCGGCAATCCGATAACCGGAACTCTGAGCGGTTTCTATATTACCGGAAATTCTCGACGTGACAGCCTTGTAGGCAATACGATGGCTTACATGAACAGCAGTCCTCTTGTAATTCAGGACGCTCCGACGGACAGCATCACTTTTTATGGTAATGAGATACATCATAACGCCGGAGATTTCTTCATCAACGCGGGCGCGCAATTTGGCGTGCAGCCGCCGCGAATTACTCTGGTTATGCCGGATTCAACGGTGATGGGCAACGCAGCGCCGAATGCGCTTATTCAAATATTTGCGGACAGTACGAATGACGGACAGTTCTTCCTCGATACAACTCTTGCCGATGCAGGAGGTTTGTGGTCGAAAAAAGTTCCATTGTTTGCAGGCATGGCCTTCACAGCTATGCAGGACAGTCTGGGCAACACATCCAATTTCTCAGCGCCCTTTATTCCGAGTTTTGCACCTTCCGCGCCAACCGGTCTTTTTGCGATCGCGCGAAACGGACAGGTGGAATTGAAGTGGAATGCCAACAACGACGGGCTGACAACGAAATATCAGATTTACTATGATATTACTTCGTTGCCCACAACGCTGCAGGACAGCACGACCGGCGGAGCGACCGATACATCAAAAACAATCAGCGGTCTGACGAATGGCCAGATCTATTATTTCCGCGTTGCCGCGGTGAATGCGATCGAACAGGAGAGCGGATTCTCTAATGAGGACGCGGCGGTGCCGGTAGTGGAAGCGGGGAATGCCTTGAGCTTCAACGGTGTGGACGGTTATATCGAGATGAATGATTTTAATCTTGGCATGTCCGACTTTACCCTCGAAGCATGGGTGAATCCAGCGTCGATCAACGCTGCTTATTTCATTACAAACCGAACGAATGAATTTGCCGGACCCGGCAACTGGTTCAACCTTTTGATGGATCCATCCGGTTTCGTTACTCTTGAGCTGGGACTGGCTCAAGCGACCGCAGGCTTTGCAGCTACAAGCACGACCGCACTTGTGCCCGGAAAATGGTATCATGTAGCCGCCACGCGTTCGGGGAACATTATCAAACTCTATGTAAACGGCACAGAAGAAGCAAGTATTGCGGACTCATTGGTCAGACAACTCACATCGGGCAACAACATCGGCCGGTTAGGCGGATGGCCGACTGCCAATGTTGCTTGGTACAACGGATTGATGGATGAAGTCCGTATATGGCATACGGCCCGCACCGCGTCGGAAATCAATTCGGCCATGGTCAGACCGTTACGCGGTGATGAGCCGGGACTGGTCGCTATGTATCACTTGGATGAACCGGTGTCGAATCTAAATGCAGGGGATGCTACATCGTACAGTAACAACGGTTCACTCCAAAACGGCGTCGCGTTTGTTACTAATTCCGGCGCGATGGCCCCTGTTGGCCCATCAGGCCTATTCGCGATTGCGCGCAATGGTCAGGTTGAGCTCAAATGGAATAAGAACACGGAAGAAGATTTCTTCCGTTATCATGTATACGGCGATGTCACCCCCAATCCGACGGCGCTTTTAGCGACAACGGCGGACGGCGATGCCAATGATACAACCTATACAGCAACGGGCCTCGTAAACGGACAAATTTATTACTTCCGTGTGGCCGGCGAGGATAGTGCGGGTCAGATTGGCGCGTATTCCAATGAAGATGCGGCGGTGCCGGTGGTCGAGGCGGGAAATGCTCTCAGTCTCAATGGTTCCACACAGTATGCGGAATTTCCGACAACCCTTCTGGGGGTCGGCAACGCCACGATGGAAGCCTGGGTCAATTGGAGCGGCCCAACGGGAAGTAATCAAGTAATTTTTTACAATGGACACACTTCACTCAATGGCTTTGGTCTGATTCTGGACAATGTGGCTGGCGATCAACTGAGCATTCTTTCGGGATCGGTCTCCATTAACAATACCGGCATTGTATTACCGGTAAATACGTGGCAGCATTTGGCTCTCGTGATCAATGGAGGCAATTATGAAGTGTATCGCAACGGCCAGCTTTCGTTTACGATAGCAGCGTCGTATGTTGTTCCTTCAGGTAAGACGGTATTAGGCGCCAATCAAGGCGCAACGGAAGTTTTCAACGGCGCTACAGATGAGTTTCGCGTTTGGAATAGCGCGCGAAGTCAGGCGCAGATTTCAACAGCGATGGTGCGGCCGGCCCGAGGCGATGAAAGCAATTTGATCGGGGCATGGCATTTGGACGAGCCGGCCGGTATTACTGCGTTTGATGCGACGCCGTTGTCTAACAATCTAAACGTCGCAGGCGGCGCCCCGTTCATATCTTCCGGCGCCATGGCGCCTCTGAAGCCGACGGGTTTTACATTGGCGAATTTTGCCCCGGATTCTGTGAAAGTAACATGGGCCGCAAATACGGAAACTGATCTCAGCCATTACATCGTTTATCGTGATACTATTTCAGGTTTTATTCCGAGCCCATTGGATTCGATCGGCCGGGTTAATGTACCGGGAACAACGTTTACGGATCTGACGGCCATCGCAGGAAAGAAAAATTACTATCGCCTCGCCGCCGTGGACAGTGCACTGCAGATCGGTCCGGCGACCGCGGAAGATTCGGTACTCTTTGTAGCACCCGTGCTGCTGGCGCTGCCGGTGTCTCAGAATTTCGGCAATGTCAGCGTAGGCGACAGTTCATCAGAGAGTATCATTAAGGTCTTTACGAACGGGCGAACGGTAATAACCAGCGGATTCAGCACAGCGACAAGTTCATTCAAGATAGACTCGACCGTCGGAAACACGACTTTGAATTCCGGCGATACGGCGCTCGTGTATGTGAAATACCATGCGAATGCTTTTGCATTAGAGAATGATACTCTGGCCATTACAAATAATTCTACCGTGCCCACGTTGAAAGTTCCGTTAAGCGGAACAGGCCTGGCAGGCACATTGGCAACATTACCTGCGGCGCAGAACTTCGGCAGTGTCGGAGTGGGCGACAGTACTGTTCAGCAAATTGTCAAGGTATTCTCGAATGGCGGAGGAGTGACTATTACAGGCTACAGTACGGGAACAGCATCGTTCGATATTGATTCCACAGTGGGCAATACGACACTCCTAACAGGTGACACGGTCAAAGTGTATATGAAGTATCATGCGAATGTGTTCGCACCGGAGAACGATACGTTAAGCGTCACCAACAATTCTGCAACACCGACGTTGAAAGTTCCGTTAAGCGGAACGGGCACGGCGGGCACATTGGCGACATTACCTGCAACGCAGAACTTCGGCAGTGTCGGAGTGGGCGACAGTACTTCTCAGCAAATTATCAAAGTATTCTCCAATGGCGGCGGAGTGACCATTACCGGTTACAGCGTGGCGACATCATCCTTTGATATTGATTCCACCGTGGGAATTGCAACGTTGTTGTTTGGGGATACGGCGCGCGTGTATCTGAAGTATCATGCGAATGCATTCGGGGCCGAGACGGACACACTGCAGATCGCGAATAATTCGGCAACACCGGTATTGAAGGTGGCACTGGATGGAACGGGTTCCGCAGGATCTTTAGCGACCGTACCGGCGAGTGTGAATTTTGGAGGCATAGCGATCGACGACAGCAGTGGGCAGCAGGTGATAAAAGTATTTTCAAATGGCGGAGCCGTGACGATCACGGGCTACAGTACAGCCACCGCGTCGTTTGATATTGATTCGACCGTTGGAAATGCGACCTTACTGTTCGGAGATACCGCATTGGTGTATCTGAAGTATCATGCCAACGCATTTGGAGCAGAGACGGATACGCTGCAGATCACGAATAATTCGGTAACGCCTATATTAAAAATTGCCTTAGACGGAACGGGATTAGCCGGCATTTTAGCGTCATCCGATCCGAGCATCGACTTTGGAAACGTGGTGGTCGGGGACAGCGCTTCGCAAGTGGTGCAGGTGTTCGTTCCGAACGGATCCGTGATTGTCAACAGTTCATCCGTGAGCTTTGGGACGCACTTTTTAGTCAATGTTGCGGCAACTCTCCCGGATACTCTTGGACTCGGCGATACGTTAACATTCAACGTGAAATTCAAGCCGCTGATCGTCCAGACTTTATCGGATACGATACTGATCGCGAACAACTCGCTGGTAAATCCGCTGCAAATAATTTTGACCGGGACCAGCGTCGTGCCGGCCGTTGCACCGGTGACGATCTTCGTTTATCCTGAAGCGGATGCACGCGTGAGCGCGGTCAATCCGACAACGAATTACGGATCGGATCCGAGAATCTACGTGTACGGCTCGAACCTCATCTTCCAGAATAATGAGTCTCATGGGTATTTACGGTTTGACCTGAGCCCGATTCCAACGGGTGCCGATGTAACGGCAACGACATTCCAGATATCCAACTCCGACGGATTTGCATTTAATTACGATCCGAACGACTATCTCCATTTCGTCGCGAATGACATTTGGAACGAAGGTACGATCACGTGGAACACGCGGCCCGCGATAACAAGTCCGCCGGTAGGTTCATGGTTTGCCTGGATGTCGGGATTCTACGATCATACATTTTCAACGACTACGAATGCATTGCGTGACTCGGTACAAAATCAGCGCATGGCCGACGGTAAGATCTCGTTTAATATCAACAACGCGACCGGCGCTTACTACAATAATTATTACTCCAGAGAAGGCGCTCCGGATAATGCACGGAGGCCGCAGCTGATCATTACCTACCTGCCGCCGACTCTGGCAACGTTAGCGCCGTCGGTTAATTTCGGATCCGTTCAGATAGGCGACAGTCTGACGCAGACGCTGAAAATTTTCAGCGCAGCAGGCGATGTGTCCGTGACCAGTTCGTCCTTGCAGCTGGGCGGGGATTACAGCATGATCGTTGCCGGCGGCTTACCGCGCACTTTGACTGCCACTCCGGGCGATACGCTGTTTGTGGATGTGAAGTTCAAACCAACCTCGTTTGGAACGCACGTGGATACGGTCAATGCCAATAATAACTCCGCGGTTGATCCGTTCCGTATTGACTTGACGGGCACGGGCGGCGTCGGAACTTTGGCGAGTAATTTCTCGAATATCAATTATGGAAATGTATTCGTGGGCGACAGTTCACAGCAGGTCGTGAAGATCTATACGACCGCCGGCTCGGTTCAATGGACCGGCAGCAGCCTGCAATTCGGCGGCGCTTTCCGTTTGGACTCAACCGTTGGCCTGACAATCCTGAATACCGGCGATACGTTGAGAGCTTATGTGACCTATAAGCCAAGCGCATTCATTAGTCAGTCGGACACGTTGCTGCTTACGAATAATTCATCGGTCACGCCGTTCAAGGTTTCGTATGACGCGACCGGCACTTCGCCCGTATTGTCGTCGGCTCCTGCCAGCGTCAACTACGGCAGTGTTTTCGTCGGTGACAGCCTGCAGCAAACGGTGAAAGTATTTGTCAACGGCGGCCTCGTAAATATTGGAAGCGTCAATTTGTTTGCAGGCACCACATTCAAGATCGATTCCACGAACGCAAAAACAAGCTTAACAACTATCGACACGCTGCGATTGTATGTTAAATTCATTGCGAATAATTTCGGCGCATTCAGCGACACCATTGTCATCGCCAATTCGTCGGCTGTTTCACCGTTCAAAGTGGCCATGACCGCATCGGGTGTGCCGGGTAATTTGGCGGCAAGTGTTGCAAGCCTCAGCTTCGGCAACGTTCAGAACGGCGACAGCGCACAGGCGTTTGTGAAAATATTTTCGAATCTCGGCTCCGTGCAGACAGCCGGTTCAAGCTTGTTTGCGGGAGCTGACTTTGCCATCGATTCGACGGTTGGCCCGTCCCTCCTGGCTGCCGGAGACACGCAGAGGGTATATTTGAAATTCCGTGCGACTTCGTTCGGGCTCAAGCAAGACACGTTGCAGATCGCGAATAATTCGGGCGTGAATCCGTTTAAAGTCTCAATGTCCGGGACAGGTACCGCAGGCTTCATATTAGCATCCGGTAACAACTTTACGTTTGGAGCAACGCAGGTCGGCGACAGTTCGCAGCAGTCGTTCAAATTATACGGTACGGCGAACGGCATGGTCGTCAATAGCGGCGCGTTCGATTTTGGAAACGATTTCGTATTCGTTCCTTCGCTGGCTCTGCCGGCGGCGCTGAATGTCGGCGATACGCTGACCGTTCAATTACGGTTCAAGCCGGGTGTGTTCGGAAGTTTGAACGACACCCTCCGGTTCAATAACAACTCCGCGGTGAATCCTCTGAATGTGGTTATGAACGGAACGGGTGGAGTCGGGACGCTGGCTGCAGTTCCGGGTCTCGTTAATTTCGGAGTGGTGCCCTTAGGCGACAGCACGCTAAGAGTCATGAACCTGTTCGCATCCGTTGGCGCCGTGCGCGTGGACAGTCTGCGTTTTGATTTCGGGACCGAATTCAGCCTCAGCGCAGTTGGCGCTTTGCCGGATACGCTGTTCCCGGGAGATACGCTGCCGGTGACGCTGAAATTCAAGCCTACCGTATTCGCGACGCGCAGCGATACGATAGGAAATTTCAATAATTCAACTTTACTTCGCATCACGCTGAATGGAATCGGTAATACCGGAACGTTAACTTCGGTTCCGGGCAACCTTGATTTCGGGAACGTGCTCGTGGGCGACAGCGCACAACAGCAAATTAAAGTTTATGCAACGGTCAGCAGCGTGCTCATGACCACTGCCGGTCTGGATTTCGGAACGGATTTTACGATCACCTCCACTTCGGGACTTCCGCACACGCTGACAACAACGCCCGGAGATACGCTGTTGATCAATATCAAATTCAAGCCGTCTGCTTTCGGCTCGTACAGCGATAAAGTGAATTTGGCCAACAATTCCATCGTGAATCCGTTCAAGGTCAATCTTTCCGGAACCGGAGTAGCAGGAGGCCTGGCGTCATTACCGGCAGCCCACAATTTCGGAAATGTTTTGGTGACCGACAGCGTCCAGCAGCAATTCAAGATATTTGCTTCCGCAGGTCAGGCCATTGTGAATACCTTTGCTCTGGATTCCAGTATCCACTTTACGCTTAGTTCAGCCGCGACGTTGCCGGATACGCTGAGACCCGGAGACACCCTGCTTGTGAACGTGAAATTCAAACCGGTGAGCTTCGGCGCACTGAGCGACACGATACGGTTCCTTGGTACGAATTCGCTCCTGGTTGATGTCGGTGGAACGGGACAATCGGGTGCGCTGACTTCAGATATTGCTACTGCGAATTTCGGCTCCGCGCGAGTAGGCGATAGCGTATTCGTACTTGCAAAAATGTACGTAACGACGGGCCGGGTAATTGTCAACAACTTTGCATTCGGTTTGAGCGGCCAATTCGGCGTTGCGAATGCGACAGCGCTGCCGGTAACATTAAATATCGGCGACACGCTGCAATTCAATATGCGATTCCGTCCAAACTCGACGGGAGTCAAACTGGATACGCTTTATGTCGGAAATAATTCCGCGGTGACTCCGTATATCGTGGCAGTGAACGGAACCGGCTTTACAAACACGGCTCCGAATGCGTTCACGGTTAAATTACCGGGATTAAATGGCACGACCAATTCGAAAACTCCGAATTTGTCATGGCAAGGAACCGGCGACATAGACGGAGATACGCTGAGTTATCAATTGGAGATCAGTTTGACGACTGACTTTACGACCCCGATCCTATCGGCGGCCGTGCCCGACACATTCTACGCCGTGGCCGTGCCGCTGGACAGCATCGGCAGTTATTACTGGCGTGTGACCGCGGATGACGGAAAGGGCGGTACGACCGTCAGTGATACCGGCTACTTCCATGTTGACGCCGTAGTTCCTAATTTGTATGTCGGCGTGCTGGGAAGCAGTGTTCTCAAGAATTACTTAGCGGTATTCACACATACGGATAAACTGCTGGATTCGCTGACGGGAACATTCATTCTCCGCGATGCATCGCTAACCGTAATCGACAGCGTCACACAAACTCAGGCGATTGTGGCCGGTCAGAGCGATCTGTACTATTCAACATACAGGTTGTCCACAACCGGACAATTGACGATTCTCATGACGGGCGTTGATTCCGCAGGCAACGTCGCCGTGTCGAACCGGACCTTCGACGTGGCTGCGCTGAGCAAGAACGCAGCGTTGACCGCCGTCTCGAACGACCATACGATTACGCTCACCGCTCCGAAAGGCACGGTGGATGAAAACGGGTATGTGCTGTTCGGCCGCGTGAACGGGAATAAACAAGCGCCGGAACTGCTGATGAAGATGATGAGGAAAGTGATGGGCGAGAATTATTCAACCGCACGTTTGGATCTGACGAACGGTTCTATGACGCAGATCGGGGCGGCGATCGAGATCATCAGCACCACAGCATTGAAGAAAGAACTGACGCTGAAGATCAGCTATGATGACCGCACGCTCGCGCAGCTGCGCCGGCAGTACCCGGACTTCGACGAGAAGAAGATCGGAGCGTACCTCGAAGAAAACGGACAGTGGGTTTTCGCAGGCGGTGAGGGCAGCAATCAGACGGTGAGTATGCAAATGCGGCAAACCGGTATGATCGCCTTGTTCTATAACGAAAATCATGTGTCTCTTCCAAAGAGCGTGGAATTGGCGCAGAATTATCCGAATCCTTTCAATCCGGCGACGACGATTCGCTTTACGCTGGCGCGACGAGAACAGGTGGTACTAAAAATATTGGATGCACTGGGGCGGGAAGTTGCCACATTAATCAATGGCGCGGTTGATAGCGGAGAACATGCAGTCGTGTTTGAGGCTTCGAAGTTGGCGAGCGGCACTTATTATTATCATCTCAAAACGGCGACTTCGAATGTGAGCAAGGCGATGCAGTTGTTGAAATAGTAAACGGCGCCGTAAGCTTCAGCTTGCCGCCAGTGTCAAACTAAAGTTTGACACTCCGCATTTAGAAAACAAAAGCCCCGCCTTCAACAAGCGGGGCTTTGCTATTTCATTAATCGAGAGAACGCCTTCGGACATTGGACCTCGGACTTCGGACGACTATTACTTCAACAACGTCAACCGCCGCACTTGCCGCACCGTGCCGGCCTGCATCACGTAAAAGTACGTGCCGCTCGGCAGGCTGCGCGCGTGGAACGAGATTGCGTGCGTGCCGGCGGAATAATCGGCGTCAACCAGCGTGCGCACTTCGGCGCCGGTGATTGAAAAGAGTTTGATCGTCACATGCGAGTCTTTCGGCAAGCCGAAACGAATCTGCGTGCTCGGATTAAACGGGTTGGGATAATTCTGCTCCAACACATATTCTTGCGGCACGACATTGGTCTCCGCCGCTTCGGCAGTCTCGCCGCGGCGTTTGGCTATCGCAGTCGAAGCGCCGGTGTAGATTTCAAATTCCTGAATCTGATACAAGGTCTTATTGGCCGTTAGCAGATTGAGGCGCACGTAGCGCGCCGCAGCCTGCGGGAAAGTGAAATCCTGCGCGCCGCTCGCGCCGGCTAGAACCGCATGCACCGTCGTCCAATTTAAGTCGTCGTTCGAAACTTGAATCTCGTAGGTTTTGGCATAAAACGTATCTTGCCATCTGACCACAGCTCGACCAATCGGCAGCGTCTGCCCCAAATCCACACGTAACCAACTCGCAGCGTTGGTGGTCGTGCTCCAATAAGTCGTGACATTGGTATCATTGGCCATGGTGACAGGTTTAGTCACATCGGTAGTGGAACCCGATAGCGTTTTGCCGAGTGCCATGTTGACATTCGCATTCGGCGCGGCGTTGCCGCCGAGCGTTGTCGCCGAGGCTTGATTACTGTATGGCGAGTCGTCGACAAAATTATACGCGCGCACGCGATAAACATAATTCGTTTTGGCGCGCAGGCCGCTATCATTGTAGAACGTGCTATTCGGGCTGAGGGTGGTGATGTAATTAAACGTGCCGCCGTTGATCGCGCGCTCGATCTC
>CAZLWA010000051.1:0-73779 GCA_964563165.1 uncultured Bacteroidota bacterium | reverse complement strand
AAGTTCAATTTCAATTCTTCTTCGACGGAAATTTTATTTTCCAGGGCTATCTTCAGGCTTTGCCTGAGGAAATCCGCCAATAACAGGGTCATCGCGCGTGCTCCTTCGGGGTCGGCGGTCGTCAGGGCGCTGATCGAATTGAGGCTGTTAAATATGAAATGCGGATCGATCTGAGCCCGCAGCAAACGTAGTTCCGCCTCCCGCGCCAGCAAATGAGTTTCAAGCTCGCGGCGCCCGGCTTGTTCCGCTTTTTCAAACGTAATGATCAGATAATGGGCGACAATGGACAACAAAAACAAGACAATGCCTATTCCAAATAAAGTTGCAACCAGGCTCTTTTGCATCGTAATAACAAATCCAAACTGCGCCAAGAGCTCTTTCCATCCCATCGCCAAAGCTGCCCATAACAACGCCGTCACTATTGAGTTGGAAAGCATGACGACCAATAAGGAGCCGATCTTTTTCTCCCCGAGCGGAAAAGACCGGCATATGTAATACGCCGATAAACAAGCGAATCCGTACAGCAACGTCACGGGCACGGCAAATAACAACGTACCGGGCCACTCGGGATTATCGGAAAAGTGAACAACCAACGCGATCAGGAATCCGAGACCCAGCCAAAATGCAATGTACAGAAAAAACCGCTTGCTCTCCTTCAAAATGGGATGCATAACTAATTTTTGACTCCAACACCGCCCATGATTGCCGTGCCCCTAATGATCAGGCGTTTTCCAGATCCGGGCGCTCCCAAGGTCCCGTCGTCAACTCCGCCGAGTATCGGCAGGCATTCTACGACCACATTCCAGTCTGTCGGAACTTTGATCTCGGCGCCACCCCAGAATGCGAACACGTTCACAACGGCATCCCCGGTGATCGAAGCCCGTCGCAGGTCGACTTCGCAACCTCCCATGATGGCAGTAATTTCACCGCCGCGAAAATTCTGCGAGTCGGTCCTGTAGCGATAACCGCCCAGGATAGCCATAATGTTTGCGGCTTGGGAACTTCCTTCCGATGCAAGATCTTCCGGCGCGCCTTTTTTTCTGTAAACCGCTTTGACTATAGCGGAGATGCCGATCAGGATCAAGAACAGCGGCCACCAATCGCGCCAATACATGTGAATAAATCCCAAACGATTGCTGATCATCACCAGTCCGATAAAAACGAAAATTCCGCCGACAAAATAACCGGGTAGGGTACGTGATTGCAAAATCTTCATCGCACCAAATAGTATGAAAAGAACCGGCCAGAATCGCATGATTCTCCAGGCATCCGCAATGCCGAGATTATCCAACAGGAATATAATACCCATCGCAATGGCCAACAGGCCCAGGATCAACTGACCTGAAATTTTATTCATGATTCGCCTCCAGCGGTGCGAAACGCGTTTTTGCAACACTCTTGACAATAATACTGAGGCCCCAGCCGATCAGCAGGAAGGGCCACGAGTTGTGAAACGAAAGGCCCCACAAATGAACAAGAGAAGCAAACAGCCAGAGTCCCAGAAAAATCTGCCAGAATCCATCTGCAAGGTGCTTCGCTTTTTTAGAACTGATGATCCTGTTGATACCGAAAAGAACCAATATCAACGGCGCATAACGCCACCAAGGTTCACTTTCGAAAACTCCAATACGATCCATCATAAGCAACCCGCCGATGGCGATGAGAAAAATTCCCCACAATAACGCCGTTCGCCGGCTGCGGGTCTCGTTACAATATTCCATAAAAACCTCCAATTTTTTTAATGACGCCATTAAGATAAGGCAGATCTTTCCTTGATGTGAACTCTTTTCGGCGAATGGCGGTCAGCCGTCGGTGAGTGGAGGATAGGATGAATCTAATGGTGAAAAAACCCGTGATCTAATTCAACTTCGTATGTAGAAATGCCGCCGCTTTGTCTATTGCAATACGCTCTTGCGTCATGGTGTCGCGGTGGCGAATCGTGACGGTTTGATTCTGCAGCGTTTCGCTGTCAACCGTAAAACAAAAAGGCGTTCCGATCTCGTCCTGCCGCCGGTAACGCTTTCCGACCGTTGCCGATTCATCATAAAAAACTTTATAATGTTTTTTCAGCTCTCCATATAATTTTGTTGCCACTTCAGGCATGCCGTCCTTTTTTACCAGAGGCAAAATGGCCGCTTTGACCGGTGCGAGTTTCGGATGAAATTTCATCACCGTGCGAATTTCCGTTTTACCGTCCCCCGTCGGCGCTTCTTCCTCCTGGTACGCATTGCACAAAAAGGCCATCAGCCCGCGCGACGCCCCGGCGGAAGTCTCGATCACATACGGAATGAATTTTTCTTTGGCCGCGTCGTCGAAATACTCCAGATTTTTTCCAGAATATTCCTGGTGCCGTTTCAGATCGTAATCCGTGCGGTTGTGAATGCCTTCGATCTCGCCCCAGCCGAACGGAAACAGAAACTCAATATCAAAAGCGGCGGACGCATAATGGGCGAGCTTTTCATGTTCATGGAAATTCAATTTATCCGGGCTCATGCCGAGTTCCATATACCATTTCTTCCGCTCCTCTTTCCAAAAATTGAACCACTCCATGTCCGCACCGGGCTTGACAAAAAATTGCATTTCCATTTGCTCGAATTCGCGTGTGCGAAAAAGAAAATTTTTAGTGTTAATTTCATTGCGGAACGCTTTGCCGATCTGCGCAATGCCGAACGGGATCTTTTGCCGCGTCGAGTCTTTTACATTGTGAAAATTCACATAGATACCTTGCGCGGTCTCCGGGCGCAAATAGACCACGGCGCCGGTTTCTTCCATCGGACCGATATGGGTCTTGAACATCAAGTTGAACTGCCGCGCTTCGGTGAATTTATTTTCTGCAAAGCATTTTGCCGCTTTCCGGCCCTGATACCCCTTATTACCGCACAACGATTCGTCGATCTGGTCCGCGCGGAACCGCGCCTTGCATTCTTTGCAATCCACCATCGGATCGGTGAAATTTTCCACATGCCCGCTGGCTTCCCATACGCGCGGGTGCATGAGAATCGATGCATCGAGGCCTTCGATATCGTCCCGGAATGTCATGGCTTTCCACCAGGCGTCCTTCACATTTTTCAGCAGTTCCACGCCGAGCGGGCCGTAATCCCAGCATCCGTTGAGTCCGCCGTAAATTTCGCTGGATTGAAAAATAAATCCGCGCCGCTTGCAGAGCGAAACGATCTTATCCATTAATTCGGTACCCGAACTTTTATTCTCAGCCATTCGTACTCCAAATCTTTCTTAAACTTTTCATTCCCACCCCTCTCACCCTGACCATGTCGAAAGGTCGGCGCAAGGAATCCGGAAACTTTAACAAAATGGTATTGATAATTTTTCTGAAAATCAATTTCATTTTGGAAGTAAAAGCTGGAAGTATAAGTGGAAGCCTTATACAGAGGACTGGAAAAACCATGATTTCAGTTATATCAGACAGCTCTTTAGGATGCAATTTGCCTAAATCACTTTTCGAAAGTCTTCCGGTATAAGCCGGCCTTCATTTTTAGTATGATGCTGTCTTTTTTTCGCTCGAGTTTGATTTGCGACTTATAGAGCCAAACCTCTTTTCCTAAATAATCTATTTTTATTGATTCCTTATCTTCTTTCAATACGGCTGACAATGGCAATTCAATAATCTTATCGCTAAAAGGATCCGCATGATTAGTATACTCGACTCCGTGTGTGACCGCATTTCTACCAATCAAATATCCCACGCCTCCACCCAGGCCCATAAACAATGCTTGTTCCATTCCTTCCGCAATAGCATCGGCCGCGTCGTCAAGTATCGGAACCGGTGTGCCACAGTCGCCGCTACATTTTGCCTTTGCCTTCCCGTCAAATTTGGCTACCAGTATACCGACCGAAGCGCCAATGAGGGTACCCAAGAGCCCACCCAGCGCGCGATTGGTATAGGTAATGCTTCTCACATCTTGAAATTTAAAGGCCGTGGTCGCATTGCTTCCAACTGTCCTGCAACAAATCGAATCTTTTGAAAACTCCAGATTTTTAGCTTTGATTTGTTGGCCTGTAGTTAATAGTACCGTGGCTTCTTTGTTCCTGAATTTGGATTCAATCTTTGGTATATCGTATTCTTCCGAGGTTATTTTTTCAGTAAATGAACAGGAAGAGACCGGAATCAAGATCGATATCCATAATAAGCCCTTATACAACGATCTCATAAACACTCCTTCAAGTTGGGTTTAGAAACGACGGGAAAAACGATTTACCTAATTCTTTCAAATTACTTTTCGAAGGTCTGCCGATATAAGCCTGCCTTCATTCGCAGTATGATGCCGTCTTTTTTCCGTTCGAGTTTGATTTGTGACTTAGAGAGCCAAACCTTTTTTCCTAAATAATCAATTTTTATCGATTTCTTATCCTCCTCCAATACAGCCGATAATGGCAGTTCAATAATCTTTTTGCTAAACGGATCCGGGTGATCTGTGTATTCGACCCCGTTTGTGACCGCGTCTCTACTAGCGAAGTAACCCAAGCCTGTACCAATCATCACTGGTATCCAAAATTTTCTTGACTCCGCATCATTATATTCAGTGTCGGGAAAGCCCAAGAATTGGCTGCGTTGCTTCGGAAGTGGATGCCCGTATATCAGCATACCGGCCGATGCGCCGATGAGGGCGCCTAAGAACCCCAGTCTGCGATCCGTATAGGTAATGCTTCTCACGTCTTGAAATGTAAAGGTCATGATCGAATCGATTCCGATTGTCCGGCAACGAATCGAATCTCTGTATAAATCCAGGTTTTTCGCTTTGATATGCTGGCCTGTAGTTAGTAAAACGGTGAATTCTTTGTCCCTGAATTTCGAGTTGACCTTTGATACATTATATTCCTCCGAAGCTATTTTTTCGGTAAATGAACAGGAAGGAACCGGTATCAATAACGATATCCACAATAAGCCCTTATACAACGATCTCATAAACGCTCCATTCAAGTTGGGCTTAGAAAGAAGCTAAGTGGGAAAACCTGTCGTGAATCTGTTTTGGACAAAAAATACCAAATAGAAATTTATCGGGCCTTCCAAGGCAGGAATGAGGATACGGGTAATAGCAACGATTGTATCACTCAATGATATCAGTTTATTGCATATTTGTTTCAAAATCAATTTCATTTTGTAAGTTACCTGAATATTATATATTATGGGTTCATTCTTAAAAAAGAGACTATGAATAATCTGAAGATCGTATTCATGGGAACGGCCGATTTTGCCGTGCCTTCGTTGCGAAAAATCCATGAGAGCCGTCACGAGATTGTCGGCGTCGTGACGGCAATGGACCTCCCGCGCGGGCGAGGACAGAAAGTTTCGTACACGCCGGTGAAGGAATTTGCCGTTGAGAACAATATTCCGATCCTTCAGCCGAATCCCGATCCTCAGACCGGCGGCGGCTTCCGTAATCCGAGCTTTTTGCGCGCGCTGCATAATTTTGACGCGGACGCTTTTCTGGTTGTCGCCTTCCGTATTTTACCGCCGGAGGTGTTCGAGATCCCGCCGCTCGGCTGCATCAACCTTCATGCGTCGCTCCTGCCCAAATTCCGCGGCGCGGCGCCGGTCAATTGGGCGATCATCCGCGGTGAAAAAGAAACCGGTGTGACCACCTTTTTCATTCAGAAGAAGGTTGATACGGGAAATATGATCCTGCAAAAAAGCATGGCCATCGGAGAAAATGAGACGGCGGGCGAGTTACAAGAGCGTCTCTCCGATCTTGGAGCCGAGGCGCTTCTCGAAACGGTCGGCCTGATCGCCGACGACCGCGCGGCCATTCTGCCGCAAGACGAGTCCCGGGTCTCCACGGCCCCGAAGATCTTCAAGGATGACTGTAAGATCCATTGGGACCGTCCGGCGAATGAAATAAAACATTTTATTCACGGGCTTTCTCCGACTCCGGGCGCATTCACAAACCTCGGTTTGGAATCCTACCGCATCCTGCGCGCGCGCGCGGACGAACTGATTTCAGAAGATCAGCCGCCGGGAACGATCGCAGAGACGATCTCAAAAACGGGTATCGGCGTCGTGTGCGGCGATAAAAAGATCCTGTGGATCACGGAAATCCAACCCCCATCCAAAAAACGCATGACGGCCTCGGAATTTCTGAGAGGACACCCATTAGAAAAATTTAAGCAATTTGAATAACCTGGCAATGCAATTACGAATCATGGAATTGCGTAATCGTCATTCGTAATTTGTAATTTGTAATTCGTAATTCTGAAAGATGAGAATGAAAAAAACATCAACTCAGGTCGTCCACGCGGGAGAAAAGCTGGATCCGCAAACCAAATCGATGACGTTGCCGATCTATCAGACATCGGTATTTGGATTTGACAATGCGGACTCAATGATCGCCGCGTTTGCCGGTACGTCGGATGCCTTTATTTATTCGCGCATCGCCAACCCGACTATAAGCGCCGTGGAAAACAAATTAGCGGAGATCGAGCACGGCGAGGAAGCCGCGCTTTTTGCGAGCGGTCTGGCCGCGTCGTACGCGCTATTTACAAGCTTGATCCGGCCCGGAGACCACATTATTTCCGCGAGCGATATCTACGGAGGCACGGCGACACAATTCAAAGAGTTTTTGCCCAAAATGGGCGTGGAAGTTTCTTTCGTTACGATGACGGATCATCATCCGGCGGAACATTTAGAACAATCTGTCCGGTCGAACACCCGGTTTATCTTTTTCGAAACACCTACCAACCCTACGATCAAAGTGGTCGATATTCAGTCCGTGGCTGAATTTGCAGGAAAGAAGAAAATCCTGACCGTAGTGGATAACACATTTGCCTCGCCGATCAATCAGAAGCCGCTCGACATGGGCGTGGATATCGTCTACCACAGCGCGACGAAATATCTGGGCGGCCATGACGACCTTACTGCGGGTGTGGTGATCGGCCCGTCCGAAATTTTGAAAAACGTGAAACGGCACCGCACCTATATCGGCGGTTCCCTGGACCCGCAAACGGCATGGCTTCTCGGGCGCGGTGTGAAAACACTGGACGTGCGGATCGAACGGCATAACCGGAACGCGATGGAACTCGCAAAATTTCTTTCAACGCATCCGAAGGTCAAACGCGTATGGTATCCGGGATTGGAGTCGTCTCCGTTTCATGCCGCGGCAAAAAAACAGATGACCGGATTCGGCGGCATGCTGGCGTTTGAAATCAATTCCGATCGCACGGCGATCAACACATTCATTCAAAATCTGAAAATGATCAAGCTGATCCCCTCTCTGGGCGGCGTCGAGACCACGCTATTACTTCCGGCTTTTTCTTCCCATTGTTTCATGACGCCCGAAGAACGTCTCGCACTGGAAATTCCGGACGGACTCATTCGCGTCAACACCGGCATCGAGGCTATTGAAGATATTATCGCGGATTTTGACAGCGCTTTAAAAACACTTTAAACTTACTTCAACGGCATATGAAGAAAATTTCTGAGGCGGCTCAATCTCTTTGGGATAAATATTCCGGGCCGTTGTCGACAATTTATTTTCTGGCGGGATTTGTATTGCAGAATTTGATGCCAAAACGCATCGACCTGATCCTCAACAACCTTATTTTACTAGCGTATATCGTTATCTGCGGAGTGTGCATGGTACTCCATCATCGCGCGGAACGGCGCAAATCTGAAGGCAGGACGGCTTCGACATTAGCCGAGTATTATCCAATGGCCATACAGTTTTTTTTAGGAAGTCTATACAGTAATTATGTCGTCTTTTATTTTCAGAGCGCGTCGGGGTTCAAAACATTTTTGTTTATTCTGATTCTTACCGTGTTATTGTTCATGAATAAATTCTTAAAAGAGAAGTTGGTGAGTTTATATACGCAAATCGGAATGTATTTTCTAGCTTGTTTTTCTTTTTTGGTTTTTTTCATGCCCGTGATGACGAAGGAAATGAACAAAACGAGTTTTCTCATCGGCGGTGCGGCGAGTGTGGGGTTTACACTGCTTATGATCCTCATGATCCGCTGGGTCGGCGCTCCGGAAACAAAGCGTTCCGTTCTTAAGGTCGCGGGACTCATCGTGGTTCTGTACGGACTGCTGAATCTTTTATATTTCAAAAATTGGATCCCTCCGGTTCCGCTGGCGCTGAAATTCTCCGGAATGGTTCACCGCGTCAGCCGGAGCGCCGACGGCTGGTATAATCTGGATTACGAACCGCCGCAGCCGTATCAATTCTGGCGAAAATCGAATTACACGTTTCATTTCGCGCCGGACGATACCATTTATTGTTTTTCGGCGATATTTGCGCCGACGGCAATGAAGAAAACGATCTATCATTTGTGGGAGCAATACCGCCCTGAGACCGGTACATGGGTGACGCAATATCATTTGAGTTACGATCTGGCGGGCGGGCGTGACGGCGGCTACCGGGGATATTCTTACAAAACGGTCATTCCGGCGGGCGAATGGCGTGTGGAAATTGTCACCGAGGACGATCTGCTTTTGGGGAGCACTGATTTCAAGATCGTCAATACGGACAGGGATAAGATCAAACTGAAAACGATTCAGAGGTGATCGGGCTATAAGTTCGAAGGGAATTTAGGATCAGTTGAAATGTTTTGGAGGGAGGGGGCCTTCGCGCGTAGGCTTGGGGTTTTTCAAAGACTGTCGGTTCTCAGCGCCGCCGTATGCGTACTGGACATTCGTGATCATCGATTCCATCATCATCTGCAGATCGTTCAGAATTTCCTCGACGTCATCGTGGAACGGCGATGCGAGTTCATCGTATTTGAGTTCAAACGCCATCAAATTCTTGAAATCAAGATATTCCGGTTCCTGGTCCTCGACCAGCGTCATCAGCTGCTGATCCACGACATCCACATTCGATTCAGAAGTATCCGACATCGAAATGCAAAAGGCTTTTTCCAAATAATTATAGATCAGCAGATTGGATTCTACTTCCAATTCCTGGATGGAATCATGTTGCTTCATAGACACTCCTCGTACGCATACACGGAGTAAAAGCGATTTCAGACAGTGAGCACCTGTATGATTTTACAAAATCATAATGAAATAGTCAAATTATTTAACAACTGATTGGGGCGGGACTATTTGATGAGCAGCATTTTGCGGGCGTTAACAGACTTTCTTCCGTTCACGCCTTCGGCTTGGAGCTGATAGACGTAAACGCCGCTGGCGGCCGGATTGCCGTTCTGATTCTTTCCATTCCATGACACGTTGTGCTGGCCGCTACTCAACAGTTCATTATTGACCAGCGTAGCGATTTCTTCTCCGAGCATATTATAGATTTTCAAGAGCACGCGGCTGGTTACGGGCAATTGATAGCGGATAACGGTTGTAGGATTAAACGGATTCGGGTAATTCTGGCTGAGCATGAATTCCTTGGGCAGCCGGGCCCCGATATCGTTAACGGTTTTCTCCACGAAATCCGGTTTTCCGACAATGATTTTGAACTTAGAGGTACCTTTGAATTTCTGATTGAATCGGTACCTTAGATCCTGAGATGCGGGAACAATTTCGTTCCTGGCAAGGTCATATATTTTTAGTGCCATGGTTTCCGGCAGCTTTTGTATGACGGCGCTCAGATCTACTTTAGCGTTATCAAATGACGTTTGAATGTTCATATCCCATATATTGCCGTCCTCATTCAGGACCTTGAATTCGTTCGTATTTTTTTCATCTGAAAAATAAAGAGACACAAAATCATCCAGGTACATAGGTTCAGGCGCATTAAGGCCTGTAATGGACCGGTCGTGTCCCGCCCCGATGAAATTAAACAGGTCGCCGTATGAAATGTTCTTGTTTTGGGACACGGCTTTTAGTTGAATGAAGATATCCGATTGTGCAGCCATGCGTGTCTTGTTGAGCACAGAGGTTCCATCCGGCTTTATGCGGATAGTTTTATTCACGCCCGTTTTGTTGTTGACGGCATATCCGCCGAAAGGGTTGAGCGTATCCAATACTGCGCTCCAGCCCTCGATTCCCTGATCATCAGCGCCGTATTTAACAGGACCGTAAAACTGCGTTTGGTTAAAACTGATTGGAATTGGGAACGCGAAAGGGTTCCCGATAATATTCCAGCCGGGATCCAGTATAACGTCAATACCGTCATCACCAAATGAATTGCCTGCGCCGGTAGAAATCGTAATAGGATTGCCTCCTAAAACTTCTTTGAACCAAAAGCCTTTTCCTGTGACAGATGCCGAATCGGAAATATCATGGGTGTTTTCGTCAAAGGCCAACCACCGGTCATTACCCGGATTCCCGATATTAGGAAAAACATTCTTGATCATTTTGTTATTCAGGTTTCCCGGCACCGAAATCAATCGCCATTTACCGTCAGGAAGCCCGGACGGATATTCCGAATTAGCCAATTGCGAACTTGTAAGAGACGCGAAAATAACCGCAATGCTGAACGTATCCGAATAGGTAACGTTACTTGAATTGTCAATTGCCTGCACAAAAAAACTTACTCCGTTTTCTGTTATCGCAACGGCTGGAATATTGACCCCATAAACGCTTCCCCCGGCTGAAGTCATGGCTAAGTTAGTATAATTGATAGCAGATCCCGATTTGTAATATAAGGCCACACCACTTACCGCATAATTATCCGTTGCAGAGACACTAACATTCACCGATGAATTTTGAGTGACCGACGTCTGGAACGACGGGACGCCCAGAATCGGTGATGTTTGGTCCACAATTGAAAAATTTTCATCACTTGAATCTCGAATACTAGGATTAGTTGAAGAACGAATCAATATTCTACCTTGTGATGTTGAAATATTTGGAACAGACCATTGATAACTACTGTCGTTGGTCTCATTTGTTGAGATGGTCGTGTTAAAACTAGATCCGCCATCTGTTGACAAAAGAATGTCAACCGTGCCTGTAAGATTTAATGATGACCAAGTGATACTGTATGAAGAGCTTCCAATCAGAATTTGGGCTGTATTAGGTGCTGTTACATTTACGCCCGCAATACTAAAACTTTCTTCCGTTGCAAAGGCAGATCCCGCAAATACGTTGTCAATTGTTTGCACGCTCCAGTAGTAAGTTCCTCCAGGAAGATTTTTAACGGTCCAACCATTTTTTAGACCCGCATTCCCCATTTTTGAGAGTTTGCGATAGCCACCGGAACTCGCCATCGGAGAGAGAGTCTGGCTACCGCCTGGCGTAGTTCCAATACGAAGGTTATACGTCAAACTATTCTGAGCGGTTTCACTATCAGTAGCTTTGTTCCAGCTTAATGTTGCCGAATTCGCTGAAACTAAAGATGAAAGATTACTAGGAGCAGATGGCGCCGTATTAAAAACGCTTCCTTCATTACGATAAATCTTTGCAATGTAATTTGTAACGATGTGACCGGTTTGCAGAATATCCAGGTCACCGTCATTATCATGGTCACCCCAGGCTGCAGAACTCCAATAGGACGCGGTTAACGCAGCGTTGATGTCGGTAAAGATTCCGCTGCCGTCATTTCGATAAATTTTCGTTATCCGACCAGTGCCGCCGTCTGTATTACCTGATAATAAGATATCCAAATCCCCATCATTATCGCAGTCACCCCATACGGCTGAACTTACATAAACTCCAGTCAAAGAAGCGCCAATATCAGTGAAGACGCCGCTGCCGTCGTTGCGGTAAACTTTAGAAATAACCGACGAACCACCTCCATTTAAACTTCCGGTTAACAAAACATCTAAATCACCGTCTTGGTCATAGTCCCCCCATGCCACGGAACCAAGCATGACGCCGGTAAATGAAGCTCCGATATCTAAAAAAGTTCCATTGCCGTCATTGCGATATATTTTTGTGAAAAAAGAAAAACCATTATTACCAGACAACAAGATGTCCAAATCTCCGTCATTATCATAATCACCCCAGGCTGCCGCGGCATTGCCTGTGGGAGATAGTGATGCCTGAATATCCGTGAATTGGCCGGCCCCGTCATTTCTGTAAAGTTTTGCAGTATTGTTTAATCCATCAACAGAACCGGCAACTAACAAATCCAAATCTCCATCGTTATCATAATCAGCCCATGAAGTTGAACCTTCCGTCACATTCACTATTGAAGTGCCGATACCGACAAAGTTGCCATTGTCGTTACGATATATGATCGTAGTATCCGGCATAATACTGCCAGGGCTCGTTGTTCCGGAAAGCACGAGATCCAGGTCGCCATCATTATCATAATCTCCCCAAGCAGCCGAAGATCGGCGTACTCCGGTCAGTGAAGCGCCGATGTCAGTAAAAGTGCCGTTATCATCATTACGATAGATTTTTGCAATCACGGCGCCGCCCTCAGTTAAACCCGTCTCGACCAGATCTAAATCACCGTCATTATCATAATCACCCCATGCGGCCGAGCCTTCGCTTACTCCGGTTAACCCGGCATTGATGTCCGTAAATGTTTGGGCGAACAAACAATGAGGTGTGACCGATAGAGCGGTTAACATTGTTAAACAGCGTAAAGCCTTCATTCGAATTCCCTTTCAGTCTCTGAGCTCAACTAATTCGGAAATTGGGGCGGTGTTCCGACTTTCCTTCCGGAATTTGAATTGCTAAGCAGGAGCGCCGTGATCACCGATGCCCCGGCAGCGGCCCCTCCGATGGCAACATATTTCCAAAAATTATTCTTGCTGAATTTCGCTTCTATCGTTTGCGTCTTTCCTTCTTTAATTTCAATGTTAAATGTTTTTATGCTCCCGTGGCTCTTCACAATGACCGTACAGGTGTCGGCTAACAATCCGTTAAGATTAGCCGGCGCAGACTTACTCATTAGTTGGCCGTTGATGTAGATCTCAACGTAGGGAGAATCGGACTTTACAACCAGATCGCCCACAGGAAAATGGAACTCAACTTCATTGGTTTTCTCCGGCTCGATTTTGACGAGCCGCTGAACAATTTTGTTTTGCCGCTTAAGTGCAATGGTGTAGCTACCACCTAATAAATTTTCTAACTTTGCTGGCGTGCTGAATCCCGTACTTTGCCCATTTACAAAAATTTGCGCGCCGGCGAGGTTGGATGTGATCGTAACCGGTGCTTTGAAATTAAAATCAAATCTATTCATCGTGTTTTCTCTTACTTCCACATCTCTCTGAAAAGACGCCTGGCTGTTTTTCAAAATAATTTTGTGTCTGCCCGCGGGAATATTCGTTAAATTGGCAGGAACTTTCTGAACGGTCATCGAGCTGTCGATGGTCAGCTCGGCGTCTTCAAGATCAGAATTAATGACGACGTCGCCAAGCGGAACCGAGGGTTCGATGTCGCTCGTTTTATTAACTAAAAATACAAAATCACCCTCATCCTGAGTAAACGACCTGAAAACCGGAGTTTGCTGATTATGGGAATAGACGGTCACTTCTTTTTTCAAATACGCTGCCAATTCCGTTGCCGGCACGATTCCATCCCCGTCCAGATCCGCCATTCCCTTTCCCAGCCCGTCCAGTAAAATTTTCGTGAAAATACTGTGGCCCCACGAGGTCTTTTCAATTACCCGCTCTCCCTTTCCACCGGCCGTAATGATCTCTTTGGCGTTGGCTTTGGTAATTTTTTCAAGATAGTTCTTGGTCTGCTTGGACAGCGACCGGGAGTTTACCGCAGCTAAACCGCCGTAGCAGGCGTCGATAAGAAAAAGGACATGTTTGGCCGGAAGGATCGTTGAAAAGTTGCTTATTTCCGTCATAGGAAGACAGGTGGCAAATAAACCGGCTTCATCGTCCGTTTGTCCGTCGTATGGAATCAGAAACCCCAGGTCACCGCCATTTTTCATCTGGACGGTTTCACCGTGCCCTGCAAAATAAATGAGCACGCAGGCGTTTTGCTCGATCCGGTTGATCTCGCCAAATGCTCTTCGAATGTTGCTTAAGTTCGCTTCTTCATTAACCAGCAACTTGATGTTTTTTTCCGAAAAATTCAATTTCTCCAACAGGAGCTTTTTGACGCTTTGGGCATCGGAAACTGCACAGTCCAGTCTTGGAATTTTCGAACTTTGATAATGATCGATACCTGCAATGATGGCATAGCTGTTCTGATAGATCGTTGTCTCATCATGGGCGTCTTTTTTAACGCTTTCCTGGCAAAGGCTTTGAATGCTGAAGCCTGTCAAAGCCATTAACCAGAATCCGATCACATTCTTTGTAGAAAATGGCATGATTGAATTTCCTTAAATTCCTGTTTGAATTTAGCAATCAGAGCCGTTTAGCGCCAACTTAACCCTATAAGCAATAGTTCCGATTTCGGACAAAACGTTTCAGTTTTTTTTACTTTTCTTTGGGCTACCTTCCGTCTTTCAACACCGGCTGAATGGGACCTACTACATTACCTTCGATAAATTGACGCACGGCCGGGTCCTTCGTATTGCGCAATTCTTCCGTCGTCCCGTTGAAACATATCACCCCGTAATGCAGCATCGCCACGCGGTCGGAAATGGCATATACGCTCTTCATGTCGTGCGTAACAACGATGGAAGTGATCTTCAATTCGGCGTTGAGACGAACGATCAGATCGTCGATAATCGCCGCCATGATCGGATCCAATCCCGTCGTCGGTTCGTCATACAGCACATATTCAGGATCCATAGCCAAGGCGCGCGCAAGACTAACCCGTTTTTTCATACCCCCGGATAATTCCGATGGCTTGTATTTTTCGATGCCCGGAAGCCCGACCATCTCGAGCAGTTTACCGACTTTCTTGGATATTTCGGCGGCCGTCATTTCGGTATGCTCGCGCAAGCCCAAACCGATATTCTCGTCCACATTCATCGAATCGAATAGCGCGCCGTTCTGAAAAACAAACCCCATTCTTTTCCTTGTTTCAAAAAGCTCTTTCGGCGTCAGCCGGCTGATATCCTCGCCCTCGATCAGAACTTCCCCGCGGTCCGGCCGCAGCAGTGCGACCATATGTTTGAGCAATACGCTTTTTCCGCAGCCGCTGCGTCCGATAATGGTCGTAATTTGGCCGCTGTCGATATCGAGATTAACGCCGCTCAAAATCTGCTTATCGCGGAAGGATTTATGAAGGTTCTTTATTTGAATCATGATATGAAAACTGTTAGGAAAGAAAAATCGAAGCCACGATATAGTCATTAACTAATATGGCCGCCGCGGAAAGTACGAACGCCTTGATCGTCGCTTGTCCCACGCCTTCCGCGCCGCCTTCCGTTCCGAAACCGACGTAACAGCCGACGAGCGCCGTTGACGCTCCGAAAAAAAACGCTTTGACGAGACCTGAAAAAAGGTCGCGCAGTTCCATAAACCGCTGAATGCTTGAAAAAAATGCCTGCGGAGCAACGTCCATTGAAGAAAATCCAATAAAGCAGGAACCGCTGATAGCAATCGCATCCGCAAAGATGATTAATATCGGCATCATGATAATTCCCGCAATGAGCCGCGGCGTAGCCAGATAGCGAATCGGATCAATGGCCATTATTTCCAGAGCGTCAATTTGTTCCGTCACTTTCATCGTGCCGATTTCCGCGGCGATCGAAGCGCCAAATCTTCCGGAAAGAACGAGGCCGGTGAGCACCGGGCCTAATTCGATCACGATCGCACGGCTCGTGGAAGATCCCAGGAATCCGGATGCCGGCGCGACGCCTTGGAGCTGATACCCCGCTTGGACGGCGGAGACCATGCCTGCAAAAGTCGCCGTGACAATGACGAGCGGGATCGAATTTACGCCGACGATGAACATTTGCTCAAGAATCAATTTCCGGTCACGCGAGATATAGCGAAAATTCTTAACCGAAAAATACAACAATATCGAAGATTCGCCCAGTCCGGTGAAAAACTTCAAAACCCTGCTGCCAAAATCATCGATCAGGAAAAAATTAGCAACAGGCAAAATATATTTTTTGAATTGAGCCATTGGATCTTCTTCTCCCCATCAACACATGACGTGTTTCAGTTGGTAAATATCATTTTTGTTTTACCCGCCGGCCTCCCTCAGGATTAGCGAATCAAGCTATTCCGGGCGCATGGTGGGAAAAAACAATACATCCCGAATGGATTCCTGATTGGTCAGGATCATTACGAGTCGGTCAATGCCGATGCCCTCGCCCGCCGTCGGCGGCATGCCGTATTCGATCGCGCGCAGAAAATCTTCGTCCAGCATCTGCGCTTCGTCGTCGCCGCGTGCGCGCAAGCCCATCTGTGCCTCAAACCGCTGCCGCTGGTCAATCGGATCGTTAAGTTCGCTGAACGCATTCGCGACCTCATTGCCGAGGATGAATAATTCGAATCGTTCGACCACTCCTTTTTTCGACCGATGCTTTTTGGCCAACGGGGAAATCTCTATCGGCTGCTCCGTGATAAAAACCGGCTGAACCAGATGCGGTTGAACTTTTTCGCTGAAAATAAAGTCGATCAATTTTCCCCGATCCATTGCATGTTCAGTCGGGATGGCGATGGAACGGCATAATTCACGCAGCTCCTGCTCGTTCATTTCGCTGACGTCCACCGCCGTATATTTTTTTATCGCATCAAACATGGTCATCCGTTCGTACGGAGGCGTGAAATTAATTTTATGTCCCATGGACTCAATCTCCATGGATCCGTTGACCCGCCCGCAAACGAAGGACAGCATTTCCTCCGTGAGCTTCATGAGGTCGTAATAGTCGGAATAGGCTTCGTAGAATTCAAGCATGGTAAATTCCGGATTATGAAAACGGTCCATGCCTTCGTTCCGGAAAATTTTGGACATTTCATAGACGCGTTCGCATCCGCCGACAATCAAGCGCTTCAAATATAATTCGAGCGCGATGCGCATGTAGAGTCTCATATCCAACGCATTGTGCATGGTCGTGAAAGGCCTTGCTGAAGCCCCGCCATACAGCGGCTGAAGCGTTGGGGTTTCCACTTCCAGGTAATCCCGGTTGTCCAGAAACTCGCGGATCGAAGAAATTATTTTGCTGCGCTTAACGAATACATCCCGGACTTCGGGGTGCATGATCAGATCCGCATAGCGCTGGCGATAACGGAATTCTTTGTCTTCTGAATCGCTGAAGCGTTGAAGGGTCCCGTCTTCCAGGATCTTTTCTTTTCCTGCCGGAATATAGCGAAGACTTTTGCTCAGCAGGGTAATTTCTTCCGCCTTGATCGTAATTTCCCCCGTATGCGTTTTGAACAAGACCCCTTTCACGCCGATGATATCGCCCATATCCAGCAACTTACTGAACGCCTCGTACACGGCATCTCCGAGCACATCCTTGCGCGCATAAACTTGAATTTTTCCGTGAGGATCCATGATATGCGCAAACGCCGTCTTGCCCTTGCTGCGCTGGGACATGATGCGCCCGCAGACGGTCACGCGCGGCGCCTGAGGGCCGTCCAGCTGAGTATCATCCGTCACGCCGAGCGTATCAAACTGCTCAATCAGTTCTTTTGAAAAATACTGGCGCGTGAATTTATACGGATACGGCTCGATACCCATTTCGCGAAGCCGGGCTAGTTTTTCTCTTCGTACATTCAGGAGCTCTTCTTCCACGGATTCCTCATTCTTAATTATATAAAAAACCGCCGGTGTGCCCGATGCGATTTCACCGAATCCATTATTTTCAATAACAGCTTACGGAAAAACCAAGTAGTCCCCGATCGCCAGCACATCCAGGCTGCCGAGTTTAAACGTTTCGATCGCGTCGTGCGGTGTGTCGATAATCGGTTCCTCATGCATATTGAATGACGTATTGACCAAAACCCCGATCCCTGTGAGTTTTTTATATTCGGTCAGGATATCATAATACACCAGATTCACGTCCCGGAAAATAATCTGCGGCCGGGCGGTTCCGTCCACATGCGTGATAGCCGGCGCTTCGCGGTGACATTTTTCCGTTACTTCGCATGTAATGGTCATAAACTTGTACGGATCCAGGTTCTCTTCATCGATTTTAAAATACTCCTTATAGTCCACGTCCCGGACGTACGGCGCAAAGGGCATGAATTCGGTTCGCTTCAGCCGCTGATTGAGCCAGGTATTCACGCTTTTGTCCGTAGCTGCATAAATGATCGAACGATGGCCCAGCGCTCTCGGCCCGTACTCCATCGCCCCCTGAAAACACGCCACGACTTTTTTTTTAACCAGAAGTTCGGCGATGTCGGCGGCGATATTTTCGGACTTGCGATAATTCAGTCCTTGTTTCTTTAACTCCGGTTCCAAAGACATGCCGGTGTGGTTGCGCGCAAGATACAGATGATCTAAGATCATTTTTTCCGACAGGCCGCCGAACCGGACCGCGGCCTGAAGCGCCGAACCGAATCCGATCCCGCCGTCGCCCATATTTGGAAATATCCAGATGCTCTTGACCTTCGGCAGTTCTTTCACGCGTTGATTGATCTTCACGTTCGCAAACAAACCTCCGGCTAAGAAAACATGCGCCGCCTTGTTGTTATTAAATTTTTCAATCACCGCGGAAACATATGCGCAAACCAATTCCTCGCAATGATGTTGAATGCCGGCAGCCACATCTTCTCTCGTAAAGTTTTTCAGGTCTTTCTTTAGCCGGCGCATGGCGTCGAAATGATAACCGCCGTAATTGACAAAACGCAGCGAGGATTTGTCAAAAACGATATACTTTTCAAGGATTTTAGAGGTCTCTTCCGGTTTGCCCAGAGCGGCTAAGCCCGTAATTTTTCCTTCATGCCGCAGCGGCTTGAATCCCAGGAGCTTCGTGATGTAGGCATAATAGTAAGCCGGCGAATGATAACACAAAACGCGATGGACCAATTCCATCCTGTGATTCGAACAGCGATACACTTTGGAACAATATCCTTCACCGCTCGCATCGATCGTTATCGCCAGCCCTTCGTCTTGTTTTTGCGTGTAGTAAGCGGATGCGGCATGGCTTTCATGATGATCGATAAAAATGAAATCACCTTGAAAACCTCTCTCCCTAAAATATTTCTTAACTCCGTTTTGAGTTTTTCCGGAATGTAATCGTAACGCGAGCTTGGCCAATGCAAGCCCCGTTTCCGTCCCGAGAAAAAATTTATTCAAACGAAATTGGCCTAAAACCTTTTTCTTAAAATCACCCGAGCTGTCATCCAAACCAACTTCCTCCTGCGGCATGATTTCCTTCCCTTCTACGGCAATGATATTCAGATCGCCGACGGAGGCTTGGCTCACGGCGAGTGCTTCTTCGATTGCCCGATACGGGAACCCGTGATGCATTTTGATCCGGCTGAGCCGTTCCTCGTTGATCGCCGCGAGAACTTTTCCATTTTGCATTAAACAAACGCCGCTGTCGTGTCCGATATTCATGCCGAGTATCTTCATATTCCTTTTGTTTTTTTCATTTCCGCTTTCAACAACGCAATTTCCTGAGCCAGTGTCTTGTTTTTCTCGGTCAGATCGGAAATGACAATGGAAAAATGTATCATCAACAGCATGCCAAAAAACATCGCTACAAGGAACAGCAATGCAGGCGCATAACCGATCCCAAGAATCGCAGAGGCGGAATTCAGCAGATCGCGCCAAATCGAAAAGACTAACATAACAACGCCGGCCGCAAGCCAAAGCAAAGCATACTTTTCTTTAAGTTCTTTTCGCCTTATCAATTCAATGATAAAAACAATCAAAAAAATACTGGCGGCGATAGCAGCAATTTGCGTTCTGATGATTTGTGACAATTCCGGATTAGAAACAAGATCTTGAAACTCATTCATAATTGTAAGATTGCCATAAAAGGTTTAATTTTCTATCTAGACATTGCGTTCATTAAGAAAACCGTCCAAGGTTTTGATCGAAAAAAAAGGTTACCTGCAATATCACTTTCTATAATAGTCAAAAAACAAATGAAATACATTCCAAAAATTTTATTTTTGAGTATTCTGACGGGTCGTTACGATGTGCGGCTGTTTTGTTTCTTTTTTAGAATTACATTATAGCTGCACCGGAAATAATAAAACAACGGGGAAAGGCCTGTCTCACGCGCTGAAGGAATTGTGTGAAATAAGAAATCCTGCGCTGGCCGACTGAGGGCTCGGTGCATTGAATCCCTACCTTGCGGCGGATGTACAATGATTCTATCCAACCTTGCCGAATTTATCAAGAAGAAATTTTGTGTTTTTGAAAATGAAATGATTCAAAATTGTATCCGATTTCTGTTCGCCTTCAAATCATGACACGTTGCAATGGGTTTTGAGTTTAAAACATATTGCATTTGTAAACTGCATACTCTAATTTATTGTTTGGCTATCTCAGTAATTTAAACGGTCATTCAGGCATGAACGTATTTCAAAAGTTAAGCGATGTAAAGATTTTATTTTTATTTCTATTTACAATTCTGACTCTTCTTGCGGGCGGGAAAATGGTCCTCAGCGATGAGGTTGCCTTTTTTTTGGTCACGGAAAGTATTGTCGAGCGAGGGGATTTAGCGATACCTGCCGACATCGTGAACAATGGAAGTGTCGGGAAAGGCGGTCGCTTCTATGTCGGAGGAGGCCTCGGTCAACCTTTGATTAGCATTCCTCTGTATCTCATTGGAAAGTGGACGTCCGCTTTGTTGTCTCTTCAGCCTCCGTACGATTCGTTGGTCATTAAATCAGTGACAACCCTTGAAAATCAGATTTTGACCGCACTGATCGGCTGCACAATGTTTGCATTTGGTTTGCGGTTGGGCTACAGCCGTCAAATTACGATCTTGATCGTTATTGCCTGTGTTTTTGGGAGCAGTATTTTAGTTTATTCTAAAACTTTTATTCGTGATACCCAGCTGACTCTATATTTGCTCGCCGGAATTTATTTTCTATTTCGTTATAAGCAAACCTCTGAAACGAAGTGCCTAATCTACTCCGGAGCTATGGCCATGTTTGGCCTGATTACAAAAATTACTTTCGCGATCTACGTCCCTTTTTTCTATTTATACCTATTTCTTATTCTTTACGAAAAATCCTCCTTAACATTTTCCGAAGGTTGGAGATATATAGCTACAAGCAAAGTAACGCTCGGAGCCTTGGCAAAATGGTCAATCCCTCTTTTATTAGGTATTTTTCTAATGGGTTTGGAAAATTTTATTTGCTTTGATTCGTTTTTTTCTTTCGGGTACTTTCAACGCCCAGGGCATGCTTTTTCAAACCCGGTCTGGGTTGGTATTTATGGCATGTTCTTCAGTTCAGGCAAGAGTTTCTTTTTATATGTACCCGCAAGCGTACTTGTTTTTAACGCATTTAGGCCCTTTCTAAGAAAATTCCGGGCTGAAACCATCGTTTTCTCTTTGATCATAGCGGTCAACGTAATTTTTTTTGCAAGGTATTCAGCGTGGGATGCAGGGTTGACGTGGGGCAATCGTTACCTTCTTCCGTTGATTCCGCTATTCCTCCTTCCTATCGGAATGGTTCTAACCTCCCGAAGTCTCCGACTCTTTTTTGCCGCTCTTACAATAATCGGATGCATAGTGCAATTCGGAGGAAGTGCTATTTATTTTGGAAATTATGCCCGTACGATTGGCGAGTATCCTTATACAAGGACTTACGACGACGCAGAAGTGATCTACCGGACGCGTTACATTCCAATCTATTCACCGGTTATTGGCCATTGGCGAATTCTTATTGAAAATATAAAATATCATTGTGATCACGAACGGATTGAACTGAAATTGAACGATGTGCGTTCTAGGATCCCCATTGAGGAGAGTGAATTTGGTTCCGCACTTAAAACAATTGATTTTTGGTTTATGTATGCCTATTACTTGCGATGGCCGACGCCGCTGATCATTTTTATTATCTTATTGTTTGTCACTATTTCACTTTTCTTCGGACGGTTACTATATTTACGGCGCGGTGCGGATTGAGCAATAAATGAAGCGGGCGGCTCAGGCGAAAATCTATTTACCTACATAGAGTATCGCGCGGTATTTTTGGCCTATAAAACGAGAGGCGATATCCAACAAATCGCATCCCCTCATCAATATCCACGGCGGTGGAATCGTATGCCAACGCTCAATTCTGGCTTCCATCCACTCGATATCGATCACGTTCTTCAATCCGGATTTTGTTGTCGCCTGGATCAGCGTTTTGATATCAAAAAAGAAATTATGATGAATGTCGTACAAACTGTTGATCGGAGACGCAAATTTTTTGAAGGTCAGGTAATACAACCCGTGTGCAATACGATTGATCAGGCTTTTTTGATTGATCGTAAAGATGACGACCACTCCGTCCGGTTTTAATACTCGTTTGATTTCCTCCAAAGTCCGGACCGGATCATCCAAATGCTCGACGACGTCCCACATTGTAATGACAGAAAAATGATTCTCCGGAAAGCGAACATCTTCGAGCCTTCCAACCTGAGTATTTAATTTTCTTTCTTGTTTCGCGTACGCGACCGCTTTCGTAGATACATCCACACCAAACGTTTCCCATCCTTTGTCCCGAGCCAATTCGAGAAAAGCCCCGTAAGAACAACCAACATCTAATAAACGGCCTTTGGCTGTGAGCTTTTCCAATCGATTGAGAGCGTTTTGATACATCAAATAGGGCTCAACGTTATTCGATGCTCCGACCTTAAGACGGTCGAAATAGACCGTTTCCAAATATTCACTATCGTCATACAATTCCAGAATGGCCTCACCGGTAACCAAATTGGCTCGCGAAACCGTATGACAATTAATACACCGGCTGATATCGCCGAACTTTGTATGAAACAGAATTTCAGTATTCGCATTGCAAATAGCGCAAGTCACAATATCCTCCTGACATTATTTTTTTTAAACCAGATCCTCTCAGCTTGAACTGCCCAGCCCACTAATCTCTTATTTTGAAAATATTAATGAATATTGCGAGAAATACTTTGACGACATAATAAAATGATGCCCACGATCCAATGGATGATTCTCCCTTGCTGCGTTCGCGCATAACCACCGGTATCTCCGTTATCCGAAATCCTCGGAGTCCAAGTACAATCACCGCTTCCGGTTCGGGGTAATCTATGGGATAGTTCTTAGCGAGCAATTTGATCGCTTTCCGATTATAAGCGCGGAATCCCGAAGTATTGTCTGTAATGCGTTGTTTGATAATCAGTGAATTGACCCATTCAAATAATTTAATTCCGATCCTGCGTGTCCACGTGGATTGAAATCCCTGCTTATCTAAAAATCTTGAGGCAATGACCACGTCTGCAACGCCATCGAGAATAGGTTTGATAATGGGCTGAATAAATTGCGGATTGTGCTGTCCGTCTCCGTCAACTTGAATGGCAATGTCGTAATCATGTTCAACGGCATATTGGAATCCGGTTTGTACGGCACCGCCAATACCGACGTTATAGGGCAAATTCAGAACAATGGCATGCGTGGATTCAGCAATTTCTCCGGTTTTATCTTTTGAACCGTCATTTACAACGCACACGTCAAGTTGAAAACCGCTCTGTGGCTTTTGAACGTCGAAAATATTTTGTACAACGGATAAAATATTTAGCGCTTCATTGTAGGCAGGAACAACAGCCAATATTCGAATCATGGTTAACTCATTTTATGAATAATTGTCGTTTGCCAAACATCGGAGCTATGGCAAGTCAAGTGCTGATAAATTGGGATCAATTTATATCTTTTTTAGTTCTTCCAAGCTTCTAAGTGAAACCTTTACGGCTAATGGCCGGAGAAATACCGACCTTCACCAAGAGGCAGGCTAAAAAAGCAGGCATTTTATGACCTTTTCGTAATCCGATCCACTATCCCCTGAGCTTTATTTTCCCATCGGTTCTCAAATGCAATGTGCTGTAATTTTTCAACGTCATGGTTTTCCGAAACGGCTTTTCCGATCATTTCAATAAATTGATCCGGAGTGTCGGCAACGTAGATATCGTTTTTCAATTTCTTGATCTCTTCCGTGTAATCCAGCGTCACAACGGGTTTTCCGGCGGCCATGTATTCGTATAATTTGTTAGGGCTGAAACGTTCGATCAATGAATTCTTCTTAAACGGGATCATGCACAGATATGCGCACCGTATATACGACGGCAATTCCGAATGCTTTTTCAAGCCGAGCAAAAAGACATTGGCCTGTTTTGAGAGGGCCGCAAGCTCCGCCTCAATTTTCTTCGAAATAGCCGGCCCGATGATAACGAAGGACACGTCCGGGAGCGTGTGGGCTGCCTGCCCCACCAAATCAAAATCGAACCAATCTGAAATGACGCCGCAATAAATTACGATCGGCCCCTTTATTTTTAACATGTCCGCCGGAACGTCCGACGGATCGCCTCCCGAAAAAAGCGCGTAATCGACGCCGTTGCCTGCCACGTAAACGTTTTCTTTCTTATGGCGGTGCATATCGTCTAATAATTTTTGTGAAACCGCGATGGCGAGATCGGAACGGATAATTGTTTTTTGGAAATACGTTTGCGCGATCGGCAATCCTCCGGAAAATCCCAGCGGATAGTCGTTGCAGTCGTACACTAATAGCTTCTTCCTTAACCGCTCAATAACATCGGTAAAATAGATATTGGATGTGAAAATGATTTTGTCTGAAGTCGAAAAACCCGTTTTCAAAAGGAGAACCTTCACCCAAAACGTAATCCCCCACGTCACGATCCACCGGAACAAAAAATTACCCTGGAGTGCGTTGATCGCTTTGTATTCCGTGCCTTTGAAGATCGGAACCGTTGCATAAATGACCCGTCCGTCCCGCCTCGGACGAAAATGATTCTCCTTACCCAAAACAAAGCTTTCGATAAACAAGATCTCCCACGATTCCGGAAAATGACGAATGAGGTGGTGGTGGCGATGGGTGAGAAAATTCCACTTTATCTCGGAAAACCAAATGATTTTCATGCGCGCTTTAGTCAGAGGTTTTTTCCGGTTTATGCCATGTCTCATACTCCGCGAAGTCCGGAAGCCGTTTGTTCTGATGGTGAATTTTTTGCCACAGTTGTTTCGAAATATTGCGCGCCGACAGAATGTTTTGCACCGATAGAAATTGAGTCCCGACATCAGCCTGCGTTTTATTCAGGTCGCAATCGTCAAAATCCGCCTCATTAAAAATCACCTCGGTAAAATTCGCTCCGGTCATATCCGCACGGGCCAGGTGACTGCGCGTGAAATCCGATCGTTGGCCCTGGGCGGCACGGAGATTCGCTTTGGAAAAATCGGCTGCCCGGAGATTGCAGTCGCGGAACGCGGCGCGAAACGCATTGGTTTTCGACAGGTTGGATTCCGCCAATATCGAATTTTCAAAAACAGCAGACGAGAGATCCGAAGACTTCAGGTCCGAACGCAGCATCTGGCACCCGGTCAGACTCGCATTTTTCAAATTACTGTGATCAATCGCCGCATCCGTAAAATTACATTGCGCCAGGACGGCGCTCTCAAAAGACGCACGCGTCAGGCTCGCTTTGCGGAAATTGGCGTTGGAGACTCTTTTTCCGGAAAGATCGATGCTGCTTAAATCAATCATCCGATTGTTCATCCGTGATCGTTCGGCGTTATATTCCTCAATGGCGCCGCCTAACAGCATTCGCCTTAAGGTTTGTTGAAGCCCGTCAAAATCAATTTCATTGGCCGCAGCGGATTCCATTTTTTGCGATAAAAAGGTGTGTATGAGGGTTTTGCCTTGTTCTGAAATCAGAACGTATCTGCCGTCAAAGGCGACGAGATCGTCTTCGGAAAGTTTCGTTAAATAAGCGGCTAAGTCCGTTTCGGCGATTTGAACGTGTTCCTTCAGATAATCCAACGACGCGCGCCCCAGTAAATCAATGACATAAATCAGAAACAGGCTCACATCGTGATATCCTGCCGAAACCACGCGTGACGGATCGGCCCGCACGTCCATCGCAGGCTTGAATTCCATTTTAAAGATTTCAAAGACCCGCGGCGACATGGTGATCGTAAATAATGTATTAAAATTACATGCGGCAGTTTCACACAACAACCGTACGCTCCATTGGCGTACGTCATCGGAAACTTGATTAATTGAAAATACATTCTCGTGACACACCGCGCAGATGGTCGTCGCCGTAAGATTTTGCATTGAAAATATTACTCTTTTTTCTTTAAAGAATCAAGACCATGAACAAGATAACGAAATTCGCGAGGCCGCAATTTCACGGTGTGCATGCATGTCCCCGGCCCCCGTTCACTGCGGTATTGCATGTATTTGATTTTTGGACTATATTTTTAGAAGATGACAGTGAGGAAAGCGAATGAATAAACGTCTGACGGTAGCTGTGACGGGTGCGAGCGGTTCGCTCTACGCCGTCAGGCTCTTGCGTTTCTTAATGATGCACGCATGGGAAGTCGATCTGATTTTTTCCGACGCGGGGAAAATCACGTTCAAGGTAGAACGGAATGCCGATCTCGACAAACAACCGATTTCCGATTACCTCAAATCGCAATTCGGGGACCAGGCGATGAAAGGGAAAATTCGGGAATACGACAACCGCTCAATCGCTGCGCCAATGGCGAGCGGTTCCGTTCGTCGCCGGGGCATGGTGGTCATTCCCTGCTCGATGAAAACAATGTCGGGCCTCGCGCATGGTACGGCGGGCAATCTGATCGAGCGCGCCGCCGACGTGGCGCTGAAAGAAGGTTTCCCGCTCATCGTCGTGCCGCGCGAAACGCCGATGAATGTTATTCAAATTGAAAATATGCTCACACTTGCCCGCGCCGGCGCGAAAATCATTCCCGCGATGCCCGCATTTTATCCGCATCCGAAAAACCTAGACGACATCGCCGACTTCATTGCAGGACGCGTACTGAATGCGCTCGGAATCGACGACCATGAGCTATTCGAAAGTTGGGGACAGAACGATTGACGATAGGCGATTGAAGCCGGGTGATTGAATCGGAGTATCTTATGAAATCAGTTTCCGTTTTGCTTTGTGTTTTTTTTCTGAATGCAGCCGGCCGCGCGCAGACAAAAAATCAGGAGCCGAAAGATTTCACCGTCGTGGTCGCCAGAATGGCCGGAGAAATTGTCGGGACCAACAAGACCAACAAGCTGCAGCGATTGGCCGTCATCACATTTATCTCTACCAAGGGCCATGCAACGGATTCCAAGAATGAATTCGGCGAATACTTGACCGAATCCGCGATCAGCGCTCTCAATAATACCAAGAAAGTTTTTAAGCTTTTCGAACGCAGACGGCTCGACGTGATCCTGCGCGAAAACGATTTGAATCTCACCGATTTGATCGATCAGTCGCAGGCGAAAAAAGTCGGCGAGCTTCTTCCGATCGACGTGATTCTCTCCGGAACGTATACGAAGCTGAAGAACTATATTGACGTCAACAGCCGCTTGTTGGATGTCGTTACGGGAGAAATCCTCATGGGCTTTTCCGGCCGGATCAGGATGACCGCGGACCTGGAGAGTTTGTTTCCCGAGGAAACCGGCCAGTCCGGTCAGACGACCAACAATGAATCCGAACTTGATCGCTGCAAGCAAAGAGCCAAATCGCTTGAAACGCTCCTCAACGATCTCTCGTCGGACGGCAAGATAAATAAAATCGTCACTGAGGCGGTGAAGATTCCTTTCGATCGCGAATGCGGCGCTGTGCATTTCGATGTGATGCATTCCTTTCAGCGGTATAAGATAGACAATCCTTTGTACAAGAAGTTTTTAATGAATACGCTGGATACTATCGCTTTTCCGGGAAACGATGAACGCGGGCAATTGATCATAGAGTATCTCGTGAGCGATAAGAAATTGGATGATGCGGAATGGGCCCTGGGGCTTAAAACCATGAAGAAGACCGGCAATTATCGCTTGTACATCTTCGTCAGGAAATTACTGAATCCCGTTCCCCTGCCGGAAAATCTGGATGAAATTCAATCCCGGATCGATGAATTTTGTTCTGCCGTGCGCGCCAATCAGGTGGGGCTGCCAAAGCCGATGAGCTTTAACACCGCTTTTTTCCAATTGATGGACGGATTGAAAAATGATAAGGACGGTCGGCTGCTTATCTATGCCTACGGCAAATACGCGCGATACGTGGAAATGGATTCCAAGACTTCTGGAAAAATGAGTGCCCTTTTGGCCGACGTGTATAAAAACGAAAGCCATGAGGACCGGAAAACGATGCTGATCCGCTGGCTGGCGGATTTGTACAATCAGTCTGAAAAAAATAATGAATCCGCCGAAGATATGTATGAATTCGTCAGGCACTTCGAGCCCAATACATACAACAAGGAGGAAATTAAACAAACGCATCCGGAAAAGGATCTGCGGCTGCTGGTGGAATTGTGCAAAGCTAAATTCACGGAATATGCCGTTCTGACCAAATACAACAGCCAGCGGGAAGACCGAATCAATTTTTGTGTGCAGTACGACATTCCGATCCCCGGCGTCATCCCCACGATGAGCGAGGCGGCGAATATTTTAGAAGGCAATGACTGGGCGGAACGCCTCCGCGTGATCGCGCTGTTGGAAAAAATGGAGAGCCGGCCGAAAGCACTTGAACCGGTCTTAATAAAATTGCTGGATGCCCGCAATATCGAGCACAAAAATGACTTGCAGAAAATTCAAGAATCGGTTCTCGTCATTCTGGGCCATATTCGATCAAGTCATCCGAAAGCCATAGACGCCATGGTAAATTCGCTGACAAGTTATGAATCCATGCTCCCGGACAAGGCCACGGAAGCGCTGGTCCATATCGGTAAAGAGGCCGTGCCGTATCTGCTGAAGAAGTTGCGGGCGCTGGATGCGAACGACGGCGGCTACCAGTACAAGATTATCGCGATCCTCGGGCGCATCGGACCCGACGCCCGCTCGGCAAAAGCGGATTTGCAGAACTTGCTGCAGCGGACGACAAATCATGACGTGCGATACGCACTTGAAGCGGCTCTACAGGCCATCGAATGATCTCTCGGCGCAGATCAAATACGGTCTTGATGATAAACGCCGATCCATAAGAAATTATTGACTGCTCGGCGGCAGCCGGCGCCTAAACTCTTTTCGGGTGTTTCAGGTTATGTTCAGAAAAAAACGCGCATCCGACTTCGCCGATTCCTCCGAGGCCTCAACCCCATTACAAAATGAAAACCTGATAACGACCCCCGAAAGTGCCGTGAATACTTCTGCAACAAAATACCCGGTCAAGCCTGTCAAAAAAGGCTCCAAGGAAAAGAGGGACTTGCCTCCCGGGAACCCATGGATGGCCGGCCTGAAGCTATTCGGAATGTTCACCGCCGCGGCCGTATTCGCAGTGATCCTCTTTGTAGTGTACGTCAGCAGGGATCTGCCGTCGATCGAACAGCTCGAAGTGTATGAACCGAAGCTTTCCACGAAAGTGTATTCGAACGACGGACAAGTGATCAAAGAATTTTTCAAAGAACAGCGGACGCGCGTGCCTTTTCAGGAGATCCCGAAAAGCGTTATTCACGCGTTGCTCGCAACCGAAGACCACCGGTTTTACGCTCATTGGGGGGTGGACGCGATCCGTGCCGTCAAAGCCGCCATGGTAAATATGGCCTCCCTCAGCGCCCGCGAAGGATTCAGTTCACTCACGCAGCAGCTCGCGCGTAATCTGTATTTCGGTTCCGAAAAAACGCTGTCGCGGAAGTTCAAAGAAGTGCTTACGGCGATGCAGATCGAGAAAACGTATTCCAAAAACGAAATCATGGAAATGTATCTGACGCACATGCATTTTGGGAACGGGGCCTATGGCATTCAGGCAGCGGCCAAGATCTTTTTCAACAAAGACGCAAAACAGCTCACCGTGGAAGAAGCGGCCTATCTGATCGGGCATCTGCAGGCGCCGAGTTTTTACGCGCATAATCCGGATGCTGCGAATCACCGTAAGAATGTTGTATTGGTACGTATGCGGGACTGCGGATATATTTCCCAAAAAGAATGCGACGAAGCCAAGCAGAACAAAGTGGTTCTGACCCACAAAAGAGAAGAAGATATTTTGGGCATTGCCCCGTATTTTTCAGAAGACGTCCGGCAGCAGTTAGAGGCGCTCCAGGATAGTTTAAAAATAAATATCTATGAGGACGGGTTGACGATTTACACGTCGCTGGATACGCGGGCGCAGGCGGCGGCGGAAAGAGCTTATCAGGAAAGCGTAAAGGAAAAATTCTGGGGACTTGATGTTTTCGGCGCGAAGGTTGTGAAAGACCATGCAAAAGAATATTTAACGCGCTATCTCAGACGCGACGGCTTGGATCAGGAAGCCATCCAATCCCTCCTGTCCCGCCCGCGTGACGTCGATTCGCTGTGCCGGTTTTACGGGACGGTTCAGGCGGGGCTCATCGCGCTGGATCCCACCAACGGACATATCCTCGCCATGGTCGGCGGGCGCGATTTTAAGAAATATAAGCTGAACCATGTGACGCAAATCGCGCGTCAGCCGGGGTCTACGTTCAAACCGTTTCTGTACACCGCTGCCATCGATAACGGATATTCCCCGGTCTTCAAGGTCTTGAATCAGGATGTGGTATTAATCATGGAAGATGGCAAACGATGGTCGCCCCAAAATTACGACGGAAACCGCGGCGGCCCGACAACTCTCCGCGACGGCCTGGCACGCTCGCTGAATCTGGTCGCTATTCGCCTCATGCAGGAGGTTGTTCCGCCGGCCCAAGTGATCGCGTACGCCACTAAAATGGGAATTCAAACTCCCCTGCAGCCCGTAGATGCCCTGGCGTTAGGGGTTTACGACGTGGTACCCGAGCAAATCGTTTCGGCTTACGGTGTGTTTGCCAACAAAGGTATTCGCGTCGAGCCGGTTTCCATTCTAAAAATTGAAGACAAGAACGGAAATATTATTTGGCAAACCACGCCGAGATTCAAAGAGGTACTGAGCGCGGAAACCGCCTACATCATGGCCGACATGATGAAATCAAGCATTGACGGAGGTACGGGGAAGTGGGCGCGCAAATACGGTTTCGATCGTCCGGCGGGCGTCAAGACGGGCACGACGCAAAAATGGTCGGACGGATGGTACATCGGTTACACACCGCAGATCGTGACCGGCGTGTGGATCGGATACGACACTTATGAATTCAATCTTGGAAGCAAGAATCCCGGCGAGGTCATTGCCGCGCCGATGTGGGGGCGCTTCATGGCCAATGCGCATAAAGATATGCATTTGCCCGTGGAAGATTTTGAAATGCCTGCCGGCGTGGTGCGGTTGGAAATTTGCAAAGATTCCGGATTGCTTGCCAATCCTTCATGTCCCAATAAAATAAAAGAGGTCTTCAACGCGAAATATCAACCAACGGATCCTTGCGATATACACTCGGGAAAAAGTAAATCGAAGAAAAAGAAAGGCGTGGGATTCTAAACCGGCTTACGGCCATTCCGGGTGAAACGAGGAAGTCCCAATTTGAGACTTCAAATTTTTTTCCAAATAGAATCCGATGAATTATTTCAATACAATACCATGCTGGACTTGAAGAAGAATTCTGCACATTCAAAGACAGAATTATATAAAGATCTGAATCTGCAGCTGCGAAGCCTGCTGGAGGCGGAGCGCGATCTGACGGCCAACGCGGCCAATGCGTCATCGCTGATCTACCATACCTTGCCGGAGTTAAATTGGGCGGGATTTTATTTTTACCGTCATTCTGAGTTAATTCTGGGACCTTTTCAAGGAAAACCGGCATGTATAAGAATCAAAATTGGCCAAGGCGTTTGCGGTACGGCCGCAGAAAAAAGGGAGACGTTGATCGTTAATAATGTTCATGAATTTCCAGGCCATATCGCCTGCGACAGCGCTTCGAATTCGGAAATAGTTGTTCCCCTCATTAAACATCGGCACCTGATCGGCGTGCTGGATGTCGACAGTCCTGCGGTATCACGATTTGATGAAGAGGATCGGCAGGGATTGGAAGTGTTTGCAAAGATATTCCTTGATCTAACCCGCGTGTTTTAGAGCTTCCCGCCGGCTCAATCCGGAAAGTTGACCCTCATATTTATTGACAAAACGTTTCACCCATTTTGGATTCGTCTTTGCGTATTGCCTAAGCGCCCACCCGATCGCTTTACGAATGAAAAATTCTTTTTCATGCATCATCCCGGCCAGCGTTTCCTCAAATAATTTCACATTCGTTTTTTTCCTGTGAAACAAATGCGCTAAGATCGAAGCTCGCCGCATCCAAAAGTTTCCTGACTTGGCCCATTTTTTTAAACGCATTTCGTGTTTACGATTTTGTAATACCAGGTCACCTACCAAATGTGCCGCGATGTCATCGACCAGGTCCCAATTCACTGACGACCGCAGCATTTGTTCATAAAGTGTCATTGCCCGGTCCAATCGAAATTTGTTGAAGTGTTTTGCAACTCTGATCGCCAGATACATTTCTTCCCGGCTTTCTCCCTGCCATAATTGACGGACGATGTTTTGATATTCGTAAAATGATGCGATATCAAATTTCGCTCTCGCGGAACTAAAGATCTTTTTTAAAGGAGACGCCTGGACGCCGTAAAATTTCTGAGTCGTCTTCATATATGCCTGCATCGCCGGCGCCCTACGCGGGTCGGCGGCTTTTTCAAGTTCTGCGCGGAGAAATAAAACCATCGGATGCATGACGTTGAGTTTCTACATTCACTTGAGTTTACGAAATAGCCCTTCACCCAGGTTTAGAACGGAATGCGTCCGGTGAGCTTGTCTTTGAACATGACGAAATCCCCCTCAAACTGTAGAACGGTTGCATGGCCTATTTCCTTCCCCTCACGTTGCGTATGAAATATTATTAAATCTCTTTGAAAAATCCCATAAATTTATGAAATTTCTTAAAATCTGAAATTTGCCGGCCAATGCCTAATCCAAACAAAATTCTGGAAATCCGCTTTGAGGCGACCAAAAGCTCCGGTGAGGTCTCCGCTTTACTGCTGAAACCCGCCCGCGCGAAGTGTCTGCTCGTTCTGGGTCATGGCGCAGGTGCAGGCATGCGGCATCCGTTTATGAACGACTTTTCAGAAAGACTGGCGGATCATGGGATCGCGACGTTTCGTTATCAGTTTCCTTACATGGAAAAAAAGAGTAAGCGGCCGGACCCTCAGCCGGTCCTTTTGGCAACGGTGCGTTCTGCCGTCGATGCAGCAGCAGGTATCGAAAAAGATCTGCCTCTCTTTGCCGGCGGAAAATCCATGGGAGGCCGTATGACTTCATTAGCTGCCGCAAAGTCCTTACTGCCGGAAGTGCGTGGACTGATTTTTTTCGGATTTCCGCTTCATCCGCCAGGCAGGCCTTCGACGGAACGCGCCCAACATCTTACGCAAGTTTCGTCACCGATGCTTTTTCTGCAAGGTTCCCGAGATAAACTCGCTGAGTTGAATTTACTCAGACCTGTGTGTGAGTCGCTTGCAGCCCGCGCCACATTGCATGTCATTGACGGAGCGGATCATTCGTTTCATGTTCCAAAAACCTCGGGGAGATCGGATAGCGATATCATGAATGAACTCGTAAAAACCGCGGATGATTGGATATCGAAATGGGTTTGAGACGGTAGATTTTTTAGCAGGGCTAATTCTGGGCTTGCAAAGATTGTTTGAGGTTAAACAGCAAGTCGTCCGCTTTCTTTCCTTCATCTTCGGTGACCAATTCCCTGTATTTGCCCAGCGCGCCGACCGCGGCTCTCAGATCATCGCTCATCGCCTGCACGAGCGCCAGATTGAAATACACATTCGGGAATGTCGGTTCCATTTCCACCGCTATTTCATAATGTACCTGCGCCAACCGGAGATCGCCCGCATCGAAATATAAATTGCCCAAATTATAATGCGACTCAAAATGACGCGGATCATTCTTAAGCGACGTCGTGAAACAATCAAACGCTTTCGCCGTGTTTCCGTTTTGCGATTCGATGATGCCGAGATTACAGTACGCATCGGCCACACAGTCATTTTCTTCAATGGCCCTGGCGTATACGGCTGCCGCCTGCGTGTCGCCGCGTTCATCCAGCATGAGCGCTTCTTCAAACGGGCCGAGATTCGGACCGAGATTGAAAATTTTTGTCTTCGGCTGGGAAAATAAATTTAATTGATCCTGATTGCCGGGTTCATCTTTCGTGCGCTTTTTAACGCGCTTGAAACCGAACTTGGACGGCTGAGCAGGAAATTTTAAAATATTTGCCATATAATTTCTTACCGCAGAGGCGCTAAGACGCAAGATATAATAAATTGTCTTTCTGCGCCTTTGCGTCTCCGCGGTTATATTTGTCTTAAGCGGCTTTGTGTTTTTTCTTCGCCGGTTTGGCTTCCGCTTCTTTCTTTTCGCCCTTCGCTTTTTCCATCGGCTTCTTGTTGGCCTTTGCCTGCTCAATGCTCTGTTTAAGCGCGGTCATGATATCCACTACGGGTTTTGCTTCTTCCGCTACGGTGACCACTTCTTTGCCTGCAATTTTCGCTTCGATCATTTCGCGCAGCGCATCGTGATAGCGGTCCGTCAGGTCCATGTCCTTAAGAGTACTCGCCATGGATTCAACCAAATTCGTCGAAAGCTTGAGCTCGTCCTTATTTACTTTCTTGCTTTCAATTTGGGGAACGTCTTCCATCTTTCGAACTTCGCTCGGATTGCGTAATTTATAAAGCACCAAGCCGCCGTCCATCGGGGCGATCATTACGACGTCTTCACGGTCACGCAAAACGACCTTGCCTACGCCGACCTTCCCGCTGGCCTTCAATGTCTCGCTGAGCAGCGCGTACGTTTTTGCGGCGACCAATCCGTCCGGGCCTGCAAAGTAAGGCGATTCGTACAGGGTCGGATGAACCTCCCCCGCATCTATGAATCCTTCGATCTCAATGATGCGCGTGCTTTTGAGTCTGATCTTTTCAATATCTTCCGGCTTCACGATCACATATTGTTCGGGTTCGTACTGATACCCTTTCACGATCTCTTCCGTCGTAAGAGTCTTACCGCATTTCTTGCATTTTTTGTCGTAGCCGACCGGCCCATTGTCGTCTTTGTGCAATTGATTAAAACGGATCGCCTGCTCGTTGTCCACGGCATTGTAAATGCGGATAGGGATCGTGACAAGAGAAAATCGAATATGACCTTTCCATATCGCTCTCATAGATCACCTCAAGTTTAAGAATGTTGAATTATAAATGTTGAATGTTGAATTCAATTAAATCACAAGGTTAAATTTACTCATTCATTGAAAAGAAAGCTACTGTTTTTTTAGAATTTTGCCGTTCAAATTCAAAAATGGATCATTTTAGGACGCTATCGACCGCACCCTCTACTGCAGCCTTTCCCGCGCTCTCTGCCGCAATCACTAACATTACGATAATAATTCCTAATATTATGATTAGCGCTGTGCTATTAGATCCACTTGTGATGTCCGTACGGACCACTTTGATATACAGAACATCTTCCATTTTGATTTCAGTTTTCGTTCCATCTTTAGTGATCCCGGTGAAGACCCGTTTTTTATCATCATAGACTCCGCCGTCTTCGTTGAAATCAATGTTTTTAACCGACGCCAGGATGAGTCCTTTCACGCGGTCGCTGCCATTATGAAACTGGCTTTTATCGATTGAGACGATTTCGTCCGCTTCCGTTCTTACTTCATTTTGCCTGGCCACGCATGAAAATTCCAAATTAACCAAGGCATACAAAGTGATAATAGAGATTATCTGTCGAAGCATATTTCCTCCTTTTGATTAAGTCAAAACAAGGATAACCACCGTCTACGTTGAATTCAACATTCAGCATTCAAAATCAAAAATTAATATCCGGCCTCATCCTTATGAACACCGGTTCTCTCAACATCTCATCTTTTGTCAAGGAAGCAAATTGAACTTCGCACATTAATTTCGGTTCGATCCAGATACTTTGCGCATCGTCCAAGGGTTTTTCTTTGACCGGCCTCTTGATCGCTTTCAGTTTTTTTAATTCCGCAAAAACGGATTTCAATAAACGATCATCAAATCCCGTTCCGACTTTCCCGACGTATTTTAATGTATCGCCGTTTTTTTGCGCCAAATGAAGCGCGCCGAAAGTTGATTCCCGGTCGCCTTTGCCCTGCGTGTATCCGATGATCACGCATTCCGTCGTGTCGCGCGTTTTGATCTTCAGCCATGATGAACTTCTCTTCCCGGGAATATACGTACCGCTGCGCTCTTTCGCCATGATGCCTTCCAGCCCGATCTGCTTCGCCGCCTCGAATAACGCTTTTCCTTCTTTCACTACTTCGCTCACACGAAAAGCGGCATCTTTTTTGATCGCGTCTTCCAGCCATTCGCGGCGCCGGGACAGCGGTTCGCTCACGATCGCGCGCCCGTCCAGATACAGGCAATCGAAAACATAACACACCGCGGGATGTTTCGCTTTCGCGCGCTCGATCCCGCCTTCGGTATTCTGCTGCATGCGATTGATCACGTTCTTGAAATTGGGTTTCCCATCCCCATCCAGGCAAACGATCTCACCGTCAAATAATCCGGACGTCGCACGGAAAGCCTGTTCGGGAATCAGCAATTCCGGAAATTGTTTTGTAATATCCATCCGATTACGGCTGTGGATGCGTATCTCTCCTTCGTCGAGCGCGATCAGCGCGCGGATACCGTCCCATTTTACTTCGTACATATAATTCTCGGACTCCGGTACGTGTTCCGCAAGCAGCGCCAGCATGGGCTCGACCGGATCTCGCAGCCAGTCCGTCTGTGGATTGTCCACACGCTCAAGCAGCCATTGATTCTCTTTGGTGTTATGCGTACGGTATTCCGCATTCAACTCCTTCGACTGCAAGCGAAAATAAAATCCGTTCTTTTTTTCTTTGGTAATTTCGTACCTCCCTTGCGCAAATTTCCACATCATGCCTCCGCCGTATTCATTTTTCGGAATGGCGCCTTCAAAGTTGACGTACTCCAGCGGATGATCTTCCACATTCACAGCGAGCCGCATGATCCCCGGCCTCGGCGGCAATCCTTTCGGGACCGCCCAGGATTTTAAAACGCCGTTTTGTTCCAGGCGCAGATCGTAATGCAATCGCGAAGCATGATGGCGATGAACAACAAATTTACTTCCTTCCCCTGTAATCTGCTCGGGAGGCGGCTCGGGCGTTTTTTCAAAACTCCGTTTCTTCGAATAACTTTCCAGCTGTTCCGGAGTTTTATACGTTCGTGCAGCCCGGGTTTTCTTCTTTGCCGGTTTCGTTTCTTTCTTTTCCGTGTGAATGGATGTCGCATACGCTGCAACCGCCTCCCACGGATCGCCGTTTTGGATCACGCGCTCCGGAACGCTGTGCAGATTGAAAATTTTCGAACTTTCGATCGATTCCAGTTCTTCCCAATGCAGCGGCGTTGAAACGGATGCGCCGGGCAGACCGCGCACGCTGTACGCGGAAACGATCGTTTGCGAAGTGCGATTGCGGTAAATATCCAGCAGTACTTTGCCCTTACGGTATTCTTTGCTGATGTGCAGCGTCATCGACGAACCGTGTTTATCCACGAACGGCTGAGCCACGGCCTTCGCCGCCTCGAAACATTGATCGAATCCCCACTTCGGCTCGATCGGCGTGAGTACGTGCAGTCCTTTGCGCCCCGTCGTTTTGACGAAAGGATGATATCCGAAACTTTCGAGATGCGCTTTGAATTCCAGCGCCAGTCCGGCGACATTTGGAAAATTAAAATTTTCCGGCGGATCAAAATCGTAAACGATGTAATCCGGCTTATCAAAATGCGGCGCGCGCGCGTGCATCTGGTGCAATTCGATGCACGCCAGATTCGCGAGCCATACCAATGACGCCGCCTCCGTCGCCATGACATAATCTTTTTTTTCTTCCCCGAGCGTTACATGCTCAAGCCAATCCGGCGCCCAGTCGGGGCGGTTTTTCTGAAAGAACGACTCCCCTCCGATCCCGTCCGGATAACGTACGAGTGACAACGGCCGCCCTTTGACATGCGCCAGGATCGTCGGAGCGATCTTGAGATAGTATTCGATCAACTCCGCTTTAACGATGTGGTCGTCGGGATACAGAACTTTCTTCAAATTCGAAAGTTCGATCTTTCGTTTACCGACCTGGGTTATCTGGGATGTTCGTGATGGCATCGAGACAATGGATTAGTGATTATTTAACTATAAATTTAGCTAATGGACCCCTCGGAAGTCCCTTCGAGTCCCCAGGCGGCATGGTGTATGCATTTTTGATTACAAGTGAGTTTCAAAAAGATCCCTCTTGAAATCTCATCCAAGAGGGAACATAATTTCAACTGGGCAACAGATCCATTCCTCCCGATACGACAAACTACTTGATCACATTCCCGTCCGTGTCGATATACCGGATCTCGCCGTAATTCAGTTCTTTGATCCCGGCTTCGATCTTCGCCCGGTCGCCGACGATGACCCAGGTCAGGTTCTTCGGCCGGACAACTTTCTTCGCCGCCGATATCACGTCCTCCAGTTTCAGGTTCTTTATTCTTTGGGCGTAGGTGGCATAATAATCTTCTGCAAGGCCGTAACCGACCATTTCATTGATCGAACCTGCCACGGACCGCATCGTTTCCCAGGAACCGGGGAGTTGTAAGATCTGGTTGCTCTGCGTTTTAGTGAATTCGTCACCCGTGGCCGTCCGGGTACCAATAAAATCATTCAGTTCTTTGGACATCTCGACCATCGCTTCTTTTGTCTTATCCGATTGCACCGGCCCATACGCTATGAAAGGCCGCTGGCCGCGCGCGTTCGGTAAGAACGAACCGGCACCGTACGACCAGTGTTTGTCTTCGCGTAAATTCATGTTGATGCGGGATGTGAAATCTCCACCGAGAATATTATTCATGGTCTCAATGGCAATTTCATCGGGATTGGACGTCGGCGGGGCAACATGTCCCGCGAAGATGATGGATTGGAGCGATCCCGGGCGGTCCATGATATAGACGACCGGTTTTTGCGCCAATTCCACTTGACCGATATTTTTCTTCGGCACGTCGCCCTTACCCCAGTTCTTGAATAATTTTTCCAACTTCGGCGTCACTTCACTCAGCGTAATATCTCCCACGACCACGAGCGTCGCGTTGTTTGATTTGAACCAGGTCTGATGAAACTTAAGAAGATCTTCGCGCGTAAGTTTCGCCACGGTGCTTTCAAATCCCGACCCGCTGAACGGATTACCGTACGCGTGTTTTTCACCGTACAAGAATTTTGGAAATACGCGCATGGCCATTTGGATCGGCCGCGCTTTTTCCTGCTGAATGCCGACCAACTGCTGTTTCCTGACACGCTGAAAATCTTCTTCGGGAAACGAGGGATTTAAGATCACATCCGCATAAATATCGAGCGACGCATCCAAATTCGATTTCATCGCCGACAAACTCACCGTAGACAGATCCAGATTCGAACCGGTAGACAATTCCGCGCCCAGAGAGGCAAGTTCGTCGCTGATCTGCAGCGCGTTTCGCGTTTTCGTTCCTTCATCCATCATGCCCATCGCGAGACTGGCCGTTCCAGGTGCGGCGAATTGATCCGAAGCAAATCCGGCATCCACAAGTAAACTGAAATTGACCACCGGGATCGAATGCCGTTCCGCCAAAATAATTTTCAATCCGTTCGACAGCGCCGCTTTTTGAAGTTGAGGAAACTTGACGTCCGGAGTAGTTCCCATATCCGGAATCTTTTTCCGGTCGATATCGGACGATTGCGTCTTGAAATCCGCGAACGGCCGAACGGTCAGAATATATACGCCGTCCGACAACCATTCTTTTGCCGCACTCTGAATATCCTTCGCGGCGGCCTCCCGGGTAAATTTTAAAGTCGTTTTGTAATGATCCGCGCTGCCGTTAAATACCTGATTGATCGCAAGAATATCCGATTTGCCCCCGAATCCGCCGATGCGCTCGATACCGCGGACGAAACCGGCCAGATATTCCGTTTTCGCGCGCTCCAATTCTCTTTCTGTCGGGCCTTCGGCGATAAATTTCGCCAATTCCTCATCGATCGCTTTTTCAACTTTCCCGGCATCCTCGCCCGGTTTCACCGTGGCTTCGATATGAAATTGACTGCCGATCTCGCGCGAGGCTTGATACGCCGTGACGCTGGTGGCAATCTGATCCTGGTAGACCAGCCGCTTATAAAGGCGCGAGCTTTTTCCCGACGACAACAACGCGGATATTAGATCGAATTGATTGTCCTCTCTCGACCCGGACGGAGGGGTGTTCCAGATTTTATAAATGCGTGTTTGCGGAACTCGGTCCTGCACTTCCTGCCGCTGCGTGCCGGTCCGTTTGGCGATCCATGAATCGTGGCGGGCGATCGGCGGGCCGGAAGGTATGTCCCCGAAATATTTTTTTACTTTTTCCAACGCGGTCTTCGCGTCGATGTCCCCGGCAACAACCACGGTGGCGTTTGCGGCGCCGTAATAACCTTTGAACCATTCATGTACATCGTTGACAGAAGCCGCATTCAGATCCTCCATGGACCCGATAACCGTCCACGAATACGGATGATGGGAAGGATATGTGGCTTTCGTGATCAGCTCTCGCGCCACGGCGTAAGGCTGGTTCTCGCCCTGCCGTTTTTCATTTTGCACGACGCCGCGCTGTTCATCGAGCTTACCTTGCGTGATCGCGCCGATCAGATGCCCCATCCGGTCCGATTCCAGGAACAACGCGATGTCGAGCGCCGTGGACGGAATATTCTGAAAATAATTCGTTCGGTCTTCATTCGTCGTTCCGTTCAGATCGGTTGCACCGATCTTTTCCATCATTTGAAAATAATCGTGGTCGTAATTTTCGCTGCCGTTGAACATTAAATGCTCGAACAGATGCGCAAATCCGGTCTTGCCGGGTTTTTCGTTTTTCGAACCGACGTGATACCAGACGTTGACCGCGACGATCGGCGCTTTACGGTCTTCGTGAACAAGCAGCGTGAGGCCGTTATCCAAAATAAATTTTTGATAAGGAATGTCAATTTCGTAATCCATTTTTCTCCGTTTTGTTTTGTGCTTTCAAAGCCATCGCGCCCAATGACAACATGAAGATGTAAGTCAAAATTCTCATGGCTATCCTCCTGAACATAAGTTGTTTAGGTGATTTGAAAAGAAAGTATTCATTGTATCCAGAATTTGCAAGGTATTTTCCACTCGCAATTGCAATAAAATCTTGGTAACATTTCATGATTTTTTGCGTAGGGTTACGTTACGCGCTTTCATCATTTTGTATTTAATTTAATAACCATTATTAGGAGTAGAAGTATGAATAAGATCTCGATCAAAGCATCGTGGCTTTTTGCGCTGATAGTGATCGGCGGCGCCGCGGTCCGGGCCCAGGATATGTCGAAGGAATTTAAATTCGTGCAGGAGTCCGGCGGTATCAAAGAATATACGATGACGAAAAACGAACTGCAGGTATTGCTGCTGGAAGATCATTCCGCGCCGGTGCTGACATTTATGGTCACATTCCGCGTGGGCTCGCGCAACGAGGCGATCGGCAATACCGGCTCGACGCATTTATTGGAACACTTGATGTTCAAGGGTACGCCGACTTTTAATAAATCCAAGGGAACCCAGATATCCTCCACGCTTCAAAATGTCGGCGCGATCATCAACGCCAGTACCTGGAATGATCGTACGAATTATTTTGAGATGATTCCCAGCGAAAATCTCGAACTTGCAATCCAGATCGAAGCGGACCGCATGAGGAACTTACTGTTGGATGAAAAAGATAAGAACAGCGAAATGACCGTGGTCCGCAACGAGTTCGAGCGCGGCGAGAATGATCCCGAAGAAGCGCTGGACAAGAATATCTGGGCAACGGCCTATCAGGCGCATCCGTATCATCATTCGACCATAGGCTGGCGGGCAGATATTGAAAACGTCCCCATTACGCGCCTGCGGGAATTCTATGACACCTTTTATTGGCCGAACAATGCAACGATCGTCCTTATCGGTGATTTCGACACAAAAAATGCGATGAACCTGATCTATAAATATTACGGCGCTATTCCCAAGTCACCGCGGCCTATTCCGTCCATGTATACCGAGGAGCCCGTCCAGGAAGGACCGCGCCGCGTGATGGTAAAACGCACGGGAGAGAACGGTATAGTCGGCGTCGCGCACAAAGCCCTGAAGAGTCTGGACCAACAGCAGTACGCGTTCGTCGTCCTGGACAAGATTTTGGGTTCCGGCAAGAATTCCCGTTTCTATAAAACGCTGGTAGACAAGGGTCTTGCGGCCGCCGTCGAGATTCAGAACATTCCGTTCAAGGATGCGGGACTGTTTATCACTTACGCCACCCTCACCTCGAATACGAAACACGAAGATGTGGAAAAAATTATTTTGAGCGAATACAAGAAAATTCAAGACAGCAGCGTCACGCAGAAGGAAATTGATGCCGCCAAAGCACAAATTCGTTCGGCGCAGGCGTTTGGAAGGGACGGATCGTTCTCGATCGCCGCCCAAATCAATGAGGCGATTGCGGTCGGCGATTGGAAGTATTATACGACGTTCATCGATGAGATCAACAAGGTGACGGCGTCGGACATTCAGGCCGTCGCAAAAAAATACCTGGTTGAAGATCAGATGACCGTTGGGTATTTCATTCCAAAAAATGCCGACGACAAGGGCATGGGCGTCATTCCGAACAGCGCAAACCATCCCCGCGCGTTCCGATCGGACGGCGACTTGGTTAATGGCGAAATTTTGAATGACGGCGAAGAGATCCCGGATTTGGTGGCCGCGGCCGGAGAACAAACCAAAATGTCTAAAAACATTGTTGATCAGAAAATCAACGGCGTACGCGTGTTATCGATGAAAACGGGAGTGAAAGACGTCGTGACCATACGAGGCAGTTTTATGGCGGGCAATTATTTTTCCGGTGCCAATAAAGCCATTGCCGATCTGACGGTGGCCATGCTCGATCAGGGCACCACCAAACGCGATAAATTTTCGATAGCCGGGGAATTGGAAAAATTAGGCGCACGGCTGAATTTCACAACGGGCAACGAAACGGTCAATTTCACGGCCCGCTGCCTTAAAGCCGACGTCCCGACGGTCATCAATATTCTGGCGGAAGAACTTCGTATGCCGTTGTTCGACGAGAAAGCGCTGGCCAACGTCAAAAAGCGCAAGTTAGCTGCCTATAAGCAAAACCTGGAAAGTACGGATACGCGCGCCCTCGAAACGCTGTATGAAAAAATATTTCCTGCCGATCATCCGAATTACGGAGTCGCCACCCAGCAGATGATCGCGGATATTGAGAAAGTTACGGCCGGCGATCTGAAAGAATTTTACAAGAAGAATTACGGGCCGGCTTCGATGATACTGGTTGCGGTCGGAGATGTGGACAGCAAGGAATTACAGAATCAGGTTAGAAAGAACTTTGACGGGTGGAGCGGCGGCGTTCAATTCACCCGGCCGAAAAAGATTTCTTCCGCTGCGGCATCCGTAAGCCCGATCGTGGTCCCGATGAAAGACAAAACGAGTGTATCTTTGTTAATAGGAACGGGTATCGGCATTCAGCGTGACGAGAAGGATTTCCTGCCATTGTTCGTCGGCAGTTACATTTTGGGCGGTAATTTTTCCGCGCGATTGATGTCCACCGTTCGGGACAACGAAGGGTTGACCTACGGTATCAATTCCTTCTTTGACGGGCATCAATATTCGGACGGTTCGTGGCAGGTCATCGCTACGTTCAGCCCGGATCTGTTGAAGAAAGGGTTGGCGTCCACTCAGAAACAGATTGCGATGTGGCTCGAAAAAGGCGTGACCGAAGACGAATTAAAAGCGAAAAAGTCGACGATCACCGGATCCTACAAAGTGGGTCTTTCGACGACCAACGGAATGGCCACGCAAATATTATCCGTTGTGCAAAGAAATCTTAGTTTGGATTTCCTCGATCAGTATCCCGACAAGATCAACGCGATGACCGCGAAAGATGTGAATGATGCCATTCAGAAATATATCAAAGCAGAAAATCTCTACATCGTTGCCGCAGGCAGTATCGATACGAATTTGGAAAAGATGAAACAGTAAGGCGGGAAAAGGGTTTTCAAAATATGAATAAATTAGTCCTGATATTGTGTTTCTCCGCTAACCTTTTTGCTCAGGATATTAAGCCGCTGGAAGAAAACGCGGAAACAAAATATTACGACTTCTGGACAGGTACATGGTACAAAACAGTAAACGGTAAAGTGGACACGGCTTCAACTTATTTTCAAGTTGTCCGAAGCGTTCATCCGGCCTCCTATTTGGAAAATTGGCGTATGGTCATTGATTCCGTTACAACGTTACGTGCCGTGGCGTTGCGCGCATGGGATAAGACCAATAACCGATGGATGTACACTTGGGTCAGTGACAATGGATTACACCAGGTGTGGGAAGGCCGTAAGGTTAATAATGATTGGTATATATTTAAAACCTTTGATATCAATGGAGATAAATATTTATCGCGTCAAGCCTGGATTCCGGACGGTACCCTTCGCCTCACGCGCGTGAGCGAAAAATCCTATGACGACGGTAAGACCTGGCAACTACGTTTTAGAGAGTCTTACGAAAAAATGAAATGATTGGACGGTTAATAAGCGTAAAAGGCAATTCGAAATTTCGGATTGCCTTTTCGGATAACGGTATTTTATCCTTTAATTCCTTTGGTATTTAAATAATCAAGAACGGCTAAAGCCTCCTTACCGCCTTTTTTCGCGTGGTGAACAAGAGTGAGCCCATGAGGCCCCTTGGAATTCAAGGCTTCGGGAAATGCCGAAGTGATTTCACGGACAATCTCCAATTTCCCCAGCATAATCGCCGCGAACAAATCCATACGCGCGCCATTTTTAATTAAAAATTCGGCCACTTCTTTACTTCCAACGTGACTGGCCCCGCCTAACGCCGTTTCATAATCTCCTCCGCCCCAATCCCACGTTGCGTTTAAAAGAGCCGGTTTATCGGCCAGCATTTCCTGCGTTCGCGCAAAATTGCCGTGTCCGGCAACAACAAATTCTTTCACAATTTCCATCTGGATCGGCGGCCCCTTGTCCTTTTTTTGTACAAAAACTCCCGCGGGGATAAAAAGATATGTTGCAGCTCCGGCAGCGGAGACTGCTATAAATTTTCTTCGATTCATAAATTACCTTTCATAGACAAGTTTGCCTGTTCTATAGCTTAATCCATCCGTCTAATAGATTAATAATCCGGCTTCCATAAGCCGCACCGGCTGACTTAAATTTGCAAATTCTTTTTTGTTTTCAGCCGTAATTTGCTAAATTGACTTTGGAAAATCTGTTCCATAACTGTAAAAATGTCATGAAAGATATTGCTGAACTCCTGCGCGAACCGGGTGTCACGATCGCGGTCGTCGGCGCCAACGACCATCCCGCGAAATACGGTTATGTTATATATCGTGATTTAAAGCGAAAAGGTTTCAAAATTTTTCCGGTTAATCCGAATGCGCGGGAAGTTGACGGGGACAAAACCTATGGAAGTCTTTCGGATTTGCACGAAAAACCGGCGATCGTTAATTTCGTCACCCCGCCCGAAGTCACAAGAAGAATCCTGGAAGAATGTCTTCGCCTGAATTTAAAAAACGTCTGGATGCAGCCGGGTTCGGAAAATCCGGAAGTCATGAAATTTGTTCAGGAAAATAATTTTAATTATCTCGCCAACTCGTGCATTATGGTGGAATCGCGGCTCCAATAGACATCAAAAGGCAACTACGGTTGCAGAAAGTGTTTCTCGAATGTCAGCATTGGAAATGCCGGCATTTGCCGTCTCCCGTTTGTCGCCTGAGATTCAACAATCTTCAGGCCCGGCAATGAGTAAATGCTAAGGTTTTGAAGAGAAGGGCTTCACGTCTATTTCCGTGAATGTGCTGACCGGTTTGGACGCCGCAATAAATTCATGAACGATCCGAAGCCCTTCGATCTGCGCGGGCCATGGAAGCAGCGATCCGGCTTCTTCATAGGAAACCCATCTGTATTCAACGTGTTCTGCGGACAGCGTCACCGATCGGGTATCCACTTCGGCGGCAAAAACCGGAATGATGTTCACGCGGTCTTTCGAAGCTTCGTAAAAACTATTCACATACGGGACGGACCAAAACCGAACGGGAGTCAGTCCGGTCTCCTCTTTTAATTCCCGCAAGCCGGCTTCAAAAGCTTTTTCACCGGCCTCAATTTTTCCGCCCACCATACGCCACGAACCCGCATAAAGGACGCCGTCCGATCGTTTCATTAAAAGGTACGCCGGTTCGGAGTTTTTCTTGTAAAATACATGGCAGTCGATCACGCGGCAAACGATTTCCGGCATGTTATTTTTTCCATTGGTTTTGGTACATGGGATCAAAATATCCACATTCCCCGATTGAAATGCAAGCGGGCAAATGTGAGTTTTGTCGTTGTTAACTTGGACTTATTTTGTTAAGTTTTCTTACCGTCCGAGCGCGTTCAAATAGCCCTGTAAGTTGTTTCTACAAAACTTCAGGTGATGTTATCCTATGCTGAAACGAAAAAATAAATTTTCAAGAAAAATAGCCGATAAAGAATTTCGCGGATTTTTTATGACGGCCGGATGGATTGTATTACTGGAACTGTTTTCGCTTGCCGGATTTAATCCGCCGGGCCTCCCGGCGCTCCTGCTGACCGCCGTCATTTATTCCGCTTTCAACGACAGCGTGCGCATGAGCCTGATCAATGCGGCTATAACCATGACCTACAGCGCGTTGACATTGTCGGAGCCTCATCGGTTGTTTTATTACACCCCGCAGAATTTCTTCAGCCTTCTGGTATGGATGGCGACGATATCCGGGTCGGTTTGGATCGTGCGCGTATGGCGCCGCACTTCGCTGGAGAATTTATCCCGGACCCTTGCGTCCGTGCCGCCGCGCGTGAGCGACACACAGATCATCCGCATGGATGCTTTCTCATCGCTCATGCCGGTGTATGTATCGCTGGAAGGACGCTGGATCAATGTCCCCCGCACGCTCTGCAAATTTCTTGGGTATTCAGAATCCGAACTCCTGGCCAAGAGCGAAAGGGATGTTACGCATACGGACGATTATGAAATTCATTGGAAAGAGCTTCAGCGGGTGATCCGCGGAGAGATCCCATCGTATGACTATGAAAAACGACTGGTGCGTAAGGATAAAAGAATTGTCTGGGTGAGTTTGAGTTGCTCCGTCGTAAAAGCGGTTGACGGAGTGCCGCTCCATTTTGCCGAGTTTATTCGGGACATTACGGATCGAAAAGCAAAAGAATTGCAGCTGCATGAAAGTGAGGAGCGTTTTCGCGCACTGATTGAAAACAGCCAGGAAGCCGTTTCCCTCATGAGCCCGGAAGGGATCTTTCTTTACACGAGTCCGGCAGCAACTAAGATCCTGGGATACGAAAGTTATGAATTGGTCGGACGTAATCATTTTGATTTTATGCATCCCGGCGATTTGGAACGTACGATTCTTTTCCTGAAAAACCTGATTGAAGTTCCGCATACTGTCGTGACCGAACAATACCGGTATCGCCACAAAAACGGAGCCTGGTGTTGGATCGAAGCTGTCGCCGGTAACCTGCTGAACGTACCCAGCGTCCAGGCTGTGGTGCTCAATTACCGCGACATCACCGAGCGTAAGATCGCGGAAGAAACATTGCGGCAGAGTGAGACGCGGTATAAACAGCTTGTGGAAACGGCCACCGACATTATTTATCGAATAGATCCCAAAGGATTCTTTACGTATGCCAATTCCGTTACGTTGCGCGTAACAGGATATACCCAGGAGGAAATAATTGGGACGCATTTCCTGAGATTCATGAAAAAAGATTACCGGGCAGTGGCGATCGATCTATATTCATCTCAGGTCAAAGAAAAGATTCCAAACACGTATTTTGAGTTCCCGTCGATTAGCCGCGAAGGAAAGGAAATATGGATCGGGCAAAACGTTCAAATTGTCATTAAGGATAATGAAGTCGTTGAACTGCAGTCGATGGCACGTGATATTACGGAACGCAAGCACGCTCAGGAAATGGTTATTCAAAGCGAGGCCAAGTTTCGTTCCCTTATTCAAAACAGCACGGATATTATTACGATCGTCGACAGCCGGGGAATCGTTAAATACGAAAGCCCGTCGATCGATAAAATCTTCGGAGTTCCTTCAGAACAACTAATCGGAATAAATGCCTTTGAATATATCCACCGGGACGATCTTCCGTCCGTGATGGACGCTTTCAACCGGGTCGTCCATGGAGAATTGCAGAAGAAACCAGTCGTCTATCGCTACCGGCACAAGGACGGCTCGTGGCGTCATCTCGAGTCCGTAGCTACCAATCTCTTACATGATCCGGCGATCGACGGAATTGTGATCAACTCCCGCGACATTACAGAGCGTATCCTGGACGAGGAAAATATCAAAAGGACCTCTTCCTTGCTGAATGCGACTTTGGAATCCACGGCTGACGGCATTCTCGTGGTAGACAACGAGGGAAAATGGATAAGCTTTAATCAGAAATTTCTCCAGATGTGGGGAGTGCCGGACGAAGTTATTGCTTCACGCGACGACGGCCGGGCGCTCGAATTTGCCTTGAGTAAATTAAAAAACCCGGACGAATTCATGAGAAAAGTCCTGGAATTGTACGGTCAGCCCGATAAAACCAGTTTCGATTTTATCGAATTCAAGGATGGAAGAACGTTTGAGCGCTTTTCGCAGCCGCAGCGTATCGGCGAAATCAATTTGGGCCGCGTGTGGAGTTTCCGCGACATTACGGTACGCCGCAAAGCGGAGGAGAATTTGAAGGAAAGCCAGGCCAATTTATTAGCGGTGATGGAGAACACTGAGGATTCGATATGGTCCATAGATCCTGAATATAAAATACTGACGGTCAATTCAACTTTTCGAAAACTCTTCTCGTTAGCGTATGGCGCCGCCTTGGCACCGGGCATGATCATAACCGATTATCTGCCGGCCGAAACCAAAACAGTATGGATAGATCTGTATCAAAGAGCTTTGCGCGGTGAACAATTTACGATTCAACAGCACTTTGAATTTGCCGGTATGGCCATCGATGTCGATGTTTCGTTTAACCCTATCTATTCGCCCAGCCGGGACATTACAGGCGTTTCAGTTTTTTCAAGAAATGTTACGGAGAAGAAGAAAACGGAAGATACTTTGCGCGAGAACGAAGAGCGGTACATTCAAATGTTTGAAAAAAACCGGGCAATGAAGTGGTTTGTGGATCCGGAAACCGGTCAGATAGTGGACGCCAACCCTGCCGCGGCGGAATTCTACGGTTATTCGCTCGAGCAATTGAAAAGCATGAACATATTTCAAATCAATATTCTCCCGAAGCATGAGGTTCTCGGCGCGATGGACCGCGCACGAGCCGCGAAGCAAAACCACTTTCAGTTCAGGCATTGCCTGGCGTCCGGTGAAATTCGCGATGTCGAAGTTCATTCCGGACCCGTAATGGTCCGGGGTCGAAAACTGCTGTTTTCGGTTATCCACGATATCACCGAGCGTAATCTTGCCGAAGATGCCTTACGCCGGTCTGAAGAGAAATACCGCTCTATATTTGAAAATATTGCCGAAGGCATTTACCAGTCGACGGAAGACGGGCGCTTTCTGACAGTTAGCCCGTCGCTCATCAGGATGTTGGGGTATCAGTCGGCTGAGGAAGTAATGCAGCTGAATTTAAATTCCGATGTTTTTGCCGATGCGAACATTCGGGCGGCCCTGAATCGCCAGACCAGGAAAAACGGCGTGAACCTCTACGCGGAAGTGAATTGGAAGAAAAAGGACGGTTCGGTTTTTTCCATCCTGCTGAATGATCGCGCGGTATATGACGCACAGGGAAAATTTCAGTATTATGAAGTGACCGTGGAAGATATTTCGGAACGGAAAAAATTAGAGCAGCATCTGTTTCAAGCCCAAAAAACCGAAAGCATCGGCCGCATTGCCGGCGGGGTGGCGCACGATATGAATAACATGCTTGCCGTCATTCTTCCGACGGCCGAAATGCTGAAACAATTTTCACACGATTCGGAATTGGTCAAGAAGTACGCTGAGGTTATTTCAAATTCCACGCGCCGCGCCTCGGAGATCGTCAAGCAGCTTTTAGTTTTTGCCCGTCAAAAGCCGCCGAAGATGGCGTCCATGAAGCTAAACGAACTGATCCGGGAAACTCAAAAAATGCTCGATCATTTCATCGGAAAAAACATCAAGATAGAACTTCATCTGGAGACCTTACCGCTGATCGAAGCGGATATGACTCAATTGCAGCAGGTGTTGATGAATCTGTGCGTCAATGCCCGCGACGCCATGCCCAAAGGAGGCGTTCTCAGGATCGCGACCCGCATCGTCCATTTGAATGAGGCCGCCTGCCGGTTTAAAGAAAATCTTTCGCCCGGATATCACGTCGAATGGCGTGTGTCCGATACCGGCTGCGGCATGGCGCAGGAATTGATTTCAAAAATTTTTGAAGCTTTTTTCTCCACGAAAGAAGTCGGTCAGGGAACGGGGCTGGGTCTTGCCGTGGTCAAAAGCATAGTTCTCAATCATCACGGAAGTATAGAGGTCGAATCGCTGCCGGATCACGGCGCAACCTTTATTATTTTCTTACCGATTCCTCAGACTCAACTCGAGCCGATTCTGACGGACACGATGGAAGATGCGCCGAAAGGCGCGGGGAGTATTTTGATCGTGGATGATGAGGAAGAGATCCTCCGGGTGTGCACACAGCTTCTGAGCGGCCTCGGGTATCGCGTATTCAGTGCCGGCAACGGACCCGACGCGTTAACGGCTTACCGCGCGCATCCGACGGATCTGGTTCTGATCGACATTCAAATGCCCGGTATGGACGGCCGGGAAACCTTAAAGCAGCTGCGTTTGATCAACCCTATGGTCAAAGCTATGTATCTAACCGGCTATGCAAGTCCGGAAATATTGAAATCCATTGATCGCACGCGTGAGGCGGAAGTCATTGAAAAACCTTTTTCCACGGATGAACTCGCCAAGGCCATTCGAAAAAAACTCTTGTCCTAATTCCTGCTTGCAATTCGTTTTCCGAGATTAGTTTTTGAAAGAGAGTCTATTCAAGAAATCCGATTTTGATGACTCATGGTACATGCCCACCGCATCGATCAGGACCCCTTTGAAGCCCTTTTTTGATTCAATTGCAAACACGATGGCGCCGTCAGCCGGATCTGATGTACCTTCGAATTTGTGAAATTCAACGATGGAAAGGTCTTTCGTTTCGATAAAAACATTTACCGCTTCCAAATAAATTCCATACTCGTTGAATTTAAAATCCTGGACAAATCCGCGCCGATTCAGGCCTTCCAGTGCTTCCATGAGCGTTTCATATTTGTTGGCTTCTACCATAGCGGGTGTGATCATGTATCATGCGAGCCGTAAGACAAAGCGCCCGAGGGGCATTGTTCAACGGTTCTGATGATCTGTTCATCCGTTGCGCCGTCGAGCGTGATCCACGGCCGCTTCGCCGGATGAAAAACTGAAGGCAGGGTGTGGGCGCAATTTCCGCAATGAATGCACACATCCGGCTTCCAAAATACCGTGATGTTTTTGTTTGAATATTCCTTATCAAAACGCGACATGAAGAATGTATTAACCGTTTTCTGCCGGGGTGTTTTTCAATAACCACTTTCCGTTGCCGTCGGAGCGTTCGCCTATCTGCTGCCTCCACATGGCGTAATAAAGCCCTTTTTCATCCAGGAGATCCTGATGCCTGCCGGACTCTATGACATGTCCTTTTTCCAATACAAAGATCTTATCCGCGTGCATGACGGTAGACAAGCGGTGAGCGATCAGGATCGTAATATGATTTTTCGAAACAGACACATCCCGGATGGTTTCGCTGATCTCTTCTTCCGTCAGTGAATCCAGGCTGGACGTGGCTTCGTCGAAAACAAGCAAGTTCGGCCGGCGCAGCAGTGCGCGCGCAATGGACAGGCGCTGCTTCTCACCGCCGGACACTTTCACGCCGCCCTCGCCGATCAGTGTGTTCAACCCGTTGTCGGCACGCGCCAGCAGGCCCTGGCAGGCAGCTTTTTCCAACACCTCCAAGCATTCGGCATCGCTTGCGCTCGGATTCACGAAAAGCAGATTTTCGCGGATGGTACCCGCAAATAGCTGCGTATCCTGAGTGACGAATCCGATCTGCTCGCGTAATTTATCCATATCAATTTCGCTTCCCGCGTTTCCGTTGTATAAAATTCTCCCCGATTGCGGAGGATACAATCCCACTAATAATTTCACTAAAGTCGTCTTGCCGGCGCCGGAAGGGCCGACAAAGGCGATGGTCTCGCCGAGATTGGTCTTGAAAGAGATCTCATTCAGCGCATGCGCCGAGGCCGATTGGTGTTTGAACGTCACGTTTTCAAATTCCAGCGTATGAATGCCGGACAGAACGATCGGCGATACGGGCTTCGGCTCCTTCGGTGTGTTCAGAATATCCTCAAAATTCTTTAGGGATACTTCCGCTTCTCGATAGGTATTGATGACATTGCCTAATTCCTGAAGAGGCCCGAAAATAAAAAACGAATAAATGAACAGAGAGAAAAACTGGCCGAACGAGATCTCCTGGGCAAAGATCAGATACAACATGACGAATAGAATCGTGGTGCGAAGGGCATTGATCGTCGTACCTTGCACGAAGCTGAGACTGCGGATATACTTGACTTTTTTCAGTTCGAGTTTCAAAATCTTTCCTGTGGTCGAATTGAGCCGGTTAATTTCCTGCTTGGCGAGGCCGAGGCTTTTGACCAATTCAATATTGCGGAGCGACTCCGTGGTCGCACCGGCGAGGGCCGTGGTCTCGCTCACAATGACTTTTTGAATCTTCTTGATTTTCCGGCTCATGACGGAACTCATCCAGCCGATCACCGGAATGGTTGCAAAATAGATCGGTGCGATGGCCCAGTGCACACTGATCGCGTAAACGGTCACGAAAATTATCCCAACGAGGGTTTGGAAGAGGATATTAATGAAAACCGAAATCAGTTTCTCCACGTCCGTGCGGACCTTTTGTAACCGGCCGAGTGTTTCGCCGCTGCGCTGGTCTTCAAAAACGGAGTACGGGAGTTCGAGCGAGTGCCTCAACCCGTCCGAATAGATCTGCGCCCCGAGTTTTTGTGTGATCGTGTTGATATAATAATCCTGAAAATTCTTGGCAACGCGCGACACGAAAGCCACGCCTACGGCGGCCAAAAGCAATTTCGCCACCCCTTGAAAGAATTGTTCGGACGTATATTCTTTATAACGCGTGGCATAATCATCGATGACATGACGAAAGATCCACGGGTCCAGAAGAGAAAAAATTTGATTCACGGCGGCAAGGAATAAGGCCAGCGTAACCAGTTTCCAGTACTGTTTCAGATACGACCACAGAAGTTTCATAATTAATTTGGGTTTTGTGGTTCAGCGAGCGGAAAAATCAGTTATCAGAAAAACCTGTTACAATTGATAAAATAGAATAAACGAAATGAGTTGCAACGAGCCGCATAGAAACAGCAACGCTTTTTCAGTAACCTGCTGACGCAACTATTTGATATAGGCTCCCGTCTTTTTCGATGGAGTATAGGAACCCGTCCAATCCGAAAATGAAAACGGTATTTCCAAATTCCGATTTACCGATCTGCCGCCACCGGCCTGTGTTCGGATCTGTAACGTACAATGCCCCGGTGGATTCCACCGTAATGAGTTGCCCATCCATGGAAACGCCTGCGATCGTATTTTTCCAATCGCCGGCTTTGCCGATCCGGACCCACGATCCGTTCGAAACGTTGATGCTGTAAACCGATCCGTCTTTTTCGATCGTGTATATGTTTCCGTTTGATCCGAACATGAAAACCGTATTACCAAATTCCGATTTGCCGATCTGATGCCACTGGCCGGTAGCCGGATTCGTAACATATAAAGCCCCGGTAGATTCTACCGTATAGAGTCTTCCATCCATTCCGGCTCCGGCGATCGTATTTTTCCAATCACCCGATTTTCCGCTTTGATGCCATGTGCCGTTCGATGCGTTGACGCTATAAAGCGATCCGCCTTTTTCGATCGTGTATAGCGCCCCGTCAATTCCGAAAACGAAAACGGTATTCCCAAATTCCGATTTGCCGATCTGCCGCCATTGGCCTGTGGCGGGATTTGTGACATACAGAGCGCCGGTAGATTCTACCGTATAGAGTTTTCCATCCATCCCGACTCCGGCGATCGTATTTTTCCAATCACCCGATTTTCCAACCTGCTTCCAGCTCCCGGCTTGCGCAAACACGCTCGTGATACAAAATACCGTTAAGATAAATGACATGAATACAGTTCTCATGGCGGTCTCCTTCTATTAAAATGTAAAACTACATTCCCCTGATCATCCGCACCGTTTTATAATTGTCCGCATACACGCGCCACTCGGCGACTAATTGATTCTTGACGACCACTTTCCATGCGGCGGGAACTTCCCACTTGTTTTCTTCGTGCAACTGCCCTTCCGGCGCGTAGGTTCCGGAAGCGCTTCCGAAAAGCGCGACGATATTGTCTTTTTCGATGATCGTTTCAAACGAGATTTTGTAGTCGGGAAATAATTTGAAATACCCTTTCCACGCGCGGTGCATTTCCGCGCGACCTCGGATCAGGCTTCCCAGTGAATCCACAAACACGTGATCTTCCGGCATCAGGCCGCACAGACCCTCCACGTCGTGCATATTTATTTTGTCGGCAAACGCCATGACCGCATCGAGACATCTTTTTTCAACCATACGGATTTCCTTTTTTAGAATTTTTCGGAAGACGATTTTTTCTGATCCGGGGGATCTTTCCGATGCGCGGATCATGGCGCACAACTAATTCGCAGGCGCACATGACGGACGATTCAAAACCGTCCGCGGAAGCCGGAATGACCTGCCATCCGCTTTTCCGGGGTCCCACTGCGCTAATGGACCGCATCGAAGGCAATTCTTTTTTCAAGCTTTCGTGATGTTCGGCTGTTGTCGCAATCCATACGCCGTTGTCCTGCGCAGAAGATTTTTGATCGCGTAATAGGAACACGATTTGATTGTCACAGTAAACGGCAAAACAGCCAAACATCGCTTTCACACGCGGTTCCCTGGAAATCAGGTTATCCAGAACAAAATCGAAAGGAACAGGTCTTTTGAGTTTGGGCCTCATTTTCATTATTGCAAATTTCATCATAATCTTTTTGATTTTCAAGCAGAATGATTTATCCATTTCGATTGTAACAATCGTGCCAATTTTGTATATTTTTTCGCGAAACAATTAAAATCAGTGGATCTATCACCAAAATGTTTTACTGCCATAAAGGATAATAGGATTGGCTCCGATAGACCTCACCGGGGAATTTGAAGCCACGGTCGCCCGTGAGGGAAAGAAATTGAAAAATGAAAAATAGGAATTACAAAATTGTTTATTCGTCCGACCCGAAGGTTGAGCGCGACGACGATTCTATTTCCGAAGAAAACAAAATTGAACTGAAAAATCAAACCTTGAGAATTTGTTTGGACCGTAAGCAACGTGCGGGAAAATCCGTAACTCTCATCGAAGGGTTCACAGGCTGGCCGGATGAAAAAATCGAAGGCCTGGCCAGAACCTTGAAATCGCAGTGCGCGACCGGCGGCACCGTCAAGAATCGCATCATTGAAATTCAGGGGGACCAACGTAACAAAATCGATATGATCTTGGTTAAAATGGGATACAAAACACAAGGGATAAATTAACAATTACGAATTAACAATTACGAATTATGAATGGCAAATTTAGGGGGAGTTGCTAAATGAAAACCGATAATGTTATTCAAGAAAAGAGCTTCCAGTTTGCATTAAGAATAATCAAACTTTATAAATATCTGAAGGATGAGAAAAAAGAATTCGTTTTGGGGAAACAAATTCTGAGAAGTGGAACAGCTATTGGTGCTAACATTGAAGAGTCCATCGGTGGACAATCCGGCAAAGACTTCTTTTCGAAAATGACCATCGCGTACAAAGAAGCACGTGAAACGCATTATTGGTTAAGATTATTGAAGGAAAGCGAATACTTGGAAAGGCAGTTAGCTGATTCATTACTCGAAGACTGTAATGAACTGCTTAAAATTATAGGCTCTATTCAGAAGACATTCAAAATTCGTAATTCGTAATTCGTAATTCGTAATTAATTAAAAATTTTCTTTTATTTGTGAGTTAAATTATACAAATTATTGCCGCTCATCGCATTCGAAAAATTTCATTCCAACGTGTTCCCGATAAATTTTAATTCATTCACAAAAGATTACAAGGAGGCATTATGCAGCTCGGATTTATTGGTCTCGGCAAAATGGGCGGATTCATGGTCGAACGTTTATTAAACGGCAAACATGAAATTGTCGGTTTCGATCTTAGCCCGGAGGTGGTCAAGAGCGTTGCCGCGAAAGGCATGACCGGCTCGACATCGATGGAAGACATGGTATCTAAACTTAAAGGCCGCAAAGCCGTGTGGGTCATGGTTCCGGCCGGCAAGCCGACGGAAGATACCATTCAGAAATTGGTTCCATTATTGAACAAAGGCGATATCATCATCGACGGCGGTAACTCGATGTTCAAAGACGATATTCGCCGCGCGAAAGAATTGAAAGAAAAGGGATTGAATTACGTTGATGTGGGAACAAGCGGCGGCGTGTGGGGCTTGAAAAACGGGTATTGCATGATGATCGGCGGCGAAAAAGAAGTGGTTCAGTACATCGATCCGATTCTCAAGACATTGGGGCCGGTTGACGGATACGCGTACATGGGTGACGCCGGATCAGGCCATTTCGTCAAAATGGTTCACAACGGCATCGAATACGGACTCATGCAGGCGTATGCGGAAGGATTTGAGATCATGAAAGCTTCCGAATACAAATTGGACATCGCCAAAATTGCCGATCTCTGGATGCATGCTTCGGTGGTACGATCGTGGCTGCTGGAATTGACCGCAGACGGGTTGAAAAAAGATCCGGAATTGAAAGGGCTCAAAGGCTGGGTCGCGGATTCCGGTGAAGGCCGATGGACCGTTTTGGAGGCCATTGACAAAGATATTCCCGCGCCCGTCATTACCGCATCGTTGTTCGAGCGATTCCATTCGCGACGGCCGGAAAGCTTTGCCGCGAAAATGCTGGCCATGATGCGCAATGAATTCGGCGGCCATGAAGTGAAGAAATGAGTGAACACGAAACCTGATATCAAGAAATTCCAAATTACAAGAACCAAATGACAAATAAATCACAAACACAAAATTTCAAACGCTTTTTGTTTGGAATTTGATCATTTGAATTTGTTTGAAATTTGGTATTTTGTTTTTGGAATTTAAGGCTAGGGAATTTATGGTTAATATTCTCTTATTCATCCTTCTCGGACTCGGCGCCGGGATACTCAGCGGTCTTATCGGCATCGGCGGCGGGATTGTGCTTGTCCCGGCACTCGTTTTCATATTCGGTTTGTCTCAGCAGGAGGCGCAGGGAACGACGTTGGCGGTATTGATTCCGCCGATCGGCATTCTGGGCGCGTGGACCTATTATAAAGCCGGATTTGTCGATTTCAGAATTGCCGGGCTGATCTGTTTGGGATTTATTTTCGGCAGTTTATTCGGAGCCAAAATCGCTACGGACCTGCCGACCGCAGCTCTGGAGAAAATTTTCGGCGTCGTTTTACTGCTGATCAGTTTGAAAATGCTTTTTTTTGGGAAGTAGCATAATTTTATTTCCCGATTGCAAGCGACAAGAATTAGTATCAATACGGAAAGATAAATAACAACCCCTTGCCCTTCCTTCGCAAGGCTCAGGACGAGCCCTTGAAAAGGAGGGGAATAGGATTATTTTTTTGGAGGAAAGAATTATGACCACCGTTCATGCCGATGATGCCCTCAGGCGTGTGAAAGCCGATGCGCGGTCAGGCACTTGTGCCATCGTCGTTTTCGGTGGATCGGGCGACCTGACGAAACGAAAAATCATTCCGGCCTTATTTAACGCCGCCAAAGAAGGGCACTTACCGGAGAATTTTACGATCATCGGCTGCGGAAGACCCGCGATGTCGCAGGACGAATACCGCAAAGTGATCGACGAAGCCCTTCGTAATTTTGCCAAAGCCGGCGAAGGCGATCTTGAATTTCTAAAAAAGTTCATGAATAATGTATTTTTTATCGGCGGCGGATTCGACGAAGATCGCGTGTACACGGAATTGGAATCGCTGCTGCAAAGCAATTGTCAGTCGCGCGGCTGCACGGACAACCGTATTTATTACCTTTCGACACCTCCGAGCGCGTTCCCTGTGATCATCAATAAACTGGGCGAACACAATATGTCCCGCGTCAAAGGGAATGAATACTGGCGCCGGATCATTATTGAAAAGCCGTTTGGCCGCGACCTGGAATCCGCGCGCAGTCTGAATCAGGTGGTCGGGAATGCCTTCGAAGAATGGCAAGTGTATCGTATCGATCATTATCTGGGGAAAGAGACCGTTCAGAACGTCATGGCGTTCCGCTTTGCCAACGGCATTTTCGAACCGCTGTGGAATCGCAATTACATCGATCACATTCAAATCACCGCGGCGGAAAGTCTCGGCGTGGAAGACCGCGGCGGCTATTACGAAGAATCCGGAGCCTTGCGCGACATGATCCAGAATCATGTGCTGCAGGTTCTCGCGCTGGTGGCCATGGAACCGCCGACCACATTTGACGCGAATGCCGTGCGTGACGAGCGCCTGAAAGTGATGCGCGCGATCCGTCCGGTCAAGCCGGAAGAGGTGGATAATTATTTCATCCGCGGCCAATACGACGCGGGCGTCATTCACAATGAAACGGTGGCCGGATATCGCCAGGAATCGAAAGTCGATCCGCAGTCGAACACGGAAACGTTTGTTGCGGCAAAATTTCTTATTGACAACTGGCGCTGGGCGGGTGTGCCGTTTTATATCCGCACGGGTAAACGTCTCCCGCGGCGGGACAGTGAAATTGCAATTTTTTTCAAACGCACGCCGCATCTAATGTTTACGCACTCCAGCGAAGATGAAGTGGCGCCCAACGTCCTGGTGCTTCAAATCCAGCCGGATGAAAGCATTACCATGAGTTTCGAGGCCAAAGTGCCCGGCCCCACGATGAAACTCAAATCCGTAGATATGCACTTTGCCTACAACGAAGTATTCAATGTCGAGATCGCCGAGGCTTACCAGCGTTTGATCCTGGATTGTCATCGCGGCGACGCTACGCTCTTTATGCGAAAGGACATGGTCGAAGTCGCATGGTGGCTGGTCATGCCGGTGCTGAATCACTGGAAAAACAACAAAGGGAAATTTCCGAATTATCCCGCCGGCACGTGGGGTCCGCTGGAATCGGAATTGTTACTCACGAAAGACGGCCGGCGCTGGAGAACTTAAACCGCCAGGACGCCAAGGGTAAATACGTCAGAGAGAGATGCGGCAGAGGGAAAATTTAAATCAGAACCGGGTCCGGGATTTGATCAAATTGCCTGTTCAGTCATTAACGCGTATTTACAGTTCATCGTGCGCTAGGTCCCGGCTTTCTTGAATCTGTATATGAAGAAGCTCTTTGTATCGAACTAAAAATTCTTGGAATTTCATTTGTGAGACAATATCCGATTTCTGTAAATTACAGGAATCGGAAAATCGGAGAAAATAGATTGGATTTATTAGTCGAGAACAATTTGATAGTCGAATTAAAAGCTATCGAAGCATTTGCTCCAATTCACAAAGCTCAGGTCATTTCTTATTTAAAAGCGACTGGCTTGAATTTAGCTTTATTGATTAATTTTGACGTTCCGATCTTGAAAAGCGGTATTCAAAGAATAATTTTGAGTTAACGCGAAAAATTCTTGGCGTCTTGGCGGTTAAGTGAAGTAGATGATTTTTATTGAACGGGAAATAGCATTTTTTAAAATGTTTTTTGGAAATAAAAAGAAATCCCATCGGGAACCGGATAAGATTTGGCAAACCAAAACCGCCAAGTATGAAGGCCTCTGTATAGAAGTCGCTCAATTGAATTCTACGGGCTTCGATGTGGTCATCGTTGCGCACTTTAAGAAGACGCTCGAAGAAATAAGAACGGCGCTCGATTCAAAAGGCTTATCTTATAAGTTTCTGCATTCGTCCATGGACCTTGAATTGCTGCGCCAGGGCAGTATGAACAAATTGTCGGTAATGCTGTCGGAAATGATACCGGAAAGGCCGGCGGATCCGACGGAAACCGGTTCCGATAAGAGGACTTACGTCATCGCGGGCGAGCATTATCCGCTCGTGGAACGCGATCAAAAGCTTATCGATTGGGCGGAGTCCTTCGCAACGACGGTGTGCTTTTTCGATTCACTGGAGACGCCTTTCTTAAAACTCTTCGGAATTGACAATGTCACGGCTTTACTGGACCGGCTGGGCGGCGATAAAAATTCCTTTCTAAGTCATGCCTTCATCTCATCGGCCATTGAAAATGCTCAGAAAAAGTTAGCGAAAAAAGTAAACGGGGATCTTTCGAGCGACTCCGCTGAAAATTGGATCGCGATCAATTATTCCGCGAATCAATAAAATACTATCATAAACTTTACGGAGGTGAAAAAATGGTTTCTTCAACGATCAATTTCAAAAAATGGATCAATGGACACCGGCATTTGCTCAAGCCGCCGGTGGGCAATCAGGTCGTCTGGCAGGATACGGAATTCATCATCATGGTCGTCGGCGGGCCGAATGCCCGAAGAGATTATCATTTTAATGAAGGGGAAGAGTTTTATTATCAATTAGAGGGTAACATTGTCTTGAAGACCATTCAGGATGGTAAGCCGATGGACATAAAAATCAAGGAGGGTGAAATTTTCCTGCTGCCGCCGCGCACACCGCATTCCCCACGGCGTCCTGCGCATACGGTAGGCCTTGTCATCGAACGGCGGCGCGACGAACCCGAGAACGACGGCTGCATCTGGTTCTGCGAAAAATGCGGAAACAAATTGTACGAGGAGTTTTTTCACCTGACGAATATTGTCACGCAATTACCGCCCGTATTTGACCGGTTTTACAGCAATACTGAGAATTGCACGTGTAAGAATTGCGGAACAAAAATGGAACGGCCCGTTCTGGCTGCGGTAACTCCTAAAGGCAAAGCCGCTAAAAAGAAGAAAAGAACTTCGAGAAAACGTTCAACGAAAAAATCCAGGAAGCGTTGATGCACACAAATGCTCATTGATCGATTCCTTCCGACGTACGATACATCGAAACGCTACGCCGCTGTGATCCACGCTTCACCGGCAGCGGTTTATTCCGCCCTGAAAGAAAGCGATGTTAACGCATCCACGGTTATTCGCACGCTCTTTACGCTTCGGGGCCTGCCTGCCCTGTTCTCACGCGAAAAAGCATCCCGGAGAAAAAAGTTGACGATTCAGGACATTACCCGTTCCGGTTTCATGCTGTTGTCCGAGAAACCGGACCAAGAGATCGTGATAGGCGTCGTCGGAAAATTTTGGAGGTTGTCGGGCAATATTTGCAAAACGGTTACGCCGGAACATTTTGCTGATTTCAACGACCCCGATTTCGCAAAGGCCGCATGGAATTTTTTCATCAAAACGAACGGCGACGGGTCGGTGGAACTGTCCACGGAGACCCGGATCCATTGCAATGATTTAGAGAGTAAAAAGAAGTTCAAACGTTATTGGAGATTAATCGGCCCTTTCAGCGGGCTCATACGAAAGGAAATGCTGAAAATCGTGAAGAAAAATGCGGAAAATAAATCATGAAGGAAAAAACTATGAATAATAAAGCGATCATCAAAGAGCTCACTCTTGCCTATGCGATGGAACTGGAAACAATTCAAAACTACCTGGCGGCTTCGGTGAACCTGGACGGCATACGTTCCGATGTTATCAAAAAAGCGTTGGCGGCGGATGTTCCCGTGGAACTGACTCACGCTCAGATGCTGGGCAATCGGGTAAAAACGATCGGCGGTGAAGTTCCGGGTTCTCTGGATCTGCCCCGAAGCCAAAACTTCCTGCAACCGACAAAGGATTCGACCGATATTGTCGCTATCATCAAGGGCGTGATCAAAGCGGAAGACGGCGCCATCGCTCAGTATAACAAAATAATCAAATTGTGCGAAGGTACCGATTACGTTACTCAGGATCTCGCCATCGAACTACTGGGGGATGAAGAGAACCACCGAAGGGAATTTATCGGATTTCTGATGGAGTACGAAAAGTAAAAATAATTTATCCATGTTAAAGATCGACATTCACACGCACATATTGCCTGAAAATTGGCCGGATCTGAAACAGAAGTACGGCTACGGCGGATTTATTCAGCTGGAGCATCACAAGCACGGCTGTGCGAAGATGATGATCGACGGAAAATTTTTCCGCGAGATCGGATCCAATTGCTGGGATCCGGACGTGCGCAAGAAAGAATGCGACCGGCATCGTGTAGACGTGCAGGTATTGTCCACCGTGCCGGCGATGTTCAGCTATTGGGCGAAACCGAACGATGTGCTGGACCTATCCCGATTCCTGAACGATCATATCGCGCGAGTGGTCGAAAAATCTCCAAGCCGCTTTATCGGACTGGGTACGGTGCCTCTGCAGGCTCCGGATCTCGCCATCCGAGAACTGGAACGTTGTGTGAAGGAATTGAAATTTCCGGGCGTCGAGATCGGCTCTCATGTCAACGATTGGAATTTGAATGATGAACATTTATTCCCATTTTTTCAGGCCGCACAGGAAATGAACGCGGCGATTTTCGTACACCCCTGGGACATGATCGGGAAAGAAAAAATGCCGAAGTATTGGCTGCCGTGGCTGGTTGGAATGCCGGCGGAGACTTCGCTCGCCATATGTTCGATGATCTTCGGAGGCGTATTCGAGCGATTGCCGAAATTGCGTGTGGCGTTTGCTCACGGCGGCGGTTCGTTCCCGTCGACCATCGGCCGCATCGGACATGGATTCAAGGTTCGCCCGGATCTATGCGCGGTCGATAATGACGTCCCTCCGAAAAAATATTTGGGTAAATTTTATTTGGATTCGCTGGTGCACGACCCGGTCATGCTGAATTATCTGATCGATCTGATCGGCGAAAAGAAGATCGCCCTGGGTTCCGATTATCCGTTCCCGCTCGGAGAGCCGGTACCTGGAAAACTGATCGGATCCATGCCGGAATTGGCTAAGAAGACCAAGGAAAGATTGTTGAGCGGAACGGCTTTAGAGTGGCTCAACCTTGAAAAGAATAAGTTCTTGTGACCAAAACAAATAGATTCAAATTCAGAAATCATAAGACAGGTGTTCTGGATTCTGGATTCTGGATTCTGGATTCTGGATTCTGGATTCTGGATTCTGGATTCTGACTTCTGGCTTCTGAATTCTGAATTCCAAAACGGTATGAAATTAACAATCCAACTCTCAGAAAACACGTATGCGGTCGATCTGGACAATCCGATGGATATTTCTATTCCTGTGGTATTCAACGGCGATCAGCCGGGCACGTACAGCGTTCCGAAGGCATCGGCGAAAGCGTATGAGGACGGGAAGTTCATCGGCGATACACGGCGCGGGGGCGGCTGTAACTTTGAAGAATACAGATTCGTTACGCATTGCAATGGTACCCATACCGAGTGCGTCGGGCACATTGCTTTGGAGAGAATCTCTGTTCATAAAATCTTAACAGATAGTTTTATTGCGGCAACGGTGATCACTGTCGTACCGGAAAACGCATTAAAATCCACCGAGTCCTACGAGCCCGACAAACAAAAAGGCGATCAGTTTATCACGGCTAAAAGTTTGTTTTACAAACTGCAGAATGTTCCAAAGGAATTTCTTTCTGCGCTCATCATTCGCACGATGCCGAATGAAACGTCAAAGAAAAAACGGAATTATATGAACGACCCTCCGCCGTTTTTTTCCATGGAGGCGATGGATTATATTGCGGAATTGGATACGGATCATCTGCTGACCGATCTGCCGTCGGTGGACAGGTCATCGGATGACGGCAAATTGTGCGCGCATCATATTTTTTGGGCATTGCCGCAAGGCAGTCATGACGTCGAAGCGGAAGCGCCTTCCGTCAAGACGATTACCGAGATGATTTATGTCCCGGACGCCATTCCGGATGGTAATTATTTTTTGAATTTACAGATTGCAAGCTTCGTAGCTGATGCGGCTCCGAGCCGGCCGATATTATTTAATATCTCAACACAGAGGCACAGAGACACAAAGGTATAACAGGTTATGACTCAGGAGGCAAGAAATAAATTAAGCGGTAATATTCTTGATGCATCAATTGAAGTCCATCGCAACTTGGGACCGGGATTGTTAGAATCGGTTTATGAAGTTTGTCTTTGTAAAGAAATGGAACTCAGAAGAGTTGACTATCGAAGGCAATTGTTGCTGCCGATCAATTATAAGTCTTTTCGACTTGATTCCGAATTCAAAATCGATTTGCTGGTGGCTGATGAAATAATCATTGAATTGAAAGCGGTCGAAATACTGTTGCCGGTTCACAAATCACAATTGTTGACTTATCTCCGGGTTAGCTGACAAGCGCTTAGGTTTATTGATAAATTTTAATGTTCCAAAATTGGTGGACGGTTTTACCAGAGTAATCAATGGCTTTGAATAAGTTTCCCTGTGGCTCTGTGCCCCTGTGTTGAGAATTCGGCCGATATTATTTCATATCCACCTCAACACAGAGACACAGAGTGACAGAGGTACAAATAAAAGTGACTCAAGAAGAAAATAGATTGAGCTAATTTCTTGATGCATCCATGTTCCAAAATTATGTAGACGGCTTTAGCAGAGTGTTTAAAGTTTTCAGTAAGTTTACTCTGTGCCTCTGTGCCCCTGTGTTGAGAAATTTATGAAATTCAAATCAGACAAATCATTTGCCCGGGAAATGGATTCCAAAGATCCGTTGAGAAAATACCGCAAGCGTTTTCATATTCCGAAACAAAAAAACGGTGAAGACGGTATTTACTTCTGCGGCCATTCGCTGGGGCTGCAGCCCAGGACAACGCGCGAATATATCAGGCAGGAATTAAACGATTGGAAAAAGCTCGGGGTCGAAGGGCACTTCCATGCAAAACATCCGTGGATGCCGTATCATGAATTCTTGACGGAAAAGACCGCGAGGCTGGTAGGCGCCAGGAATACGGAAGTCGTGAATATGAATTCGCTGACGACGAACCTGCATTTGATGATGATCTCATTTTATCGTCCGACGCCAACGCGTTATAAGATCCTGATCGAGGGAGGTGCATTTCCGTCGGATCAGTATGCGGTGAAATCGCAAATTCAATTTCACGGTTATGATCCGCGCAGCGCCCTGATCGAATTGAAACCGCAACCCGGCGAAATCACGCTTCGAACGGATGACATTGAAAAAACAATCTCGGAACACAGCGATTCGATTGCGCTCATTGTGCTTGGCGGCGTCAACTATTACACGGGCCAGGCATTTGAATTGGAGCGTATCACGAAAGCCGGCCACGCCAAAGGATGTATGGTGGGATTCGACCTGGCACATGCCGCGGGAAATGTGATCTTGAAACTGCATGACTGGAATGTGGATTTTGCCGTGTGGTGCACATACAAGTATTTGAATTCGGGACCGGGCGGGATTGCGGCTTGTTTTATCCATGAACGGCACACGAACAATCCTGAACTGCCGCGATTCGCAGGCTGGTGGGGACATGACAAAAAGACGCGGTTTCGGATGCCGTCCGAGTTCGTTCCGATCCGCACAGCGGAAGCATGGCAATTGAGCAACCCGCCCATATTTCAACTCGCCGCACTGAATGCGTCGCTCGAGATTTTCGATGAAGCCGGAATCAAGAAATTGCGCGCCAAATCGGAATTGCTGACCGGCTATTTAGAATTCCTTATCCATCATATTTCGAACAAAAACATTTCGATCCTCACGCCTCAGGATCCCAAAGAGCGCGGTTGTCAATTGTCCATTCATGTGAGAAGAAAAGGGAAGCTCGTATACAAAAAACTCTCAGAGTCGGGTGTGTTCTGTGATTGGCGCGAGCCGGATGTGATCCGCTTGGCGCCCGTGCCGTTGTACAATACTTTCATGGACGTCTATCGCTTTGCGAAACTTTTACAGGAAAGTACATGAGTCAAAAGATCATTCTCATCGGTGCGGGACTGGCCGGATCGCTTTTGGCCGTGTATTTGGCAAAGAAAGGATTCCGGGTTGATGTCTACGAACGCCGCCCGGATATGCGTAAAACCAGCATCAGTGCGGGGCGTTCGATCAACCTCGCGCTCTCCACACGCGGCATTCATGCGCTTAAGGAAGTTGGCCTGTACGAGGATATCCTGAAAATTGCGATCCCGATGAGAGGCCGTATGATTCATTCCCATTCGGGTAGTTTGAATTTTCAGCGCTACGGCAAGGATGATTCGGAAGCGATCAACTCCGTCTCGCGCGGTACATTGAATATGCGCCTGATGGATCTGGCAGAAGCGCAGGCAGGCGTAAAAATAGTTTTCGACGAACGATGTACCGGCATGGATTTTAATTCGGGCGAAGTTCATTTGCACAACGAAACCACAAACGTCTCTCATTCGGTAAAGGCAGATACCGTGATCGGTACTGACGGCTCGGCGTCCGCGATCCGGATGGATATGCTGAAGATCGGAAGATTCAATTTCTCACAAACCTATTTGGAACACGGGTACAAAGAACTGACCATTCCTTCCGGGCCGAATGGGACCTTTCTGATAGAGAAAAACGCGCTGCATATTTGGCCGAGGAAGACCTATATGCTTATTGCCCTGCCGAATTTCGACGGGAGTTTCACCTGCACGCTTTTCTTTCCGATGGAGGGCGCCAACAGTTTCGAGAGTTTAAATTCAAAAGAAAAAGTCAAAACGTTTTTTGATCAGGAGTTTCCGGATGCGGTTCCTTTGATGCCGACGCTGATAGACGATTATTTTAATAACCCCGCCGGAACGTTAATGACCGTCAAATGCTCCCCATGGTATGTCGAAGATAAAGCGGCATTGCTGGGAGATGCGGCGCACGCGATCGTGCCGTTCTTCGGGCAGGGCATGAACTGCGCTTTTGAAGACTGCACGTACTTGAATGAATGCATCGAAAAATACAGCGGTGATTGGAAAAAGACGTTCAGCGAGTATGAAAAGCTGAGAAAGATCAACGCCGACGCAATAGCCGATCTGGCCGTGGAAAATTTTTATGAAATGCGCGATCTGGTTGCCGATCCGGCATTCATTTTGAAAAAGAAGATCGAGCATGTATTGGAAGAAAAATTCCCGGACCGCTTTATACCTAAATATTCGATGGTGACCTTTCACCGGATGCCGTATTCGATCGCCTTAGAGAGAGGCAGAATTCAGGACGGCATTCTCAATGAATTGATCCTGGGGATATCCGGAGTTGAAGAAGCAGACTTTAAAAAGGCGGAACGATTAATTGATCAGCAATTGCCCAAAATTAATTTCAATTAAACACCTTCTTCAATTAATCAATTGTTGCGATGACCTTTAATTCGATGGCTATCGGAGTCGGAAGAGACTTAATTTCGACGGTCGTACGGCAGGGTTTGTTTTCTTTGAAGTATTCCGCATAGATCTTGTTGTATTTTGCAAAATCATTCTTCATGTCGGTCAGAAATACCGTGACATCCACGATATTTTCCCAGCTCGAACCGGCGTCTTCCAAAATATAGCGCACATTTCTGAAAACGGAATGACACTGCGCCGAAATATCGTGGGAAACGACCTTACCTTTTTTGTTCCATTTCACGCCCGGAATTGTTTTGCTGCCACGTTCGCGCGGGCCCACACCGGAGAGAAACAACAAATTTCCCACACGCCGCGCGTGAGGATACAGACCTACGGGCTGGGGAGCTCGGGAAGAATTATGAATTTTGAATGTTTCAGCCCGAGGCTGATGCGCCTTTGGCGCAGAATTTTGAATTCGTTTTTTCATGTTTATTCTAAAACACAATTATTTCAATCTCACGCACACGTTCTTCGGCTCCGTAAAGAATCGTAACGCTTCAAAACCGCCTTCACGGCCGACGCCGGAATTTTTCATTCCGCCGAACGGCGTCCGCAGATCCCTCAGCAGCCAGCAATTGACCCACACGATGCCGGTCTTGATCTCATTGGCCATGCGGTGCGCGCGCGTTAAATTTTCTGTCCAAAGGATCGAAGCCAATCCGTAAGGCGTACTATTGGCGTATTTCAAAACTTCTTCCTCGGAGTCGAATGGAGCAATCGTCACCACGGGCCCGAAAATTTCCTCCTGATTGGTCCGGCAGTCGAACGGCAGGCCTTCGATGACGGTGGGCTCGATAAACCAGCCGTTCTTGCAGCGTCCGTCCGGCTTCACGGCTTTTCCGCCGCATAAAACGGTTCCGCCCTCCTGTTTCGCCAATTCTATATACGAAAGGATTTTTTCAAAATGCTGTTTGGACACGATCGCGCCTTGTTGGGTGTTTTCGTCCAATGGATCGCCGATTTTTAATTTTCCTGCCTGCCGGACAAAATCGAGACGGAATTTATCATACAAGGGCCGTTCCACAAAAATGCGCGAACCGCACAGACAAATTTCGCCTTGGTTGGAAAAAGATGAACGAAGCGTGGATTTCATCATTTCCTCGTAATGGGAATCGGCAAAGATGATATTCGGATTTTTTCCGCCAAGTTCGAGCGATAATTTTTTAAACATCGGCGCGGCTGCGCGTGCGATCTCGGCGCCGGTTTTTGTTCCGCCGGTAAAAGAGATCGCTGCAATTGTCGGATGAGCCGATATCGCACCTCCCACCTTAGGGCCCCGACCATGCACGATATTCAAAACGCCGGGGGGTAAACCCGCTTCGATACAAATTTCCGAGAGCAGATACGCGGTCATGGGCGTAATTTCCGACGGTTTCGCGATGACGCAATTTCCCGCAGCCAGTGCCGGCGCGATCTTCCAGGTGAACAGATACAACGGTAAATTCCAGGGTGAAATACAGCCGACGATACCCAGCGGATTGCGCAAGGTATAGTTGATAGCAGCATTCTCCATCGCATGGGATTCGGAAGCAAATTGCATGACGGCGGTAGCGAAGAAAAAGAAATTGCTGGACGCGCGCGGAATATCCAGGTCTTTGGCGAGCGATACCGGCTTGCCGTTGTCGATGGATTCAGCGAGGGCGAGCTTGTCCAGGTTTTTGTCGATCAGCTCTGAAATTCTCAGCATCATCCGCGAGCGTTTCTCCGCCGGGGTCGTGGACCAATTTGGAAACGCCTTCTCCCCTGCTTCCACCGCCAATTGAATATCGCGCTCATCCGAATCCGGTGTGAGCGAATATACTTCGCCAATGGATGGGTCGACATTGTCAAAAAATTGATTCGAAATGGGATCTGCTAGTTTCCCGTTGATGTAATTTTTTATCTTTTGCATTTCTTAAATTCTACCGGAAAAAATATCTATCTTGTTATCGTACAAATAATCGAGCATTTTATCCACGCCTAATTTTTCAGCCATATCATTTTCCTCCGGGGTGATCGGGATCAAATTCAGGATTTTGATGCTGAGGTTCTCGAATGCGATCATATCCCATCCGTTTTGGGTCAATGCCGGGTGGAAAAGGCCTGCGCTGCACAGGGAAAAACTCGGGATGTGCAGGTCGGGAACGATATGCCAATAGTCAAAAAAAGTTTTTGTTAAGAAAGGAAACGCAGCTAAATTAGCAAGGCACGCCGCAATTTCGGATTCGTCTTCTGCCGGCAACTTGGCGCGTAGGGTCAAGTGAATTTCACACCGATGGCCGCACCCGGTCATTGGACGGTCTGCCATGCCGACCGTTGAAAACGTCGTCATCGGAATTTCAGCATGAGGATGCCATGCAAATACGTCCAGCCGATCGAGAACCTTTTTTCCGTCAACGACCGCGGCATCGAAGGGATAATGAATGTCGGGGTCGCCGTAATGGTTCGTGTGCTCGTCAAAGACATGACGCAAAAGTTCGGAAGGCTCGGTCATTACGTTTTAATAATAATGCGTGCTTATGGGTTGCAGGCACAGTGAACCTTGAAGGTTCCTTTCAATGAAAGAAATACTCAAGATTTTTCATAATTTAATAGAACCTTCAAGGTTCAAAAACTTCAAAAGGCTGTCAATGTGAACCAAACCAGATAAGAAAAAAAACAATCAAAGAGATCCGGTCCTTCCCCCATCCACCGGTAAATTAATTCCGTTGATATAGCCCGCAGCGGCGGATGCAAGAAAAGCGACTGCTGAAGCGATCTCATCGGCGCTGCCGAAACGAGCGGCAGGGATTTCAGCCAGCATTTGTTTGGAAATCTCTTCAACCGGTTTTCCGGTCTGCTTCGATTTATTTTCAATGATCGAATTCAGGCGTTCCGTTTTAGTTGCTCCGGGCAGAACATTATTTACCGTAATTCCAAAAGGTGCCAGTTCGATCGAAAGGGTCTTGGCCCAATTCGCAACGGCAGCGCGGATCGTATTGGAAACGCCAAGGCCTTCAATAGGTTGTTTGACTGAAGTAGAAATAATATTGATGATGCGCCCGTACGTTTCTGATTTCATGCCGGGGATCACGGCTTGAACCAAAATGTGATTGCAAATTAAATGCTGGGCAAAAGTTTTTTCGAACGCATCGGCAGAAGCTTCTGAAATCTTACCCGCAGCCGGCCCGCCGGTATTATTGACTAAAATGTGAATAGGCATTTGAAGAAATCTTGAAAGTTTTTCATTCAGTTCTATCGGTCGCGAGAAGTCCGCAACAATATAGTTGTGCTTTTGACCGGCTGAAGTCGAAAGTTCATCCTTAACTTTCTTGAGAGTCTCTTCATTGCGCGCGATCAGAGTAATTCGGGCTCCCAGCGAAGCCAATTCTAACGCGCAGGCTTTGCCGATACCCTGCGTGCTGCCGCAAACGACCGCATTTTTTCCGTTTAGTTGAATATTCATGTTTTTTCAGCCGCTGACAGGCGCAATGTATCTTTTGATGTCCCTGCGGCACATGACTTCACCACAGGGGCACCGAGACACTGAGAACCGCAGATTTGACTGGCGGTGTATGTTGATTGCAATTGCGCTGTCTCATAGTGATTCCTCCGATCCCTTGACTTCAAAGGACCTTGATCGCATTGCCTCTTCATTTTTTAAAAGCAAAGGTTTCATCGATGATCATACCTTCTTTACTTTTCGGAAAGCTCCACCCGCGGATCTTATTTTCAACGCATCGTGCAACAGCGTCGCCGACGGAATTGGATGTGGTCGTAACTCCGGACACGTACCCTTTGGTATTCACCTTGATCTGCACACTGAGCTTGCCTTTCAGGTCCGGTGATTTCTTCAATTCCCTTTGATAGCAGGAATTGACCCAGGTCGCACCCTGGTCGATCACGGCCTGAATATCGCCCGCCGAAACGGCCCCGCCGGCTCCGGAGATAGAGGCTTTACCGACAGCGATCATACCGCCGTCGATCTCTCCAGCAACCAGAGAAACGCTGCCTTCCATTTCCTCTAACCATTCACTGATGCCGCCGCCACCGTCTTCTGCCGGCAGCGACTCCTTGAATGCATACATATTCTTGTCAGCGACGGTCCCACCCGGATCCATAACAATGCCCGAAAATAATATACAATTCGTACTGTCGTCTTTTATGATAAAGAAGAACGGGTGATCGGCAATAAATTCCGTTGGTTGACTAAAACCGGTGCCTTCAAACATTTCAACCTGAGTGACCGCGGCTGCCACCGTTCCCTTTTCGTTCACATCTACCATGGCTTTATGCTTTACAGAGCCGATAAAGACCTTGTTCGGATCGGCGTATTCTGCAAGCGCATGGAAGTCAGCATTTCTTTCATCGAAAGGAATGTTCATACCTATATTCTTGAGGGAGTTTTTCAATTCTTGCTCAAACTCCAATTTGAATTTGGGCAGAGAAACATTCACTTCCTTCATTTCAAAAATAGAATTCCAACGACGCCATCTCCCGGCATTCATGCTATCGAGAAAACTAAAAATACCATTGCGCTCAATGGGTAAAAATATCTGCATGCTCATTTTTCCAAGATAATCCAATGAAAGTGCGTGAAACGTCTTGGCTCTAAAATAGCCAAAAAAATCTGTTTGTTTCATTATTTCTGTTTTTTTGACCTTATCACCGGCCAAAAAGAACGGGCCGGGTTTCGTGTCCGACGGATCGAATTCCTTAACCCATCGACCCTTGAAGTAAATGGCACTAAGAAGGCGCATGAGAGCATTGGGATTCAGCTCTTTGATGATATTGCTTATTCTGTGCTGTGTTTTATCATCCACCCAGTCATTAATAACCTTTGGGGAACTTGAGTTTCCGAAATCCAATAAGTCGATTTGCGCCTTGTAATAATTTGCCAAGGTATTCTTAATAGTCTCTTTGAGGCGTATCGGGTAAGGCAAACCGGAATTTAGCCAAACTGAGTTGGCTACCAGAATGGCCAAAGTCGTTTCCGTGCGATCAAACCGGTTAAACAAACTGTAATATCCAAGATTTACCTTCTGCGAATCAACACCCTCGAGCGATAGAGCCCGTTTCATTTCATTTTTAGTCTCGCCTTCGGCGCCGTTAGATACCGCTGTGAGCGCGGCGGAAATACTGAAGGGTGAAATGAAAATATTTTCATGCGGTTTGGATTTCTGAATGGCTTTAAAAATATCAAACGAAAACTGATTGCTGCGATCAGCCACATCTTTTGCCGCCTGTTGGTTGGCGCTGTCAGCTGCGGGCCATGCTGTTTTCTCCTTTATTGCTGCTTCCTCAGTATCAGCCTTGCGTCCGCAAGCATTACAGAGCATGATGCAGATGACTGCAGTGCAGATGATCGTTGTCTTTTTGTTTAACATCATGCGCATGTTTTTTTCACCACGGGGACACTAAGACACAGAGAATTAATAGTTTTTAGACGCTGATAGTTCATGATTATTATGATTTGCGCTACTATTGTAACGATCGTCTCATAGTATATCGGAGTCATTCCTGCTAAGTAAGAAAATGATCATAGCGCTGTCTACTTTCTAAAGGCAAATGTTTCATTAATCGTGATCATGCCTTTTTGGTGAGGGAACTTCCATCCGCGGATCTTATTTTCAATGCATCGTGTAACTGCGTTGCCGACGGTATTGGATGTGATCATGGTTCCGGACACACTTCCTTCGGCATTCACCTTGATCTGCATGCTGAGCTTCCCTTTCAGGTCCGGTGATTTCTTCAATTCCTTTATGTAGCACCAATTGACTGCGATTGCATTTTGGTCAATCACGGCCTGGATATCGCTCATCGAAACAGCTCCGCCGGAAACACGGGCTTTACCAACACCGATCAAACCGTCTCCTTCTGATCCCGCAATCATAGAGACGCCCCCGGCACTTTCGAATTCTTCCTCGATTTCGTCTATACTTCCATGGCCGACATCACCTCCCTGAGGAAGAAATTCTTTAAAGGAGTACCGGTCGTCCTTTTCGGCAATGGCTCCGCCGGGATCCATCAGAATACCGGCAAACAAGATACAATTGGTAATATCGTCTTTAATAAGAAAGAAAAAGGGATGATCGGCATTAAAAACCGGTATCGGTGGACCGCTAGGACCACCAATTCCCAACATTGACATACCCGTAACCGCCGCCGCCACGGTACCTTTTTCATTTAGTTCAACCAACGCCTTGTGAATAACCTTATCAATGAATACAGATTCGGCAATGCCATTGAAATCGGCACTTCCCCCGTCAAAGGCCTTTTCCATCCTGAGCCTCTTAAGCGGCTTGCTCAGTTCCTGCTCAAATTCCATTTTGAATTTTGGAACTGTGACCTGTACTTTACTTCTCAGAAATGAAGAATCACATTTACGCCATTGATCGGCGTTCATGCTGTCCAAAAAACTGAAAATGCCGTCCCGTTTTATCGGCAGATAGATTTGCATGCTCATATTCCCCACGTACCCCATGGAAAGGGCATGAAAGGATTTTCCGTTGTAATATTTAAAGCGGTCCAGTTGGTGC
>CAZLWA010000050.1:0-3695 GCA_964563165.1 uncultured Bacteroidota bacterium | reverse complement strand
GACACACACCTGAGAAACTGCACCCGACAATACAAACCGGGCATCGGGTCGGGACCCTAAACAAAATTCCTATCCAAAACGGCGCCTAAGTTATCGATTTTGAATTTTCGGCAAAGAAGAAATAAAGTGTTTCCCTTCTGTTTGGAACTTTAGGCGGGCTTATTCGTATTACAGCCGACAGAACAATTCTTGAAAGGAAAACACTAAATGAAAATTGTCTACTGCTATTTTTCCATTCTGTGTGCCGCAGCTGTTTTAATGAATTGCGACAACAAAACAGATGCAAGTTCGTGGGAAGCCGTGGCCAGCGGTTCTTCCAACGATCTTTATGCAATGGATTTTTCGGATGTTAATCACGGAACGATCGTCGGCACAGCGACCATTTTAAGAACGACCGATGGCGGATCCCATTGGACAAGTCAGACCGGCGGCGTCTCGGGCGATCTGTATGGTGTGAGCTTTAGCGATTCCAATATGGGAACAGCCGTTGGCCAACAGGGCATTATTTTGCGCACGGCAAACGGAGGAAGCAACTGGAGCCCTCAAACAAGTGGAACAACGGAGACCCTTCTCGGAGTCTCTTTTACAGACGCGAATCACGGAACGATTGTCGGGATCAATGGACGGATCCTGAGAACGACCAATGGGGGAAGTAATTGGACTCCGCAAACAAGCGGCACATCCAATTTCCTGAGAGACGTCTATTTTGTCAATGACAGCACGGGAACGGCGGTAGGTGAAAACGGCATTGTTCTGCATACCGCCAACGGTGGACAGAATTGGGTCCCTCAAACTGCCGGCACTACGACATTTGTTCACGTATATTTTTCAGATGTCAATACCGGTATCGCTTCCGGATTGAATGGCGTAATTTACAAAACGACCAATGGCGGAACTATGTGGACGGCGCAAGACAGTCACCGTTCGGATGAACTGACGTGCGTTCATTTTTTTGATCATAATAACGGCGTGAGTGTTGGGATCGGAAACACGGTTTTGATGACCGCAGACGGAGGAACAACCTGGACTGTTGAAGCCAATGGGCCGCACGGGGATTTTCGATCTGCTCAATTTATCGCTTCCGATAGAATTTTCATTTGCGGCATTGGAGGAATTATTTTCCGGAAGGCGAATTAACCTCGATTTGAAAACAGATTTCAGCGGCGGTCTGTTAGTTGAGACCTGATTACATTTAATTCAAACAAAACTTCTATCTAAACTCCGGTACTGGATCGCCTCGCTGATATGTTCCGGACGGATATTTTCCGTTCCCGCACTGTCGGCGATCGTCCGCGCGACCTTTAGGATGCGGTCATACGCCCGCGCGGACAATCCTAATTTCGTAATCGCCATTTTCATCAATTCCGCACTGCGTTCGTCGATCGGGCAAAATTGACGGATCTCCCGCGAGTCCATATCGGCATTGGAATAAAGTTTTCTCCCGTTTTCTGAAGATTTCGCAAATCGCTCCGTTTGAATTTTTCGCGCGCGAATAACTCTTTGACGGATCGTTTCTGATTTTTCGCCGCTTGCCTCACCGGACAATTCCTTATATTTAATCGCCGGACATTCGATATGAATATCGATGCGGTCCAGCAGCGGCCCAGAAACCCGCGCCATGTACCGCTGGATCGTCTGCGGCGGACACGAGCATTGATTGCCCGGGTCGCCGTAAAACCCGCACGGGCAGGGATTCATCGCGCAGGCCAGCATGAAATTGGCGGGAAACGTCAGCGAAATTTCCGCCCGGCTGATCGTCACGCGCCCGTCCTCGAGCGGCTGGCGCAGGACTTCCAATACATTTTTCTTGAACTCCGGCAATTCATCCAGGAAGAGAACGCCATGGTGGGCCAAACTGACTTCGCCCGGCTTCGGAATGTGTCCCCCGCCGATCAATCCCGCATCCGATATCGTGTGGTGCGGCGAGCGATAGGGCCGCGTCGTGATGAGCGCCGAATTTTCAGCAAGCAATCCCGCGACGGAATGAATTTTCGTCGTTTCAAGCGCTTCGTCCAGCGTCAAATTCGGAAGGATCGTCGGTAAACGCTTTGCCAGCATCGTCTTGCCGCTGCCCGGAGGCCCGATCATAATTATATTATGTCCGCCTGCAGCCGCGATCTCTAAAGCGCGTTTGGCATGTTCCTGCCCTTTGACGTCCTGAAAATCCACGTGATAATGATTCGTCGCGTCAAATAGTTCGTCCAGATTGACTTTATAGGGCGGAATTTTTACTTTACCGTTGAGCAGCGCAACGGCTTGTTCCAATGATCTTACCGGAAAAACCTCGATGCCTTCGGTCATGGCCGCCTCGCCGGCATTCTCGACCGGTAAAATAATACCGCGAATATTTTCCGATTTGGCTTTTACCGAAATGGACAGAGCGCCGGTGATGGGCCGCAAAGTCCCGTCCAGGGCCAGTTCGCCGAGAATAATAAATTTGTCCAGCATACTGGATTCAATTTGTCCGTGCGCGGCAAGAATACCGACGGCGATGGGCAAGTCAAAAGCCGAGCCTTCTTTGCGAATATCGGCCGGCGCAAGATTGATCGTAATGCGTTTGATCGGGAATTCCAAACCGGAGTTTTTAATGGCGGCATTGACGCGTTCTTTACTTTCTTTGACGGCATTGTCCGGCAACCCGACCGTTACAAAGTACGGCACGCCGCCTTCCAAATGCGCTTCGACCTTGATAATGAACGCGTCGATGCCAAACGTCGTTGCGCTTAAAACTTGTGAAAGCATGCGGATTCTCCCCTAGGCTACGTTCCGAAATTAACACTTCTTATATCCAAACGCAATATGAAACCGATTTTCATGATTTAACAACGTACCCCCGCGCCTTGGCGCGGGGCTTTGGCGCGGGGCCACGGAAATTCTTGCAATTGACTTTTGGAATTAGTTTTGATATTTTCATGCGTTTTTGCGGACACCCTGAAGGTTCTCAAAACCTTCAGGTTCCGGCGTTTTATTGAAAGGAATTCATGTTTAAGAAAATACTGATTGCGAATCGCGGGGAAATCGCCCTCCGGGTCATCCGCGCATGCCGCGAGCTTGGAATCAAAACCGTTGCGGTGTATTCCGAAGCCGACGCGAATTCACTCCACGTTCGGTTTGCCGATGAAGCGATTTGCATCGGGCCGCCGCCGAGCGCGCAAAGTTATCTCAATATTCCGCAGATCATGAGTGCGGCGGAAATTACCGCGGCTGAGGCTATTCATCCGGGCTACGGATTTCTTTCAGAAAACATAAAGTTCGCCGAGATCTGCGAATCGGTGGGCATCAAATTTATCGGGCCGCGCTCGGAAATGATCCAAAAAATGGGCGACAAAGCGTTTGCCAAGAATACCATGAAACAAGCCGGCGTGCCGGTCGTGCCGGGCAGCGACGGCATCGTCAAGGATTTAGAGAATGCCAGGGAGATCATGATCGAAGCCGGTTTGCCGGTCATTATTAAAGCTACGGCCGGCGGGGGCGGGCGCGGAATGCGTATCGTTCGCGAAGAATCGGAATTTGAAAATGCATTCAATACGGCGCGCGGCGAAGCGCAGACGGCGTTCGGCAATCCGGATGTCTACATTGAAAAATTTATTGAGCGCCCGAGGCATATCGAGATCCAGCTCATAGGCGATCAGCACGGCAACGTATTTCATCTCGGCGAGCGCGATTGCTCGATGCAAAGACGACATCAAAAACTG
>CAZLWA010000049.1:0-35564 GCA_964563165.1 uncultured Bacteroidota bacterium | reverse complement strand
GAAAAAATTCCGTAAAGGAAAAGATCTGCCGACAACCCTGGCCGATGAAATCGGCATCACGAAGAAAAATGATAATGTTTCCAAACAAGAATCGGCGGCGGCAAAAATGGTTACCGATTCCTCAACGGTAGTCGATTCCACTAGATTGAAATTGAAGGAGACCGCCGCGGTTTCGTACCAGAATTTCATCTTCGCCGGCCTGGACGAGAAAAAAGACACGACCGCCAAAAAAGACGAAGAAGAGATCGAAACCGTCGTGCTGCCGGAAAGAGTTTACAAAAACGACAAAGGCGATTACCGCGTGCGTAATTACCGCGTGCGTTTTACGCCGGATCTGGTTTACGGATCGGCGGGGTATAACACGTTCATTGGTTTTCAAGGGACCACACAATTGGCGTTCAGCGATATTCTCGGCGATCATCGCCTGCAATTCGGAACGAATTTATTCTTCGACCTGAAGAACAGCAGTTTTTACGGATCGTATTATTACCTGGCAAAACAAACGGATTACGGTATTTCCGCATTTCACACGGCGTATTCATTTGCAACCGATTATGTGGCCGAACCGGCCCCTGGAGTGGCAATTCGGGGCAGCGACGGATTCGCGGACAGTTTCGTCCGCTTCCGCTATTATGGTATCGGGCTTTCCGCGTCGCGTCCGATCAACAAATTCAACCGTTTCGATCTCAGCATAACGCAATTTACATTGGCGCGTGAAACGACGCTTGACAACGCTATTCAGAGCCTCATAGTGGGATTCGATAATATGGGTCAACCGATAGTTGCTGATAGCAATTTAAAAGAACTAACCGGGCTCGGCAACTCACGCAGTTCAAATAATACGATTATCTCTGCCGCATTTACAACCGACAACGCGTTGAATACATATTTCGGGCCTTTCGACGGGCATCGCGCGCAGATCGCAGTGACCGCAAGCCCGGGTTACGGTAAAAGCGGATTGCGTTTCACCACCGTGACGGCGGATTTCAGAAAATACTTTTGGTTTCAAAAATATTACGCGGTCGCCATGCGGGCCAGCGGCGGCGCGACGTATGGCCGGAATCCTCAACGCTTCTTTGTCGGCGGACTGGATAACTGGATCGTTCCGCGGTTCACCAACGGCGACATCCTCGTCAACACTTTTGAAGATTTTCTCGCGACGTTCGTATCGCCGATACGCGGCAGTGATTATTATGAGTTGCAGGGAACGCGCTATGTGGTTGCCAACTTTGAATTTCGTTTTCCGCTGATCCATTTTATGCAATTAGGTTTTCCGCTTCCGTTGTTTTTCCAATCCATTCGCGGAGTGACGTTCATAGATATGGGCCTCGCATGGGGCGGCCGTGATCAGCAGTTCATTGATCCCAATAACGGCTCCACGCATAACGCGACGTACCGGTATATTGACCGCCAGGGAAATATCATCTACAATGAGAGTAAATTCAAATTGACGCAGCGATTGCCCGGCGAGGCGGGACGTGTCTTTCAGGACGCGCGCATCGGTTACGGATTCGGGATCCGTGCATTCGTCGGATTTTTTATTTTGCGGTATGACCTGGCATGGAATATCCGCAATCCGCGTTTTCAGGGCGGCGATGTCAAACATTATTTCTCGATCGGATCGGATTTTTAGAATTTTTTCATAACGGCCAAGATACAGCGAAAGGTTTATGACGCTGAGACACGCAGATGATTTATGATTTAGCCAACAACCAATCATAAGCTATCATAAGCAGCGTCGGATCATATTAAACATCTATGCCTCTCATTGACGGATTTAATCGAAAAATAGATTATCTGCGCATTTCGGTGACCGACCGCTGCAATTTCCGCTGCGTCTATTGCATGCCGGCGGATGGCGTGGAGTTCATGCCCCGGGAAGAATTACTTACCTACGACGAGCTCGAGCGGATCGTAAAGGTTTTTGTGAACCTCGGAATTGAAAAAGTCCGCATCACGGGCGGCGAGCCTACGGTGCGCAAAGATATCGTCGAGCTCGTGCGGCGCATAGGAAAACTTCCGCTGAGATCTTTCGCCATGACGACCAACGGATATTTACTGCACGATCTCGCGGACGACCTTAAGCGTGCGGGCCTGCACCGCGTCAATATCAGCCTTGATACCATGCACCGGGAAAAATTCGAACGCATGGCGCGTTTCGACGGGTTTGAACAAACCTGGAAAGCTATTTGGCACGCGTTGGAAATAGGATTCAATCCGGTCAAAATCAACACGGTCGTGATGAACGGATTCAACGAGGATGAAATTCCGGATTTTGTAGAACTGGCGCGCGATCATCCGTTCCATATCCGATTCATCGAATATATGCCCTCGTCGTCCTCGTACGGCAATACATTTAACGACACGCGGATCATCAAGACCGACGAACTGAAAAAGATCGTCGGAGAAAAATACGAACTTATTCCGGTCGTGGAGCCCGTGAAAACCGGCCCCGCAAAAGTCCACGAAATTCCGGGTTTCAAAGGAAAAATCGGGTTCATCGATCCGTACGCGGACCATTTCTGTTCCGCGTGCAATCGTGTACGGCTGACCTCGCTCGGAAAATTAAAATGGTGCCTGTTTTCCAACGAGGGCCTGGACATTAAAGAATTCATTCGCCGCGGGACGACGGACGAAGACCTTGAACAATGGATTCGCGATCGGATCGTCCTTGACAAACCCGAACATCATCCTCTCGGAATTCCCGAGATGATCCAGGTAAATACAGTCTTCTCACAAGTCGGAGGGTAAATAATATCTCCATCCCGACTTTCCATTTCTCGATTCCGCCAATGTTTCTGGTCCGACAGATTTTCAGGTTTTCCAACTTGATCTCACATGATTGAAAATCTTTAGTGTATACACGCTGCCTGATGACCGAAATAAGGTTTTCGAATACCGTTACCAACTTTAAGCTTGCGAAGGTTGACCGGAATTAAGAACAGATGATAAACTGACTTTAATGTCATAACCAAACTTGATTTTAGGAGACAGGAATTATGAGAAAGTCACTTTCATTTATTTGGATCGTTCTGTTTTCAACCGCTGCATGGGCTCAGGACCAACCCGCCGGAAAAGTTCACGGGTACGTATTCGGAGATTATTATTACAAAATGAGCGGTGATAAGTCAAAGGCGGTTTCCGGCGTGCAATACGCGGACTCTGCCTTGACAAAAACCGGCGGTTTTCAGCTGCGCCGGATATATCTGTATTACGAACAGGCTATCAGTGAGAGTTTCCAGGCTCAGTTTTTATTGGAGGGAAATGACGCAACCGTAGACGGAAAAGGAAAACATTCCGTATTTATCAAATTAGCCAATTTAGAGTGGAAGAATATTCTTCCGGATCAGAATCTGGCATTCGGTATGATCGGCACTCCGACGTGGGCGCTGTCTGAGAAAATATGGGGCTACCGCCCTATTGAAAAAACAATTGCCGACATGCGCGGACTGGGAGGCGCTTCCGACATCGGCGTCGCATTGAAGGGGAAATTCGGCCGCGAAAGTATGTTCGCTTATACCGCGATGGTATCCAACGGTAACGGGCAAAAACCTGAAAATGATAAATATAAGAAATACTATTTTGCATTCAACGCGAAGCCTGTAAAAGGCCTGATCGCGGAAGTCTATGCGGATTATGAAACGGCGCTGGCTTCTAAAACCAAAACAACGTTGAAAGGCTTTGCCGCATATCAGGCAGAAAAATTCACCATTGGCCTTGAGGCGGTACAGCAAATCCAGAATAAAGCGAATACAGACTCGTCGGACAGAAAGCCTTTTGGGATTTCTGTCTTTGCGTCCGGCCAGATCATGGAACAATGGAATGGAATTGTGCGCATCGATATGTTTGACCCTGACACGAAAAGTTCAAAAACCGGATATAAAGAAATCTTCCTCACGGCAGGCATCGACTACGCCGCGCATAAAAATGTCCACATCATGCCGAATATCTGGGTAAATTCCTATTCCGGGAAAGGATCTGCGGCCAAACGCAGCGCCGATGTGGCCGCGCGTTTGACGTTCTTTTACGCCTACAAATAATCACGAGTTGAGGCAACTGCCGTTCGCGGATAAGATCCAGTTTGGATTCAAGGTTGCGGTAAACGATTATTAATTCATATATTTACTATGGAGATCATCATGAATCACGAAAAAGCACCGTCCACATATGAACAATTTTGCAGCGAGTTCCCTGAAATCGCAAAACATTTTGAAAATTTAGGAGAATCGGCGACGGCCATCGGTCCGATGGACGGCAAAACCTGCCGTTTGATCAAATTGGCGCTATCCGTCGGGTCCCGCCTGGAAGGGGCCGTCCATGCCGATACGCGGAAAGCGCTGAAAGCCGGAGCGACAAAGCAGGAATTGTATCAAGTGACTCTATTGGCTATCACCACGATTGGTTTTCCCGCGTCCATGGCGGCGATGAGTTGGATCCGGGATATCACGGAGCCCTCCAAATAAGTGCCATCTGCAGCCGCCGGCCCCATGTCGGGCGGTTGCCGTATAAGGAAGTTTGTTTCCAAAATCCTCACCGCGATCATGATCAAAAAAACGGAACGTGTCAAAATACTATTCATTATTGGCGGCGGCATTAACGGCGCCGGTATCGCGCGGGATGCTGCGTTGCGCGGCATGGACGTGACCCTGTTCGAACAAAATGATTTTTGTTCAGGTACCAGCTGGGCGTCGAGCAAACTCATTCATGGCGGATTACGCTACCTCGAACATTTTGAATTAGGACTGGTACGCGAATCGTTGAAAGAGCGGGAAATTTTGCTTCGAAATTATCCGCAGAATGTACACGGGCTTCGTTTCCTGATCCCCGTTTACAAACATTCGCAGCATCACTTGACGACCATCCGTACCGGCATGGCTATATATGATCGCCTCGCCTTTGACACCTCGCTCCCGCATCATGAATCATGGACAACGCAGGAAATAGAAAAAAATATCCCCGGCCTCAGGAAGGAAGCCTTGCAAGGAGGCATTACCTACTCCGACGGGCAGTGTCCGTTTCCCGAGCGCTTGGTGTTGGCGAATCTGCATTCGGCCGTCGAAGCCGGCGCCAAGGTTTTCAATTATCACCGGGTCGAAAGGTTTTTAAAAAATGGAAATACCGTTGAAGGACTGGCGGTAAAAAATTTACGGACCGGAAAAACCAAAGCACTCAAATGCGATTTCATTGTCAATGCTGCGGGCGCGTGGGTGGATACCCTGGTACCGGGTAAACGAAAACTGATCGGAGGAACGAAGGGCAGCCACATTGTAATAAGAAAATTCTTATCCACGTCAAGCCTCGCGCTCTATGTCAATGCGCAAAGCGACGGGCGTCCGTTCTTTATTTTGCCGTGGCGGGAATATTATCTGATCGGAACAACCGATATCCGGTATGACGGGAATCCGGAAGAACTCAAACCGTCGCCGGATGAAATCGATTATCTTCTGTCCGAGACCAATTATCTTTTTCCTTCCGCCGGCCTGACACGCAAAGATATCCTGTTTTCTTTTTCCGGGATCCGGCCGCTGCCGTATTCCAAAACTTCCAGTACCGGCTCTATCACCCGTAAACACCTCGTGGTGGACCACGAAAAGCGCAGCGGTATCAAAAACCTCATTTCACTCGTCGGCGGAAAACTTACGCCCTATCGCCATGCGTCGGAAGAAGTGGTCGATCTCATCGTAAAAAAGACCGGGTGGCGGCTTGACCCTTGCCGAACGGATGCGCTGCCGCTGTGGGGAGGCGGCCTCGGCAGTGTGGAAAATTATCTCACGAACGAATGTAACACGGTAACGCAAAACGCAATAATAGACAAACAAACATTACGTCATCTCATCACATTTTACGGAACGCATTACAAGAGCGTCTTATCGCTAGCCGGCGGCCATCCGCGCTCATTGGAGCCGATATGCGCTCACGCGCCCGATATTAAAGCGCAGATCATTTTTGCGATTCGGTGTGAATGGGCGCAAACCCTTAGCGATGTACTCCTGCGCCGCACAAGCGTCGGCAGCAGTGAAGGCCTCGGATTGGATTGCGCCGATAGGGTAGCAAAATTTATGGGAAAAGAATTGGGCTGGAGCCCTAAAAAAGAAAAAGAGGAGGTCGAAAATTACCGGTCGTTCGTCAAAAAGTATTTATTGGCACATGCGGATCACCCCTCTCCGCCCCGTCGCGGAAAGAATAGTAACTGATTGCTACTGGGGGAACGTCAAAATGAATTTCGTTCCTCTTCCAAGGACGCTCTCAACGGCCACACTGCCTTTGTGAATTTCCATGATATGTTTTACGATCGAAAGTCCGAGCCCGCTGCCGCCTTGGTCGCGCGAGCGCCCTTTGTCGACGCGATAAAACCGTTCAAATATACGCGGCAGATCCTCCGGGTTGATACCGCTGCCCGTATCTTCCACCTCTAAAATAAAATCTTTGCCATTTTGAACGGCCCGTATAGCGATCCATCCCTTCTCGGTGTATTTGATCGCGTTCTCAATGAGATTGATGATCGCTTTATCGAATTGATACGGGTCGGCCAGCAAGCTGAAATCCGGAGAGAGCGACGATTCGAACTTGATTTCTAAATTTTTTCTATGGGCAATTTCTTCAAAATCCGCAATAATACTCCGTGCCGCCGCAGCGGCGTCAAAATAGCGGAGGCTCAATCCCCGATCGCGGGTTTCGAGCTTGGAAAGATCCAGCATATCGTTAACGATATTCTCCAGCCGAAGGATATTGAACTGCGTGCGCTCAAGAAATTTCATACTTACTTCCTTATCACGGTAACCGCCGTCCAGGAGCGTTTCGACATATCCCCGGATCACGGCAATCGGCGTGCGCAATTCATGCGAAGCGTTGGCGACAAAATCTTTTCGAATTTCCTGCAGCTTACCTAATTCACGAATATCGGATTTCAATTTAGCCGACATTTCATTCAGGATCTTTCCCAGTTCGCCGATCTCGTTATCTTCGGCCACAATAATTTCCTTGTCGTAATTGCCGCCCTTGATTTCCTCCGCCGCCAATACGATATCCGACAAAGGCTTGGTGACCCGCCGCAAAACTCTGGGAGCGAGCAGGATGACCACCGCGATCGTGCCGATCGCCGCGAGCATCAAAATGATTCTCACTTTCAAAATGATGTGGTCGATAAAAAGCTGTTGTTTGGCCAGGCGAATAAACCGATGCTCATCGGTTCGATAGGCGGTGTAGATCAAATCCTCTTGTACGGTTTCGCTGAAACGAATGGCCGACCCGAATCCGTCGCTGCTTTTCAGCGCTTCCTGAACTTCCGGCCGGTCGAGGTGGTTAGCCATATCTTGCAAGCTATGTTCGGATTCGCCCAGCACGCGGCCGTGCCCGTCAATGACCGTGACCCGCGCCTGCAGCAGCCCGGCAAGGTTATGAATTTTGGATTGAATGGAATCTGCATCCTGCGGGAGCAGCGAATCGACCAACCGGCATTGGATCTTCAGATCTTCAATGACCTGCGACTGAAGCTTGCTTTTGAGGACGTTGTCTACGACGAGCAGCAGCAATACAAATCCTACCAGAAATAATCCGATCAGGACGCCGGAAATTTGAGAACTAATTTTTTTCATCGGTACAAAATTTATATCCTACACCCCGCACCGTCTCAATGCAGGTTCCGTAGCGGCCCAATTTTTTCCGGATCTTGGTCACGTGCACATCGACGGTCCGGTCCACAAAAAACGCGTCTTCGCCCCATACATTATACAAAAGCTGGTTTCGCGTAAAGACCATGTTCGGCCGATGCATCAGAAAATACAAGAGTTCAAATTCTTTATGAAGAAATTTCACTTCTTTATGGTCTATGCGGATGGTATAATTGATACGGTTGATCTCGATCCCGGAGATCCTGATGATGCTCTTTTTATCGTCTTTCGATTCTTTTTGCATTTCTATCCGGCGGAAGATCGCTTTGACCCGCGCGACCATTTTGCGCGGGCTGAACGGCTTCGTGACGTAATCATCCGCGCCGAATTCCAACCCCAAAATTTCATCGACTTCGTCCGCCTTGGCCGTCAAAAAAACAATCGGCGTTTCCTTGATATGCGGATGGCTGCGAATAGCCTTACACACTTCCAGGCCGTCTTTTCCCGGCATCATGATATCAAGCAAGACCAGGTCCGGCTTGATCTTCTCGGCCAATGGAACCGCCTTATCACCGTTATCCGCCGTATGAACCACGTACCCTTCTTTTTTTAAATTGTAAGAAAGAATATCGAGAATATCCTGTTCATCGTCCACGCACAAAATCGTTTTGGTCTTTTTCAACATGAGGTATCCGGTATGATCCTTGATTCAACAATCTAATAAAAAGTAAAAACGATTCAAAATCATTTCTAATAACTCTTTCGGGCCGTCGAATGATGCTTGACCAATTCCGCCCGCGTGATAAAAATGACTTCTTCCGCAATGTTGGTCGACAGATCCGCCACGCGTTCCAGGTTCCGGCTAACCCGGATAATTTCCATACCGCATTCAATGGTATTCGGATCGCTTTTCATGATCTTAATAGCCTCTTGGATCATAGTGCGGTTGAGTTCGTCTATGGTATCGTCCTGAACAAGAACGGATTTCGCCAGACGCGCGTCCTGGTGGATGAATCCGTCGATCGCGTTGGACAGCATGATCTTTGCGATCTCGCTCATTTTGGGGAGCTCCAGCAGAGGACACTGCATTTTCGCCATCGCGGTGACCGACTGCGCAATATTAACCGTATGATCGCCGATACGCTCGAGATCATTATTGATCTTCTGAGCGGCGAGAATGAACCGCAGATCGATCGCGACCGGCTGCTGCAGGGCCAGGAGATCGATGATCGCATGATCAATTTCAATTTCGAGTTCATTGATGCGATCGTCCTCTTCGATCACGGTCTGAGCAATGGCCGCATCGCCGTTCAGCAGACCTTTGATAGCCGAATCCAGCGACTGTTCAACAATACTGCTCATTTTGATAATACTGGTTTTTAAACCGTCCAGTTCCGTTTCAAAATGTCTTTGCATATTCTTTATCCTGCATTTTTAGCCGCCAAAAACTAAGATACCTGAACTATCCTTTTTTGTGTCTTTGAGTCTTTGTGGCATGATTTAAGGTTATCCGAATCTTCCGGTAATATAATCTTCCGTTTGTTTTATTGACGGTGACGTAAAAATTTTCTTAGTATTGTCGAATTCTATTAATTCGCCCAGATAAAAAAATGCCGTGTGGTCGCTCACGCGCGCGGCCTGCTGCATATTGTGCGTTACGATTACGACCGTGTAATTTTGCTTCAGTTCATAGATCAATTCTTCGATCTTCGCCGTAGCCAGCGGATCCAGCGCGCTGGCCGGTTCGTCCATGAGAAGAACTTCCGGATTTACCGCCAACGCGCGGGCGATGCACAATCTCTGCTGCTGGCCGCCGGACAAGCCCAAACCGCTTTTTTTCAGATCGTTTTTCACTTCTTCCCACAATGCCGCTTTAATTAAGCTTTTTTCCACAATGTCGTCCAGTGTTTTTTTATCACGAATACCGTTCATCTTTGGGCCGTACGCGACGTTCTCGTAAATGGATTTCGGGAACGGGTTCGATCTCTGAAAGATCATTCCTATTTTTTTCCGAAGCGACACCACGTCGGTGTTTTTTTCATAAATATTTTCACCGTCTACCAGCACTTGGCCCTCCACCCGAACGCCGTCAATGAGATCGTTCATGCGGTTGAGCAATCGCAAGAATGTTGATTTTCCGCATCCGGAGGGGCCGATCAATGCCGTGACCTGATGATGCCGGATGTCCATATCGATCTTTTTCAGCGCTTGTTTCGCCCCGTAAAAGACATCCACTCCTCTGGTTTTGATGATGAATCCGTTGTTTTCCATGCTGATTCTTTAATTGAGTTAATGAACGGCGTTTTTGCGAAGACGATAACGCAAAAAGATCGCCGAAAAATTTAAAATAAATGTCAATAAAAGCAGAACCAACGTCGTCGCATACTGTATACCGCGAGTCGCGTCGACGTCCGTCGATTGCGTGGACATAATGAAAACATGGTAGCCTAATTCCATAAATTGATCCGAAGGTCCTTTGGGCAGTTCGGGTAAGAAATACGCCGCTCCGGTAAACAGGATCGGGGCGACTTCACCCGCACCGCGGCTGACGGCAAGAATGCCGCCGGTGAGAATACCTGTGAGCGAACCGGGAATTACAATTTTACGGATCGTTTCCCATTTCGTAGCGCCCAAAGCAAGGCTGGCTTCGCGAAGCTCGCGGGGAACCGACTTGATCGCTTCTTCGACGGCCACGATCACGACCGGCAGAGTCAACAGCGCCATCGTCAAACTCGCCCATAGGATATTGGGCTGTCCCCATTTCAACTCGCCTTTTAGTAAGAGATGATCCAGGCCGCCGCCGACAAACTGTACGAAAAATCCTAATCCGAATAACCCGAACACGATCGCCGGAACACCCGATAACGTGTTGACCGCAAATCGTATCATGCGCGCCACTTTGGAAGATTCATGAGCGTATTCCGTGAGATAGACCGCCGTTACGGTTCCGATGGGGACTCCCACAACCGACATGATCGTCACTAAATAAAACGTCCCCACAATGGCCGGAAAGATCCCGCCTTCGGTCATTCCTTCTTTCGGAACATCGGCGAGGAACTCCCACGTCAGGCTGTACCAGCCCCCGACGACGATGTTCGAGAGGACTGTGACGATAGCCAGAATAATAATAAATGCACAAAACGCCGTTAAAGCTATAAGGGATATTCCGAGAAACTTTTTTCCAAACATAACTTTGTTATTTTTTGCCACAGAGGTCACAGAGAACACGGAGATAATCGGAATTATGATTCATAGAAATTTCAAGTAATTTTAGATTCCAAAAATTGTTTTAAGAAACAAAGCCTCTTGTGTCCTCTGTGGCAAAGATTCTCTTTGCGTGCTCTGTGGCTCAGTGGCGAATTTACCGGCCAGTGAATTTTTTCATCATTTTGTTGCGTACATATAATTCAGCGACCGCATTTAAAATGAACGTGAACGTAAATAAGATTGCGCCGATCAGAAACAACATATGATAATGCAGATCTCCAAAAACAACTTCCGCCATCTCGGCGCCGATCGTGGCCGACATAGTCCGAACGGGTTCGGCGAAGTTAAACGACAGCAGCGCGGCATTGCCTGTAGCCATCAGCACGATCATCGTTTCTCCCATCGCTCGTCCGAATCCCAGGAGAACGGCGGCAAATACACCGGGCGTCGCGGCCGGCAATACGACAAAAAGCGCCGTTTGCCATTTCGTAATTCCCAGCGCGAGGCTTGCTTCCGTCATAGTTTTAGGAACCGCAGTCAGAGCATCTTCGGTGATCGTATAAACGATGGGTATTACCGCCAAAGACATAGCGACGCCTCCGACAAAGGCATTCAGGCGGTATTGAAATCCGAACATATTTTGAAGAAAAGTTGCTAAGACGATCAAGGCAAAAAAGCCGATTACGACGGAAGGAAACCCGGCCAGAACTTCGATACACGGTTTCAAAAATTCTTTGGCCCACTTCGGCGCAAAAATACTGGTGAACAAAGCGGCGAGAATCGCGATCGGAGAAGCCAAAAGGACTGCCACCAAAGTTACTTTGAATGATCCGGCGATCAGCGGCAGCATTCCGTATTTTGGAATATCGGAAACGGGCTGCCATATTTTCTTAAAAAGGTCAGATATGGAAAAGTACTCTACCGTAAGTGATTCCTCTTTCTCTTTGGCCGCAGGTTCTTGAAGCGAGGAGGGCTCTTCCCCATAAGTCTCTTGCCGTCCGCCGGATGACCCGGTGGTCTCTCCCATCGGCTCCCCGTACGTCGTCTGCTGATCGTTCGGTTTGACAGATGCCGCTTTGTCACGGGATGGATAACTGAAGACAGGTAAGGCTTCCTTGAAAACAAAAACAATGATCAACCCGATAAATGCAAGAGAGGTGAATGCCGTAACTTTGATGACGGATTCCGCAAAACGGTCAGTCCATTGGCGGCGGCGCAGGCGCGCGAGGTTTGTCTTTTCACCGGACGCACGATCCGACGCAACCCGCAAGTCCATGGCGTTTTGATTTTCTTCTGCTGTTTTAAAGAGTTCGGCCATAGAATTTAACAGTATAACATTGATCTTAAAATCCGCGCAGAAATATACAATTCATCCGTTACCGGATGATTATCAGAATATTATCGAATTGTTAAATGGACAGCGAAATGGAAAGAGGGGGCTATTTCTATTTCACATTACAGGCTGCCGTTAACGGAAAATAAAAAATCCCGGCTGCGCTCTCACACGCAGTCGGGATCTGTAGATCAAGGAAGAAGGGTGTTATCTAACGGGGAAATATCCGACTTTGGTTACGATCTCCTGGCCGTCAGAGCTCAGGGTCCAATCAATAAATTCCTTCAACGCGCCGGTCGGCTTGCTGCGCAAATACATATAGAGATAGCGCGTAATGGGATACATACCGGCTTTGATATTCTCCACCGTCGGCTCATAAGCCGTAGCATTGGCGTCTTTCTTCACGGCGCAAAACTTAATACCCTTGCCGTAAGCTGCACCGCCATAACCGATTCCGTTTTTATCATTCGCCACGGCGTTCACTACCGAAGCCGTTCCGGGCATATTCTGCGCGCTGGCAGCATAATCGGCGCCGCCAAGAACCATATCTTTGAAATAGACATAAGTTCCCGAATTATTCTCGCGGCTGTAAAGAATTATCCTCGCATCGTTGCCGCCGACGTCTTTCCAGTTGGTGATCTTCCCCGTGTAAATGGACTTCAATTGCGCGATGCTCAATTCTTTGACCGGATTAGTTTCGCTCAAATAGACCGCCAAGCCGTCGCGTGCGGATTTGATTTCGACGCCCAACGTGCCAAAACGTTGTTTCAATTTATCAATTTCACTGGCCTTCATCGGACGTGAGGAATTGCAGATATCCGTCGTCCCATTGATCAGCGCGGAAATACCCGTGCCGGAACCGCCGCCGGTTATTTGAATGGACACGTTCGGGTGCGCGATCATATATTTTTCAGCCCATCGCTGAGCCAGGATGACCATCGTATCCGAGCCCTTGACCGTGATGACTTCGCTCTGCGGCAAAAAACCGAACAGCGCCACAGCCGTTAAGAGTAAGAATGCTAACCTTTTCATATTATTTGTTCTCCTAAGTTAAATCGTGATTTAGAAACTATATTGAACACGCGCCGTGAACACATTGTCTTTCACGTCTTTCGTGAACACATTCAAATTGCCGGTTGAATTACCGTTGGCTTTTTGATTGTAAACTTTCTCGTAGTAAAATGTGAATTTGACATTGGTATTCCAGTGATGAACTAAACCAAATCCAACGGTCTTAAAACGAAGGTCTGCCACGCCGACCTGCCTGGCCGTAGCAATACCTGAATTGGTGATCTTTCCGTCTTTGAGGTCTTTGTTGGGTTTAAATACGTCGTATTTCAACACCAGTTGGTTCTTCAAGCCGATGCTTTGAACATACGTTACATAATATCCGCTGAATTTTCTTTTGTAAACCGGCGTCGCAGCGCTGACAGCGCTATTGCCATAAAAAAAGTTTGCTGTGCTTGAGGTCGATGCGGTTCCGGGCTGATCGCCTGTGATATATTCTGCGCGTAATTGAGCGCCGCCAATCACCGGCACATCATAATACATTTCAACATCAAAGCCGACATACTGCCGCTTAATTGCTTTAAGCGAATCATTAGCCGCTGTGTGATTACTTGTGGAATCGGCGATATAGGTTCCGGTCGACTTATCAAAAGAAAATAAGTTGTGAGCCAAATTCGTCACATTGCCCGAATAGATGGAAATGCCGCCGTCTATAGCGAAATTCTGTTCTCTAAACGGAAGCGTGAATCCTAAACGTCCGATGATATCTTTCTTGTTGTCGTTTTCACCGGCGGTGTTGAGGACTCCGTTGAACACTCCCGCCTTCAAATTAAAATGGCTCAACAAGCCATTCTGAGGAGTAATGGTCAGCTTAGCACCCAATTCTCTTTCACCGGGAAACAGAGTCTGGAACATTCTCGAACGCTCAGGAGCCTCACGGGCGCCGGATGAATATGAAATTTCATAACCAAAAGGACGATCGAAAGCGCCGACCGTCAACGCAAATGTTTTCAGCCAGGGCTCTGTAACTTCGACATAAGCGTCCTTAATGCCGACTCCGCCTTGGGTAACGTCAAACTGCAGCACATACTTCGAGAGGTTGTTGTCGTAGGCAACTTTCAAACGCCCGCGGCGAACGGCAAATCGTGAATTAACATTAGCACCAAATGCTCCTCCGGCGAATCGCCCGATCTCAAATGAGCGCGTTCCGGTTTGCGCGGCGGAATCTCCGAATTGATACTGGGTCTGAATGTACCCTGTAATTTTTATCTTGTTCAAGGCATCCACGATCGTCTTCATCTCGTCGACCGTTGAACTCAGGCCGTCCACCTGATCTTTTAATGGTTCCCCTTTATCCTGAGCGAACGCGAACCGCGGCGACAGCGCCAGCGCTAGTATTAGAACGAAGCGTTTTATCATGATATCTCCTTGAAAGGTTAAAAAATAATTCATTATAGACGTGCAAAGATAATGACCGGATGTTATCCGAAGATTAGGCGATTGTTATGAATGTGTTAATTATGTTGAGCGGATGCGGCGGCGGCGAATAACAATTCTATAATAATTATCTTATTGAAATCGTCTCCTTTTTGTTATAACATAACGCGCTTTCGATTCATCACCGAAACGGTTACTCATGAAAATTGATCTTCTAGTGCAGCGTGCAAAGCAAATTGTCTTCTTCCGGGACGGCCGGTTTCAATTAATTGAGAACGGGAATATCGCCTGCAGCGGTACCCGGATAAACTGGGTCGGAGAAGAAAAGATGTTTCCGGCCGAACTCGAAGTCACTCCGGAAACAACCGTCATAGACGCCTCCGATCATGTCGTTCTTCCCGGCCTGATCGATTCGCATACGCATACGATTTTTGCGGGCTCGCGCGAAGACGAATTTGAATCGAAGATCAAAGGCGCGACGTACCAGGAGATCGCCGCTCAAGGGGGAGGTATCAGGAACACCATGACCAAGACGCGTCTGTCTTCCAAAGCGGAACTGCTGAGTCTCGGGATCGAACGGGCATGGGCTGCCGCCCGGTTCGGTATTACCACGATCGAAATGAAAAGCGGGTACGGATTATCGTTGGACGATGAGTTCAAAATGCTGGAAGTGATGAGCGAAGTTCGCGCGCTGGTTCCGGTAGACATTGTTTCCACTTTTCTCGGCGCGCATACGATCCCGCCGGAATTTTCGAATGATCGCCGGGGATATGTGGATCTGGTCTGTCAAAAGATGATCCCGTACGCGGCGGAAAAAAAACTTGCCGAATTTTGCGATGCGTTTTGCGACACGAATGCATTTACAATAGATGAAACCAAAACAATTTTTAAAGCTGCGAAGCGCCATAATCTCAAGCTTAAGCTTCACGCCGATCAACTTAGCAACACGGGCGGTGCGGAATTGTGCGCCGAAATGGGCGCCGTGTCGGCCGATCATCTGGAACATATTTCCGATAAAGGGATCGAGGCTTTGAAAAATTCAAACGTCATCGCAGGGCTTCTGCCCGGCTGTTCTTTTTTCTTGAATATGCAATATGCGCCCGCTCGAAAATTGATCGACGCCGGTATTCCGGTCGCGCTCGCCACGGATTTCAATCCGGGTTCGTGCATGACGCAGAATCTCCATATGATCATGTCCATCGCGTGCATGCAAATGCGGTTGACACCCGCTGAAGTTATTCAAGCCGTGACGCTGCATGCGGCGGCGGCATTGGACCGTGACGACATCGGAAATATCCAACCGGGCATGAAAGCGGATTTGGCTTTATTTCATGCGCCTGATTATCAGTATATTCCTTATCATTTCGCTCAGAATCACGTGACCGCAGTAATTAAGAATGGAAAAAGTATTTTGTAATTTTAAACTCTATCATAATGCGTTTTCGTTTTCAAATGATTGGAACACAGAGGCACAGAGATTTATGAACTCCGGCGATTTTTCTCTGTGTCTCTGCGCCTCCGTGTTAAATGAATTTAACATATTTCACGGTAAGTTGCCCTATGATGAATAATTCAGACGATCCAGGCATCGAACAAATCCGCATTCAGTTTCCGCGCACGACATGTTCCGATTATTATTATGCCACGCAGAAGGAATGGCTGGATACCAACGGCATCGGCGGATTTGCGTCGTCGACGATCATCGGCGCCAATGTACGCCGCTACCACGGCCTTTTGGTCGCGTCGTTGAACCCGCCCGCGGGCCGCTTCGTGCTATTGTCAAAATTGGAAGAAAATATTTCACTGGAAGGAAAAAGTTTTGAACTTTCCACCAATCAATATCCTTTTATCGTCTATCCGGAAGGCCATAAAAATATCGAGCGCTTCGAATACGACCTCTGTCCTCGGTTTATTTTTCAGATCAACGGCATCACTTTGGAAAAAAGCGTGGTCATGATCCACGGCGAAAATTCGACGATCGTCCGCTACCGTCTCTTGAAATCCGAAAAGCCGGTCCAATTCACGATCCGGCCGCTCTGCGCATTCCGCGATTACCACAGCCTTTCGCATGAAAATTCCGAGCTGGATCACAATATCCGGCTGCAGGAAAATCATTTTTCAATGAAGCCTTATGCCCAATTGCCGGAAATGTTCATCGGCTACACGAAAGGCCATGTAGAACCGAAATTTTTCTGGTATAAAAATGCGGAATACCGGAAGGAGCAGGAGCGCGGCCTGGAATTTGTGGAAGATCTGTTCAGTCCGGCATTTTTATCGGCCACCCTCTTGGAAGGCGAGTCCCTCGATCTCATTGCCACGCTTGACGCATCGCGGGCAAAAGAATCGGGCAACATAGATTCGCTTTTTGATCATGAAATCCAGCGCCGACAGCGGCTATTGCAATCGTTGCCTCTTAAACACCCCCTCGCTAAATCGCTGGCGCTGGCGGCGGATGCCTTTCTCGTTCGCCGAAACGATTCGCAGCATACCGTCATCGCCGGGTACCACTGGTTCGGCGACTGGGGACGCGACACGATGATCTCTCTGCCTGGACTAACTTTGTCCTGTAAAAAATTCGATGTGGCAAAAAATATTCTGAGATCGTTTTCAAATTACATTTCCGACGGCATGATCCCTAACCGTTTTCCAGATTCCGGCGAAACGCCGGAATACAATAACGTGGACGGGACGCTGTGGTATTTCATCTCGGTTTTCCAGTACCTGAAATACACGGGCGATCTTGAATTTATTAAAACTGAGTTATACGATAAGCTCTGCGATATCATCGATTGGCATATTAAAGGAACGCGCTACGGTATTCGCATGGACACCGACGGATTATTATTCGCAGGACAGGAAGGAGTGCAGCTCACCTGGATGGATGCAAAGATCGGCGACTGGGTTGTCACCCCGCGTATCGGAAAGCCGGTGGAAGTCAATGCGCTGTGGTATAATGCGCTGTGCATCATGAGCGAGCTTTCCGAAAAAACGAACCGCCCTGACCGGGCCAGCAGGTTTTCGGCGATGGCGGAACAAGCCAAAGGAAGTTTTAACGAAGCGTTCTGGAACGCCGAAAAAAATTGTTTGTATGATTTCGTCAACGGGCCCGGGAAAAATTCCGATATCCGGCCGAACCAAATTTTTGCGGTGAGCCTGCCGTTTGAGATCATTCCTCCGGAAAAACAAAAGGCGGTTGTCGGAGTGGTCGAAAAAGAATTGCTGACCCCGTGCGGCCTGCGAAGCCTCTCCAGAGACCATCCCTTTTTTGCCGGGATGTATGCGGGCGACGCCCGTCACCGCGACAGTTCGTATCATCAGGGTACGGTTTGGGCATGGCTGATCGGGCATTACATCGAAGCGTATATGAAAGTTCATGGCGGATCGCCGGCGGCGCGGGAGGTATGCAGCCGGATCCTTGACGGATTCGCAAAACAACTTTACGATTCCGGCATCGGTACCGTCTCGGAAATCTTCGACGGGGAGGAACCGTTCTTCGCCCAAGGATGTATATCACAGGCATGGAGCGTTGCGGAAATTCTGAGAGCCATTGAACTTTTAGAAAAGTAAATACCAGAACTCAAAACACAAATTCCAAATAAACTCCACATGGCTTTGTTTTTTTGGAATTTATTTGTAATTTGGAATTTGAATTTTGGAATTTTGGATTCTATGTCCCACCATCCAGCGAATCTCATATTCTACAAGAACCTTATTCGTTCCATTTATCAAGATCATCCCCGGCGAAACATCACATTACCGGGATTTCTTCCGTCGGCCGTCTTGGTTCCGCTGTTTGAAAAGAATCATGAAACGTACTTGTTGTTCATCCAGCGGTCTCTCACAGTGAGACATCATAAAGGACAGGTTTCATTTCCTGGCGGCGCGCGCGATGCTTCCGATAAGACCCTGGCCGAAACGGCTTTGCGGGAAACCGAAGAAGAGATCGGAGTTCCTGCCGGTGCCGTGGAGGTGATCGCGGAATTGGATGATACGGTGACGCCGACGAATTTTAACGTCACCCCATTTGCAGGGATCATTCCCTATCCGTTCGCATTCAGGATCAATTCTCAGGAAACCGCGGGTCTTATTGAAATTCCTTTGTCGCATTTACTGAACGACGCGCATCACCGGCTCGGATACCGCCGCCTGTTCGACCGGACGCATGAAGTGCACTATTACGATTACCTGGAGCATACGGTTTGGGGAGTGACCGGCTTCATTCTGTTCGAATTGCTGGAAAGAATAAGAGCCCACACATGAAGTTAAAGATTTCAAAATTTTCCGCAACTTCTCGGACTAGGTTTCCGTATAGACAAGCATTTCAGAATATAGCAACAGATCAACCGGACACGGGGACACTTATGCGGTTTTATGATAGATCATCCGTTCACGATTCATTGATTTTTACTCTGCTTTTACTCCTGCTGATGCTTGTCCTCCTCTTAATGCCGGTAAATGCGTTTGGAAATTGGTTTCAAAACACGGCGGGCCTGGCGGCAAGCCGCGCGGACAACGACAGTTTTGTGCCTAATCCGATCCTGACGCTCGAACCCAAGACGCTGCCCGTGCCGATCGTTATCGACGGAGAAATTGAAGAAGCATGGATGAACGGCGCACATTTTGATAATTTCGTCGAAGTCTGGCCGAATGAAAAACAACTCCCAAAGGCGAAAACCGAAGGCTATATCGCATTCGATCGGGATAATCTGTATATCGCCTTTATTTGTTATGATCCCGAAATGAACAAGCTCCGGTCCAACTTATCCGATCGCGATCGCATGTTCCAGGATGATTTTGTCGGAATCAATATCGACCCCTATGGTACGAAACAAACAAGCTTTGAGTTTTTCGTGAACCCGCGCGGGATTCAGGGAGATCTGATCTGGCAAAACAACAGCGGCGAAGACGAAAGCTTTGATGCGGTGTGGGAATCCGACGCTAAGATCTACGGCGACCACTGGACGGTCGAAATGCGTATTCCGTTCAAGAGCCTCCGCTTTCCAAATTCGCCTTTGCAAGATTGGCTCATCCACATTTTAAGAATTTATCCGCGGGAAAGCCGCTTTCAGTATTCCTGGATGCCGATATCGCAGAATAATAATTCTCTCTTTTCCCAGGCCGGCCATCTGAAAATGGAAAAGCAAATTGCTTCGGGAAAGACCATCGAGATATTGCCCTATGCGTTGGGCTCCAATGCCAATGAATTGACGGACCGAGACAGCGTCAACGGTAAGTGGCGCGGGCCGAAGAACAAAAGCAGCGCGGGTTTTAGTCTCAAATACGGTTTGGCATCTAATCTCACCCTGGACTTGGCTTATAATCCTGATTTCAGCCAGATCGAATCGGATGCCGGCCAGGTAAACGTGAATACGACTTTTGCGCTTTATTTCCGCGAAAAAAGGCCTTTTTTTCTGGAAGGCAGCGACATTTTCAATATCGACAGCGATCTTAAATTAATTTACACGCGAACGATCAATGATCCGATCGTTTCGGGTAAACTGACCGGCAAGATCGGCAGAACCACGATCGGCCTTATCACGGCGTACGATCAGAACAGCGGTTTCTTGATCCCGTTCCAGGAACAAAGTTTTGATCCGAGCACGAAAAAAAATTCGTTCAGCAACATTATCCGGGCTAAGTACCATCTCGGCAATGAATCGCATCTGGGATTTTTCGGCTCCAATCGAACGTTGGCGGAAGGCGGCTCCAATATCATGACGGGCATGGATGCCAATATTCGTTTGTCGGAAAAATATTCTCTCACGGCGCTTGCGGCCCTGAGCGCGACGCACGAACCGAACGATTCCGTATTGTCCGCACAGCTCCGAGACGATTATGATTACCTTAAATTCAAAACATCCGGAAAAGAAAGAACGTCGGATTTTGACGGTGAACAATTCAACGGGTTGGCTTTGAAGGCAACGCTGAACCGCTCCTCTCGGAATTGGGAATTTTATTCGTGGCTTGAAAGTCTGTCGTCGGGATTCCGTGCCGACAACGGCTTCGTTCCCGCCAACGATTACCGGATTTTCGGGACCTGGACCGGCTACACGTTTCGCTATGAGAATAATCCGGTATTCAATCAGATTCAGCCGCAGCTCTTCGTTATCCGGAAATACAACCAGGACGGAACCTTAAAAGATTTCGGAATGCGCCCGCAGATCTTCCTCGGATTGAAAAAACAAATTTGGTTCAATGCCGGAACCTTTTTGGTCAACAATGAAAATTTCGGAGGTAAACAATTCAGTAACATCCATCGATCGAGCATGGATCTCAATTGGAGCGGTTGGAAATTGTTGACCGGAGGTTTTTTTGTTGAAGCGGGTAAATTTATCAACCGGAACGGCGATACCGGCGACGTGAACAATCCTTTTACCGTCGTCAAAGGATTGAATTACGAGACATGGCTGACGCTCAGGCCGACGGGCCGGATCCGCAATGACGTCAATTTTATTTCCTTCCAATTGTGGCAGCATTTTAACGGGCCGCGCATCCGCGGCCAAAAGATCATTCGTAATACGCTGTCATACCAGTTCACCAAGCGCCTGTTCATGCGCGTCATCGGGCAATATTCCTCGACGGAATCGTTCTCCACGGACACCGATGGGCTCGGACAACCGGTGAGGGTCCGGGAAACGGACAGATCATTCAGCCTCGATCCGCTGATCAGTTACAAGATCAATCCGTTCACCGTTTTTTATGTCGGAACGCATATCGGGGGATATAACGATCCTTACGATAATTATTCCGGTCTGGTGCGGACGGAACAAAGCGTGTTCATGAAATTCCAATATTTTGTAAGAATATAGATACGGTTGAGGTTGAACTTCTAAGGAGTTCAGTATTCGGACGGCGAATCTTTCGATCCGTATTCCACGTTCATTTCACCGCGGATTTTTTTTGTCAATTCCTCAGTTCTTTTCTTCCGCTTTACCGCCTTGATACGCGATTCAATTTCCGGGTTGATCTCGTTGAGCGGCATCGGCGTGCCTTTGGGGCGGATCTCCACCACGTGCCAGAACGAATAAAAATTATTTGAAATCGGGACCGGCCCGATGATTTCATCGGTTGTGTTTTTCAGGAAAATCGCCTTGGCCACTTTATCTTCGAATTTATCCCGCGTGAGATAGTCCGTCGCGCTGACGACGTCGCTGTCCGCCGATTCCGCCGACACCATTTCGACAAAATCTTTCTTGCGCAGACGGGACAGCTTACTGAACACCGCCGCCATTTTTTTCGCCTTGCCTTTATCGTGCGTCAAAAAATATTCGACTTTGATATGGTCTTCCGTATAGGTAAAGGATCCCCTGCGTTCGTTGTAATAGGATTCGATCTCCGACGGGAGAACGGAAATTCTTTCCAATTCGCTTTCCACATACGATTGGATCAGTAATTCTTTCCTGATCAGCCCGATCTGTTTTTGATACGACGCGTCTTTATCAAAACCGTCCGCCAGGGCTTTTTGGTAGAGCGACTCCGAATTGATCCAATCCTGAATATATGCCTGCCGGAAATTCTCCTTGGTCCTCACATCCCCGCGCAAGGCGCTGTCCAGCATAGCCGAAGTCAGGATCGTTTCGCCGACCTTCGCCACAAATTCCCGCCTGGTTTCTTTGCAGCTCAAAGAAAACAAAATAAAAACAAGGGAAAGATTTTTTACCGGGCTATGCATTGAATTTCAAAGGTGACTGTTTATACTTTAATAATTCAAGTTATTTTCAAACAAGACAACCGGATAGGTATGCCTGAGTTCACGGAGCCACGCACTCCTTTTACGCCGCATCAATTCCTCGCGATAATTTTTCTCTGCGCTTTCTCTGACGCCTTCAAAAAGCATCGAAACGGATTCCGTTTTGGAAACTACCTTAACGATGGAATAACCGCCGTCCTTGCGCGGAATAATTCCGCTCACGTCGTCTTTTACCAGCCGCATGGCTGCGCGTGCGGCTTCATTCTGATCCGAGAACGAATACTTTACAGGGCCCTTGAGTACAAGAGATCTGTCATCGATTTTGTCGGCGCGGAGCGTTTCAACGACTTTGTCAAAATCGGTTCCTGATCCGATCAGCTCCAGGGCGCGGCGCAGGGTCATCGGGTTTAGCGAATAGATTTCTTTCGCGGTAGATGCGGCTGCCGTTCGATAACGGTACGGATGGGTATCATATTCCTGCCGCACCTCCGCACCGGATACCGTGTCCGTTCCCATGAACTTCCGGGCTTCGATCTGCTGAACTAATATATCCTGCCGGACCTGAGAGACTGAAACCGTGAATGCGATGGATTCACGGTACCCCGAATCCTTCATCAGTTTTTTCATCAATACATCCTTGACGTATTCTTTCAAATTGTCTGCAAAAGCCTGATGCTTGAATTTTGATAGAGTCATTTCCGCATCAAACATGCCGGCGGCATCCTGCAGGGTGACACGGTCATTGACGCCATAGGTCACCAGAGGCAACTCCCTCTGGGTTGCGCTGAAAAATTGAAGCATCGATTTTGCCGGTTGGTTACCGGGAAATCGCGTAACCAACGTGTCGATGTTCGCGTCTACAACCTTCACATTGAACGCCCGAAACAGCGAATCGATAAACGCGGCATGGTATCTTAAAAGCGCGGGACGGTCCGAATCATCCAGTTTATCTTTCAACAGTCTTTTGATCTGATCGCTGTTCATTCTGTTGTCCTGCGATCCGTCATTCTCGATCGCCACGAGTCTGGCTATCATAAAGACTCCCGGAAATTCGATCGGTTTTGATATGCTGTTGGGCGCCAGCACAATAACTTCGTTTTCATAACCCATCGGAAGAGAACCGAATTTCAGCTTTTCAACGTTCACGCTTCCGGCCTTGGTCTGCTTGCTTTTGTAGTCGGAATATTTCTCACACAGAGAATTAAAATTAGCCGCCGTCATGATAGCACGAACCGAATCGATGATTTTCACCGCCTGGGCGCGTGTGCGATCCGAAGGGGTCTTCGGATGATCCGTAAAACGGATGACCAGGTTTTGAACTCTCATTTCCCTGCCGTAATATTTTTTGTACCGGGCTACGACCGCATCATCGATAAAATGCGAGTAGATATATTTACCCCAGGCGGCGTTAAGCACTATTTGTTCTTTTGCTTTCTCCATGCTGCTTATGAAATTAGTGTCTTTGTCCAGTCCGGCATCGCAAGCCGCCAGGAGCTCGAGACGCAAGTTCGTGAGCTCCAATAGGAAGTTTTTCTTCTGCTCATACGCCAGCGAGGCGGCCTGATCGCCCGCGGCTTTTTCCAGCCGGAACCTGAACTCCGCAACGGTGATCGAGTCGCGGCTCCCCAGCCGCGCCAGCACGTCGTCATTACCTTGCTTGCATGCAGTCGAATAAGAAGCCAAAGCTGCGGTTAAAAGGACAGAACAGCGCATCCTGTTTATTGCGGTCATCAAACGGTCTCCTGACAAAATTAATTTATTTATTTTTCTGTATCTGAAATTTTCTTTTTGCTGAAACGCGAAAGTGCGATACTGAAAATAATGACGCCGATGATCACCGAAAACGTCATCCATTGCGAGATGTGCAGTCCGAAAAATTCCGCAAATAATTTTGCGCCTATCAAAAACACGATCGCGTAGGCGCCGTCCACGAGCGCCGGGAATCGGCCGATGACCTGGATAAAAAACGTCGCCACCATCCGCATCGCAATGATGCCGAAAATACCGCCGGTAATGATCACCCATTGCTTATTCGAGAGCGCCACCGCTGCGAGAATGGAATCCGCCGAAAAGACGATGTCCGTCAATTCCACGCCGATGACGATGCTCCAGAACTTCGACAGGCCGAAAAACCGTCTGGCTTTCGGCGCCCGGATTTCCGATTCTTCCTTTTTGCTGATAAAATGGTCGACGGCCAAATAGCATAAATAAATCCCTCCGATGATCTTAATGATCGGCATGCGGATGAGGTACACCGCCAGCAGCACCGCGATGATCCGGAAAACGAACGCCCCGATAATGCCGTAGCGCAGCGCTTTCTTCTGCTGCTCGGCCGGCAGCGGCATCACGAGCACGGCCAGGACGATCGCGTTGTCCGCGCTGAGCATGCCTTCCAGCAAGATCAGCAGCGCAATGGTGATCAAGTCACTTGATTCAAAATCCAATAGTTTCCTTTAAATAGGTTCCCCAAAACGCGTGTCAATATAGCGGATAGGAATTGATTTTTCAAGGAAAAATGAGCCCTAGTCTGAGAGCGGATTTCGGAATGGTTTATGGCAGGCGGAAGGAATTTGTCGGGAAAATGTACTCACACGACGTGGATTGCATCTGCCCCAACCCATAAGATCAATCTCATCGCATTTGATAACACCGCAAAGCTTGGGTAGGAACGGATGCGGCATAGCCAAATTTGACGGCACAAATTGGACCGCGTATAATGCGTCTAATTCCGGCTTAAGCAACAATGATGTCCGGGGCAATTGCAGTTGACAAAAATGGCAATATATGGATAGGCGCTTTCTGTGGGGGCCTCGCCGTCTTCCGTGAAGGCGGAGTAGAACTGTATTAACCCGGCTCATTGCAAACAAATGAAAAACGAATTGATTCGCCCGCCGGTTTTTTGTATCTTGCCTGTGTATGAATAAAAAACGGTTCGCTCTCTGCTTCGCTCTGCTGTATTTCTGCCCTCCTGCCATTGTTTTTTCGCAGACATTTGAAAAACCCGTTTCCCGTCAACTCATCGTTAAACTAAGATCACAAAACATTTCCGCCGCCCATCTCCAAAAAGAAAGCGACCAAAAAACTTATCTCCTTTCCAAACCCGCTTTAGACAAGATTTCCGTTTCTTCTTTGAATATTCCTGCGAGAACTGTGGATCTGAAAAAGCACACCGTTTCCCTTGCCGGCCGTTTTAAGAACTTATTTATCGTTACGTTGCCCGCCGGAACCCGTCCTTCAAGCCTTGACGAAGCGTTGAAATCCTATCAGAACGATCCCAACGTCGAGTACGCTTCGATCAATCATATTTTCCAAACGGATGATTTCAATCCCAATGATACGTACGTGGACAGCATGTACTGGATCCCCTTACTGCAAGCGTCGAAGGCATGGGATATTCAGAAAGGCGCGCCGAATGTTATCATCGGTATCGTCGATTCCGGAATCGATTACGATCATCCCGATCTGTCCGGCCGGCTTTGGCAAAACCCGGGTGAAACCGGGCTCGACGGCCAGGGAAACGATAAACGATTCAACGGCATCGACGACGACGGCAACGGATTCGCGGACGATTGGCGCGGATGGGATTTTGTGGACGCACCGGAATTCGATGACGGAGGCGATTTCCTGACCCAGGACAACGATCCGCTCGATGAGAACGGGCACGGCACGGCTGTCGCAGGAATTGTCGCCGCGCAAGGCAATAATCACGAAGGCGTGGTCGGGCTTGCGTTCGGATGTACGATGATGAATCTGCGCGCAGGCGGCGCGTCGGGATTTTTGAAAGAAGATAATATCGCGCAGGCAGTCATTTACGCGGTCGACAACGGCGCGAAAGTTTTGAATATGAGTTTCGGCGATGCCTCCTATTCACCTTTTCTTAAAGACGCCATTCGCTATGCTTATGAAAATAACTGCGTCATCGTCGGATCGGCAGGCAATAGCGGATCGACGGCATATCATTACCCCTCGAGTTTTGACGAAGTGATCTCCGTCAGCGCGACCGACGCGGGCGATTTCATCGCGCCCTTCTCCAATTACGGCGCTTCGATCAGCGTGGCGGCGCCGGGCGTCAATGTGTATACTACCTTGCTGGGCGGCGGCTATCAGTTTTTTTCCGGCACTTCCGCTTCCGCGCCTCTCGTCTCCGCGCTCGCGGCACTGATCCTTTCACAAAATAGTTCATTGACCCATGACGAAGTTCAGTCCGTTATCGAAAGTTCCAGCGACGATATCGGTGAGACAGGGTGGGAACCGTTTTACGGCGCCGGGCGCATCAACGCATGGAGGGCATTGCAGGTTCAGTACGCCTCCGTAGCCAAAATAGATTTTCCCGCGACCGATAATGGTACGTCGACCGATCAGATCACGATCCGCGGAACCGCATCCGGTGCGCTTCTGAAAAATTATTCCGTCTATTACGGGATCGGAAGCAATCCCCAGAATTGGATGCTTATCAACACGGTACCCGACCGGCAGATCGTACATGACAGCCTTTCTGTTTTAAATATACAGCCGTTCGCCGAAGGCCCGTACATCGTGAGGCTGATGGTTGAAAATAAAGACGGAAGCGCCGTGGAAGACCGCACCCGGTTTTTTGTGGACCGGAGCGCGCCTCAAATGTCGGCTGTAAAAATTGAAAAAATGATCTCGGACAATTCGTACGGCTATTTTGTAAAATTTACTACCGACGATTTGTGCGCATCCACGCTGTATTACCGCCCTCAAAGTTCTGTGCAAAATTTTATTCCTATTCCTATCGCGTTTCAATCAAAGAATCATGCGCTGTTCATTTCTGAAAATGAATTGCGCGGACAGTTTGAATTTTACCTCGAAGTCAAGAATACGGCGAAAGTCATGACCGTCGACAATAACCAAAATAATTATTATCAAATGGATCTTGAAGACACGGATATTCCGGCGAATACATTGGTTCAGGATACGTCGATCCATCTGCCATTATTTTATTTAATGGACCAAGCCACCGATCTCAATCAAAACGGGAGAAAAGAACTTGTGGTCAATGCGCTGACGGCCAATCATGATTTTTCCACCGTGAAAATTTACGAATACAATATTGCCTTTCCCGGAAAATTCCAGCCGATCCACTCGTATGCTTTTAACGGCGTGCCGCGGGACGCGATCGGAAACGGGTTCGACGGTAAGTCAAAATTACTGGTCGGCGCGGGCGCTTCCACAACCGTTCTCGAAAATGCCAAGACCGATACCGTTCCGACTGAGCTGATTTTTTCGGATTCCGACGATCTGTGGGGATCGAAGTTTGCCGATCTTTTTAATAACGGAGGTCTGGAGATGATCGCCAAACACGGGCTGCAATATCTGGTGTTGGAAAGGATCGCGTCCGGTTGGAAACCCACTAACCTTCCCAATCCGACCTCCGGGGCTAATCTGATCGCGATTCCGGGCTCCGCAGTCGGCGATTTCGATAACGACGGACAAATGGAAATTCTGCTCGGCGACTATGACGGAGACTTATATATCTACGAGGCGCAGGGGCAGAATTTCGTCCCGACGTGGAGTTACGCTTTGCCGAACTTCGATGCGAGCGGATTCGTGGCAAGCGGTGATTTTGACGGAGACGGAGTGGATGAATTTGTCGCCGGATGCCACACCCTGGACCTCACGAGCGAGTCCGGCGCCGCCGATCAATACTGGACGTTCACGATCTTCAAATCGACCGGCAACAATGCCTATCAGCCGGTCTGGCAGCAGAGTTTTTACGGGTACCATTCCGTCAACGATTTTCGCAGCGGCGTAAGCGCCGGCGATCTCTACAATGACGGAAGAAAAGAAATTTTCCTGAGTCTGTATCCCAACGCCTACGTCATACGCTATGACACAGCTTCGCAGGCCTACTTGCCGGTTTGGTTTTATCCGCACGCGCGGAGCAATGCCGTCGTCGTCGAAGATTTCAATACCGATGGCGCCAAGGAAATTTATTTCAATGACGGACTGCAAACAAGTTCCTTCAAACTAAACGGCGCTTCTACTTCCGTTCAGCCGCCGACGGCGTTTCAGGCTGTGCCGCTCGATACCGATCGCATCGCGCTTTCATGGCAATTCAATAATTCCGTAGACTATTATAAAGTGTACCGCGGAACAGACGATTCCAATCTCATTTTCGTTTATAATGTAACGAGCCTGCAAGAGGATACTACGGATCAAAATGTTACGTTCAATCAGAGTTATTTTTATGCGATGAGCGCGGTGAAAGGCGGCATCGAGAGCGACATTACCGCGGTCAAAAAAGCCAAACCGAATCGAAAACCGTTCGTCAGCAGTGCGGCCGTATTAAATGCGTCGCAGATCGCGGTGCGTTTCTCGGAGAACATGGATGTGAATTCGCTCGAACAAACTTCATCGTACACGGTCGACCCTGTCGGGCATCCGTCGAGTGCGATCCCGCGGGCGTTCGGCATGGAAGTGATCCTGACTTTCCCGGGTTTATCGCCCGGCAATTATTCGGTTAAAGCAGATCTCCTTTTTGATGGGGACGGTACGCCGGTTGATACGGCCGGAAATTCGGCGATCTTCACTGTGACCGCAACGGCCGCAAAATTCTATATTTTGAGAAATGCCTATTTGGGAAACAATCAAATTGATCTGTATTTCAGCGAAGCGCTGCAAAAATCTACTGCCGAATTGCCCGTCAATTATTCAGTGGAACCCGATTTCCAGGTCACCGAAGCTGCGCTGGATCCCGTTAATCCGAACTTAGTACATTTGAAAGTACAAGGCATTCACCCCATCGGCGCGCTGGGCATTCCATATATCATTTCGGCCAGAAATTTGATCAGTCAGGCGGGAAACCTTCTCGACGAGATCTATGGAAATAAATCCGCCCTGGTTTTTTCCATGAATGATCTGAACCGTGTGTTTGTTTATCCCAACCCGTACCGCGGTGATGAGTCGTCCACGCTCACGTTTGCGAATTTAACGCCGACGGCAAAAATCAAGATCTATTCTTTGAATGGCGCATTTATCAACGAGATCGAAGAAACGAATCAGGACGGCGGCGTAACGTGGGATCTGCGCGACCGGCAAGGCAACAAGATTTCTTCAGGCATTTATATTTATGTGGTCGAATCCGGGAAAATGAAGAAGCATGGAAAATTCAGTGTCGTACGATAATGAACCTGCGGCCCGGAAAACCATTCTGATGCTGCCGTGGTAGCCGCGACCTTTAGGTCGCGTGAGGCCGCATTCATGGTTCCGAGAAGATAAATCAATCCGCAGTTAAAGACTGTGCCATTCAGTACCACCAAGCGGCAGCCGCAGCCCTCAGGTTACGTGAGACCACGACCATCGTTCAGGAAGGTTTGTTTTTCCTCATCATTTCTTCCAAATGGCCTTCCACTTCATTCACGTTTTCTACGCCGATGAGGCCGCTGCCGGGAATGCGCCGTACTGTTCTTCCGGTCTCCATATCCTTGACAAAAAGCAGATCCCCCGACCCGTTCGCCCGTTCTATTTTTTGCAATTGATCCTTATTCACCGGAACATACGATCTAACCGATTTTGATCTTCCAAATGCTACGATCAGTATACGTTTATCTGTGATCCCGTACGCCGTACGGTACGCTTTTAATAAAAGCCACACCGGAGAAAAAAACATTCCGAGGCCGACAAGAAGAAAGGGAATTCCGAAGAGCGGAAAAAAATCCCAGGGCTCGTTGAAATTTGGAATTTTGAATCCCGCGGCGCCGGATATCCAAAATAGAGCAAATGCCGTGAAAGGCACGGCAAATCCGACATACGCTAATCCCGAGCGCGCCATACGTTTTGGATCCGGCCGGCCCGACCATAGTAACCGCTCCAACGGCTCAAGCTCACTTTGAATGATATTTTGAATTTCATATTCCATCTGCATCTCCGGCAAAAGTTAAAGATTTTAATTCCGGATAACAATCGAAATATTTCATCGACAACCACCCGTCAATGGGTTATATTTCTTACGGGCCGGAGTTTAGATGAAATCCCGTGAATAATACATGGAACCAACAGGATCATGAATCCAACAAAAAAAGATTTTGTGCAAATGCTTGACGAACAGCGCGTGGCCGATGACCGCGACCGTTTACTGGAGTTTGGCGGCGACCGGACGAGGATCTACACGCCCGATCCGAGTTTGATCCTGTTTCCAAAAACAAAGGATGAGATTCAGCGCATCGTCGTGTTTTGTTCCGAAAACAATATCGCTGTTGTTCCGTCCGGCGGCCGGACGGGTTATGCGGGGGCCGCGGTGGCGCGGCGCGGAGAAGTCGTGATTTCCATGAATAAAATGGACCGCATTTTGAATATCGACATCGAGACGGGCAGTGTGGAAATGGAAGCCGGCGCTATTCTGCAAAATGTCCAGAATGCCGTCGCGGATCGCGGCATGTATTTCCCTTTGGATTTTGCGGCGCGGGGAAGCTGCCAGATCGGCGGCTGCATTTCTACCAATGCCGGCGGACTGAAGGTTATTAAATACGGTATGACGCGTGAATTAGTGCTGGGGATGGAAGTCGTATCGCCGACCGGCGAAATTTTGGATTTGAATTCAAACCTACATAAGAATAATTCAGGCTATGACCTCAAACAGTTTTTTATCGGCGCCGAGGGAACGCTGGGCATCATCACCAGGGCAACGATGAAGATAGTACCTCCCCCAAAAAACCTTCGACCGGTATTATTGGCGGTATATGCATTTCCGGATATTCTTCAGATCCTGCGAACCGCAAAACTGCACGCACTCGACATAACGGCCTTTGAGTTTTTTACCGAAGCCTGCCTCCATGCGGTCCTGTCCCACTTGCCCGGGCTCAGGAATCCTTTTTCTTCCCGCGTTCCGTTTTATGTCCTTTTGGAGATCGATGACAACGCCAATCAGCTGCAGGATTTTATCGAGCAGCTGTTAAGTGAAAAAATGATCGGCGACGCCGTGCCGGCTTCAAATTCGAAAGAGTTCGTGGAACTTTGGTCCCTGCGTGAAAATATTTCCGAGAGCATCAGCATGCTAGGAAACGTTCACAAAAATGATATTGCCGTTCCGGTATCTTCCATGCCGCAATTCATGCTTGAATTGGAAAACATGATTCGTGAAAAATATGCCCGGTTTGACGTTTTATTATTCGGCCACATCGGCGACGGTAATATCCATGTGAATGTGATCGACCGGCAAAAGCTACTGCCGGGAGATTTTCAAAAAATGACGGACGACTTGGACGAAGATATGTGCGTGCTGATCAAAAGCTACCGCGGCAGCGGCAGCGCGGAACACGGCATCGGGCTCTTGAAGAAACGGCTGCTTCTTTTGCAAAGAAGTTCTCAGGAAATTGAATTGATGAGAAAAATAAAATCCGTGATGGATCCGAAGAATATCTGCAATCCGGGGAAGATCTTGTGAGGCTTAGAACACTCTCGCAAAACTCAATCCTACGTAAAACCCCCTTCGGTCAAGCCTTTCTGCGGTGTCGATCCTGAAGAAGTCAAATAATCCGCTGAGCGATAGACCGATCTCGTGGTGAAATCGGTCGGTATAACTTGGCGTATATCCTAAAGACGCCAGGCGTTCTCTGGCTATCCACGTTCTGCCGGACGCTCCGTGGACGATCAGGCAGATGCCTTTCCCGGCGATACCCCGCAGACCTAACAACTCAAACGGAACCGTTCTGAAATTGTGTTCCCAAAAAACAGCCGCATATTTTTCCCCTTCGTACGGCGCTCCCCGCAGGGTCTTAAAGGCGGCAAATGGAGTGAACGGGCGCAGGGAAGCGTCCAGTATTGCAAAACGCTGGATCGGTAATTTTCCCGTATAAGTTCCGGCCACCGCATGCACATCGATTGCATTGGGCAAAAAACGCCTCACGAAAAAAGTCGGAATACGCCAGTCCACGGCGACCCGATAAGTTGTGAAATCGAAGTCGCTCAGTCCTTTGGGGCTATGTTCGATCTTCAATTCGGCACGATTTTGCCCGATGAATCCAAACGGCACGTAAGGGTTGCCGTAAAGAAGCGAGACCTCAACCGACCGCATCGTGCCTTCAGGTATGGCCGGATTGATCCGCTGAATTTCATCATGCCCCAAAAGTACGTAATCCGTACGTTTGTCCAAATGCGACTGCACATCGTTGGTGAACGCCAAACTCCAGGTCACGTTCGGATTTCGAAAATTATAACCCGTGGATATTCTTACCCGATGCGATCGGTAATAGTCGAAATAATCCGCACCGCCAAACAACGGCTGCGCACTAGTTATCCATGGCGAGTAAGTATCGGATACGTAGCGCGTATCGGCGCCCCAATAAAGATCCGCTTTCGTAAAACCGCGTTTGGGGCCACCGCCGCGCCGTTTCGTGAAACCCCATCTCCACTCCGCGCCTGCTCCGTGCCACCATGACCGCATCGCCGTGGCATAGCCGCTCATGGCGTAAATCCTCGCATCATTGGAAATATCATACGTATACTTGATCCCCAAATGTCCGCCCTCCGCCCTGTTGTAGGCCAGCTGCGGGCTTACACCGCCGATCAACCCGGCGCTTTGGTTTTTTTTTGACAAACTGTCGTTATATTCGTCCTCCATTTCCACAAATCGGGCCATGATGCCGGTAGGCTTAAACGCTCTAGCAAATGAATCGCCGCGCTTGATCTGAAGAAAGGCCGAATCTTCCCGATCGGACAGCGGGATGATGATGCGGCTGGAATCAAATTGATTCGGTTTTTGCAGTGCGTTGGAATCGATGATAAAGAAGCGTTTGTTTTCGAAGGCCGAATCGGGCAAAACCGTATTCGGCTCGTAGTTGTTAAGTCCGGTAATCTGGCTGTATTTGATCGTTGGAAATTGCAAACCGGTCATCGCGATCTTGATTCTGCCTTCAAGGCGCACATCCACAGGCATCCAATACGCCTGACCAAAATTGCTGAACTGCTGCCGATAATAGACTTTCCATTCGCTGATGGGCAAAGGAAAAACGACCTCATCAATGGGTTTCAGCTCCGCTTCGACCATGGAAGAATCATCGTCCGACACCGATACGCGCCCTTCAAAGGTGGGCTGAAGTCTGCTCTTGGAAGTCACCTTGATATCATCGATGATCCGTCCATCGCGGGTCCGGCGATCGATGATCTTGAAATCGTAATAATCGAGCGCATCGGGATGCGTTACACCTATGAAGCGCGAAGCTTGGATGGGCACATCGTCGTCATAAAGATTTACGAATTCTGCGCTTCCGAAAATGAGGTTTTCTTTCGGATTGACGTTTTTCGTATAGCGCTTTGATTTGATCACATTTCTAAGGCCGCGTTTTTTGTCCCATAGTACCTCCGTCAGCGTCTCTGCGATCATCACAATGCCGGAATCATTTTCCATGACCGATCGCGTATACGCATCGGCGCGAAAGGTTCGTAACCTGGACTGCCACTGCTTTTTCTTTTCAATGACCCTCCGCATCAATCCCACACCCGGGTCCTCGCCCACAACCACCAGCGCCTCCATTTGAATCGACGAAACAATCATAGAAATGTTTTGTTCATCAGCCGTAGCTTCGGTGATCGTAATTTTTTTTGTTTCGTATCCAATATAGCGCACGACGAGAGTGGCCGGCAATTGATCTATTTTTAAGCTATACCTGCCTTCACGGCTGGCCACCGTCCCCTTGAAGGTGCCCTCGATTTGAATATTAGCGGACGGCAGAAGGTCTCCCGTCGCCGCGTCCTTAACGACCCCGTGTATGTTTTTCTGAGCCTGAAGAGAAGTTGAATTGAACAAGACGAGAAATAAACAAAATGAGAATCCTCCGCGCCAATTCATCTGCGATTATTCCTTTATGATATAGAGAAAAATGTCATCACGGATAGATTCATGATACGTGTTTATCCGTGAGTTGTTGCGAGGCGGCCGCTGCGGAAGGTTGCCGCCGTCCTTAATCAATCGCGGATTTTGATCCGTGATGCCGGCGTGTCGAGGACTTTTCTATTTTATTTTTTTCCCGCCGGATTTTTCCGCCAACAATCGCGTTGCTCTTTCGACGATCGTGTTGCGTGCCGAACTGCTCGATACTTCGTTGTGCGCATAATCAATGGCCGCAGTCAATATAGCCGCACTCAAATCTTTTTTGTTCAGCATCGCGATCACGGCATGCTCCTGCTGTGAAGATGAACTGACGGTTCCGGCGGTCTTCAAATACGCCTTGAGTATCTCATCGTCATTTGGGCAAACGCGGGAGAAGGCTGCCAGCGTTTCTCCCTGGATCGAGCTCGAAGATACGCCTTCGATGGCTTTTAATATTCTGATAAAAATATTCCGATTCACATTGCTTTTGCGAAGCAAGGCCATCAGCGCGTGCCCCTGCTGAGACGACGAGCTCACCGTTTCGACCGCGTTCAGATAAGCCAGGAGCGCCTCCTCGGTATTCGGCGAGCGTTCAGCCAAAACCTCCAGCGCGTTGCCCTGGGCCGAACTTGACGAAACCGCTTCGATGGATCTCGCCATCGCGACGGCGGATTCGTTGTCCAGCGGGCGCAGCGCGGCGATCTCAATCAGCGTCTCGCTGTGCGCCGAGCTCGAAGAAATATTCTGAGCCGCACGCATTAAGGAAACCGTCAAAACCGAATCCTCCGGAAATTTTCTCGCCGCAGAAATCAGAACTTCATGCAGACGTGAACTGCTGGAAATTTCCTTCGATACCCTCGTCACTGCTTTTTTCAATACTTCCGAATTAAGATCCGGATGATCCAAGATCGTGCGGAAGTAAATCTGAATCGCGGTACTGCTTTCCGCAAAAGACATTTCATTGATAGCTGCGTCCATGCCGCGTTGGGCGATTATTTTCCTGATACGGTAAGTTGCGCCGACGCCCGTCCTCCGGGCCAAATCGGGCAGTGTTCTCGATAACCACGACTGCGCGTAGCCGTCGAATTCAGTGCTTCGCCCCTGAAGCGAGAATTTTTTCTGAACGGTTCCGTTCGCATCCGTGTAAATTTCCAATTCACGGAATGTCAGCCAGTTTCTCTCTTTGATCACAAGGAACCCGTTTTTGGAAATATTTTTAATATCCGTTTCATCGTCGTTCAATTCAATATCGCCGGACGCTTTCACTTCCATGCTGTGAATAAGGTTGTTCCAATAAACCTCAATGGTTCCGTTCTCATATCTATTATCCTGAATACCTATGAAAGACCTATGACCCTTTCCTTCCCGGCCGCTCACGTCATCCTGATGGGCGCTAAGGACTCTCGCCGCGCTTATCGCCAGCATTATTAAAAAGACTATTCGAAACAT
>CAZLWA010000048.1:0-86843 GCA_964563165.1 uncultured Bacteroidota bacterium | reverse complement strand
CGATGTGGCGAGGGCTCTGAACATTCCGCTCAGCGACGCGGACCGGATCGCAAAACTGGTTCCGAAAAAATTGAACGTGACGCTGAAAGACGCGCTGGAGGAAGTGCCGGAAATGAAAGCGCTGGAAAAAAGCGACGACGAAAAAATGCGACAGCTGATCGAATATTCGCAGCAATTGGAAGGACTCGTTCGCCAGCCCGGGATTCACGCGGCGGGCGTCGTCATCACCCCGGATGCCATTAAAAAATTCGTTCCGGTATACAAATCGGCAAAAGACGAAATTTCGACGCAATTCGACAAAGACTGGGTCGAGAAGATCGGTTTGCTCAAAATGGATTTTCTCGGACTGACTACGCTGACGATCTTGGACGATACGCTGGAGCATATTAAAATAAATTACGGAATCGACATTGACCTGAATAAAATTCCGCTCGATGATGAGAAAGCATTCCAGTTTTTTTGGCGCGGTGAGACGGTCGGCATTTTCCAGTTTGAATCGCAGGGCATGACGGAGTACATGAAGCAGCTCAAACCGACGAGCATCGACGATCTGATCGCGATGAACGCACTCTACCGGCCGGGCCCCATGGATTTTATCCCTAATTATATTGCACGCAAGAACGGGCGCGAACAGATCGACTGCTTTCATCCGAGCCTTGAACCGATTCTCATGAGTACCTACGGCGTGATCGTATATCAGGAACAGGTTCAGCAGATCGCGCAAACACTCGCGGGATTTTCCCTCGGCAGAGCGGACGTCGTGCGGCGCATCATGTCAAAGAAAAAACCCGAGGAATTGGATAAAATCCGCCCCGAGTGGATCGAAGGAACTATTGCGCGGGGATATGATAAAAAATTAGCCGAGCGAATTTTCGATATTCTCGTTCCGTTCTCCAATTACGCTTTCAATAAATCGCACTCGGCGGCGTACTCCATACTGGCCTATCAAACCGCCTATCTCAAAGCGCACTATCCTGCGGAATTCATGGCTGCCATTTTATCGAGTGAAATGGCAAACACGGATCGCATTGCCGTATTGATCAATGCATGCCGCGATACGGGGATCGACGTGCTGCCTCCGGACGTGAATGAAAGCCTGGCGGAATTTGCCGTGAAAAATAAAACGATCCGATTCGGGCTGGGCGCCATTAAGAATGTCGGGTCCGGCGCGATCGAATCCATTATTCGGTCGCGCGAGAAAGCGGGAAAATTCAAAACGATCTTTGACCTGAGCGAGCACGCGGATCTGCGTCTCGTAAATAAAAAGGTTTTGGAAAGCCTGATCATGTCTGGAGCGTGCGATTCGTTGGAGGGTCACCGTGCGCAGCTTTTCCAGAATATCGAAAAGGCGCTCAATTATGGCGGCAAACGGCAAGAGCAGGCCAATTCCGATCAAGTGGATATTTTCGGAGGTGCGGCGCAAACCGGCGGCGGACTGAATCCGATCGTCCTGACTTTGCCCGAAACTCCGAAGTGGTCGTCGGCGGAACAGCTTGCCAAGGAAAAGGAACTGCTCGGGTTTTATGTGTCAGGCCATCCGCTGGATAAATACCGTACGGAAATCCAGACGTTCAGTACGTTTCAGATCGGCAGCGATGCGTCGGTGAAGGAAGGCTCGGAGATCCGGGTCGGCGGCATGATCGCAGATATTCGACAGATATTTGACAAAAAAGGCAATCCGATGGCGTTCGTGAAACTGGAGGGATTCGGCGGGGCGATGGAAGTGGTGGTTTTTTCCAGCGTGATGAAAGAATGCGCCCAATTCTTACGAAAAGAAAGCGTCGTGATGATCTCCGGCAAAGCTTCCATGCGCAACGAGTCGCTGAGCGTGATCTGCGATACGATCATGACGATGGAAGACGCGCTGGAGAAATTTACCAGCCGCATTTTTATTCATCTGACCACGGATCAGCTGCACAACGGCGTGGTGGACAAGATCATAGAAGCGTTTCAGGCGAATCAACGGGATAAAAAGTCGCACGCGTGCGAAGTACAATTGAGCATCGACATTCCGGAAAGAAACGCGACCGCAAAATACAAGATCAAGAAATTCCGCATTTTTCCCACCAACGATTTTTTCAATTCCATTCAGAAGATCGTCGGGCGGGGCAGAGTTACGATCACGACGAAGTGAGCATGAATGAGTCCAGGCAGAGTCCTGCGACGCCAAATTAGAGCAATACTGAACTTTACTCGCACTTTCCCGAACAATCCCTTGTGACGACAAAATCGTCGTAATCGGCGGTGGCGCGGGTCTTCGTCCCGTCGGAGTCCGTGCGGATCGCGATGCCGACCGTTTCATCCGGCGGAGCCTGACCGTAAACTTTCTTGTAGTGCTCGTAAATATTGATTGTTTCCGTTACCCAAACGTCTTTCTGATCCGTTCCTGATTCGATGACCGTATTCGTCGCACGGCCGAGTTCCTTTCCGAAGGTGTCACAAACCGGCAATTCATTGCTCCAGAGATATTTGATACTGCGCGGAATGCCGAAGAAATTGACGTAAAAGGTAATATACAAACTTGCCGCACTATCGCGCTTTCCGGAAATGCGCTCATTGGCGCCTGTTGGAAACTGATGTACCCGCCACCGCCAGCGGATGCAGGGATATTTCTTTACATTCCATTTCTTACTGCTCACGATCGTGACGGCTTGTCCGGTGTCGTCCGCGTGTAGAAATTTATTGCCGGCCTCTTCCAGGACGACATACGGAATCTCGCCGGATTTGGCCTCTCCGATCTTGCGGACCTTCGTTCCGTCGAGCCAGCCCCAGTCGGTCGGGAATTGCCCGGTAACGTTGCCGGAAAAATCTTCTATGATCCTGGAATCTTCCCCCGGGTTCACGGAATGGTCCGCCGAAAAGCCCGGTTTATTCTGAAACACAATCATAGTACTGCCAAGCCAGCAGGCCGTTGCAAAGAGAAGCAGATTTTTTTTCATAATTACCTTCCAAGTGGTTCTGAGCGTTACGTGCGCCCGAGGGCTCATGTTTTTTCCGAAACGGGTCGAAAATTTTTGATCGTGAAAAAATACGTGATACCGAGGAGCCACGCGTAGGACACCAGCATCCAAAAAATGACATCTTTGTTTCCGAAGAACGCTGCGCCAAACACATAAAACGTCCGAATGTCACCCTTGACGAAAGGCTGAACCTTTCTGAATAGTTTCAATATCCCGCTATCGTGCGTTTTTAAAAAATCCTTGCCCATGGTTTGAATGCTGACATACCCGGTGCGCCTCAGAAAACGGTTGTGCAGAAAAGTTGCCGTGGAAGAATAGACAAACGTAACGATTCCGGCAATAAGATAGGTGGTATCATATTGATATTCCAGATAGCACGCCACGGTCAGAACACCTAATGGAAGGCTGAAGCGTAAATCATCAATCAGCCTATCAAAGCGGCCGCCGGCCTCCGATTCGTAATTACGTATACGCGCCACTTCCCCGTCGCAGCGGTCCAGCACGCCGGCGGAAAACTGCCAAATCACGGCAAAAACGATCATCGCCCAATAGGCCGGAATAAAAAGAAATGAAGACGACAGGAAAAAAAGGGCCATTTGAAGGATGCTGACGGCATTCGGGCTGAAGCCGGAAGTGACGAAAAAGAATGACATCGGCTTGGACAGCCTCGAATTTACCAGTTTTGAAAATTCGCCGCTGATCTCCTTGAATGCTATTTTCCAGAAAAATTCTTTTATCTCCCCGGCGCTTTCTTTTCCGGAAAGTTTCAGCCAGAAAGCATTCTCGATGAAAGCAAGCGCGAGTACCCGGTTGTCATTCCATTGTTTGATCATTTCTGAAAAACTATTAAAGGGCACATGAACATCGGATTTTCGACAGACGGCAACATCCGTGCTATAGATCCCGCTGTGCGCATCGGGTGAAATTTCCAGCCCACCGGCCGTTTCCAGAACCGGATTGCGGAAAACGCCGGCGGGCAGACGGACTTTGGTGAAGGCTTTTCCGATCTTGAAAATAATCCTGAACTTGTCCGTAAACGCCGGGTCGAAAAACAGAACGCCGCTTTCCTGCCAAACATTTTTGTAACACACCAACAAGGGTTTTTGAGGGACATTCAATTTCACGGCTTGATTTAAGAATGTCGGATGCACGATTTTATCGGTTTCAAACAATAAGAATAGATCCTCCCAATTTTCGACGGCAAGCGCGATCTTATCCGACAGCCATTCACCGGATCTTAATTCCAGAATTTCATATTCGAGCGCCAGACGTTTCTTATGAAGTGAATCAATCTGAGCGACAATACGGCTGCGGTGATCCTCAGGGCAGATGATTCTTACAAATTGTATGCCTGATTTAGACGCGGCAATCAAGGCCCGGTTTAAAAGGGTCTCACCGCCGTACACCGAATCGTAAGAGGCGCCATGGGTTCCTGTATTTAATGCAATTAAAACCGCTTTCGAAATGATCTCGTTCGTCATTCAGAAACTCCGTTTGAACCAAAAAAAGCGGGTCTGAAGGATGTTCCGTCTATCAACAGTGTTGCAAATCTTCCACACATTTTGTCCAGGAAATCGTAAGGCCTGTATGAACGGTTGTTGAATCATGGGTCAAATGCTTTTCGGCCGATCTTGTTTATTTAGAATAAGGGCTTGCTTAATGGCGAAGAAAATATAATAGGCTTGCAGCCCGATGGCCGCAGCAAACGTAATTAAATTATAAAGGGATATGGTTGCGAATGAAAAATCGAGCGTCGGATTGCTCGCAAAATAGAAAACAGCGTTTACGGCGATGAGGAGGACACGCATTTCAGTCGGACCAATCTTGCCGTATGAAATTTTGAATACGCCGGTTACGGCTGTTACAATATAAATGAAAATGGCCATTTGCATATAGCCCACGAGCGCAAGCATGGCAAAATTAAAACCTATGAAAGGGGACAATCCGAGTCCGACAAAGATAACTGTTTGTATAAATGTGTCTATTGCGTGGTCTACAAAAAATCCATATTTAATGCGCTCCATTTTTCGGTGGCGGGCGAGATTGCCGTCCAGGCTGTCGCCGAACCAATTGATGACCAATCCGAGGTCCACCAGCCATAAAAAATTGGTGTTATAACTGCTGAGCCAATAACTCACCGCGATCAAGAGGCCGCCGAGGACACCAATGGCGGTGAGAATGTCGGGGTTCATCCACGCGGGCATCTTCTCGCACAACCACTTCAGCGCCGGTCTTTCGAGCGGTCCGAAAAAAATATCATTGACGCGTTCGTCGGTCTTTTTTGATGTATCTTCCATGGTCACTCCTCAAATATTAATTTTTTAAAATCCTTTTGCGCCCGGCCGTATTCATCGGGCACGCCGATGTCAATAAAATAATCATCCATCGGCAGCCCGTAGAACGTATGACGCGTGTGGTATCTTTGTAAGAAATCATTTTCAAAAGAAAATTTACGCGGCAGCTGAAACGATCGAAAAAGATCTTTTTTCATGATATACACGCCTGTGTTGATGCATCCGCTCGATTTGAATTGCTTCTCTTCAAAATGCGTAATCACATTCCCGGCGTCCAGAGTAACCGTACCGTAGCGGTCGAAATTCTTCATCGGCTTCAGCGCAAGGGTCAATTCGGAATCGTGTTGCCGGTGAAAACGATGCAGTTCTGAAAACGGAATGGTGAAAAGAGAATCGCCGTTGAACACGGCAACTTCATCGGACGCCGTCAACGGCAGCGACTGCAGGATCGCTCCGCCGGTGCCCAGCGCTTCCGTTTCAATGGAGTACCCGATTTCGGCGCTTTTATATTTCGTTTTAAAATAGTGTTGAATCACCTCGTACTGATAGCCCACGGATAATATGATCTTTTCAAACTGCTGAGCGATGAGATAATTCAAAACGTATTCCAAAAACGGCTTACCATTGACCGGAGCCATCGGTTTAGGAAGATCTTTGACAACCGTCTGCAGACGCGTGCCGAAGCCGCCCGCCAGAATGATGGCTTGACAGGTCATGGCGTTCCGAATAAGTGTTTTTCGACCAACTCGCAGATAATATGTCCGACGAGAATATGTGCTTCCTGAATGCGCGGCGTGTCGTTGGAGGGCACATTCACCAAATAGGTGCAAAGGTTTTTCATCTTACCGCCGTCCTGGCCCGTCAGCCCGATCGTCGTCATGCCGATGCCGCGGGCGGTTTCGATCGCCCGGACGATATTTCCGGAATTGCCCGACGTGGAAATAGCTACCAGCACGTCGCCGGCGCGCCCGTTGGCCAGGATGAGCCGGGCAAAAATTTCATCATAAGAATAATCATTGGCGACGGCCGTGAGATAGGACGTGTTCACGTGCAGCGCTTCGGCGAAGAGCGGCTTGCGGTCGAGATAAAACCGGCCCGAAAGCTCCGCCGCCAAATGCTGCGCATCCGCCGCACTGCCGCCGTTCCCGCAAAACAAAACTTTTTTGTCGGCCTTGAATGCGCGGACCATATCGTCCACGATTTGCCGTAGGATCTGGATCAGGCGGTCGTCGGCCAGTAATTTACTTTTCACCTCGATGGAGCTTGCAATGATCTTCTTGATTTCGTTCATGGAACTCTCCAGGTCGTCAGACCCTGCTTGGTAAATTGATACGGGCGAAATTCGCCGCCAAATCGCTGCAGCTGGCGGATCACGTTGTAGCGTGTGTTGTCAGGGCAATAGAACATCATGAACCCGCCGCCGCCAGCACCGGAAATTTTTCCGCCCGCGGCGCCGGCCTGCATCGCCGCGTCATAAATTTCATCGAGGATCGGATTGGAAATCTCATCAGCCATTTGTTTTTTATATTTCCATCCAAAGTCCAGAATCTCGCCGAGTTTATTAATATGCCCTTTGAGCACGGCTTCTTTCATCATGACCGATTGCTCGCGCAATTTGTGCATCGCCTCGATAGATTTCTCCTTCTTATTTATCACGTTCGCGTTTTGCGCTTCGATGATTTTATGCGACAGGCGGCTCGTCCCCGTGTAATACAAAACGAGCGTGACTTCCAGCTCGTTCATATATTCCTGACGGACGCGCAGCGGATTGACGATGACTTTGTCATCGGCGTAAAATTCCATGAAATTAAAACCGCCGAACGTCGCGGCATATTGATCCTGTTTACCTCCGGCCATGTTCAGATCCTTGCGTTCGATCTCAAAAGCAAGATGGGCGGTGTCGTATTCGCCCATCGGCCATTTAAGCCATTCCGCAAACGCGCCGAGTACGGTCACGACCAGTGTGGACGACGTGCCCAGTCCCGATCCGGCAGGCGCGTCCACGAATGTGGATAATTCGAACGACAGAGGTTCCTTGGAAAAATCTTTTACCGCGCGGTTGTAAATCCCTTTACATAAATCGAACCGGCCGTCTATTTCTAAAACAGATTGGGAGGGAAGTTCAACACGCTCATTGCGGTCAATCGAATTGAAAATAATTTTCCCGTCGTTGCGCGGCTCGATGGTGGCGTACGCGTACAGATTGATCGTGGCATTCAGGATGGCGCCGCCGTAAGTGTCCGAATAAGGGCTCACGTCGGTTCCGCCGCCGGCAAGGCCGAGACGAAGCGGAGCTTTAGCGCGAATGAGCATATTGGCATCTCCGGAAGTAAAATACTTTGCGTGAATCGTTCATGGTTTCGCCGTTATCCGGATGCCGAGTTCAATAAAAATCAACGGGGACCCGGATCGTTATACTTTAAATTTCAAAATTGCATCCGCTATGCGCGTGAGTTGTTCCTGCGATAAATGATTGAAAAACGGCAGTCGCACCAGGCGATCGCTGACGTCGTTGGTCACTGGGCAATTAAATGTTTTTTTGCAGAACGGCTTGGCCGCCGGTGCGGCATGCAGCGGCAAATAGTGAAATACCGCATGAATATTATTTTCCTTGAGGTGGCCGATAAAACGCGTTCGGGCGTCCAAATTTGGCATGAGCACATAAAACAGGTGATACGGATGTTCGCAATGCTCCGGTATGATCGGCAAGCGTGCGCCATTGACGCCGGCCCAGTCGCGAAGATGCGCGGCGTAAAAGTCCCAAATTGTTTTTCGCCGGCGTTGAATGTCCTGCCATTCTTCCAGCTGTGCCAGCAGCATCGAAGCCAGAATATCCGACGGAAGATAACTTGAACCCACGTCCACCCAAGTATATTTGTCCACTTGACCGCGGAAAAACCGGCTTCGATTGGTTCCCTTTTCACGAATGATCTCCGCGCGTTCGATCAACCCGGCATCGTGGATCAACAAGGCGCCGCCTTCCCCGCAGCTGAAATTTTTTGTTTCGTGAAAACTTTGCGTAGCCAGCTGGCCGAACGTGCCTAAAAATTTTCCCTTATATTTTCCGAATAGTCCGTGCGCATTATCTTCGACAACGGCAACGCCGTGTTTTTCCGCGACGGACAGGATCGCATCCATTTCACAGCCGACGCCGGCGTAATGCACCGGCACGATCGCGCGCGTCTTTTGCGTGATCGCAGCCGGCAATTGCGTTTCGTCCAGGTTGAGCGTATCCGGGCGGATATCTATGAACACCGGTACGGCGCCGCGCAGAGCGAACGCGTTGATCGTGGACACGAACGTGAATGACGGAACGATGACTTCATCGCCCGCTTTGATATTCAATAAAATGGCCGCCATTTCCAGTGCATGTGTGCAGGAGGTCGTCAGCAAAACTTTTTTTACGGTAAAAAAGTCTTGAAGAAACGTATGGCATTTTTTTGTGAAAGGCCCGTCCCCTGACACGTGCCCGCCGGCAAAAGACTCCAACGCATACTGTTTTTGTTTTTCATTAATCCAGGGAGTGTTGAATGGAATTTTCTCGGAGAGCATAAAGGGTTATGGTTGGGACGATTCAATTGAATGAATCTATGAAATTCGGGTGATTTTTCACAGTACATTTTAAAAAAAAATCTTGGTAACGATAGCATTACCAAGATTTCTAATAGAATCTAATTGAACAAAATTTGCGAACGGTCAGCCTGCTTTCTTTGCTTGATAGGGCTGAAATTGATTCGCATAAATTCCTGCCGGATTGGTGTGCAGCAGGATGCTCTGTTTCATCAGCTCAGACATATCGAGTTCAAGATTCTTTAAGTCTTCGAAGAAGTCGAGTTCGCCGTATTTGAATTCGGTCACATCCACGAAACCGACGTTGTCGCCCATGTCAATCATATGCTGAATGGCGGTTACGAAGAACGTATTGCGAAGGACGTCTTCGATCATCGCCATATCCAGTGCGTATCGAAACGCCGCGACGCCCTGGCCGCGGAAAATGCGCATGCCTATGGATTCGCCGTGCGCTTCAAAGTTATCAATTCTTTTACTGATCGTGGTCACCAGCGGTCCCTGCAGTTTGACTTTCATGTCTTCGTCATCGTAGCTCGGATTCTTGTGAATAGCGATGCTCGCGCTGAAATCTTTGTGGCTGATCATTTTCAAAAGCGCTTTGCGGTCGAACACGTTATCGCCGTTGATGACGACGAAATCCGACGTCATTTCATCTTTCGCGAGCCATAGGGAATAGAGATTATTTGTGATATCATATTCTTTGTTGGTGACGACTTTCAATTTCAACTGTAACCCGTGCAGGGTGATGTAACGCTCGGCGTAATCTTTCAATTTATCTACGCGAAATCCGCCGATAAGTATCACTTCCTTGATGCCACACGAAGCAAGCATCACCAGTTGATATTCCAAAATGGTCGTACCGGAAATATTGAGCAGGCACTTAGGCGTGTCTTGCGTCAGAGGAAGTAATCGTTTGCCTTGACCGGCTGCTAAAATTAATGCTTTCATTTCCAAACTCCAGTTACCACAGTATCAAATTCCAAGATTTGTAAGCACGTTAGACTATGCAAGCACAGTGCCAACAATTCTAATCAAATCGCACAAGAGAGTTTCATTGTTTATTAACAACTTACATTTGAAACTAGCGGCTAAAATCGACCCGTAGCGACATAAAAAAATTGCAGGTGAAAGTTTTTAATGGCAGGTGGCTAAGGGGTTGATTTTATGGAATTGGCCGGAAGGCGGGGTTTGCTGATATTGAGAGGATTCTCACGGCTCGATCGATTCGCTGAAATAGTCAATGAGGATCTTGACGTCGTTGAGCGGGTGGAGGGTAAAGTTCTCAGTCAACCGGCGGTTGACATTAGTGACCAGGCGCTGCGCTGCTTTGCGGATATTTTCCGGAAGAGTTTCATCGGAGGCAATTTCTTTCAGACGATCCACCGCAGAAAGAGTGCGGACGCCTGTCTTGTTTTTTTGTTCAAGTTGTTTGAGCATGATGCCGACTGCTCGCCGCGAGCAGGCACGGGCTTTACCGTCGTTACCGTCAGTGAGTGCCAGCCGGGCATGGTCCAATTCGTTCTGAATTTGAATTTTCCAATCCATGATGCCATTTCATCAATGCGTCATTTTATCATTGGATCATTTTACATCTCAATAACCTAATGACACAATGTACAACTCCTTCATTGTTTTTTCAGCGAAGTGAACATCACCGCACCAAGCCGGTCTTGCTTTCCAATCTCCAATTTGTTCTGTCCAAAAACGCGGTTCCAATGTTCCACGGGGTGATAGGACAAACCCAGAGAAAAAGCGGCGAATTTTTGAAACCATCCGGTCCAGCCGTTTTTTAGGAATAAGTTCATCGCATAAAAAACCGACTCTTTTTTCAAGATTCGGCACGCTTCCGCGACGGCCGTTTCCGGCTGTTGATACTCATTCAAGCTGCCCCCGCAGGTCACGCGGTCAACAGATCCGCTTTCGATGGGTGTTTTCTCAACATCCGCCACTACCCACAAAATGTCCGGGCCGACCCGGTTTTTTTCTGCGAAGTCCAACGCGCGATGTAACATTTTTCGGGAAAAATCGATGGCAATTACAAAACCGCCGGATTTCATGTCCGATAATTTCTTGGCCATGGCAACCGCATAAAATCCGTGACCGGTTCCAAAGTCAACTAACACGGGCGCTTGCGGCAGCCGGTCAAATTGCGTCATGTCGATCAATTTTTCCGCCTCGCTGCGGTTCGAGAATTTCCTGCCGCAAAAAACACTCATACACCACGGACGCCACTTGGATTGGTAGTTGTTTGCGACAAAATCTGTAAAATTGGTCTTTTGGGCCCGTGTGAGGAGGTTCGGTTTTTCTATAAGCATGTCGAGAATTCCGTCGCTGTAATGAAAACACGTCTTGCACGCGTTGCACACGACGACGCAGTGGGTGAGAAATTCGATGCGTGTGGAGGTATCGTTATGCATTTCAAAATTCGAGGTCCCGCATTCGGGACACTTCAACAAGGGCACCACGCGCGGCAGCAAGTGGGCATTTGTTCGCGTATGAATTTCAAGGGCGATTTCTGCAATCATATTTCCGCGTGTTTATGAACCGCTGTATATCATCAGCGGCGAAATAATATAAATAAGTATAGCCAAATTCCATTCTTTTTTTTAAGTTTAACTTCCATTTCAATTAATCCAATTAATTCATCAATTAAAAACAGAGGAGAATATCATGGAAGGTTCACTTATTTGCCTGGGGTTCGCCGCATTTATTTTTTTCATATTGTTCATGGGTTCATTTTTTGTTATCAAGCAACAAACGGTCGGACTCATCGAGCGGTTCGGAAAATTTCGCCGGCTCGCCCAACCGGGTTTGCGGTTCAAAATACCCATTATGGACAAACTCATCGCACGCCTCAATATGCGCGTCCAGCAGTTGGACGTCGTCGTGGAGACGAAAACCGCCGACGACGTATTTGTGCATCTTAAAGTTTCCGTGCAATATTTCGTGATCCCGGAAAAAGTTTATGAGGCCTTTTACAAGTTATCCAACGTGCATCAACAGATCACGGCGTACGTATTTGACCTCTCACGTGCGCGCGTTCCGAAATTGAAACTGGATGATCTGTTTGAAAAGAAGGACGAGATCGCGGATGCGGTTCGGTCGGAACTCGGGCACACGATGTCGGAATTCGGTTACGATATTATGAAGGCGCTGGTGACCGACATCGAGCCGGATTCTAAAGTAAAAGAAGCGATGAATGAAATCAATGCGGCGACGCGTATGCGTATGGCGGCGTCGGAAAAAGGCGAAGCGGACCGTATTCTAAAAGTCAAGGCCGCCGAGGCCGAAGCGCAAAGCAAGGCGCTGCAAGGTAAGGGCATTGCCGATCAGAGAAAGGCGATCATCGAAGGCTTGCGGGATTCCGTCGAGCAGTTTCAGCAGGCGGTCGAAGGCTCTTCGGCCAAAGATGTCATGACGCTGGTACTGATGACGCAATATTTTGATACGCTTCAGAACATCGGCGAGCATTCGCACACCAACACGATTATGTTGCCGCATTCACCCGGCGGGCTGACGGCCATTGCCGACCAGATTCGCGATGCCATGATAATAGCGGGTGAGGTCAATAAGAGACAGCCGAAACAACCGCAATAGTCTTGAATTATAAAGACGAAGACACTAGGACACAAAGGTTTCTTAAAACCAAAACTCTGAGTCTTAGCGTCTCTGTGGTTGTGTACTAGTTTTAACTTTTGCAAAGATTGCCCCAAGACACCAAGGCGCGAATATTGCACTCTCGTGCCTTCGTGTCTTAGTGGTAAAGGGTTCCAATCGAGTGAGTTTTGAAATGAAGAAATTGTTGATCATTCTCACTATTATTGCAGCGGCCGGGTGCAGCGGGAGCGGTAGTTTTTATCGCGTGACGGTGTCCTTACAAGACTCGACCCGGCTCAAAGCTGGAATTTGGCTTGATAAATCCGGTTACGAACGGACCGAAAGCATTGTCGCATATGTGTTTTTGAAGAACGAATCGAAAGATGTTTTTTTCATCAACGCGAGATTTGCAGGCAATTTTCTTGATCATGAGGGCGAAGAAGTCACTTTTGAAATGGATCCCGATCCCAGATATTTTTTTCGCAGGGCCGACTATCCTGACCTGTCGACCAAACACGTCCAGATCCTATATCCCGGAGAAAAAGCAACGTGCGTGAGCGGATTCATTTTAGCGAATGACGGATCAAAAGACCCGTTCAAGTTTCCGCCCGGAAAGTACAAGCTGCGCGCGGTGTATAAGAATTCCTACCAAAGCAAGGCCTACGGGCTCTGGACAGGAAAAATCAGAAGCGAACCGGTTGAATTTGAGGTTCGTTAAGAGACCTGCCCGCGAAAAAAGCGAAGAAACAACAAATTCATAACCCCTAAGACTCCAAGACGCTAAGGTTTCTTAAACACTAAAACTTTGTGTCTTAGCGGCAAAATTTGTTTTCTGTTTTTTTTCACATGTTTCGCGGGCAACAGTTTTCAAAGTGATTGAATCGACAAATTATTCTTTTTATCAATCGCGACCAGGGATCGTTCCGGCACGGTTTTCCAGCGGGTATCGGCGAACAATTTTTCCGACGCAATGATCTTGGATCGCGGAAAACGTTTCGAATCCCCGATAACATACAACGTCGCTTTGCGTTTTCCGAAATGATAACGCGCCGCGATGATATTCTCTCCGTCGGATATTCCCAAATTCAAGACCATTTCAATTTTCTTTTTTTTCGCGATCGTTTCCAAAAACCGAATCGTCTCACGCAGCGCGGCGATCTGCGCTTTCAATGGAACGCCCTTGTCCGAATGCAGCTGCTTCCAATCCAAATGGCTCAGCCACAGCGCAAAAAAATGTTCCGAATCGGTGTTGCCTTTTACGTGCGCCCAGAGCCGCGAATTTATTCTCCCGGCGATTTCAGGAAAAACGAGCTCTGGAAATTCATCGATGGCGCCGTTGTGCATGAAGACAAAATTCCTATAGGCGAACGGATGGGTGTTCGTCATCGTAACCGGCATCCCGTCCGAGGCGCCCCGGACGTGGGCAAAAATAAGTCCGGAAGAGATTTTGTTCATGATGCGCGGCGCATTGAAGTCGTTCCAGATGGCGGCGGTGTTGGTATACACCGCCGGGGACCGGTTCAGCGCGTGATTATACCACCCGATCCCGAAACCGTCCGCATTCATATTTCCCGACAACATTTCCTTTGCATCAAAACTCTGTTTGAAAACTGAATGCGGGGGATCAAAGATCAAGCGGCTGATGGGAATTTCCGCACCTTTATAGATGACCAAGCGGCACATAAATGTTTTGGAATTTTAATTGTATATCACCTAACTTGAATATATAAAAAAAAGGCCGAAACCGCCAATCCAATATTTCACGACAAAGGAAAACCCTCATGAAACACACCTTATGCGTAGCCGGGATCATTCTGATCGTATTTTCCGCGCTCGGGAGCGGGCAGGAAAAAAGCAAAATCTCATTCGACAAGAACTTGTATAAGGCACTGCAATGGCGCAGCATCGGGCCGTATCGCGGAGGGCGTTCGATTGCCGTAGCGGGCCACGCGGATCAGCCGTACACCTTTTATTTCGGCAGCACCGGAGGCGGGATTTGGAAATCCACGGACGGCGGAATGACGTGGATGAATGTTTCCGACGGATTTCTCAAAACCGGAACGGTTGGCGCGTTGGCGGTAGCCGGATCGGATCCGAATGTTGTGTACGCCGGAATGGGTGAGACGTGCATTCGCGGCAATATGTCGTACGGCGACGGCGTCTACAAGTCACTCGACGCCGGAAAAACCTGGACGAATATGGGTTTAAAAGAAACGCAATTTATCGGACGAATAGCCGTTCATCCGAAGAATCCGGATTGGGTGTACGTGGCCGCCATGGGACAGATGTTTGGAACCAATAAAGAGCGCGGCGTGTACCGTTCAACCGACGGAGGGCATTCATGGAAAAATATTTTATTCAAAGATGAAAGAACCGGCGCCGTGGACATTAAGATCGATCCGAATAATCCGCGCGTGATTTACGCAGCCCTGTGGGAGGCGTACCGCAATCCGTGGAGCATGTCCAGCGGCGGACCGGGCTCAGGGCTATACCAATCAACCGACGGCGGCGATACGTGGGCGGATCTGACAAAAAACCCTGGGATGCCGAAGGGCATCGTCGGAAAAATCGGAATTGCACTTTCGCCGGTTCAGGCGGATCGGGTATGGGCCATCGTAGAAAATGAAAACGGCGGGGTGTTTCGTTCCGATGACGCGGGCCAAATCTGGCAGAGGGTCAATGACGATCGCAATTTGCGCCAACGTGCCTGGTACTATAGCGAGATTTATCCGGATACAAGAAATCCTGAAACGGTCTACGTCTTAAACGTCGAATTTCACAAGTCCATGGACGGGGGAAAAACCTTCAAAACCATCTCATCGCGTCACGGCGATCATCATGATCTGTGGATCGATCCGACGAACCCCGATCGCATGATATTAGGAGATGACGGCGGCGCGGAAGTGACCTACAACGGGGGCAAGACATGGACGGAGGAAAATCAAGCCACCGCGCAGTTTTATCACGTCGTTGCGGATAATCAATATCCGTATCATCTGTACGCGGCTCAGCAGGACAACAGCACGATCGAAATCGTCAGCCGTACATCGGGCGCCGGCATCGGCGTTAAAGATTGGCATGCGTCGGCGGGGGGTGAAAGCGGATACGTGGCCGTGAATCCTGAAAAACCTCACCTCACGTACGGGGGCAGCTACGAAGGCTATATGACGAAACTAAATTATCAAACCGGGCAGGAAAAGAACATTGACATATGGCCCGATAACGGAATCGGGTCCGGAGCTCAGGCGTTGAAGTACCGTTTTCAATGGACCTATCCGATCTTGATCTCTCCGCACGATTCCCGGGTCCTGTATGCGGCTGCGCAATGTGTTTTTCGAAGTACGGACGAAGGAATGAGCTGGGATGAGATCAGTCCCGATCTGACGCGGAATGACACTGCGAAACAGAAATCTTCCGGCGGCCCCATTACGAAGGACAACACGAGCGTGGAATATTACAATACGGTTTTTTCTTTAGCCGAATCGCCGGTTCAAAAAGGCGTTCTCTGGGCCGGAAGCGATGACGGTCTCATTCACCTGAGCCTTGACCACGGCGCTACATGGCAGAATGTTACGCCGAAAGATTTACCCGAATCGCTCGTCAGTATCATCGAGCCGTCCCCGTTTGATGCAGGGACGGCGTATGCCGCAGTCACACGCTACAAACTGAATGATTTTCATCCTTATTTGTTTAAGACCGCAGACTATGGAAAGACATGGAAGAAAATAACCGGCGGTATACGGGAAAATGATTACACGCGCGTGATTCGGGAAGACCCGAATAGAAAAGGCTTGCTCTATGCGGGAACGGAAACCGGCGTCTACGTTTCGTTTACCGGTGGAGATTCCTGGCAATCCCTGCAGCTAAATTTGCCTGTGGTACCGATTCATGATTTAATCGTTCATGGAAAAGATTTAATCGTCGCAACGCACGGGCGGTCACTTTGGATCTTAGACGACGTCACGCCGCTGTATCAATTGTCGGATGAAGTAGCCGGATCCGAAACGGTTCTTTTCAAGCCGCGGGAAGCGTATCGCACCGAAGGATTTCAATTCCGTCGCCCCGGGCTGGCGCTCGGTCAGAATCCTCCGAATGGAGCTTTCATTTATTATTATTTCAAGGAAAAGCCCAAAGACGAGGTACGGCTTGAATTTCTCGATGCGAACGGAAAATTGATCATGTCCTATTCAAGCAAAAAAGACAAGAAAGGAAAGGCCGTGGAGGAATCGAAAGAATTCTACGAGAAACCCAAGGAAACCCGTATGGACCTGGTTCCCGCGGACACGGGGCAAAACCGGTTCGTTTGGGATCTGCGCGATTCGGACGCCGTCGAAATTCCCGGCGCGGTTTTGTGGGACGGCGATTTACGCGGACCGAAAGCGGTTCCCGGGAAGTATCAGGTACGTCTGACTGCGGGAAAGTTCTCACAAACCCAGCCTTTTGAAATCAAAAAAGATCCTCGCGTCGAAGCCTCTCTGGAAGACTTGAACGCGCAGCGGGAACTGCTGACGGCCATTCACCGAAAAATTTCGGAAACACACCAAGCGGTCAATGTGATTCGGAATATTCAAAAACAGATCAATGACCTGGCGGGGAAAATTAAAGACACTACCGCCGCGAAAAGGATTAAAGATTTTGCCAAACCTTTGTCGGATAGTCTCTCGGTGATCGAAAACGAACTCATTCAGACCAAAGCCAAAAGCAGCCAGGACGTTTTGAATTTTCCGATCAAACTGAACAACAAATTAGTTTCGCTGTTCAGCAACGTCGCGTCCGCCGATTCTCGGCCGACCAAACAGGCGTATGGGGTGTTGGAAATGCTCGCGGCAAAAGTGGGTGTTCAGTTATCAAAGCTTAAACCGATTTTGGAGCAGCAGCTTCCCGCTTTTAATGCGCGGGTGAAGGAGCAGGATATTCCGGCGTTGATATTGGAAAAATAGCCGCCTGCGGAGGCGAAGAAAGCGGCCGCGGGGGACCGCTTTCTTCGCAGGTCAATATCTTATCTTGGGTTTAAAAGCCTCTTCTGCAGAATGATGGTTTCATCCAGGGCTTCACGCGGCAAACCCAGGTTCAACAGGTTGTTCAAGGACATTTCTTCTATCGTCAGGGTAAACGCCTCGCCGTCTTTCGTGATGTTGTATTGTAGTCCTTTGTAATTGTCATAAATGGAAATCGGTTCGGTAACGTCGAAGCCCTCAAAATTCCTTTCCAGGATATGAATATCATTGCCCTCTCCGTGATAGGCCGTGTGGGCTGTAATAAAGAGAGGGTCGCAACTTACGTGAACGGATTTGCGTCTGAGCGTGAATCGGATCCGGTCAAACATAGAACCTCCTTTGTTATGGAGGCAATTTAGCTATATTCAGCGACCAAAGTCAATTCTGCGGGCCAATAAAAAAAAGCGGTCATCGGAGACCGCTTTTTTTTATTGTGAATCTGAATTTCTTATTTCGCGAGCTTCAGCGTAATGCCCCACTTGTCGGGTTGATTCGGCGCATCGTCGTTCCAGTCTTCGAATGAATGCGAACCGTCGCTGATGAATGTGACTTCATATTTTCCTGCTTCCAAAAAAACGGTGCCGTCAAGCATGCGGTTTTTCTGGGCGCCGCCGGCAGGCCGCGTCATACCAAAGGTCATTTCCCACACCGTTTGACCCGTCTCCGTATTCTTGATCCAGCCGTAGTCATACATTTGCCCGTGCCTGCCTTCTCCGATACAGAGGATCCGGATCTTGGAATCTTTTTCCAACGCGAACGGTCTGGTACGGTACTCATCGTCACCCACGCGGACAATCTGCGCCAACAGCGTCCGGTCGTCACTCTCGCTGTATTTTGAAATGTTCTTGGTGTCATTGTTATTCGCCAAACTCAGCGTGATGCCCCATTTGTTCTTGTTGTACGGGGGATCGGTATTCCAGTCTTCGCACGAATGCGAGCCGTCGGTCCTGTAATTAGCCATATAATTACCCGGAGGCAGCGTGATGGATCCTTCAAACAAACGGTTTTTCTCATCCCCTCCGGCAAATTTAGTTTCGCTGTAGCGCATCTGCCAAACCGTCTCCCCCGTATTGGCATCGGTAATCCAGCCGTAATCGTACATGCGGCTGTCGCGTCCTTCACCCAGCGAGTAGATCACAATATCCGTTGATTTGGAGAGCGAAAATCCTTCAGAACGAAATTGATTATCGCTGACTTTAGTGATCGCCAGAATTTCCTGTTTCTTGGCCTTTTTATAGTCACGGATGAACGTTAAATCGTTTTCATCGACGATGCTGAGGGACAGTCCCCAATTTGCAGGATCATACGGCGGCTGCATATTCCATTCGTTGAATGAATGCGAATCGTCGGTGACATACGTTGCGATGTAGTCGCCTGCCGGCAGAGTAATAATACCGGCGTATATGCGATTTTTTTCCGCACCCCCGCCGTACGACGTATTATCATAGCGCATTTCCCAAACCTGTTTGGCAGACTTGTCATTGGTGATCCATCCGAAATCGAACATCCGGCTGTCCTGCCCTTCGCCGTTGCAATAGATTTTGACTTTGATATTCTTATCAACAGAAAATCCTTTTTCAAGGAAATCGCTGTCGCGCGCGCCGGTCAGATCCACGAAAACGTTCTTGGATTTCGATCCGTCAAAAGTTTCAAAACTATCTCCATCCTTGGTGACGATCTTCAAATGCCATTGGTCGGCGTTTTCATATATATCCTCGTCCTCGACAAACACTTTCACGAGATTCTTTACAAATTCGCCGAGATAGCTTCCAGACCTGGAAATTCTTATAATTCGTTGTCCGTAAGTGGAATAATAGGCTTCGTAATTGCCCGGTTCCAGCGTCAGGGTTCCTTCAAATTTAAGGTTGTTGGTTCCCAAAGCCCTGCCCGTATTTTCCGGAGACATGGCCCACACGGCTTCATGCGTATCGGTGTTCAAAATCCATCCGTAGGCGATCATCGGATTCCAGCGATTCCACTTATGCGATTGCGCCTTCACTCCGACGGCATTGATGGCGATCGCGGACGTACGCTTGACCGTGAATCCCTTGACGTAGATCTTGTCCGGTTCGAAATTCTTCAGATCCGCAATGACGTGCTGGGAGAAAAGCGATGCTGTCCCGATGGCCCAAAAGGAAAAGCCGATCAATAAGGTTTTGATGTTAAAATCTCTCATAAATTTATACCACATCTTTGCGGTTTAGTGAAACCCCGTCTTACCATATATCCATACGGAAGGACCCCGCCAAAGTTTCAATAAAATCATAAAAAAAGTTCCATCTCTGAGGAGACGGAACTTTTTAAAGACTGGGGCTGTTGGATGCAAAACTTAGTCGAAAGCGGCCTTAAGATATTCCCGGCGCATGAGGGCGATGTGTGAAATGGAAATTTCCTTCGGGCAAACGGCTTCGCATTCGCCGTGATTGGAGCAATCGCCGAATTCCAGCTCGTCCATTTTTTCAACCATGCGCAGCGCGCGGCGCCCCCGTTCCGGATGGCCCTGAGGAAGAAACGTAAACTGGGCGATCTTTGCTGCGACAAAAAGAGATGCCGATCCGTTGGGACACGCAGCCACGCAGGCTCCACAGCCGATACATGCCGCCGCGTCCATCGCTTTATCGGCCAATTCCTTTGAGATCAGAATCGCATTTCCATCCGGTGCGCCCCCGGCATTCACGGACGTGTAGCCGCCTGCCGCGATAATGTGATCGAACGCGCTGCGGTCGACCACGAGATCTTTCAGAACGGGAAACGCTTTGGCGCGCCAGGGTTCGACGGTGATCGTATCGCCGTCCTTGAATTTACGCACGTGCAATTGACACGTCGCCGTGCCCTTTTGGGGGCCGTGCGCGATGCCGTTGATCACCATATTGCACATGCCGCAAATGCCTTCGCGGCAATCGTTGTCGAATTCGACGGGTTCGACGCCTTCTTTAATTAATTTTTCATTGAGCGTGTCCATCATTTCCAGAAATGACATATCGGGCGAAACGCCGGTGAGCGTGTAGTCGACCATCCTACCCTTGCTCGAAGTATTTTTCTGACGCCATACGCGCAAATGAAGGGTCATATTTTCCATATACCGCAATCCTTTTCTACAAAATATTTTGTGCCTTCGTGCCTTTGTGGCCGCCCAATTACTTATAACTGCGTTGACTCAAATGAACGTTCTCGAATTCCAGTTTTTCTTTATTCAAAACCGGTTCCTTTTTATCGCCGGCATATTCCCACGCGGCAATGTATGAAAAATTGGTGTCGTCGCGTTTCGCTTCGCCGTCCGGAGTTTGATATTCCTCGCGGAAATGCCCGCCGCACGATTCTTTGCGGTTCAGTGCATCCCGCGCCATCAATTCACCCAATTCCAGAAAATCGGCAACGCGCCCGGCAAATTCCAGATTCTTGTTCAGCGAATCGCCGTCCGCAGGAATCGAAACGTTCTGCCAGAACTCTTCGCGTAATTTCGGAATTTCTTTAATCACTTTTTTCAATCCTTTTTCATTCCGTGCCATACCGACATAATCCCACAACAATTTTCCGATGCTGCGATGGAATTCCGTAACAGTCTTTTTGCCTTTGATGGCAAGCATTTTTGCGGTTTTCGTTTTCACTTCCTCGGCAACTGTTTTGAATTCTTTTTGATCCGTATCGATCTTAGGAAGATCGGCAGTTGCCAGATAATGACCGATCGTATAGGGGATCACGAAGTAACCGTCCGCCAAACCCTGCATGAGTGCGCTCGCGCCGAGGCGGTTCGCACCGTGGTCGGAGAAATTCGCCTCGCCTAATACATGCAGTCCGGGAATCGTGCTCATCAGATTATAATCCACCCACAAGCCGCCCATCGTATAGTGGATCGCCGGATAAATGCGCATCGGAACGTGGTACGGGTCCTCATCCGTGATGCGTTGATACATATCGAAGAGGTTGCCGTATTTTTCTTTGATCGAATGTTCTCCGACGCGTTTAAGGGCGTCGCGAAAATCCAAATATACGGACAAGCCCGAATCGCCCGCACCGCGGCCTTCGTCGCACACCGCTTTCGCATTACGGGAAGCCACGTCCCTCGGAACGAGATTGCCGAAGCTCGGATATTTTCTTTCGAGATAATAATCGCGGTCTTCTTCCGGAATTTGTTCCGGCGGGCGCCGGTCGCCTTTATTTTTCGGAACCCATACACGTCCGTCGTTGCGCAGGCTTTCGCTCATCAAGGTGAGCTTCGCCTGGTGATCGCCGGAAACCGGGATGCACGTCGGGTGAATTTGCGTGAAGCACGGATTGGCAAACAGTGCACCGCGCTTGTAGCAGCGCCATGCGGCGGTGACATTCGAATTTTTTGCGTTGGTCGAAAGATAGTATGCGTTACCGTAACCGCCGGTAGCCAGTATGACCGCATCCGCGGCATAGGATTCGATGGTGCCGTCGACGAGATTTCGGGCGACAATACCGCGCGCTTTGCCGCCGGCGATAACAAGATCCAGCATTTCCCGGCGGGGAAATAACTTGACGCGGCCCGTATCCACCTGGCGCATCAGCGAACTGTATGCCCCGAGTAAAAGCTGCTGGCCGGTTTGCCCGCGCGCGTAAAAGGTGCGCGATACCTGCGCACCGCCGAAGGACCGGTTGTCCAATTGTCCGCCGTACTCGCGGGCGAACGGAACGCCCTGGGCGACGCATTGATCGATGATGTTGGTGCTCAGCTGTGCGAGGCGATAGACATTGGCTTCACGGGAACGGTAATCGCCGCCTTTGATGGTATCGTAAAATAACCTCCACACGCTGTCGCCGTCGTTAGGGTAATTCTTGGCGGCGTTGATGCCGCCTTGGGCGGCGATGCTGTGCGCACGGCGCGGCGAATCCTGAATGCAAAAACTCAAAACGTTGTAGCCTAATTCCGCCAGGCTCGCCGCCGCAGATCCGCCGGCCAACCCGGTCCCGACTACTATTATAGTGTATTTCCGTTTGTTGGCCGGGTTGACCAATTTGATATCGAATTTATGTTTGTCCCATTTATCGGCTAACGGCCCGGACGGGATCTTTGAATCTAGTTTCATTTATCATTCTCCTTATGCTTGCCCGCAGAATACTTCCCCACGAAAGACACGAAAAAAACTTAGCCCGCGAAATACGCGAAAACTTTTCCCACGAAAAACACGAAAAGACACGAAAACTATTAAACCGCCAAACACGCGAAAACTTTTTCCCACGAAACACAGAAACTATTTGCCCGCGAAACACGCGAAAAGGCGCAAAAGTTTTTAAACTGTTTTTGTAACTTTTTTTTCAGTCAACGCAAACCGTTCGTATTCCAATTTAGGATAATGTCCGAAATTGACCAAAATGCCGAGTTTAGAATTTGTCGCATTAACATAATTCAATACCTGTGCCCGGTGTTCATCGATTATTTTGGAAGCCGCCTTTATTTCAACGATGATCTTGTCAAAACAAATAAAATCGGCTTTGTAGTTTTGTTTGAGTAGCCGATCTCGATATTCTATTGCCAGTTCCTTCTGGGATACAAAAGGAATTTTCTGAAATTCAAATTCTATTTGCAGGCATTCATGATAGACTGCCTCTAAAAATCCGCACCCTTTCGCTTTGTAAACATTGAAACATGCCCCGAGGATTTTGTAGCTTTCTTCAGCAAAGACAATATTTTTTGTATTCATTTTTTCGCATGTTTCGCGTATTTCGCGGGCAATCACTTGTATTTTGCATTAAAATTTTTCGTGCCTTTTTCGTGTGTTTCGTGGGGAAACATGTATTTAATTCGTCAAATAAATCCACACAGGCATCACTAGGAACCCCACGGCGATCGCGACTGCGAAGGCAATTCCAAAAATATGTATCACCGGGGTGAAGCGGGGATTGCTCACGCCGAGCGACTGGAATGCGCTCCAGAAACCGTGGCGTAAATGCACGCCGAGCAAAACCATCAGGATAACGTAAGAAATCACATAGACCGGATCGCGGTAGACGTCGATGACCAACCGGTAAAGATCTCTTACGTCGCCCACACCGTCAATATAGGTCGTGTAAAAAGGTCCGTATTTGAAGGTCTTCAAATGCAGGACCAAAAAAATAAGGAGCAAAATTCCCGTGTAGATCATCGAAAGGGAGGAGAGCGATTTATGGCTGGGTGCGCCGGCGTTGGCGACCTGCTCGTAAGGTACGGGCCGCGCCTGCCTCTTTTTCACCCACACAGAAACGCCGACGACCGCATGCAGTACGAAAACCATCGCCAGCAGCGCCTCGATCACATACAATATTCCGCCGAAACTTTCGAGCTTATGCGTATACAGATTAAAAGCATCCGCGCCGACAAACAAATTCAGATTGCCCAACAGATGCATGAGAACGAACACGCATAGGGCAAGCCCGGTGAGCCCGGTGATAATTTTTTTTCCGACCGATGACCAAACCGCGGTTGACAAGGAAGGCATATCGCAAGCTCCATTGGTGAACAGAAATGGAATTTCAATGGGGAAAAAGGCCGGATAAATTATAACGGAATTGAAAAGAAAAAGCAAGGGAGAATTGAAGATTTGTTGTTGGTCAGATTCGCATTAAACGCTTTGTATTTTCCCGGGATTCTTCTTTTTGTCTCTCCAAAAGACTTTTTCTCCGATCTGTTTCTATAATTATGATTATTTTACGAAAATATATTTTTCTGCTTCGTAAATTGTGATTAATTTGTGAAGATCAATTTTATGTTGATAACTTTTTTTTCTGGCTTTCAAGGGCTGTTTTTATTAGATTAATGATGTTAATAACTTGTGGATTGTGTGAGTTTAAAAATACTTCTTGCTTATAAAAAGGCGGTGCTTTATAATGTGTTCACCCCTGTTATTGAGAGAGCATTTCATTAGAATTGACATCAATACTCCGCTACATTTGTAGAAGAGAACAATTCTTGAAGTACTTCATCGCTAACGTATTTTCTTTTTTTGAAGTATGAGATGAAACATTGACGTCTTTTTTGGAAATTTATTCTTAAAAACCCAGGTTCCACTTTTTAACCCATAAGGATTTTTGTCATGGCCCTTCAGAACCCTGATGCCCAAGTCAAGGATGCAAAAAAACCGTCCCCGAGCAAGTCCACCCCGCGCACCATCAACGGGATCGCCTACGACGGCGCGAAAGGATTGCGTTTCAAACGCTATTTCACCAAAGAAGGCGTTCACCCGTTCGACGCGATCGAATGGGAAAAGCGCACGAGCGTGATCACCGAGCCGGACGGCAGAGTTGTTTTCGAAATGAAGGACCTCGATATCCCCAAAAGCTGGTCGCAATTGGCTACGGACATCGCAGCCTCCAAATATTTCCGCAAAGCGGGAGTACCTGGAACCGGCAATGAAACGAGCGCCAAACAATTGGTCTATCGCGTCGCGCATACGATCCGGGCGGAAGGTGAAAAATTAGGATACTTCGATTCGAAGAACGATGCCGAGATCTTTGAAATGGAACTCACGCATCTGCTAGTCAATCAAATGGGCGCATTCAATTCGCCGGTCTGGTTCAATTGCGGCCTTTCCCAGGAATATCATATCGAAGGTTCGGGCGGAAATTATTTTTGGAATCCTAAAACAGGCAACATCGAAATGACCCCCGATTCGTATTCACATCCGCAATGCTCGGCGTGCTTCATTCAGGCGGTGAGTGACGACCTGATGGGCATTTTTGAATTGGCCAAGAACGAAGCCCGGCTTTTCAAATACGGTTCCGGCACGGGCAGCAATTTTTCATCTTTGCGCGGCAAACAGGAAAAACTTTCCGGCGGAGGAACGTCCTCGGGCCTCATGTCGTTCCTGAGCGTTCTGGACCGCGGAGCGGGTGCGACCAAATCCGGCGGCACCACGCGCCGTGCGGCGAAAATGGTCTGCCTCGATATGGACCACCCGGAGATCGTGGATTTCATCAATTGGAAAGTGAAAGAAGAAAAGAAAGTCAAAGCCCTCATCGACGCCGGATACGACAGCGATTTCAACGGCGAAGCGTACCAAACCGTCTCCGGACAAAACTCCAACAACTCGGTCCGCGTTTCCGATAAATTCATGAACGCCGTTCTCGACGACGGCGAATGGAAAACCACGTCGCGCACTTCCGGCGAAGTCATCGATACCTACAAAGCGCGCGATCTGTTCGATCAAATTTCTTACGCCGCATGGGCATGCGCCGATCCCGGCATTCAATTCGACGACACGATCAATGACTGGCACACCTGCCCGTCGACCGACAAGATTCACGCGTCGAATCCCTGCTCGGAATATATGTTCCTCGACGATACCGCCTGCAATCTCGCGTCGGTCAATTTGATGAAATGTTCCGATGAATCCGGCAAATTCGATATCGCAGGATTCCGCGAAGCCTGCCGCGTGTTCATTATCGCGCAGGAAATTCTCGTGGACATGTCTTCCTACCCGACCCAGAAAATTGCGCAGAACAGCCACGATTACCGCCCGCTCGGATTGGGTTATGCGAATTTAGGGACCCTATTGATGGTCAACGGCATTCCGTACGATTCCGAAGAAGGCAGAGCGTGGGCCGGCGCGATCACCGCGATCATGCATGCGTGGGGATTCCGCGGTTCCGCGGAGGTGGCTTCCGTCAAAGGCGCTTTTCCCGGCTACAAGAAAAATGAAAAACCGATGATGCGCGTGATGAACAAACACCGCGATGCGGCTTATAAAATCAGTAACGAATTTTGCCCGGACGACCTGGTCCGTGCGGCGCGCGAAGACTGGGACGCCTGCGTGGCCATGGGCGGCCAGTTCGGTTACCGCAATGCGCAGGCGACGGTGCTTGCCCCAACGGGAACGATCGGGCTTTTGATGGATTGCGACACGACCGGCGTCGAACCGGAATTCTCTTTGGTGAAATGGAAAAAATTAGCCGGCGGCGGATATTTCAAGATCGTCAACGGCTCCATTCCGCAATCGCTCGGCAAATTAGGATATAATAAAGAAGAGATCGACGGTATCATCAAATACATTCTCGGCCACGGCACATTCGACGGTGCGCCCTATGTGAATCCGGAACAACTGAAACAAATGGGTTTCACGGATCCTGAAATTGCCGAAGCCGAAGCTTACGTCAATAAAAATAAATCGCTGGACGAATGGACGCCGCATATCAATATCAAGACGCTGAAGCAAAAAGGCCTTTCCGGTGAACAGATCTCACGCGCGGTGATCTATATCGCCGGCGCGCAGACCGTGGAAGGAACTCACTTAATGAAAGAAGAACATCTCGCGGTGTTCGACTGCGCGAATAAATGCGGTATCGGCAAACGCTACATCGACCCGATGGGGCACGTGAAGATGATGGGTGCGGTTCAGCCGTTCCTCTCCGGTGCGATCTCCAAAACGGTAAATATTCCTTCGGAAGCGACCGTAAAAGATATCGAGCGCATTTATTTCGAAGGCTGGAAGCTCGGGCTCAAAGCCGTGGCGCTCTACCGCGACGGATCGAAATTCTCCCAGCCGCTCAGCAATAAATCGTCCTCCAAAGAATCGGTCGAAGACGAGATGACGATCACGCAAGCGCAATTGGATAAAGCCGTTCAGGACGCGATCGAAAAGTCCGGCAGAGAATTACGCCGCGGGCAGAAAAAACCGATGCCGCACAAACGGCAGGGATTCACGCAGGAAGTCGAAATGGGCGGACATAAAATTTATTTCCGCACCGGAGAATACGATGACAACCAGATCGGCGAGATCTTCATCGATATGTTCAAAGAAGGCGCAGCCTACCGCAGTTTACTCAACTGTTTTGCCGTCGCGGTCTCAATGGGACTGCAGTACGGCGTGCCGCTGGACAAATTCGTGGAGAAATTCACATTCACGCGCTTCGAGCCGAGCGGATTTACGAATCACCCGAACATCAAAAACGCGACCTCGATACTGGATTTTATTTTCCGCGTGCTCGGCATGGAATATCTCAAGCGCATGGATTTCGTTCACATTCCGCCGACGCTCAACGGCGAATCGCACGACCCGGCTACGCCGACGGTCGTGGACCATACGCCCGCGGAGACCCCGAAAGAAACTTCGCAGAATTTACTCGATAAACATCTGAGCGAGATGATGGGCGACGCACCCGCGTGCGACGTGTGCGGGCATATGACCGTGCGCAACGGCGCATGCTACAAATGCCTGAACTGCGGGAATAGCATGGGGTGCTCGTAGAATCCCCCAGCACCTTCGGCGCTTGCCCCCTTTAATAAAGGGGGCGGCCTGAGCCCTTCGCTATCGCTCAGGACAGGCTCCGCGAAGGCGGGGGATTTTCCGCGTCAGGGGGACGCAAAGCTGAATTAGAAAAGTAATTTTAATTTAAGGCACAAGACGTCCCGAAAATGGGAAGGTTTTGTGCCTTTTTTCGCATTTGGAAGAGATCAGTAATGTTAGACAAGACATCAATCAAAATTAAAACACCATAAATGTTTCAAGGAAGTTGAACATGGATTTGATTCGATATTACCTATTAATATTATTATTGGAAGAAATAATTCAGGAAAGACGAAGGCAGTAAGTTTCTCCAAAACAAAGTTTTGTTCGCCGCAAAAATTTCAAAGTTCTTGACGAAACAAAACCTAGTTGGACAATTAGATTTGGAAAAACAAATTAGTGAAGCGATCAGACGCATCAAAGAATGGAATAAAATCTCTAATTAGCCTGATTTGAGGATGTGAAATAGATTCCCGCGTTCGTGGGAATGACTCCTGCGACTCGCTTCGCTCGCTCAGGAGAATCCCCCCGAACCCCCCTTTAATAAAAGGGGGGAATTCAGAAATCGTCTGTTACCAAGTCCCCCCTTTACCAAAGGGGGGCGCCGAAGGCGGGGGATTTTGGGAGGGGCAGCATATCATTTTAAGGAGAACGCATGCCTGCAGTAAAAGATCACGTCATTAAGATAATCAAGAAAATGCCCAAGAGTTCGACCGTTGAAGATATTATAGAAGAGCTTCATTTCAAAATGCAAGTGGATCAGGGGTTGAAAGAATTGGACGAAGGCAAAGGCATTTCTCATCAAGCTGCTGAACAGCGATTATCCAATTGGCTAAAAAAATAAGATGGTCTCCTCGAGTGCTCCAAGAGAATCCCCCCGAACCCCCCTTTAATAAAGGGGAATTCAGAAATCGTCTGTTACCAAGTCCCCCCTTTACCAAAGGGGGGCGCCACTTCGCGATGCTCAGTGCAGGCTCCGCCGGGGGGATTAAAAAAGGGAACCTATGAAATGAAAAACGACGCCAAAGCCAAAGGCCTCATTACCACCGGCCATCACTTGCCTTTCAATCCTAAGCTTAAGGAGCGTGCGCGGACTCTCAGGAGAACCATGACACGGGCGGAGAAGAAACTCTGGCATGGCTTTTTAAAGCATTTAAAATTTCCCGTTCTGAGACAAAAGCCCATCGATCATTATATTGTAGATTTTTATTGTGCTAAACTGAAATTGGTGATTGAAGTGGATGGCGATAGCCATTATACGGACGACGGAAAAGATTATGACAAAGGCCGCACGAAAGTGCTTGAGGCTTACAAATTGAAGGTTTTGAGATTTACCAATTACGAAGTGCTGCATGAATTTGACGGTGTTTGTAAGATGATCGAAAGTGAAGTCGAGAAAAGAATCCCCCCGAACCCCCCCTTTAATAAAGGGGGGAATTCAGAAATCGTCTGTTACCAAGTCCCCCCTTTACCAAAGGGGGGCGCTCCTTCGGCTGCGCTCAAGGCTGGCTCAGGCGGGTAATAATCCCCCTAACCCTCCCTCGCCAAGCTCGGGACAGGCTCTTTTCAAGGGGGAATAAAACCGAAATTCCTTAGTCTCGGTTTTTTTTCACTTGCTATTACGTACGTAATTACGTACGTTTCTGAAAGCAAGAACTTATTATGAAAACATTAACCGTCAGCAAAGTTCGTCAAAACATATACAACCTGATCGATGACGTATCGAATGAGCCGATCTACGTCACCGGCAAACACGGCAATGCCGTGATCATTTCCGAAGAAGACTGGCGCGCGATCCAGGAAACATTGTTTTTGATCTCCATTCCGGGTATGAAAAAATCTATCGTGCAAGGCATGAAAACTCCGGTCCAGAAGCTCTCAAGGAAATTGAAGTGGTAAGATGGCGGCTTGGTTTTACCAAACAAGCTCAGAAAGACGCCAAAAAACTGGCGGCAGCAGGTTTGAAACCCAAATCAGAATCCATTTTAGATATATTAGAAGAAAATCCATTCCGAAATTCGCCGCCTTATGAAAAACTCGTGGGAGATCTCTTAGGAGCTTACTCCCGCAGGATCAATATTCAACACCGCATTGTTTACCAGGTTCTGAAAGAAATTCATTTCGTGAAAATTTTGCGCATGTGGACTCATTATGATTAACAAGTAGTGAAAAAGAAATCCCCCTAACCCCCTTTTCAAGGGGGAAGAAAACAGAATCTTATCAGCCCCCTTTACTAAAGGGGGCGAGCGAAGCGGGGGGATTCTTAGGGCGCCCCTTCGTCTGCGCCCAGGACAAGCTCCGACGGGAAATAATCCCCCTAACCCCCTTTTCAAGGGGGAAGAAAACAGAACATTCTCTAACTCCTTGCGTATTAAAATCATTTTCAACCATTAATTGTTTTGGAGAAATCTGTATGAAACGAGTCAGCTGTTTTCTATTCTTATTTTTGATCGCAAATGGGATATCTTTTTCACAGACGCCGTACGGCAATAATCCGAAAGCGGGAAAATATGTTTCGGTCAATGGGATCAGGATGTACTATGAGATCTACGGCGAAGGTGCGCCGCTCGTCTTGCTGCACGGTAACGGCGGTTCGATCGGCAATCAGCGAAATCGCATAGATTATTTTTCGAAGAAATATAAAGTCATTGCGATCGACAGCCGCGCACACGGGAAATCGATCGACTCCACTTCCGTACTCAATTATGAAATGATGGCGAAAGATATTAACGATCTTCTGGACACATTGAAGATCGATTCGGCGTACATCTGGGGTCAAAGCGACGGCGGGATATTGGCGCTATTGCTTTCCATACATTATCCTAATAAAGTCCGCAAAGCGGCAGGCTTCGGAACTAATTTACGGCCGGATACGACAGCGGTAGTTGCTGAACTGCTGCATTTTGCCGAACAGGTCGAGAAAGCATCCACCAATAAGAAAGAAAAACAACTGATGCATTTGCTGATCTATGAACCGCATATTCCCGTTTCCGACCTTCACAAGATACGTGCGCCGTTTCTCGTGATGATGGGAGACCGTGACGCGATCCAGATCGAGCATTCGGCCGAGATATTCAAAAATATACCGCAGGGCTTTCTTTTTGTGATGCCGGGTTCCACGCACGGCGGGGCGTACGAACGTCCGGACTGGTTCAATATGATCCTGGAAGATTTTTTCCGGAATCCCTATAGAACAACAACAACGCTGGAAGCCTTCAAGCATTAGGATTCCCCTGAACCTTCTTCAATATTGGGGAAAAACAAAAATCCCCCTAACCCCCTTTTCAAGGGGGCAGAAAACCGAATTCCCATGTCCCTCCTTTACCAAAGGTGGGTGCCCTTTCGACGGAGTTTATCCTGAGTGAAGTGGAAGAACTCAGGTCAGGTTCCGGCGGGGATTAAAAGGGATTATTAAATTTTAATTTTCTCTTGCAAAAAATAAATTGAGTGTGTAGCTTCTTGAAGGTCTTCGAAGGACCCATCACTCACCTGAGTTTCGGGCATTCGTATTCGTTTTGCCATCTATGCCGGTTTTCTTATCAGTGCCGGCTTTTGCACACGTGTAATTTGTAATCTTCCTGTCAGATCCTAACGGACCGCATCCACGCGGGCCGCATTCTCGAGTACCTGTTCGGCTTATACAGTGTTCCTTAACGTTATCTGAACCCATCAAACTAACGGAGGATTTATGAGAAGAAGTACTCATCGCGTATCCTGGCGGATAGGCATGGTTCTGGCCGCAGGCGTCCTGTGGCTTACGGGCCACACCCTCTTCGCCCAGGGAGTCACCACGGGCGCTATCAGCGGGTACGTCATGGACGAGAAAGGCCAGCCGCTCTACGGAGCCAATGTCTCGGCCACGCACGAACCCAGCGGAACGGTTTACGGTATCGTATCGACTTCCAGCGGAGCCTTCAGCATATTGAATATGCGCATCGGCGGGCCGTACACCGTGAAGGCAACTTACATCGGTTATAAAGATCAGGAAGAAAAAGACATCACGGTCAGTATCGGCCAAACGGTCAAACTCACCTTTCGTTTAAGCGAAACGGCCATCCAGGGCGAAGAAACCGTGATCATCGCCGAGAGGGATGAAGTTCTAAACCGCGATCGCACCGGAGCAGCCACCTATATTAGTACTGTTGATCTCGCCCAATTGCCGTCCATCAAGCGGTCAACGCAGGATATGACACGGCTTGACCCGCGCAGCGACGGCAGCTTCAGCTTCGGCGGACGCAATTGGCTGTTCAATAACTTGTCTCTGGACGGATCTTATTTCAACAACTCGTTCGGTCTGGACAATCCCGCGCCGGGCGGACAGACGAATGCGGAGCCGGTTCCCTTCGATGCCATCGAACAGGTTCAGGTCTCGATCGCACCGTTCGATATACGCGAAGGCGGTTTCACCGGAGCTAATATCAACTCCGTTACCAAGAGCGGCACTAACATGTTCCGCGGATCGATTTATTCTTACTTCAAAAATGAAAGCTTCGTCGGAAATACCGTAAGGGGAAACACTGTAATCGCCAATCCAAACCTTTCTTATTTGGAGTCCGGGTTTAACTTTGGCGGCCCGCTGATCAAAGACAAATTGTTCTTCTTTTTCAATGTTGAAAGTGAGCGCCGCACGGATCCGGGCAGCGACTTCGTCGCCGACAACGGAACCAATAGTGGCAATGCTGGCGTCTCACGCGTCACGGTAGCCACCATGGACTCTATCCGCAACCGGATGAAAAATGTTTACGGTTACGATCCGGGCGAGTATCAGGGTTACGATCATAAGACCAACAATGAGAAATTCCTGACCAAGCTGGACTGGAACGCCACTGAGAATCACAAAGTCAGCTTCCGGTTCAACTACCTGCGAGCCAGCCAGGAAAAAGGGCCCCATCCGTTTGTGCTCACCATCAACGGCTCCGGCCGTGGTCCCAATGAAAGTACTCTGCCTTTTTCGAATTCAGGATACGAAATTAACAATCACCTGAGTTCCTATGCCCTGGAAGTCAACAGCAGCTTTTCTAAATTCAGCAACCGGTTCTTTGCCAGCTACAATCGGTTTCGGGATTTCCGAAACCCGAATAGCCGGCCATATCCGACGATCGAAATCGCCGAGGGCGGCGTAACCTACGCGACGGTCGGCCACGAGCCGTTCTCTTCGCACAACATTCTTGACCAGGACGTATGGCAGTTTACCAACAACTTCAGTTATTTCACCGGCCCTCATGTCATGACGTTCGGTGCCAATTTCGAAACGTTCAGCTTCTTTAACTCGTTCAACATTTTCCGTAACGGTTTATTCGGATTCTCGGCTTATCCTTTTTTTGGTCCGGGATCAACGGCTTTTCTGTCGCTCGCAGATTTCTTTGCAGCAACCGATAGCGGGGCCGGCGGTACGGGAGGCGTAGATTTTCAAGGGGACGTTGCCGGTAACGTTCCATTCAAGGGCGAGAATATCAAAGTAGGCCAATTTGCGGTGTATGCGCAGGATGAGTTCGCAGCGACCGACCGACTGAAACTGACAGGTGGCTTGCGCGTCGACTTCCCGGTGTATTACACAAAACCGAGGCCCAATCCTTTTTCCACCGGGCTGACAGCGCTGGACGCAAGCGACAATACGGAACTTGTCGATCAGGCCAAGCTGCCGTCCACAAGGCCTCTATTCTCACCTCGCGCCGGATTCAACTTCGACTTGAACGGAGATCGATCCACTCAATTTAGGGGCGGTACCGGAATCTTTACCGGGAGAATCCCGTTCGTGTGGATCGGAAACATAATCTCCAACCCCGGATTCAATCCTAACCTGCCCGCAGGCGGCGTGCCGGTACCGGGCAAAGATTCAACTAATACGATTCCGACTCAATCGTTCGACCTCAACGCTGTGGTCAAAGACTTCAAGTGGCCGCAGGTCTGGACGACCAATATTGCCGTAGACCAGAAATTGCCGTGGGACGTTTTGGGAACACTGGAGTTCGTTTACAGCAAGGACATCAATGCGGTTTATATGAGAAATGCCGATCTTGTGACACCTCTCGCATCTCACCCCGTTCTGGTACGCGCCGGCGGCAGACCCTATTACGGCGGCAGCGGCAGCAATGAACTGAATCCAGATGGCGCCGGTATTTACGTTCTCGACAACACCAGTAAGGGATTCAACTACAGCTTCACGACTCAGTTTCGGAAAAACTTTTCGTTTGGTATGAGTTCAGGACTTGCGTACACACACATGGTGGCCAAAAGTCTGATGAAATCCACTGAAATCGCCAGTGTGCTCTTCCAGGAAAATCCCGTTCAGGGCGATCCTAATAGACCCGGACTGGCCAATTCCGAATTCGGCCAGCGCAACCGTATCATCGGCCACAGCACCTATCGTCACAAATGGAATGAACAGTTCGCCACAACGTTCGGTCTCTTTTTTGAGGTCGCCGAAGGTAATTCGTTCCAGGGAGCAGGCGGCAATCGTTACTCGTTTACTTATGCCGGAGACGTCAACGGCGACGGTAACGCCGGCAATGATCTGATCTACATTCCCGCCAATCAGGGTGAGATTGTATTTCAAGATATTCCGAGCGGCCTGACCGCAGCACAGCAGTGGACGGCTTTCGACGCTTTTATCAAACAGGATGATTACCTGAGCAAAAACCGTGGAAAAAATGCGGCAAGATTTGGAGCACTGAATCCATGGTATAGTAACATTGATCTGCGTATCACCCAGGATGTGCTTTTCAAATCAGGGAATCAGCGCCATACATTACAGATCAGCCTTGATATCCTGAATCTTGCCAATTTCTTCAATTCCGACTGGGGCGTGCGCAAAGTCGCCAGTTCTAAAGCCACGAAGCCTTTGTCGCTCTATGGATTTGACGGCGGCGGAGAACCAGTATTTCAGTTTGTGGGACCGGCCAAAACGTTTGTAGACGACCCGGGACCTCTGTCACGCTGGCGCATGCAGCTTGGCATACGGTATATGTTTAACTGATCCGTTCCTCGCTTAGAGATCAAAAAGCCATGTCGTTTATGCGACATGGCTTTTTTTTTCTTATGCCGGAACGGTGATCGAGGATAGTGCGGAGTTTAAAAGATGGCACCCTTCTGCCGAAGGGCTCCACGCACGTTCCGGCGCGGGGAGATCCATTTATTAATTCCTGTTCTTCGAAGGAAACTTTATCACAAGGGCGCAGAGACACAAAGAACTTTGTGTCTTCGTGGTTATTAATAATACTACAAGCTTGTCAAAATTCTGTACACAACCTGGTTGTGGAGTGAAGGTATGCGAACCCAGATCTGTAAGTAAACTTGATGCCCGCTCAGCGTCATGGGGATGATCTTAGCAGAATGATCCGGTGTTCCTACTTCGGACGAAAGCAGCGTGGCGCGATTCGGATAAAAAGCCCTGTCACTCGCCTTTGTCTGAACGATATCGCCTGAGATATCGCCGAAGCGGATCGTCGTCCATGCCAGGTGCACGCTGTCCGCATGATCAAAAAAGACCGCCGGTGCCAGATCATTGACGACGTCCACGGGATCGTTGGTTACCTGATCTACGATCCAATTATTTCCATCCGGGGATGCGGCATAAAAAATATCGGACGTCTCATCGAATAAATCGGATGACGGTTCCAATTTCCAGCGCACGAACGCCGCGACAAAGGATCCGTTTGGCAACTTGACTACGTCAGGAAAAGCAGATTGCTCTGAAGGTGCATTCAGCGAAGGGACTTCTGCCGGCGCTCCCCACGTAACGCCGTTATCTGCCGATTGGGAGACGTAAATGGAATTCTTGCCGGGCGTTGTCCGCGTGCTCGAATTGAAATGGACCCGAAGGTCGCCGCTCGAAAAATTCACGAGGCCGGGAAAGCGATCGTAATTGAGGCCGCTCGTAATACTGTCCAGAGTCGCCGCCGCCCATCCCGCCGTCGTTCCGTCGCTTTTCATATAGAGAATGTGCGAAGCGGATATTTGGTTTACCCGATGCCACGCCAAATGAAACGTGCCTGTTTCATCTATGATCAGAGAAGGGAAATAGTCGCCATGAGAAGGAGGAGGAAATTGAGCCGTATCGTTATGAGTAATTTGAACAGGAGTTGACCAGGTGATCTGTCCGATGTCCGGATTGATCGCGGTCGAATGAACCGTATAGAGGTCATTCGTTCCGTCGCGATCAGAGAACCAGACGACATGAATGGTCCCCTGAGAATCCACAGCCACCGCGGGATCATCCTCTTCACCGTTAAGATTATCGGTAGTCAGGAAATTCACCGGCCCGTCAGTAACGGTATTGAGATCGTCCCTGCGGCATCCCGCAAAGATTGATACAACGGTCACTGCTAAGAAAATACCTTGGCGCAACATCAAGGGCCTCCAAGTAAAATATTACGACATTTGATATCAAAATCAACCTCTGACAAGACGAGGCGGGTACCCCTCAGGTCTATTCGGAAGGAAATTGAATAACACTTGATTTTGATTTGCGGAACGGAGAAATTGTAATAGAACTCTAAACCCAACATGGAGGAAAACATGAACAGAGCGAAAATTATCATTGGAGGTCTGCTCGCCGGCCTCGTAATGAACGTGATCGATTTTATCGTTAATGTGCCGCTGCTCGGCGAACAATGGGCGGTGGCCACGAAGGCATTGAATCTTACGACCATGACATCCGAAGGGGGATCGGCCGCCGGATGGATCACGACGGATTTTCTTGCCGGCATTGCGCTGGTGTGGCTGTATGCTTCGATACGCCCGCGCTACGGCGCCGGTCCGAAAACGGCGATCATCGCCGGAGCAGCAATATGGTTTGTGATGACCCTGGTTCATTCATCGTACGTATTTCTCGGAATTTATCCTCTGAATCTCATTGCTGTTTCGGCCCTCGGCGGATACATCGCGATCATTGCCGGCGCTCTGGCGGGCTGCGCTGTATATAAAGAAGGCTAGATTTTTCATAAACCGCGGAAGCAAACGCGCGAAGACTTGTTGAAGCACGTTCGAAAAAGAACGTTTGTATTTTTATCACATCAATCCTTCGCACTCGTTGCGGCCAGTGTCTTAAAAAATTTCTTTCCTTCCGGAAAATATATTCCTAAGTTGTCTCCGTATTTCCAAACCGGATTTTTCATCATGATCACGTTCGCCATTTATAATCTGAAAGGCGGCGTCGGTAAAACCGCGTCCGCCGTAAATCTTTCGTTTTTAGCTTCCCGTGATGGCAAAACCACGCTCTTGTGGGACCTCGATCCGCAGGCCTCGGCGACGTATTATTATCAGGTCTTGCCGAAAGATGACGGCAAGATCAAAGACGTGATCAAAGGCAAAGACGACCTGGCAGACCACATCCGCATTACGACGTACGAGGGCTTGAAGGTGTTGCCGGCAGATTTTTCAGGAAGAAAACTGGATGTCATACTGGACGGGATGAAAAAGACGGAGCTGGTGCGTTTGCTGGAGCCGATGGAAAAGGAATTTGATATGATTTTTATCGATTCGCCCCCGGCCCTGTCCATGCTCGCGGAAAATATTTTTAATGCGGCGGATTATATTTTAATGCCGATGATTCCCACCGTATTATCCATCCGCAGCTATACGATGGTGATCAAATTCTTTGAAAAGCACGGATTGAAACCCGAGCGGATCCTGGCGTTCTTTACGATGGTGGATATGCGGAAAGATATTCACCGGGATACGATCGAAGAGTTTACCAAGCACGACAACAATTTCCTGAAAACCTATATCCCGTACGCTTCGGACATTGAAAAGATGGGCGTGCGGCGCGCGCCGCTCTTGTCCTACGATACGCGCTCCCACGCGGCAGAATCGTACGTTAATTTATGGAACGAAATCAAAAAACAAATAAAAAAGGAAAGCCGTTCCGCGCATGCGCATGAATCACGGTAGCCGTGCAATTTTATTTTATCAATTATGAAATAGTCAAAGGATATGGCAGAGCTGTCTAGTTCGCATCTGAATCAACTGACCAAAGAGGCGGAAGCGGTGTTGGAGGAAATCACAACATTTTTTTCTACGCTCAGCGACACGCAATTAAATTGGAAACCGAACGAACATACGTGGAGCATTGCGCAGTGCCTCGACCACGTGATCGTAACCGACCAGCAATATTTTACCGGGATCAAAAGGGCTATGGACGAACCGGCGGCCAAACAAGCAACAGATGAAAAACCGTATCGCGCCAGTTGGATGGGAAAATTCTATATGTTATTTGTCAAGCCGGACGGATTTTTCAAATTCAAAGCGCCGAAAAGTTTTCAGCCGTCGAATCGTACGGAAGGGAAAATTGTACTGAACGATTTTGCCGAACATCAGCGGCAATTGCTGGCACTCATGAAACGCGCGAACGGTCTTGACCTCGCGGAAATCAAACTCACATCTCCCCTGAGTAAACTGATCCGGATCAGTTTGGGCGAAAGTTTTTCGATCATGATGGCGCATGAACGGCGGCACATCCTTCAGGCAAAACGGATGTATGAGATGATGGATTTTCCGAAGACTTAATCCCCCCGAACCCCCCTTTAATAAAGGGGGGCGCCACTTCGCGATGCTCAGTGCAGGCTCCGGCGGGGGGGATTAAAGGGGGCGCTCCGAAGTTTATCCTGAGCGAAACGAAGGACCTGCTCAGGGCAGGCTCCGGCGGGGGATTCTATGCGCGCATAACACAAAAGGATTTGAAAATGAAAACAAATTGGAGCGGGATCTTTCCCGCGTTGACGACGAAATTCAAAAAAGATTACTCGATCGATTTTCCGGCGATCGAGAAGCATATCCAATTTCAATTGGATGCCGGCGTAAACGGATTAGTCATGCTGGGTTCGCTCGGAGAGAACGGGACGCTGACGGCCGAAGAAAAATTGGATGTGCTGAAAACCGCGGTCGGCGCTGCGAAAGGAAAAGTTCCGGTCTTGTCCTGCGTGGCGGAAACGACCACGGCCGGCGCATGTAAATTTACTGAAAACGCTGCGAAGTTGGGCGCGGACGGTTTTATGGTTCTGCCCGGGATGCAATACGTTTCTGACCGGCGTGAAACGATCGCGCATCTGCGGGCGGTGGCTGCGGCGACGGATCGGCCTATCATGATCTACAATAATCCGGTCGCGTATCGCGTGGATATTACGCCGGATATGTTTGCGGAATTAGCCGATGAGCCGAAATTTGTTGCTATCAAGGAATCCTCGGACAATATCCGGCGCTTGACCGACATTATCAATCAGGTCGGTAATCGTTATCAGATTTTTTCCGGTGTTGACGATCTGGCGATGGAAAGTTTAATTCTTGGCGCGTCGGGTTGGCTCGCGGGTTTGGTGTGCGCTTTTCCGAAAGAAACGGTTGCCTTGTATCAATTGGTGAAAACCAATCGAACTGAGGAAGCGGTGAAACTGTATCGCTGGTTCATGCCGCTGCTGCATTTGGATGTATCCATTAAGTTCGTGCAAAATATTAAACTCGTGGAAGCCCTGGTGGGCGTGGGTTCGGAAACGGTGCGCGCGCCGCGTCTGCCGTTGATCGGCGAGGAAAGAAAACAAGTTGAAGAAATTGTGAAAAAAGCTTTGGCGACCAGGCCTGTACTATAGTAATATTCTCCTCCTGTCAAGGAGGGGTGTCCTGCGCCAGACCTGAGGAGGGCGGGGTGGTCGTTGCAAAACCATGAAGGGATTCGAATGGAAACAAAAAAATTATTCATCAACGGGGAATGGATTGACGGTTCGGCTGTGCAGCCGGATATCAATCCTTCGGATATTCACGATGTGGTCGGCGAGTATGCCGAAGGCAATGCATCGCATGTCGACACGGCGGTGAAGTCCGCCCGGTCCGCATTTCCGGGTTGGGCGCAGAGCACCCCGCAGCAGCGATTCAATATTTTGGATTTTATCGGAACGGAAATTCTGGCACGGCAGGATGAATTAGGAAAATTGCTTTCCCGGGAAGAAGGAAAAACTTTGCCCGAGGGGATCGGGGAAGTTAACCGCGCGGGAAATATCTTTAAATTTTTTGCGGGCGAAGCGCTGCGCAATTCCGGCGATTATCAGCCGTCCGTCCGTCCCAATGTTATTGTGGATGTCGTACGCGAACCCATCGGTGTGGTCGGGCTCCTGACCCCATGGAATTTTCCGATGGCGATACCTGCCTGGAAAACGGCACCGGCTTTGGCGTTCGGGAATGCGGTGATCTTGAAACCGGCGGAACTTGCTCCGGGATGCGCCTGGGCGCTGGCCGAGATTATTTCCCGATCGGGTTTGCCGAAAGGGATATTCAATTTGGTCATGGGCCGGGGAGAAACGGCCGGACAGGCGATGGTCAATCATGCGGACATTGCCGGAGTAAGCTTTACGGGCAGTGTCGAGGTCGGAAGGAAAATTGCCGCCCAATGCGCGCAACGTATGGGAAAAGTCCAATTGGAAATGGGAGGAAAAAATCCGCTGGTGATCGTAGATGACGCGGATCTGGAAGTCGCGGTGAATTGTGCGGTACAAGGCGCTTTCTTCCAGACCGGCCAGCGCTGCACGGCATCGAGCCGGCTAATTGTAACGGAAGGCATTCACGATCATTTTGTTAAAGCGGTTGTTGAAAAATTAAAAGTTCTTAGAATTGACGATGCGCTTGCAAAAGGAACGGATATCGGGCCGGTGGTCGATCAGGATCAGCTTTCAAAGAATCTCGAATATATCGAGATCGGGAAAAAAGAGAATGCAAAATTAGTTTTCGGCGGCGAACGATTAAAACGCGATAAAGAAGGATTTTATATGGCGCCTGCGCTATTCACTGAGACGCATGCGCAAATGAAAATTAATCGCGAAGAGATTTTCGGGCCTGTCGCGAGTGTGATCCGCGTAAAAAATTATGACGAAGCTTTGGCAATCGCGAACGATACGCCGTTCGGATTGACTTCAGGAATCTGCACGACGTCATTGAAATTGGCGCATCATTTCAAACAGCACGCGCAAGCAGGTATGGTGATGATCAATCTGCCGACGGCGGGCATTGATTATCACGTGCCGTTCGGCGGACGAAAAGGTTCCAGCTACGGCAGCCGTGAGCAGGGGCGTTACGCCGCGGAATTTTATACAACGGTAAAGACGACGTATATGCAGCCGTGACTTTTCCCCCTTGAAAAGGGGGTTAGGGGGATTACTTGGACGAACAAACAAATATCTTGATGGAGACCGTACCGTATAACAAGAATCTCAAAAAAGTTTCACGCAAGCTGAGAAAAAATTCGACATTGGGTGAAGCACTGCTTTGGAGATACCTGAGCGGCAGAAAATGTTTCGGCCTGCAGTTCAATCGTCAAAAACCACTGGGGAAATATGTAGTTGATTTTTATTGCAAAGCGATGAAGATTGTTATCGAGGTTGACGGTTACAGTCATGGACTTAAAGAAGTATATGAAAAGGACATTTCAAGGCAGCGGGATCTGGAAGCGATGGGATTGACTGTTTTGCGATTTACAGAAGGCGAAGTTCGAAATAAGACGGATAGCGTGTTGCAGGCGATCGAGGCATTTGTGCAAGCATGCACAAAAATCCCCCTAACCCCCTTTCCAAGGAGGTAGAAAAAAGTCTTGACTCAGACCCGGCGTCATTTTTTCTAATTTCAAAATTTAGCCAAGAAAATTCACGTATCACAAGGAGACTCGTGGATATGACCTTACTTATCGCGTGGGGATTGACGGTCGCGGTGGAGTATGCGATTTGGATGATCTGGCTTCACCGCCGTCCGCTGGTGCATGCCGGATATTGCATTTTAGTCAATACCTTCACGCAGCCGCTCGCGGTGCACGGGTATTGGTCCTTGATCGATCTCTTCGCGCCGGTAACGATAGGCCATCATCTCCCGTCGCTGTTTATAATTGAAGTCAGTGTTGTCTTAGTCGAATGGCTTCTAATCAGGATGCTGTGTGAAGTATCCTGGCGAAGAGCATTCTGGATCTCATTTTCTGCCAATGGAATTACGGCAAGTATGAGTTTTATTTTTTGACAATTCAGTTGTACCTCCAAATATGGGAGACGAAAGAATGAGATCGATTTTGCAGTCATTCGAAGAAAATTAAAAAATAGGGAATCGTTATGAAAACATTACGACTTCCGCTTTTACTCGGGCTCGCGCATGCGGTGTCCGACGGATCGGCGGGCTGGCTTCTGGGATTCTATGCGGCGCAGGACTGGCGTCATGCGGCGGAATTGTTCTTGATCTATAATGCGCTCGCGTTTGGCGCACAGCCGCTGGTGGGTTATGCCGTGGATCTTTTGAGTATATCGCGCAAAAGCGTGGTGGGCGCTATGATCCTGATGGCGGGAGCGCTTTGGATCGCGAGTGTTAATTTATATGCCGCGGCGACGTGCGCGGGACTGGCGAGCGCGCTCTTCCATGTGAGCGGCGGAGCGCTGGCGATAGCGATGCCGGAAAAAAAGCAGACGGGCGCAGGACTCTTTGCCGCACCGGGTGTGATCGGGCTTGCCATCGGCGGGCTTTTGGCAATTCAGGGCTTTAATGCGATCGTCTATTTGACGATCTTACTGTTGATTGCAGGTACCATTTTATTTTTCGTAAAAACGCCCGAAGCGTCGGCGGATTCTAAGCGGGATGAACCGATACTAGAACGACATGATCTGGTGATGATCCTTCTTCTTGCGGCGATTGCATTTCGCTCGCTCGTGTGGACGACCTTTCAGGCTATATTATCGGGCGAGTCGGATCTCTTGATCGAAATGGCGATCGCGGCGGCGAGCGGTAAATTGCTCGGCGGATTTCTATCGGATAAAATTTCATGGCGGTACGTAGGAATGGGATCGCTGATTCTGTCGGCGCCTTTGCTGCTTTTCGGACAGGAATTCCGTCTCGCCTTCTTGACAGGAATTTTATGTTTACAAGCATCGACGCCTATTATATTGACCGCGATGGGCCGGCTAATGCCAAAGTATCCCGCGACCGCTTCGGGGCTTGTGCTGGGGCTCGGCATTGCCGCAGGCGGAATGCCCGGCGCGTTTGAAGTGTCGATGCGGGAAATGTGGTGGTTCCCGACGCTCACAATCGTGAGCGCGGTGTGCTTGGGGATTGGAATTTTGATGAGAAGAAAAACTGCAAACGCGGAATTACCGTTATGAAAAAAATGATTATTGTGATATTGATTCTTGCTTCTTCATTTGCGCTGGGAGGCTGGCTGGATGCCTTGGTCTTACCTGAGCCGCCGCGTGGCTATCGTAGATCTGGTGGATCGACAACGATAGTCAACTTAGAGTCCTACCCGGGTTTCTTTTTGTTGTGCAAAACAAAGATTCGAATGAGCTTCGATGAATTTCGGACTGGATTTAAAATAATTGAGGACAAAAAGCTCTATTTCAGGGAATCACTGTTTCTTATTAACAAAAGCAAGTTTCGAGACTTACGGAAGAAGCAAGAAGATGCTTCCTATGACTGGAGTACGCTCGACAGTATGGTTCTGGGAGACGCCCAATTGCAGCCCGTCCTATGGGATGTGCCTTTCCCGTATTCTGAAAAAGATTACACGACAAATGGAAACGAGAGGTTTGTGTCTGCTTTTGTACGCGATATCCATGACGAAGTCCGATTAACAAAGGAACAAGGCTCATGGGTAATAAAGAAAATCAATTCAAGGGAATGGCCAGTTTACGCGAGATTCAGTGAGTTTCCAAGAAACGTAGAGTTTGTTGTCAGTAACTTGCATGAATTCCATCGGTACGTTATACTCAGAAATTATCCGGCCAAGGGCCGTAAAGTTTACGCAGGATTTTCATCGCCTTTGGGGATGTCTCTTTTAGAAAACGTGAAGCAAAACCGGTTTACGTTACCGATATTTGTTGTGAGACGGTCGGATCTGATCTCAGATACAATTCCGGATGTGATCAATCAAAGTGAATTTGACGTTTATTTGAATAAAAGCATCATTCACGGATCAGGTACCGATCAATCGCTGGACTCGTCCTGGATGATATTCGAAGCAAATGAAGTCGAAGTCAACCCTGCGGATACTGCGCGAAGAGATTTTGAAGAGGGTGACGAATTTAAATTACGGGTACTGTGTCATCTTGTGGCGAGCGACAAAATTCCCGTTATTGTGACAAATAAGATCATATGGATGAAACGAAATGAGGCTTTCAGAGGACATCTTAAGGAGAACACCTATTCGGGGAAAGTACACGAATATAGCTGGAGGTCTGCCGAATCTGACAGCGCTTTTGTTGAATTGGATTCAGTAGATGTTAATGCAAGCCTTATTAATGGCCAATGGATCGATGAACATGGGGCCCTCTTCCCGGATGTTTATCAAATTTATTCTGCCAAGATGGCCGAGAAAAAACAACGGCCCTTAAGAGGCGCGCTCTGGATAGCGACGTCCGTATTCGGGCTGATTGTAATCGTTGTGATATTGATAAGACGAAAAATGAAGACCGTAAAAAAGTCAACTGAAGTAACAACGCGTTTGTACAAATAAACTCAATCCAGCGAATCCTCCTCGACAAACTTGGGACAGGCTCTTTAAAAGGGGGCTACGACCGTGATCTCGGCGGTCACGCCTCCCTGTTGGGCCGTGCGGGCATTGTCTTCCTACTGATCCGGGAAGAAAATCGAAGGCCGCAAACCAATCAATTTCTTGATTAACGGCAGAATTTGTTCAAAGAAAATACTAAATCCCGCTGACCCCTTTACAAGGGGGAAGAAAACGTAAAGCCTACTCGATTTTACGTTTTACAGAGTCCGTCCGTGCAAACTAAAAATCCGCCTAACCCCCTTTCCAAGGGGCACGAAAACGCGACCCCTTTTGAAGGAAAACTGTCGATCATTTTTTCTCGATTCTTTCCAAAGAATTTATCATATTCTTCCATGGCAAAGAAAACATTTTCATGTATTGACGCGCATACGTGCGGGAATCCGGTTCGTGTTGTCACGAGCGGCGGGCCTTCGCTTGAGGGGAAAAACATGAGCGAGCGGCGTCAGCATTTCCTGAAAGAATACGACTGGATCCGCACCGCGCTGATGTTCGAGCCGCGCGGACATGATATGATGTCGGGAAGCATTTTGTACCCGACAACGCGCGAAGATTCTGATGCCGCGATCCTTTTTATCGAGACCAGCGGTTGTCTGCCGATGTGCGGGCACGGCACGATCGGAACCGCAACGGTCATGATCGAAGAAAAACTTGTCACGCCCAAAACGCCGGGCAAACTCCGGCTCGAAGTCCCGGCCGGAATTGTGGAAGTGTATTACACGATGGAAGGCAGTAAAGTTAAATCTGTTCGTATTGTCAATGTGCCTTCCTATTTACATTCCAGCGGGTTGGAGATCGAATGTCCTGATCTGGGAATGATCACCGTGGACGTAGCTTACGGCGGAAATTATTATGCGATCGTTGACCCGCAAAAGAATTATCAGGGGCTCGAGTCGATCACCGCGGGCGATATTTTGCGCTGGAGCCCGGTCGTGCGAAAACGCATGAATGAAAAATATTCATTTGTTCATCCGGAAAATTCCACGATTTGCGGGCTGTCGCATCTTGAGTGGACGGGCAAACCGAACAATTCTGAGGCCCATGCGCGCAACGCAGTGTTTTACGGAGATAAAGCGATAGACCGTTCTCCATGCGGCACCGGCACTTCCGCCCGTATGGCGCAGTGGGCGGCTAAAGGAAAATTGAAAGTCGGGGATACATTTATTCATGAAAGCATCATCGGCAGTATGTTTCGCGGGCGCGTGGAATCGCAGACCAAGGTCGGAAGTTATGAAGCGATCATTCCGAGTGTCGAGGGCTGGGCTTATATTACCGGTCACAATACCATTTTCATAGACGACGAAGATCCGTATGCCCACGGGTTTCAGGTTATTTAGACGCTGATTAATTAAGATCTTTATGATTGGCGCAGAAAATATTTTATGAACTTTAAAATAAATGTCATACATAATCAGCGTATATCAGCGTCAAAATTCTGAATTTTATGGACCAAAAATTCGATGTAGTAATTATCGGCGGCGGTGTGATCGGTGTTTGTTCCGCGTACTATCTTTCGAAAAGCGGGCTCCGGGTGGCCGTTGTCGAAAAAAATGATATTGGAATGGATTGCGCGGCCGGAAATGCAGGGCTGATCTCTCCAAGCCACTTTGTTCCGCTGGCGGCACCGGGCATGATCAAAAAAGGTTTGAAATGGATGTTCAATCCGGAAAGCCCTTTTTACATTCATCCTCAGCTGGATGCGGGTTTGATCTGGTGGTTGTGGAAATATTTCAGGTCCTGCCGAAAAGAACAGATGGAAAGAGGCATACCGGTGCTTCGCGATCTGACCTACCATAGTTTACAGTTGTTCAAAGAAATGGCCGCCGCAGAGAAAATTAATTTTGGATTTGAACACCGGGGATTGCTGATGGTTTTCAATTCGGATACCGGTGAAAAAGAAAACCACCACGAAGCACAGCTGGCGCAGCAAATCGGGATTGACGCGCGCGTGTTGAATAACGCGCAAATAAATGAAATAGAACCCAATCTGAAATGTACGGCACGCGGAGGCGTATTCTTTCCAAACGATGCGCATTGCATCCCGGATCAGTTTGTTAAGAACCTTGCGGAGGTTTCCAAACAAAACGGAATTACTTTTCTCACGCAAACCGAAGTTGTGAAGTTTAACATGGAGGGCCGCCGCATCCGGTCTCTTGAAACCCGCCAGGGCACCCTGAGCGCAAATGAATTTGTACTGGCAGGCGGTTCCTGGTCCCGGAAAATAATGAGCGATCTCGGGTTCAGGCTTCCCGTTCAGGCAGGGAAAGGATACAGCGTGACGGTTCCGAAAACCGACCGGCAGCCGAAAATCCCGTTCATTCTCACGGAAGCGAGAGCCTGTGTTACGCCCATGGGGGACCATGTTCGGTTTGCAGGAACGTTGGAGCTGAGCAGTATGGATTTATCCGTCAGTGAACGGCGCGTGAGTGCGATCCTGAAAGCTATTCCCAGGTATTTCGATGAGGAACAATTCAGGAATATTCCGAGGCTGAATGTCTGGGCCGGATTGAGGCCGTGTTCGCCGGACGGACTGCCGTTCGTCGGAAGATTTGAAAAGATTGACAACCTGATCGCCGCTTGCGGGCATTCCATGCTGGGCTTAACGCTCGGGCCGGTGACCGGTAAATTGGTTTCGGAAATCATTCACCATAAACCAACGAGCATCGATGTATCGGCGCTTAAACCGGAAAGATTTTAGGTATGAGGAAAAGAATTATTTTAAAAACCGTATTGCTTACGCTTTGTTTAGCAGGGTTTGTATTTTCACAGGAGAGTATTCTCGAAAGAATAAAGGCGCTGCCGGACGTCGCTGAAGTGAAAATCGTGGACTCCGATTCACTGTTCAAAGAAACGTTTGAGATCAAATTTTCCCAGCCGCTCGATCATGCGGATCCGAACGGGAAAAAATTCCTTCAATATATTTATCTTTCGCACCGCGACGCGGGGGGGCTTATGGTGCTTAATACGGAAGGATATTCGGTCAGGAGAAATTCGCCGACCGAATTGAGCCGTCTTCTGAAAGCGAATCAATTGCAATGAATTTGGCGCAGGAAGATCCGCGTACGGATCATTTTTTAGATACGATCGGAGACGAATCGTGCCGTAAGAAGGTCATTGCATTCCAGCGCATGATCCTGAAAAAGCGTCCTGTGCTCATACCGATGATCGAAGAATATGCAAAGACAAAAAACGTGAGATTTTCCATCGGTGCGGATGCAGTACTCGAATACGCCGCGTGTGAATTTCCCTTTTACTTTTGGCAATACGGAGGAAGCTGCGATTCCATTCCGACCGAAGATTCCTCGAACCAGGCCGTATTTCAATATCTGACTGCGAAGCCCGGATTTCGGCTCTATTCGGATGACGGTATCAAAACCGGCGAACTTTCCATGTATCAGCATATGACCGAACTGGGTTATTATGGATTTGTCACAAAAAACGTGAGCGATCTGCTGGTCTCGGTCAAACACCCATCGAATAAGTTTTTCTTGCCGAAAAATACGCCAATTGTTTTCAACGACAAATTCATCCCGGATATTTTGAATTGGGTGAACACCGAAGGCAACAACATGCTGTTTATTTACGGAGGGTCGGATACGTGGGGAGCCTGCGCGGTTCAGCTCAGCGGAAAAACGAATGCCGTGAAGATGGTGAAGTCCGGCGGCTCGCACCGGACGCGAATAAAGGATTTTTCAAAAGAAGACAAGGAAAAAATCTACTCTACGCTGGAAAAATGGCTCGACGTAAAAATTGCCAGATAAGACTTCTTACCCGTTTACAGTAAAATCAAGTCATGCCACAACGATTATCGAATAAATTGGAAAGAATGCAAAAATGGACGCCGCCAAAAAAGTGGCTTCGCATAAAGACGATCGATGCGCATACGGGCGGCGAGCCCCTTCGAATTATCACAGGGGGAATTCCGCCGTTAAGGGGAAAAACGATCCTGGAACGCCGCCGGTACATGAAAGGAAATTTAGACTTTTTCCGGAAGGCCCTGATGTGGGAACCGCGCGGGCATGCCGACATGTACGGATGTATCCTGACCGAACCGATTACGAAACATGCAGACTTCGGCGTCTTATTTTTGCATAATGAAGGCTACAGCACGATGTGCGGGCATGGGATCATTGCCGTTACCAAAGTTGCCGTGGAAACGGGCCTGATAAAAATGAAGCGGCCGGAAACCGTTGTGAGGATCGATTCTCCGGCAGGGTTGATCACCGCGTATGCGCGTATAAAGAATGGAAAGGTCGGGAGCGTTTATTTTCACAATGTGCCTTCATTTGTTTTGATGCTCGATCAAGTCGTCGACGTTCCGCATATCGGCCGGGTGCGGTTCGACCTGGCGTTTGGCGGCGCGTTCTATGCTTTCGTCAAGGCAGAGGACGTCGGAGTAAGAATGATCGCGGAGGATTACCGGTCGCTCATTGAAAAGGGAATGGCTATTAAACGTGCCGTCATGAATAATTTTTCGATCCCGCATCCTTTTGAAAATGATTTAAGTTTCTTATACGGGACCATTTTTACCGGCCCGGCAATGTCTTCGGGCGCTCACAGCCGTAACGTCTGCATTTTTGCGGAAGGCGAGGTAGACCGCAGCCCGACCGGCACCGGGGTCAGTGCACGGATGGCCCTGCATTTTATGAGGGGAGACATCGGCATCCATCAAACGATGACCATTGAAAGCATCGTCGGCAGTCAATTTCATTGCCGCGTCAAGGAAGTGACAACGTTTGGCCCTTACCAAGCCGTCATCCCGGAAATTGAAGGGACCGCTCATATTTCCGGCAAAAATGAATTTCTGATCGATCCCGGTGACCCGCTGAAAAACGGATTTATTTTTCGTTAGGAATTTTCATTTTCCAAAAGATCTATGTCCGAAAAGATTCTTTTCTTATCGAGAGCAGATGTTGAAAATCTGCTGTCCATGGATCAAGCCATCGAATGCATGAAGGATGCCTTTTCGCAGCTATCGGCACGGGAGGCCGTCGTGCCGCGGCGGATGCATATGGAAATCGTGGATCGTAAGGCGCGCTTCCTGTTCATGCCCGTGTATCTCCCCAGAAACTCAGTGACCGGCTTGAAAACGGTCTCTATTTATCATGATAATCCGGCGAATGGACTGCCTTTGATCCACGGGATGATGATGGTGATGGACGGAAAAAACGGGAAACCGCTGGCGCTGCTCGATGCCGAATACCTGACAGCCATGCGTACCGGTGCGGCTTCCGGCCTGGCCACCGATTTGCTCGCCAGGAAAAATTCAGAAGCACTCGCCATTTTCGGGACCGGCGGGCAGGCCCAAAAACAGGTTGAGGCTGTCATCGCTGTGCGTCCGATAAAAAAAATTCTGGTCTTCGGCAGGAAAAGATCGAATACGGAAAAATTTGCCGAAGAAATAAGGAGAAGACATAAAATTGATGTTGAGACCGGTTCGTCGCCCGGGCAGTTGACAATGGCGGATATTGTATGCACGGCAACCACCTCATCTGAACCGGTTTTTTCGAATGAAAATTTGAAACCCGGCGTCCACATTAACGGCATGGGTTCGTATCTGGCGATTGCACGCGAAATTCCATCGGCGACCGTGAAGAGATCGAAGGTCGTTGTTGACCAGCGTGAGGCGGCGTGGTCGGAAGCGGGCGATCTGGTTATCCCGTTGCAGGAAGGCATCATTGACAAAAATCACGTTTATGCGGAATTGGGAGAAATTGTATCGGGGATGCTTCCGGGAAGAGTTTCTGAAAGCGAAATGACCCTTTTCAAATCCGTGGGCAATGCGGCTCAGGACCTTGTTGCCGCGAGTTTTGTCATTGCCGAAGCTGAACGAAAAAATGCGGGTACGCGTGTCTCATTTTAAAAACATGATTGAAAACAGCGAATGACCATAAAAATAAAAAAATCCTGGAACCCGAAGTCGTGGGTCAGCCTGTCCCCGAACGGTATCGGTAAAACAAAACCGAATCATTTTTGGGATATGGCGAAAGTGGTCTGGGAAAATCGCGACAATCTCAGGCATGCGTGGCGCGTTCTTTCGAAAGGGGTGTGCGACGGATGTGCGCTGGGTGTGGCGGGGTTTCATGACTGGACGATCGACGGCGTGCATTTGTGCATGGTGCGGTTAAAACTCTTGCGCATGAATACGATGCCTCCTCTGGAAATCCGGCTGCTGGAAGATGTTCCGTCCTTACGGAAAATGAAAAATCACGAACTGCGAGAACTCGGCCGATTACCCTATCCGATGATCCGGGAAAAAGGGGAACCCGGATTCCGCCGCATTTCCTGGCATGAAGCGTATGGCGTGATAGCGGAAAGAATAAAAAAGACACTGCCGGACCGCCTGGCTTTTTATCTGACATCCCGGGGAATCACGAATGAAGTTTATTACGTAGCTCAAAAAGTTGTGAGGTTCCTGGGAACGAATAATATTGACAATTCCGCGCGCATCTGCCACTCACCGAGTACGGGCGCATTGAAAGGCGCGGTCGGTGCGTCCGCCACGACCTGCAGTTACACGGACTGGTTTGGAACGGACCTCATCGTTTTTTTTGGGTCGAACGCGGCCAACGATCAGCCCGTGACCATGAAGTATCTGCACTACGCGAAGAAGAACGGAACGAAGGTCGTGTGCGTGAATCCGTACCGCGAGCCGGGGATGGAAAATTACTGGGTGCCGTCGGTGACGGAGAGCGCCCTGTTCGGTACGAAGATCACGGATGAATTTTTTCATGTGCACACAGGCGGCGATATCGCGTTCATTAATGGCGTGATCAAGTGGATGGGTATTCAAAATTATTGCGACGAGGCCTTCATTAAGAATTATTCTGCCGGATATGACGAACTGAAAAGTTATCTTGACCATGAATCGTGGGAGAATTTGGAAAAATTTTCCGGTGCGTCGCGTGACCGTATGAGAACATTTGCCGAGATGATCCATCAGGCCCGCACAGCGATTTTTGTTTGGAGCATGGGAATTACTCAGCACGCCTGCGGCAGCGACGGCGTGCGTGCGATCATCAATCTGGCATTGACGAAAGGATTTGTCGGCCGTGAAAAATGCGGGCTGATGCCGATCCGGGGGCATTCGGGCGTTCAGGGAGGCGCGGAAGTAGGAGCTTACGCGACCGCATTTCCGGGAGGAAAGCCGGTGAATGCGGAAAATGCAAAAACATTATCGGCGCAATACGGTTTTCCCATTCGTGACCGGCGCGGCCTGACGGCGGTGGAAATGATCGATGCGGCCGCACGGGGAGAAATAGATGTGTTGTATCAGGTCGGCGGAAATTTCTTGGAAGTATTGCCCGATCCGCAGTATGTGCATGACGCCGTTGCTAAAATTCCGCTGCGTGTGCATCAGGATATTATCCTGACCAATCAAATGCTGATGGACCCGGCGGAGACGGTCATTTTGCTGCCGGCGAAAACACGCTATGAACAGCGCGACGGGGGTACGGAGACAACGACCGAACGGCGGATCATTTACAGCCCGCAGATCGACGGGAACGAGACGGGCGAAGCGAAAAGCGAATGGGAAATTATGATGGAATTGGCCGAGCGGGTCTATCCGGAACGAAAAGACCAGATTCATTTTGATTCCGGTTGGGATATACGGAAGGAAATTGCGGCCATCGTTCCGTTCTATGAAGGGATCCAGCATTTACGGGCGACCGGCGACCAGGTGCAGTGGGGCGGGCAGCGGCTTTGTGACGGATGGAAGTTTGATACGATCAACGGCAAAGCAAACTTCACGATCGTGAAACCGAAAGAATTTCAGCTGGGATCCGGCCAATTTTTTGTTTCCACCCGCCGCGGAAAACAATTTAACAGCATGGTTCAGGCAAACGAGGATTCCCTGACCGGTGCTTTTCGAGATTCGATCCTAATTTGCCGAGAGGATGCGGCAGGATTGGATTTACGGGACGGCCAGGTCATTACATTGAAAAATGAGCAAGGCCAATTCAAAGGGCGGGTAAAATTTTCTCCGATAACTCCGGGAAACGTCCAGGTGCATTGGCCGGAAGGAAATGTGTTGTTGAAACGCGGCGTGCTCGATCCGGAAGCGCTGATTCCCGATTTCAATGCGATTGTAGAAATTTATAGCCACAAAGACACTAAGGCACTAAGTCCCACTATAAATAATTAAATCCTTTGTGAAACTTTGTGGCTTCGTGCCTTCGTGGCAGAAAGAGATATTTGCTTAACACGAGAATCGCACATATCGACCTCACGGCTTTTTTCGTTTCCGTCGAACGGTTGATCAACCCCGGTCTGGCCGGTAAACCGATCATGGTTGCGGGCAAAGCGGAACAGCGCGGGGTCGTCACGTGCGCCTCGTACGAAGTGCGGCCGTACGGGATACGCGCAGGTATGTCCACCGCCATCGCGCAGCGCAAATGCCCGTTCGCCATCCGGGTTGACAGCCACCACGAAGCGTATCACGAGTATTCCGAAAAAGTAAAATCGTTTTTAAAGCCCTATGCGCCCATCTTTGAACAGGCGAGCGTGGATGAATTTTACATTGATTGGACCGGATGTGAGAAACTGTTCCATGAACCGATGTTTCAATTCGCGGGTAAGATTCAAAAAGATATTTTGGATACCATCGGATTACCTTCCGCTATCGGCATTGCTTCCAATAAGATCACCGCGAAAATTGCATGCGATCAGGCTAAGCCCTTCGGCGTGAAAGAAATTGAGAGCGGGAGAGAAGCTGAATTTCTGGCGCCGCTAAACGTCCACGTACTGCCCGGGGTCGGCAGGGTGATGCTGAAATCTTTGAACGAGTACGATATTCAAACCTGCGGACATTTAGCCGGGATGAATTCCGACTCGGTCGGACGAACCTTCGGAAAATGGGGATTACATATCCAGGAATCTGCGCGGGGAAAAGGCCCTCAGCAGTTGACGACCGGCCGTGAACAAAAACAAATTTCCGCCGAAGTGACGTTTGCCGAAGACACACGTGATAAAAAGTTTTTATTCGAAACGCTTCACGGCATGGCACTAAAACTTTCCGCCGCTTTGCGTGCTCATGATCTTAAGGCGCAATGCATTCACATAAAATTACGGTACGCCGATTGGGAGACGCACACACGGCAGGCGGCCGTATCTGCGACGTACGATCCGGCGGTCCTGTTCAAGAAAGCGAAGGCGCTGCTGGAAAAAGCCGATACGGCGCACGATCCGATCCGGTTGATCGGCTTAGGCGTTTCCAAATTCGGCGAAAAGGATCTTACGCTGGATCTGCTGGAAACGGAAAAGCGCGACGGGCTGCTGAAAGTAGTGGATGCGATCAATTCAAAATACGATCGAACGCTGGTAAAAATAGGATTTTAGTGACAGATTTTGTTTGACTTTTCATGGTGCAGGGTTTACATTTGAACGCCAATCATTATCATTTCAATAGCCGTGTTTACTTTTCGGGTAATTTTGATATCAAATTCTGAATCGATCATCCGGAATTTTCTTACAGGTTCTCCGATTTCCTTTCCAAGTTTCTAATATGGACCCGAACAAAATGCGCATGCCTTGTTTCAGACCTGAAGCAACTCCGGTGATTCGTAAGCCGGGGCGTTCAGAGGTTCTTAAAAATGCCGTGCGGGAATTCAACCCGATGAACGCCTTGATACTTTTCATAGGGTTGGTGTTGTTCCTATCGCCCCATCTCAGCGCGCAGGAGAAATTCTATAATATGTACAACCGAGGATTAAAATATCTGGAGAGAGCGGACTGGCTCCGGGCGCTTGAAGAATTGAAAGCGGCCTCTTCTCTGGAGTACGAGGACAAGAAAAACAAACGGACCTACGGCACGCATTTTATCGAATATTTTCCGCACCGGGAAATGGGCGTCGCGTATTTCCAATTGGGAGAATGCGATAACGCGAAACGGGAATTAGAACTCTCGCTAGCCTACGCATCGACCGGCCGTGCGAATGAATTTCTGGCAAAATGTAATGGCGGCTACACCGCGGTGGTCGAAAACAAAGCATCGGAAAAACAAAGAGAATTGGAAAGGCAAAAGGAGCAGGAGCAGCAGGCTCGAATTCAAAAAGAATTGGATGAACAAAAAGAAAAATTGCGCCAGGAGCAGGAAAAGCAGGAAAAAGAACGTAAGCGCATGGAGCAAATGAAAAATGAAGAGGAAAAACGAAAAGAATTACAGCGGCAGAAGGACACACAGAAAAAGCTGGATGCCGAGCGTGAACGCATAAAGGCCGAACAGGAAAATCTTGAAAAAGAAAGAAAACGCATTTCCGAATCGACCAAAAAAATGGCTGCAGCCGGCGGCATCCTGCTGGGCGGCCTGACGTATGATGCGTCAAAGATCCCCCAGGTCGGTTCCCGGTTGTCTCTGGCCGTGCTGCCCTTCCAGAATAAAGGGGATGCCCGGGGTTTGGGGGAAGGCGTGAGCGAAAAACTGGTGACGCAATTGGTCAATCTGCGCCGCTTCAAGGTTATTGAACGCGATCAGATCGACAAAATTACCAAAGAGCAGAACTTCAATCTAACCGACAATGTGGACGAAGCCACGGCAGCTAAAGTCGGAAAAATAATAGGGGCGGATGTCATTGTCCTGGGCAGCATCAACGTGACCACCGGATTTGCCAAAGTGAGCGCGAGGCTGATCGACACGGAAACGGCCGAAGCCATTGTAGCCAAAGAAAAGGGAACTGAAGCTACAGATCTCCAGAGCATTGAAAAAAAAGTAGAAGAACTGGCAATTTCCATTTATAACGAAATTCCGTTGCTCATCGGCTTGGTCATTAAATTCGACTCCGATGAATCCATTTACATCGATATCGGAACCGACAAAGGTATTCGCAAAGGTACGAAATGCGTGGCCTATCGCGAAGGCGACGAGATCATCCATCCCATCACAAAACAGAGCCTCGGCAGAAAAGTAACGCCTGTAGGCGAATTGGTCATTACGCAAGTTCAGGAACAATTCTCGATCGCCCGGATCGTCCAATCGCAAAATAAGATGCAAGTCGGGGACAAGGTCATGATCAAGTGAGAGCCCGATGGGCTCATGGGCTGACGAAAGTCATTTCGCTTGCCTTGACCGTTCCTTATATTAAATGGCTGCGGCCATCGCTTTGCGGACCATGCATATTGATAAATGATCTTTCCTTTTTAAAAAATCGAAGGTATTAACTAACTCAGGAGTGAGAGTCATGATTACAAGAAGATTGGCAGCAGCAGGAATTATGTTTGTGTTCCTCACTTGCACGGCATGGGGACAATTGAGGTCGCTGGACATTCTCGGTGCGGGTGCGAGAGCGGAAGGAATGGGCGGAGCATTTATCGGCGTTGCCGATGATGCGACCGCGCTATCATGGAATCCCGCCGGTCTGACTCAATTGGAGCGGCCGGAAGCATCCTTTGTTGTGAGACAGTCATTTGATACATATAAGTACTCCACCACGCCGGCGTCGAACTTCAGCAGCACCAATAACCATTTCAGTTTTAATTTTGGAAGTATCGCGTATCCTTTCGATCTCGGAGGCCAAAGACTGACCGCCGCAGTAGCTTTCCAAAATCAGATCGACATTCCTCTGTTTTCAGACCAGGCAGGTGTTTTTAAGGAAAAACAAACGGGCGGCGTCAACACGATTTCACCCGGCCTGGCATATAAAATCATCCCGCAGCTCTCACTCGGCGCATCAGCAAATATTTGGACCGGCAGCTCTAAGTATAACTACAATGATATAGCCGGGGCCGGCGCGGGCTCTTTCAGCTACAAAGATGATTGGTCGGGATTTAATTTTCAGGCCGGCGCCCTTGCTGAATTCTCGCAATTGCGTATCGGTGCGTCATACCGATCGGGGTTCACGATGACGGACAAATGGAATTTTACCGACGGCAGTGATGCGAATAACTATAAATGGGAATGGAGTCTTCCAACGATGATCGGTATTGGCGCTTCCTACCGTGTCGGAGAAAATCTTATCGTAGCGGTTGATTATGATATCCGAGCTTTTGGCAAAAGCAAAGTGGAAAAAGTTAGCGATAATAACGATCCCCCAGGTACTAAGTTCAACTTCAGCGCGAGCAAGAAAAACCTGAGCGCGATCCGAATCGGAGCGGAATACCTGATCGTCTCGGAAAGCGGCGCGATCCCTATCCGTGCCGGATTTAAAACCGTTCCGACTCTTTTTGCGGACACCGACGGCAGCGGTAATTATTCTTCCCAGGTGACGGGAACCGCGATCTCTGTGGGTACGGGATATATTTTCAAGAAATTCGCGCTCGATCTCGCTGTTACGAGAAAGGCTTTTGAGGTCAAAGATGATTTTGTGCCCGATAACCGGAAGCTTTCCTATATAACAGTCAGCGTATCAACGATCATTTATTTCTAGTGAGAAACGCTTTAACCGATTTTTTTCAGTTACTTATTCCTTGGACTCAAAACGGATAAATCTATGAAACGCGTAATCCTATTTATGGTTTTCACGGCCGGCTTTTCTTCGTCGTTATTTTCTCAGATCGATAAATTGAATCCCATTTTCTTTACTACGATGAGCCGGCGTTTTGAGAACGGATCGGTTGACAATAAGATCGACCGCCTGATCACACCCACAGCCCCTTCCACGAATATCCGGATTGTTTTTTTGAAGGGGTTGATGCGGGAAGGGATGACTTCAGGCAACCTGGATTCCATTCAAAATAAAATGCGTGTCCTCAATTCATACATCGGCGTCCTTCAGAAAGAGCGTGACGATAATCTAAGCCGCCTGGGGGACAAATCGGATTCGCAAAAAATACTGGATAAATATGCCGAACCGTTGAAAGCTGCGCTTGCGGAACTGGCCGAGATCCAGGCCGGCCTTGCGGCTATGACCATCGGAGTCCGGGGTACGGTCATCCTTGGCAGCGGAAAACAATATCCACTCGAAATCCCGAACTATTTCCAGTCTATGCAATCCGACAGCGGCTATTGCACGCGCAGCAAAACGCGGTCGCTTTCCGTGAATTCGAAAGGTGATGTCGTGGATGACGTCGTGGACGTTGAGATCAATTTAACCGGGGAAAATCTGAGCGAAGGCGACCAGGTTAAGATAGTCGTTGAAGCCACCAGCAGGAACTCCTCGCGGCAGCTGATCAATTATTTCCGGATCGAACCGGTGGGATGGAACGTTGAATTGCGGCCGTCCCTGGGCTTTATCAAACGGGCCGGGCATTCAAATACGGGAGCGGGGAGTTCGAATTTTAAGCCGGCAGCCGGCGCTTCGCTGCTTTACAGCTGTTTCAGCGGAGCCGCGAAATCTGAAAAACTGTGGAAAAATTTTTCACTGGGCATCAATGTGTCGTTCGTTGATTTTGATCCCACGCACACGATTGAAGTCGGAGTAGGTTTGATCGCCTACGGATTTAACAGTTCGATCGGCTTTGGGTACGGGTGGAATATCCATACGCATTCCGGTAAAGGGTTTTACATTATGAGCATTGATCTGCTGCGGTTATTGCACACCGCAAAAAATATTTACACAGGCCGGGAAGGATAACTCAGTGTATATATAGAAGAGATTGCTGCGAAGCTTCGATGCGGACGTGCCGTCGTTTGCAGCGAGGATTACTGAAACCGGTTGACAGGCCGGGCTTTGTCACAACAAAGGCCCTGATACGTTCAGGGCTTTTGTTTTTTTGCGGGAGTATGTGGGAGTCGAACCCAACCTGTCCCGCCCGAAGGCGGGACACAACGGTTTTGAAGACCGTGGACGTCACCAGACAATCAAATACCCCCCAATACGATTGAATGTAAGAGCATTTATAGAACCGTGCAAACGGTTATTATGTGCATCAGCCGAACAAAAATCTATTGATATATTTGGTCCAATAGGGTACACTAATCGAAATAAGCCGGAAAAGTTTCTATGTTACGCATTCTCATTCTCAACGGACCCAATTTGAATTTACTCGGCGAGCGCGAGCCCGAAGTTTATGGAAATGAAACGCCCGACGATTTGGCGAGAAAATTGAAAAAAACATTTTCCAAAAACCATTTGGATCTCAAACAGTCGAATGTCGAAGGTGAGCTGGTCAATTTTCTGCACGGGGCGCGAAAGAAGTATGACGGAGTGGTTTTCAATCCGGGCGCCTACTCGCATTATTCGATCGCGTTGCGCGACGCCGTCGCGGGTATTCCAATTCCGGTTGTGGAAGTTCATCTTTCGAATATTTATGCCAGGGAAGAATTCCGCAAGCATTCTATGATCGCACCGGCGTGTATCGGGCAGATTTCCGGGTTTGGGACGGACGTATATGTGCTTGGGGTCGAAGCCTTAATGAGGCACCTTGAAAAAATAAAAAAACGCTGAAGAAAACCGGTAACCTCGGGTAATAAACTATTTCTTCTTATTTTTTTTCTTGCTCTTCTTTTTATTCCTCTTCTTAGCTTTCTTCTTATTTCTCTTCCTATCCTTCTTTTTTTTGTTTTTATGTTTTTTCTTCTCTGGGGTATGCTTCTTCGGTTTTTCGGCTGACGGTTTCTCCGCTTTTTCTTTTTTCTTCTTGATTTTAATTCCGAGCGCCTGCGCCATCGTAACGCCGATATCCGCCGGGCTTTTCACCACGTGAATACCAGCCGCTTTTAATGCTTTCATTTTTTCTTCCGCCGTGCCTTTGCCGCCGCTGATGATCGCACCGGCATGACCCATACGCCTTCCCGGAGGCGCCGTTTGACCCGCGATAAATGCAACCACCGGTTTCTTATAATTTTTTTTCACCCACGCCGCTCCTTCTTCTTCTGCCGTTCCGCCTATCTCGCCGATCATGACGATACCGTGCGTGTCCTCATCCTCCGCAAATAGCTTAAAGGCGTCCACAAACCGCGTTCCGATCACGGGATCGCCGCCGATACCGAGGCACGTGGATTGCCCGATGCGCAGCGCCGTCAATTGACCCACCGCTTCATACGTTAGCGTTCCTGAACGCGAAATGACACCGACATGGCCGGCTCTGTGAATGAAGGCCGGCATGATGCCGACTTTGCATTTGCCGGGGGAGATGACGCCGGGGCAATTGGGGCCGACCAAATGGCAGTCTTTATCTTTGATATAATCATAAGCGCGTACCATGTCGCTGGCCGGAATTCCTTCCGTGATGCAAATGATCACCTTGATGCCGGCTTCCGCCGCTTCGATGATCGCATCCGCCGCGAACGCCGGAGGTACAAAGATCACCGACGTATTGGCCTTGACGGATCTGACCGCATCGGCAACGGTATTGAACACCGGAACTTCATATTTCAGTTTGTCCGTCTCATTGCCTTTATACTTCAAACCGCCTTTACCCGGCGTTACGCCGGCAACAACGTACGGTCCGTATTCCGTCATCTGACTGGTGTGAAATGTGCCCTCTTTTCCGGTTATGCCCTGCACGACCAGGCGTGTTTTTCTACCTACCAGAATACTCATCGAAGGTTCTCCTAATTGTAAGATTAATAAGACTCACGCACGCGCAGAAAAACTTGTATCATTAAGTTTCCCCATATTCCGGAGATCACATCATCCGTCATGACACCCCAACCGCCCCGAAGGTTCTGTGCACGGTTGGCGCCGAGCCATTTTGTAATATCCAGAATGCGGAAAAGAACTAGTCCGACGGCCATCCAAAGCCAAGTCTTGGGCAGAAAAACGATCGTAAGCCACATGCCCACGACTTCGTCAATCACGACGCAGGCTGGATCGTGGCCGTAAATTTGTTCCGCACGGCCCGCGGCCCAAACACCCGCGAAAAAAACCGCGGCTATTATAAGAAAAAAAATGGCGTGAATCAACAGCGAAGGCTGTGGCGGAAAAAATAACTGATAGAGCATTAACGCCAACACGCTTCCCGCCGTGCCCGGAGCTATCGGAAAATAACCCGTGCCGAAACCGGTCGCAATTATTTTTGCTAATGTCGTCATGCGGTGAATGGTCATGGCCGGTGCCGGCGAGAGGAAGGAATTTATTTGAATTGAATAAAATTGCTCAGCTGGCGCAGGCTTTCCCGGTTTTGATACAGATAGATACAGCCGGAAAGCGTCGTCAACAGGGTCACGATGAGCATGCCGGAATAGATCACATTATATTTCATGACGATGGAAACCGTTTGTTCGATATGGGCGCTGACACTGAGGGCAAATTGCGCCAGTATGGATTGCAGTGCGATGACGATCAGGATCAAGACGATCATGGTCATTTGCGTCGCGGTTTTAAGTTTGGCGATCAGGTTGGTGATCATCGGTCTGTCTTTACTCATCGCGTACGAGCGTAAGCCCGTGATGATAAAATCGCGCGTGACAATGACCATCACCATCCACAGCTTCACGACGCCTAAATACGCAAAAGAAAAAAACGCGGCGAGCACTAAAATTTTATCCGCCAGAGGATCCAGAAATTTTCCCCAATCGGAAGAATAGCCGTACTTGCGTGCCAGGTAGCCGTCATACCAATCGGTCAACGAAGCCACTAAAAAAATCACCACGGCATAGACCTGCCAGCCGTCTTCGAGTAAAGCGAAAACGAACAACGGTGTGACCAGAATCCGCAAAACCGTAAGCACGTTGGGAATGAACTTCATAAGAGCATTTCTCAAGTACGACTGAAATAGCTTGTAATAAAAAAAGCGCTTTTCTATATTTATATTATTCCTGTGCGAAAGGTATAAATAAAATTTTTTTAAGGCAAGTTTTTTCCTCTTTAAATACTTCAGTACGAATGAAATGGCTATACCTGGATACGGGATTCAATTCCGGCTCTTTTAATATGAACCTGGACGAAGAGCTTGCCCGCGAGGCCGCTTCCGGCAGGTCGTTGCCGACGCTCCGTTTTTTCCAGTGGAAACCTTTTTGTATTTCACTAGGTAAAAACCAAACGCTGACCGACATTGACATGGATAGATGCCTGGCCCAATGCGTGGACGTGGTTCGCCGTCCGACCGGCGGGCGGGCCATTCTTCATGCGGAGGAGCTGACTTACAGCGTGATTTTTGGCGGCGATGGAGGAGGAAGCATCGAGGATGTCCATCGTCAGATAGGCCGGGCGCTTACGGCGGGCCTGCGTAAGCTGGGTATTCCCGCGGACATGACGGCCACGCAGGCGGATTTCCGAAATGTTTATCAACAGGCATCTTCCATGGCCTGTTTTACGAGTTCGGCCAGGCATGAAATCCAGGTAGCCGGTAAAAAACTCGTCGGCAGCGCCCAAAGGCGTTTTGCCGGCGCGGTGTTACAACACGGTTCCATTCTGATCGGATCGAACCATCGCCGGCTGCCGGAGTTTTTGAACCTCGCCGAAGAAGATAAACAGCGCCTGAGGGAAACGCTCGATAGAAAAACAATTGAAACCGATCAAATCAAGACCCTTGAAGTCGAATCGCTAAAGGCCGCTCTGAAAGAGGCTTTCGCCGAGCAATTTGCAATCGAATTTACCGAACCCGAAATTGAACCGCACAATGCCGCAAGCTCCGGCACTTCATTGATCCCGGCGTCTGCGGGAAAAGGGACACAGAAATGAATTCTCCGCATGTAACCATTTATACCGACGGGGCCTGCAAAGGAAATCCCGGGCAAGGTTCGTGGGCAGCCGTTCTCCTCTTCGAATCCGGAGGAGAGCAAACGGTCAAAGAAATCTCCGGCGTGGAAGAGAACACGACCAACAATCGGATGGAACTCAGTGCGGTGGCGGAGGCCTTGAAATGTTTGAAGAAAAAATGCAGCGTGACGCTTCATTCCGATAGCGCGTATATTGTCAACGCGTTCAATCAAAACTGGATCGACCGCTGGCAGCGCAGCGGTTGGCGCACGAAAGATAAAAAACCGGTTAAGAATCAAACGCTTTGGCAAATGATCCTGGAGCAATGCCGGAGGCACGACATCCGCTTTGAAAAAGTGAAAGGCCACGCCGGGGTGCACTGGAATGAGCGCGTAGACGCATTGGCGCAACAGGCGCTGGGGCAAAAGTAATGTTCATAGAGTATGGGCTCAGGGCGATCCAAAAAATTCTATCACGGTTCCCGTATCCAAAGATTTCGGATGCGGGCGCATGCGTCGGAGCGCTATTTTACGCAGCCGGGATTCGCAGAGCCGTCGCGGCAGACAACTTACTTCACAGCGGCATGAAATTCCATGATAAGAAAATTCTTTATCTATCCTATCAAAACCTGGGGCGGACGTTTTTTGAATTGCTGCTGCTGAGCCGGATCCGGCTGAGCGAACCCGGCGATTACCGTTTGGAATTACCGCCGGATTTTTTTAAAGACATTTCCGGCGGGGCTATTTTCATTTCGGCGCATTTAGGCAATTGGGAACTGATGGGTAAGGTCTTGGTTGAAAGAAAAATAAAGCTTGCGGTGATCGTCCGAAGGCAAAGGAACAGAATGGTAGATCGGTTGATTAACGAACAGCGCGAACGGGCAGGTATGAAAGTGATATACGACGACGATCCCGCGGCGCTGGTGCAATGCGTTAGAGAAAAATATTGCCTGGCCCTGCTGGCCGATCAGGACTTTGGAAATAATGCCGTTCCGGTCACATTCTTCGGGCGGGATTGTTTTGCCGCCGCGGGGCCGGAATTTCTGGCGAAAAAATTTAATCTGCCTGGGTATATCTGTCTGGCCTCACGCGAGAGGAAATACGGCCACCGCTTTTGGATCGAGCGTCTGGAGCCGGGAAAAGCTTTTACCCAGGCTTATACCGCCGCAATCGAATCGGCGATACGCCTTTATCCGGAACAATGGTTTTGGCAGCATCGGCGGTGGAAAGTTCATGCTTGATTTAAACGAGCGTTTTTGTTAGTATTGACCATTAACAGATACATGGTCCTGAAAAAAAAGTGTAACCGTTCATGCTGAAAAGGCTTCCAACGAGCGACCAGCAAGTCCTGGATGAACAAGCTTCGGTTCCTGAATCCAAAGTGCAGATTTTAATCGTGGATGACGAGGAGAATGTGCTGAAGGTGCTTTCGCGCATTCTGGGTGAGGATTATATTGTCCACGCGGCATCCAGCGGAAAGGCCGCCCTGGATATTCTTCAGGCCACTCCCGAAATCGCATTGATCGTTTCGGATCAACGCATGCCGGTGATGACCGGAACGGAGTTTCTCAATCGCTCGATTAATATCAATCCGGATTGCATTCGCATCATACTTACCGGATACACGGACGTAAAAGATCTTATCGAATCCATCAACGCAGGACGCGTATTTCAATACGTGACGAAGCCTTTCGAAGCGGACGATCTGAGGATCATCATTAAGCGGGGCGTGGATTTCTATTTCCAAAGCCGGGAGCTGGAACTTGCCAACAAGCAGATCCAACAGGCGTACGAATCGCTGAAGAGCGCGCAGGAGCAATTGATTCGTTCCGAAAAAATGTCGATGCTTGGAAAACTCATGGGCAGCATCGCACACGAGATTCGTAATCCTATCAACAACATCGGAAATTCCACGAAACTGCTCAAGATCGAGTGGACCGAAGTAAGAACTCTCTTGGAAAACATTCAAAAATTCGTCACCGGTAAAATAAAAACCGATGAGCTGAAAAAAAGCATTCCGAACGATGTCAGTATTGCCGATGTGCTTCGCGACTTCGAATCGGCAGTGGATATTATCAACCATTCCTGCGATCTAGTGAGCGAGATCATAGAGGATTTGCGCGGCTTCTCGCGTCTCGACGATGCGGAATTCGTCATGACTGACCTGCACGCGCAAATTGACCGCGCCTTGGCGCTGCTGAAAGCTAAGTTCAAGCATCAGGTGGAATTTCATAAAGAATTTGGCAAAATCCCGAAAATTATGGGTTTGCCCGGTCCGATATCGCAGGTCATGATCAATCTGCTCAACAACGCCGCCCAAGCGAGCGGAGACAAAGGCGAAGTCTGGATCCGCACACAGAATCATAACGGCCATGTGGTCGTAAATATCAGGGATAACGGCGTGGGCATTTCCAAAGAAAATCTTGAAATGATCTTCGAACCCGGGTTTACAACCAAAGGCGGCGAGGAAGGAACCGGGCTGGGATTGACCATCTCGCAGGAAATCATGAAAAAACACAAGGGCAAAATCGAAGTGGAAAGCGATCCGGGAAAAGGCACCACATTCAAGCTTTCATTTCCAGTTCTTCAGGAATAAGGGACAACCTCAATAAACACATCTGCAATAACCCGAAAAATTCGTGATAGAGAACAATGGATCATGAGTTACTCATGCACCGTCAGGTTTTTTTGACTCAACTTTCCCAGTACCGGCCGGCTGACGTACTCGAAAAGCAAATGCTGGAACATATTCAAAATTTCGTTCGTACGGAAATACGGTGTTTTGAGCGATCCTTGCCGGCAGGACATATTACAGGCTCTGCATGGATATTGGACCGGGGGCGAACGCACGTACTGTTGACGCATCATCGCAAGCTGGATCGTTGGCTACAACTCGGGGGCCACGCCGACGGCGACCCCGACGTGTTGAAGGTGGCGCTGCGCGAGGGGCGGGAAGAATCGGGATTGGAAAATATGGTTCCGGTCTCGGATGCCATTTTTGATCTGGACGTTCATGAAATTCCACCGCATAAGAACGAGCCAAAACATTTGCATTATGATATTAGATTCCTGTTCGAAGCGGACAAGGATGCGCCGCTGAAAATATCGGGCGAATCTAAAAATTTAGAATGGATTGCTTTGGAAAAAGTTTCAGAATACACGACCGACGAATCCATGATGCGCATGGTGAGAAAGACGTCAGGTCAAAACACTGCCGTGAAAGAAAACACGTATGATTCGCGAAGAACTCATTAAAAACAATTTTGGCGCCGCGGATTTTCGCTGGCGCGGCCACGAAGTCAGCCGTATCGAAGGCTTTAGCGATGCCGTTTTCGCGTTTGCGGTCACGCTGTTAGTGGTTTCGCTGGAAGTACCGAAAAGTTTTACAGAGCTTCTGACCGCGATGCGCGGCTTTTTTGCATTCGGGATCTGCTTCGCCATGCTGTTTTCTATCTGGCACCTTCATTATACATTTTTCCGGCGATTCGGATTGCAGGACAATTTTACGATTACGCTGAATGGCGTGCTTCTGTTTGTCGTGCTTTTTTATATTTATCCCATGAAATTTCTTTTCACGCTGATTCTCAATGGAATCATGGGAATTAGTCAGGACGTTACGCTGGCGGATGGGACGGTCCGGCGCGTCATGGAAGCAGGGCAACCCGCTCAAATGATGGTGATCTACAGCCTCGGGTTTATCGCGGTGTTCCTCGTTTTTCTTTTACTATACGGACACGCATACCGGAAGCGGAAAATCCTGGAGCTCAATGAACTGGAGATTTTTGACACGCGAACGGAAATAGCCGTCCTTATTATTTATATCATGATAGCTGTTCTTTCGCTGCTCGTGCTTTGGGCGTTTGATTCGGCGGGATGGGCGGGGATGACTTATTGGCTTCTGGGGCCCGCCATGGCAACGAACGGGACCCTTCGCGGAAAACGCCGGAGTAAGCTAAAGAGGGCCATCACTGAAAACAAGAAATAAAATTTACAATTTCAGAATAACAAATAGAGGACGTGTCATGAACATGTTTAAACGAGCTCTACTGACGGTCGTTTTTTCATCGGTGGCCATGGGTGCCCGCGCGCAGGAAAAACAAGGGGTCACCGTCGAGTGGGTATACTCCGGGGAATCAATGCGCCTGGCTGCAGTACCGGAATACGTGTGGACGAAGGACGGCAGTTTACTTCTATTCGATTCACTCAAATCAAAGGAAGAAAGAACGTTTGAAAAATTGAATCCAGCAAACGGCCAGCGCATTCCGGTTTTGGATATGAGAAAAGCGATGGAAAATCTTCAGACGCTTTTGGGCAAAGAAAGTATGCCGGACGAACTGTCGTGGCCGGAAGCGTTTGATGACGGCGGCATCCGGGCGTTATATGAATTTGGCAATGATATCTTCGTTTTGGAACTGGCTTCGGCGCAATTCATTCGCCTGACGCAAACGCCGGATGAAGAGAAGTTACCCCGGTTTTCCCCGGACGGCCGGAACGTGGCTTACGTTCGCAACAATAATCTGTTTGAATATGACCTCGCAGCCAAATCCGAAAAGCAGCTCACGAGCAACGGTTCGGAAACTCTCCTCAACGGTACGCTGTCCTGGGTCTATTGGGAAGAAGTTTTTGACCGCCACGACCTGGCCTATTGGTGGTCGCCGGATGCAAAGTCCCTCGCGTTTTTTCAGACCGACGAATCCAAAGTGAGCGTCGTCGAATTTTCTGATTTCAAACCTGCCGTGCCCCGCATCATTAGGCAGCGCTATCCTAAGGTCGGAGGCGTCAATCCCTCGATCAAAGTGGGCATCGTCAATCTCAGTTCTGGAAAAATTACGTGGGCTGATTTTGCGGGAATTCCATACGAGTATATTGTTCGAGTCAAATGGCTCCCCGACGGAAAGAGTGTGAGCGTGCAAACCATGAATCGCGCGCAAACGGAAGTGAATTTATATTTCGTGGATGCCGTCACGGGTAAGCCGTCCCTTATCCTCAAAGAATCAGATCCCATGTGGGTGAAGGAAAATGACGATCTGTATTTTTTGAAAAATGGAAAACAGTTTATCTGGTCTTCCCAACGCAGCGGGTACACGCATTTGTACCGTTACGACATGAACGGTAAGCTCATCAATCAGATCACCCAGGGCAATTGGTCCGTGTGCCTCTCCGGACTTCACCGCGCAGGCGGGATCATCGGTCTGGATGAAAAAAATGACCTGCTCTATTTCGAAGCGCTGGAAAAATCTTCGATCGAGCGGCAAGTCTACCGCATTCAGCTGGACGGAAAAAAAATGCAGCGTCTTTCGCAGGAAGACGGCAAACACCAGGCAACGCTCGGTCCGGGTGGACAGTATTATGTGGAAAATTTTTCGAACGGAAAGACCATGCCCGCGGTCTCCCTGCGCAGGAATGACGGAAAGCTGGTAAGTACGATCGCCGCACCGCGGCAGGAGTTACTGGCGCCGTACGGGCTGCAGTTCCCGGAATATTTTTCGATCCCTACGCGCGACGGCTTTATGATGCCGGCGGCTGTTCTTAAGCCGAAAAATTTCGATCTGAATAAGAAATATCCGGTTATCATTCATGTCTATGGCGGCCCCGGCGCTCCTACGGTTTCCAATTCCTGGGGCGGCCAGCGTTTTTGGTTTCACAACATTCTTTTGAACAAGGGCTACATCGTTCTGCAAGTCGATAACCGCAGCGCAACGGGAATCAGCAAAACGCTGGAGAGAACCGTGTACAAGCAGCAATCAAGCGACGGCGAACTCAATGACCTCGTCGATGCCGCTCATTGGCTGAAGCGCCAATCGTATGTCGATCCGGAACGGATCGGGGTGTACGGCTGGAGCGGAGGCGGAACGTTTACGTTGCTTGCCATGACGCGTTCGAAGGAATTCAAAGCGGGTATTGCCGGAGCGCCGGTGACGACTTTTGAATATTACGATACCAAATACGCTGAAATTACCATGAAAACGCCGCAGGAGAATCCTGACGGCTATGCAAAGATGAATCTGAATCAATATGCGAAGGATCTGCACGGCCGTCTTCTTATGGTCCACGGAACGTATGACGACAACGTGCATCCGCAAAACTCGCAGGATTTTATGAATGAACTGATCAAAGCGAATATTCAATTTGATCTGATGATCTACCCGATGCGTAAACACGGTTTCATTGACCGGCCGGCGAATATTCATTTGTACAACACCATGATCGAATTCTGGATGAAAAATCTATAAATTGCCCATCATCACGTATTCAACCTATCGGCCGCCGTTTTATTTATCGAACGGCCACGTGCAAACGATCGTACCGACGCTTTTTAGAAAAGTCGAAGGCGTGCACTATCAACGCGAGCGCATTCTGACACCCGATGATGATTTTTTGGACCTGGATTGGTCGCGCACCGGATCGAAGCGTGTCGCTATTCTATCGCACGGCCTGGAAGGCAACAGCGGGCGGGCGTATATGCGGGGCATGGTGAAAGCGCTGAATCGCCGCGGCTGGGATGCGCTGGCGTGGAATTTTCGCGGATGCAGCGGCGAACCGAATCGTAAAGCCCAGTCGTACCACAGCGGGGCAACCGAAGACCTGCATTTGGTCATTGAACACGCGCTCCGGGACCCTTACACGGACATTGCTCTCATCGGATTCAGTCTCGGCGGAAATATGAATTTGAAATATCTTGGCGAGCGGGGAAACCGCATTCACCCTGCGGTAAAGAAAGCGGTGAGTTTTTCCGTTCCGTGCGACCTTAAGTCCGGAGCCGAAAAAATGGCGCAGCCCTCCAACAAAATTTACATGATCCGGTTTTTCCGCATGCTGCGTGAAAAAATGAAGGTCAAATCCGAACTGTTTCCCGGCGAGATTACGAACGAGGATTTTAAACGTGTTGCGACATTCAAAGAATTTGATGACCGCTACACCGCGCCCATTCATGGTTTTCGCGATGCCGAAGACTATTGGAAAAAAGCAAGCTGCAAGCAATTTTTAGACTCCATTTCTATTCCGGCGCTTTTGGTTAACGCGAGGAACGACCCTTTCCTGAATGAGCCTTGTTATCCGACGAAAGAGGCCGAGGCGAATCCGAATTTTTTTCTTGAGATCCCGAAATCCGGCGGTCACGCAAGTTTCATTATGCCCGGTGATAACGGAGAATATTGGTCGGAAACACGGGCGCTGGAATTCTTGAATTCTTAAAACATGCCACGAAGGCACCAAGACACGAAGGAAAACAAGAAGCAAAATACTCTTTGTGTCTTGGTGACTTGGTGGCGAAACAAAGATGTTAAATTATCAAATAATCATCGGTTCGGTCGGTGTAGGGCTTTTGCTGATCGCATTTGTACTGAATCTGTTCAAGAAACTCACGCAGGAAAGTTTAATTTATATTTCGCTGAATGTGTTTGGGGCAGGATTGTCATGCTACGCCTCCGTGCTCATTGATTACATTCCATTTGTTATCCTGGAAGCGGTATGGACGCTCGTCGCGTTGGCGGCTTTACTGAAAGGTTTGGAAAATGGAAGAAAAAAATCGTAAACAAGAAAGATAGTTAATTGGATAGGGGAGAAATGGAGCGCATAGAAATTTGTACCGGGGTCGCGGATGCCGGGCCGACCAGGTCTTGAAGCGTGATCCCGGAAAGAACATCATCGATGCGAGTTTGAACCGTTTGCCACAAATGCCGGATCGAACAATCCGTGGAATGATAACATGTATCTTCGAACCCCGAATGTTTGTCGCAAAAATCGTCCTCAAACAATTTGCCGCCTAAAACCGCAAGCACATCGGCAATAAGAATTTCACTGGCCGGATGCGTTAAGTGATACCCGCCTTCCTGGCCTCGGGAACTTTCGATGAATCCGCCCATTCGCAATATCCGTAAAAGCTTGGCCGTATTGGCCTCGGATAGACCTTCGGCCTGACTGATCTCCGGAATGGTCATACCTTTGGGAGTTCCGTGTTTGACAATCTGCAAAAGGCACCGTACGCCGAATTCTTCCTGATTACTGAATTTCATAAAATTCACTTTCGCCACTAAGGCACCAAGACACGAAGGCTCTTTAACATCGGGCCTTTGGTATAAGTTACATCATTCCTAATTCCAATTTAGCTGCTTCAGACATCATGCCGGGATTCCACGCCGGTTCCCAAACCACTTCCACTTTGGCATTGATGATCCCGGGGATCGCCTTGACTTTGTTCTCAACATCCGGAGGCAGAGATTCGGCCACCGGGCACATCGGGGAAGTCAATGTCATTTTAACGAACGCGGAGCCGCTGGGATCTACTTTCACTTCATAGATAAGCCCTAATTCGTAAATGTTCACCGGAATTTCGGGATCGAAGCACGTGCGCAGCGCTTCAATAACCTGCATTTCCATTCCTGAGGGCATTTCTAGATTTTCATTCATGTCCATAAAATATTTTTCGCGTCCTTTCGCGTGTTTTGCGGGAAAAGAATTTATTCGGTCGAAACCGGTTTTGATTCATGATGCAAGGCCGCATGGAGCGTGTGCCATGCGAGGCTTGCGCATTTCACGCGCACGGGAAATTCCCGTACACCGGCAAACACCGCTAATTTTCCCAATGTTTCAAGCTCCTGCGGTTCATCCATCGAAGCAGTCACGAGTTTATGGAATTTTTCAAACATCGAATCAGCTTCAGTGACGGTTTTGCCTTTTAAGATCGAGGTCATCAGCGAAGCGGAAGATTTGGAGATCGCGCAGCCGCTGCCTTCGAAACTGATATCCCGGATGATCCCGTTGTCCAATTTCACATAGAGATAGAGATGATCCCCGCACAGCGGATTGAATCCTTCCTGCATGCACGTCGGATCTTCCATCTTATGAAAATTCTGTGGATTCTTGTTATGATCCAGAATGATCTCTTGATACAGCTCGCTGATGTCGGACATTATTTAAACACCTCGATGACTTTGTACAAACCCTTCACCAATGCGTCGATTTCTTCTTTGGTGTTGTAGCATGCGAAGGAAGCGCGCGACGTGGCCGGAACGTTATAGAATTGCATCACGGGCTGGGCGCAATGATGGCCGGTTCGTATCGCAACGCCTTCCGCATCCAGAAGCGTGCCCACATCATGCGGATGCACGTTGTCCAATACGAATGAAATCGCCCCGGCTTTCTGCGCGGCCGTGCCGATAATTCTTAATCTTTTTATAGAGGATAATTGTTCGGCCGCATATTCGAGCAATTCATGCTCGTGCTGCGCGATAGCGCTCATACCGATTCTGTTAATGTAATCGACGGCGGCGCCGAGCCCGATGGCTCCAGAAATATGCGGGGTACCGGCTTCGAACTTATTCGGCAGATCGGCGTACGTTGTTCTTTCAAAGGTGACAGAACGAATCATATCCCCGCCGCCCAGAAACGGCGGCATGCTTTCCAACAGATTCTGTTTTCCGTATAAGACGCCGATGCCGGTAGGACCGTACATCTTATGTCCGGAGAAAACCAGAAAATCACAGTCGAGATCGCACACATCTACAGCAGTATGAGGAACGGATTGTGCGGCGTCCACCAGTACTGGAGCGTTTCGTTCATGGGCAAGGCGTATGATCTCTTTGACCGGATTGACGGTTCCCAAAGCGTTGGAAATGTGCATGACCGAAACGAACTTGGTCTTCGGATTGAGCAGTTTGACATATTCTTCAAGGATCAATTCGCCGTTCCGGTTCATCGGTATGATACGAAGTTTGGCGCCCGTGCTCTCGCACAGCAATTGCCATGGAACGATATTGGAATGATGTTCCATCGCCGACAGGATGATTTCATCACCTTTGCCGATGTGTTGACGTCCGTAAGAATGCGCAACGAGATTGATGCCTTCGGTCGTTCCGCGTACGAAAATAATTTCTTTATTGTCCTTGGCATTAATGAATTGCCGCACTTTACCGCGCGCTTTCTCATATTCAAACGTCGCAAGCTGGCTGAGATAATGCGTACCGCGATGGATGTTGGCATTTTGATGGCTGTAATAATTCGTAATCGTATCGATGACAAAACGCGGTTTCTGACTGGTGTTCGCACTGTCGAGATAGACCAGGGGTTTTCCGTGAATGAGTTCCTTGAGGATCTGAAAATCTTCCCGGATCTTATCCACGTTCAGGGCAGGAACCGTTTTTTCAATATTTATTTTTTCAGCGACGCTCATATGATTTTGAATTTAATGCTCCAGCCGGGCTAATAACAATTTGTCCAAATTAGCTTTGACCGGTTCGCAGTTTATTTTACTTACAACTTCACCTGCAAACGCATAGGTCAGCATATGTTGGGCATTTTCCATGCCGATGCCGCGGGTGCGCAGGTAAAACAAGCTTTCCTCATCCAGGCGCCCGATGGTTGCGCCGTGCGTGCATTTCACATCGTCGGCAAAAATTTCCAGCTGCGGTTTGGTATTGATCGCGGCGTCTTTGGACAAGAGCAGATTCTTATTCGATTGTTTCGCATCCGTTTTTTGAGCGTCGGGATGAACGATGATCTTGCCGTTGAAAACGCCGGTGGACTTTCCGTCGAGGATACCCTTATAAAGTTCGTGGCTGTTGCAATGCGGCTTGGCATGATGGATGACCGTACGATTGTCCGTGTGCTGTTCGTCCTGCGTCAGATACAATCCGTTGAGCGTACACTCAATGCCTTCGGCGTTCAAATTCGCCCGGATCAGATTTCGCGTCAGCGCGCCGCCGAAGGTAACGGCCGTGGACATGAAACGGGTGTTGCGCCGGAGATCGAGAAGCGTCGTATCGATATGATAAGTCTTATTATTTTCATTTTGCAATTTTACATAATCGATGGCCGAATCGTCCCCGGCTGAAATTAAGGTCAGCGTATTGGTGAACGCGACCGAGTCGTCCATGCTGACATACGTTTCAACGATAGTGGCCCGGGAGTTTTTTCCGGCAACGATCAAATTGCACGGCTGAGAAAGAACCGCTTTTTCTTTTGACGCATGGATGAAAAGTAAATGAATTGGCTCTTCCACGGTCATGCCGTCCGGAATTTCAATGAACGCGCCGTTCATCAGGAAAGCGGAATTGAGAGAAATAAAAATATTATCGTTCGACTGCAGATGATTTTGAAGCTGCGACCGGATCAGGTCCGCGTGCGTCGGGAACGCGGCGGAAATATTGCTCAGTTTAAAATGCGCCGGGAGCGGAGACGATAATTCTTCGGCGAAACAGCCGTCAATGAACACCAGCCGTATGGAGGACAATCCACCAAACGATTCGATCCTGCCGGGGGAGAGACTTCCATTGGAATAAGCCGGCGCCGGCTCAAACGCATGCTTGAAAAACGGTTCGATATTGGTATACTTCCAATCTTCATTGCCGCCGGCCGGAAAATTCAGCGCGGCAAATTGTTCGATCGCCTGCTTTCGGATCGCATGAAGGGGGGACGTGCGCTGGCCGTTGAGGCCTTTCTCGAATTTGTTGAACTGGTCGATATACCAGGTTTTTCTTTCCGAATACGTCGTCATGCCGTCGCTCCCGTTGCTTCGCGTGTCCAGTCATATCCTTTTTCTTCGAGTTCCAATGCGAGTTCTTTTCCGCCGGACTTAACGATCTGTCCGTCCACCAATACATGCACGAAATCCGGGACAATATAATTCAACAAGCGCTGATAATGGGTGACCACGATGACTCCATTATCCTTTGACCGGAATTTGTTAACGCCATTCGACACGATCTTAAGAGCGTCGATATCGAGTCCGGAATCGGTTTCGTCCAATACGGCGAGTTTCGGGTTCAAAACGGCCATTTGAAAAATTTCATTGCGTTTTTTCTCGCCGCCTGAAAAACCTTCATTGACCGGGCGCTTCAGTAAGTCCTCGTCCATGTCGATCAGTTTGATCTTTTGTTTGACCAGCGTCAGGAAATCCATCGCGTCCAGCGGTTCTTCGCCCCGGTATTTGCGAAGCGCATTCAAAGCGGTTTTCAGGAAATAGGTGTTGTTGACGCCGGGAATTTCCACCGGATACTGGAACGCGAGAAAAACGCCTTCGCAGGCGCGGTCTTCCGGAGATAATTCCATCAGGTCTTTTCCGTTATAAATAATTTCACCCCGGGTGATATCATACGCTTCACGTCCGGCAATGATCTGGGCAAGCGTGCTTTTTCCAGATCCGTTCGGGCCCATGATCGCATGGACTTCGCCGGCGTTGACTTTCAGATTAATTCCGTGAAGAATTTCATTACCGTTAATAGACGCGTGCAGGTTCTTAATTTCTAACATGAGAATCCTAACATTAAATTAAATAGTTTAAATTTTCTCAACCCACAGCAGCTTCCCGCTGTTAATGTCAACTGAAACGGCATGGCGTTCCGTAAAAAAATACAAACAATTTTCATCAACCATATAGGTGCCGGGGTTTTCGCTAAAAAAGTAGGCGTCTTCATTGATTTTTGAATCGATCTGATCTGCGGTTAATGTCCACTTTTTAGGACCCTTTGGTGATTTTCCATAAAGTACAAAGCCATTCTTCGATTGTCGTTTTTTGACCGCCATCAGTACCAGTGCGTCCGATGAGTCTACCGTAAAGTCTTCGTACTCGGATATTTTTGGGTGGAAAGCGTACAACGGACTCAATGGGCCGGGTTTAGACCATTCCGTTGTCTTGCCGGTCAGGACGTCATAATAGAATTGACTTCCATCGTCCAGGGTAACCTGAAAATAAGGCATGGCCGGTTTCCAGCCCGATGTTGAAACATCGGGTTTCAAGATCCAGGTACGGTCATACGATATCTTGTCGATCCGGCCTGAATATTCGGGCAGTTCCGCTATCAATTCGTCGGAGTTGAAGAACCGGTCAAATCCAAGCGTGCGGCAATTGAGGACGGAATAGGACTTCGTTCCGTTTGTCGGAACAAGAAACGCACGATGATCAGAATGGTGAGCGACCTGGTAATCTTCGATCCGTTTGAGGATCTTTCCGTTTCGCTTGTCGAATACAAATATCTTTTGGGAATGGGTCGTTGTTGATATATCTTCACGATATCTGCTCGCGCTCCCCTTGCTTTCCTGATAACCTGTACTCGTCAAAACGCCTTCGACGAACATAAAATCATCCGCAACGGTGATCTTCGTGACATAGCCGATCCGGGAAGTTTGATAATGGTAATAATAAATGAATGCGGCGTTCAGCGCAACGAAAACACCCGCGATCACGATCCACCGCTTTGATCTTTCTTTGATCGTGAAGGTTTTGATGATAAGGACGGAAAAACCTGCGATGGTCAGAATGACGAAAGCATACCCGAAAAGCCAATCAAACCAGACATTCATAAATTCATTCATTGCGTTTATCCTACACTTCCTTCAAGACTGACGCCCAATAATTTTTGCGCTTCGACGGCAAATTCCATCGGCAATTCCTTGAACACTTCTTTGCAAAAACCGTTAACGATCATATTCACGGCGTCCTCGGTGGAAATGCCGCGCTGGTTGCAATAAAAGATCTGATCTTCGCCGATCTTGGTCGTTGACGCTTCGTGTTCGACCTGCGCCGTATTGTTTTTCACTTCGATATACGGGAAAGTGTGCGCACCGCATTTGTCGCCGAGCAGCATGGAGTCGCACTGCGAAAAATTTCGGGCGCCTTCCGCGTTTTTCATGATCCGAACGAGGCCGCGATATGTATTTTGTCCGTGTCCGCCGGAAATCCCTTTTGAGACGATCGTGCTTCGGGTGTTTTTCCCGATATGGATCATTTTGGTTCCGGTGTCGGCTTGCTGGCGGTGATTGGTGAGGGCGACCGAATAGAACTCACCGATGGAATTATCGCCCAGCAAAATACAGCTTGGATATTTCCAGGTAATGGAGGAACCCGTCTCCACCTGGGTCCATGAAATTTTTGAATTCACTCCGGCGCATTTGCCGCGCTTTGTTACGAAATTATAAATTCCGCCTTTGCCTTCTTTGTCTCCGGGATACCAGTTTTGGATCGTGGAATATTTGATCTGCGCGTTGTCGAGCGCGACAAGTTCGACCACGGCCGCGTGCAGTTGATTCTCATCGCGCATCGGGGCCGTGCATCCTTCGAGATAGCTCACGTACGCGCCGGCGTCGGCGATGATCAATGTCCGCTCAAATTGTCCCGTATTGGCCGCATTGATGCGAAAATAGGTTGACAACTCCATCGGACAGCGTACGCTTTTGGGAATATAACAAAAAGATCCGTCACTGAAGACGGCGGCATTGAGCGTGGCAAAAAAATTATCGGTATAAGGAACGACCGACCCGAGATATTTTTGGATCAAGTCCGGGTGTTCCTGAACCGCTTCGGAGAATGAGCAGAAAATAATTCCAAGCTCTTTTAATTTGCTTTTGAACGTGGTGGCGACGGAGACACTGTCGAAAACGGCGTCCACGGCTATCCCGCTCATGATCTGCTGTTCGACCAGGGGCACGCCGAGCTTCTCGTACATTTTCAAAAGTTCCGGATCCACTTCGTCAAGGCTTTTAATTTCTTTTTTCTTTTTGGGTGCGGAATAGTAAATGCTTTCCTGGTAGTTGATCTTCGGAAAATGGACATTCTGCCACGCCGGCTCGCCCTGGTCCTGAATTTTCAGCCAGTGGCGATAGGCTTTGAGGCGCCATTCGAGCATGAATTCCGGCTCGTTTTTTTTCTTTGAAATGAAGCGCACCGTATCTTCGTTCAGTCCCTTGGGCGCGGAATCCGCTTCAATATCGGTCACGAAACCGTATTTATACTCACGATTGGCTAATTGCTCAATCGTGCTGACTTCCGTATTCATAGATTTCTCCGGCTAATACTCTAAACTAGCCAAATATAGTCAATCTGTACTAAAAAGTCAAGATTAAATATCTTCCTGGACCGAGGCCTAGCCAATATAGTATGGGGGGCTAAAGCACCTAAACTTGGGAAGGGTGAATTCATTAACCCCGCGTTTAAGTGCGGGGTTATCAAGGCGACAAAGGGCAGGGCTTTAGCCCTGCGACTTCACATTTCAATGGGTATCTGGGCATGTGAGTTGTCGGCTGTCCGGTTACCAAATTATTCACTTGAAATATTCTCAAAAATTCTCCTTCTTACAGACACGGAAAATAAAGGAAATCGAATGAGTATCGGTCAGGCAATTCAGATCCTGATCAGCGTTCCCAATCTCGAAGAATCGCTGATATTCTATCACAAACTCGGATTCAAAAAACTGGATGGAAATGCCGTCCCGAGCCCGTGGGCTTTATTGTCCGACGGTGTGATGCTGTTTCTGCTCAACCAAAACGCCAAGAAATATCTGGGAATGGCTTATTTTGCGGAGGATATGGGACAACGCGTGAAAGAGCTGGAAGCCGCCGGAATTAAAATGGCAACGAAAAATGAGCATGAAGGAACGTTCGTTCAGGCCGTAGGTTTCGATCCGAACGGATTCGGGATCAGTTTCATACAAAGCGAAGTCACGTCCCTGGCGAGGCCGCCCGGAAAAGGTTTTGTCTCATGCGGAGGATATTTTGAGATCAGCATTCCGGCGGAGGACGTGCCGCGGTCGGTCTTATTTTGGGAAAAATTGGGATTCAAAAAAACTTACGGGGATAGTTCCGGAAAAACATGGGCTTCTCTTTCGGACGGACTGACCGGAGTAGGCTTGTACACCCGCGCGGCGTGCAATCATAAATTCCCGATTCCAGCCGTTACTTATTTTTCAGGCGATTCCGCCCAGCGTATTCAAAAAATGAAAAAAGACGGAATTCGATTCATCGAAAACATTCCGAATAAGGACGGCATCATTGCAGATGCCATAGCCGAATCGCCGGAAGGCCAGCATTTCTTTTGCTTCAATGGTGAATTTTGAAACAGCGCCTCCGTGGGACTATTTTCCCGGGCTTGTTCACCGAATAGTATTTGTCTGCAGGGTAGTCTTTTCAGCGAATGGATTCGCACAGACAATCAACAAAATGAGCGACGACGAAGAGGTTCGTAATTAAGCAACCTTTATTCGATGCAAAATATCCATGCACGGATTCATTTATCCGATAGGGACACCGTTTATTGTTTTGCGGCAGTCTTTGCTCCGACGGTTTTAACTAAACAAATATTTCACATCTGGAAACAATACATCCCGGAAAACAAAAAATGGGTCACGCAGGACCGATTGGGATACGAGCTGCACGGCGGGCGGGACGGCGGGTACCGCGGTTATTCCTCAAAAAACATTATCTCAACGGGAAATTGGCGCATCGAAATTGTTACGGAAGATGACTTGCTTTTGGGAAGCGTCGATTTTGAGGTCGTGAAAACACAAAATCCCGAAGACCGAAAATTCAGATCCATCCTCCGTTGAGACTACTTATTTCAGTTTACTGAAGGCGCCGCCGAGGAAGTTTCCGGCGCGTTCGCCTTGCTCTTCCAGACCATCACCGCACCGGTAAAAAATTGGATACGCACGAGGCTGCGAAACAGGACAAACAGCTGTTGCAGCAGAAGCATGAGCGCTATTTTTCCCGTCGAATCCGGAGTGAAAGAAAGGTCGATGACCTTATATAAAGTGAACCCGAGCGCCAGAAAAATTAAATTCAAAAAATAAATTCCCATCATACTCCAGAAATTCTTCAGTATCCAAACCAGTGATGCGAAATAGGTCTTCGTAACTCCAAAAGAATTGTCGGACATCAGCCGGATCTTAGTCACATTATTGGTCATGATCCAGATCCCTGCCAAAAAAGTCGCAGCGAGAAATCCCGCCGCACCAAGAAAAGCAAAAACAAAGGACAATGCGCTCATTACCAGCGTAAGCAAAAAAACTCTGAAGAAGCGCCAGTAATATTTTCCGCCGAATTCAAAGAAAGCTGACAGAAAATTTTTCTGCTCGTTTTCGGGATGAAAAATGAAGTTAAAAACTACGCCCGCCACACCGCCCGCCAGCAAAACGCCGACGAGCAAATAAACGATCGTCACTGACAGCACAAGCGAAACCGCCGTTTGAGGCAGGCTCGGCTGATCGATAATCATTTCCAGAAGATAATTTGCATTGAATTGATGCAGCCATTCCGCCGCTACCGGAGTCCTGTCAAAATAGCCGGCTAAAGTCCGGTGGAGGACCCAAAAGACAGGCAGCGAAAAAAGAAAAGAAAAAAACCAAAGTAAACCGATCATTTTCCTGTGAGAGAAAACAACCGTCAATGACCGGGAGAAAATTTTAAGAATATTCATAGGCCTCCGTTAGATAAACATGGTTATATTTTGCAGCAGCGTTTGCATCCAAAACAGCACGCGAAGCGTATAACGGGCGATACCGGAATTCTCAGTATCCGCGGTCCGCACGTTATTGGCCAACTTAAGATCCAGCAGATTTACGCGGTTCGGATCCACCGAAGCCGAGACGACCTTCGAAGTCCTGTCATAGTAGAATTCTTTGAGAGTTTGTTTTCCGCTCCAGTATTCAATTACGGAATCGCCGTCGGCGAACCTGACCAGGATCGGAGTGGGGAAGAAAGCATCGCCGTTGTTGCGCACCCTGACCGTAGAACGATAACGCTTGGATAGGCTGTCCGATTCCTCGGCATACTGTTTTTGATCGCCGTTGCCGAACCATCCCTGCGAATCATGGATCTGCGAATTGCTGATCGAAACCACCTGGTAATCCACCGTTTTGGATGAGTTGATAAACTGATCGAAGAACCAGCCCAGATCTTTTCCTGAAATTTCATTCACGAGGGCAAGAAGATCTTTCGCCTGCGGATGGCGGAATTTCCAGCGTTCAAAATAGGTACGCATCACGCTGCTGAACAAGCTGTCGCCCAGATAATTCTGAAGCGTTGCCAACACCAGTGTCGGTTTGCTGTAATTCACCATTTGAAAAGAGCTTTCACTGGATTTCCACGTTATTTCATTCAGGCTTCCATCGCGGGGATGTGAGAAATAACTCGCGCGATGATAATCCGTTGAATTGAATGGCAATCCAAAAAAGTTGGTGAAACTGCCCGCCAATCCCTTTTCTTTGAAATAGCGCTCCAATGCGCGGTGTTCGGAGAAGCTGGTGAATCCTTCATCGAGCCATGTTTCTTCGAACTCATTTGTTGCGACCATGCTCTGAAAGTAATTGTGAGCGAATTCGTGGAAGGTCACGATTTCCAGCCAACGCAAGCCTATATCCGCTTTGAACCAGGCATAAGATCCGGTCGTAATCAGCGTCGGGTACTCCATGCCTCCGGCCGTAAATTCCTCCCCGAGCGGCGGATCTACTATGGTCAAATTGGAGTAAGGATATTCGCCGTACCACTCATGGAAATAGTTAAACATCGCGGTGGCGCATTCAAAATAACGATCGACCATCGATTCGCGGCCCGGGGACAACAGATACGTGACTTCAATTTCTTTTCCCGTCGCGTCGATTTTTATTTTTTGTTTGACCTCTTTAAAATTCGGCGATGCGGTCCACACGGCGTCGATCACGTCCTCCTGGTGAAACGTGTAAACGTTCACGCTGTCGGACCCCTGTTTCTTTATCAGAACGGCGTTGGCGCCGACGATATAATTGTTTGGAACGGTGATCTCCAGATCGTACACGCCGAAATCCGCGAAGAATTCGGTGTCGGCGTGGAATTGATGGCAATTCCACTGATGATCACGCCGCACGCCGATCTTCGGAAACCATTGCCCGACAAGATAAAAATCATTCTCATCGTCTTTGACAAATCCGGTCCTGGCAACTACGCGGGGCAGTTTGGAATAAAACTCACAATGCAGCTGAATACTCTGGTTCGGTAAAATCGGTTTTGACAAGAAAATGCGCATGACCGTTTGATCATCTTTATTGCCGTCATCCGGCTGAATGAATTCCATCCGGTTCGTATAATCTTCGCCGTCCGCGGTACGCAGGGATCTAATATCCACATAACCCCAGCTGTCCTGGTTCAGATCCAACCTGCTCCCCCGGCTCTGTCCGCCGCTTTCTCTGACGAACGTGGATTTTTCATTTTTGAATCCGTTGAGGTACAAATGGAATTGCAATTCGCGGATCGTATCCTTCGACGCGTTCCACCAATTGAGTTCATACGAGCCTTCCACGGCTTTAGCTTCGGGGAGCAATTTCGCTTTCATCGCGTAATTGGCGATGCGCGGGCTCAGGGGTTTGTCAAATAACCTGACCTGCGTGAATGCCAGGCTGTTCGAGAGAAATAATATTACCAGAATGATTTTGCGGATCATGAGGACTCCTTTTTTGGTTTTGAGTGCTTAGCTCTCAGCTTTCAGCCATCAGCTTTTGGCTGTTTGCCTTTAATAAGTAAATGGATTGAATAAAAACTATGAAGAGACACGGGTATTTGTTTTCCATAATCAGTTCAATCCGTTAAATCCGTTTCAAACTGAGACAACCTCTGTGCGCTCTGTGTCTCCGTGTTAAAATTATCTCTCAGCTGAAAGCTGATCGCTGATTGCTGATAGCTTTTTCCTCAAAGCATTTCCGACAGCGTGACAAAACGAAAACCTCGCTGTTTTAATAGTGGAATGACTTCCTCGACGGCGTCGATCGTAGGGCGGCGGTCCACGTCCGGCGTGTTGCCGCCGTCATGCAGTATAATGATCGAACCGGACCGGGTTCGTGCGAGAACGCGATGTATGATCTTTCTCTTACCGGGGTGATGCGGATCGCGGGGGTACACGTCGCCGACGACTGTGCGATAACCGCACGCTTCGATGCAATTCAGTACACGCTTGGAGAAAAGTCCCATCGGCGGCCTGAGAAAGCGGGGAGACTGCCCGGTCAGCCTTTTTATCAATTCATCGGTTCGCCGGATCTCATTTGTCATTTCATGGTCGTTGAGCCGGATCATCAGGGGATGTGAAAAGGTATGATTCCCGATCTCATGCCCTCTTCGAACGATTTCCGCAGCGAGGTCCGGGTGAGAGTCCACGTGCCGGCCGATCAAAAAAAAAGTCGCGTGGACGCCCGATCGTTCCAATACGTCCAATAGCAGAGGCGTAAAGGTCGCATGCGGTCCGTCGTCGAAGGTTAGCGCGATTTGATTTCCTGGTGCAGGCCCGCGCCACGTCACGCGTTTAACCAGCTTTCTGCCCAAACGCTCTATGGAAACATTATAGCTCAAATCGCTTAGAACGGATTGAAGAAAACTACCATCGAGATTTTCAAATATTTTCATGTTGCCTTTTCGGCTTTCACTTTGAGAATCTGCAGATACTCCTCTTTCACCGAATTCATCTCGGCGATAAGCAGGCGGCGTTCCCGGCGCATCTTATTGATCAGCTGGCGGTTGGTGAATAATACGAAGGAAAAACTGATCAGCTCCTGCTCTTCCCGCAGGTCTTTCAGGTAGGCTAAGGCGAATAATCCGGAAACCGGCAGCGATATAAAATAGATAAACGCCCACAAGGCTCCGAAAAAATTAAGCACCGCATACGTTTGAAGGGAATAAAAAAGTAAAAAAGCCGATCCTCCGCCCAAGAGTAAAGCCGTTAGGATTTTTGTGCGCTCATGCAGGAACTTTTTGGCAAAATGAATGGCAATACCGTGCGGAAAAAGGTTATTGATAATGCCATACAACGCCACGGGCAATCCGACCAGTGCCAGAATAAATTTTTTGGCGCTCTGAAAAAGCGTTTTGGAAAAAACCGTCTTTTCCTGCAGCATCGCATCGCGAAGGTTTAACCTTTGTAATTTCCGTTTATAGGCCCCGATGCGTTCCTGCATGGCGCGCACCCGCGCGGGGTCGCGCGCGAAATAATATTCCACGCAATCGGCGATGCGCTGGGTAATGATGAATTCCTCCACGTTAACTTTGCCTTTCGGAATCGCCGACGCGTCGCTCATCAATTCCTCGCGAAAGATAATTTCCACGTCGCGCACCAGGTCATCCAGTTCCAAATGAGAAATATTGACCGTGAGGTCTTCCAAACTTCGCTGAATGTCATTCGTTAATTGCTGAACCGCGTCGCCGTTGTCTTTTTTGTTCAATTCAAAATAGGACGTAAGGTCCAGCGGCTTGCCGATATTGACCAGGACGCGGCTGCGGAACCGGCTGCGCGAGAAAAAATGAAGGCCGATAGGAATGACCTTAATGCCGAGCGCATAGGCGTTGCGCGCTTCGGTCTCGAGTATGATCCTGGCGGCGCCGGTCTTGACTTTCTTCACCTGGCGGAGCATATCGCTCGTGCCTTCAGGAAAAATACCGATCGATTGGCCGTCTTCCAGTGTTTTGTAACAGGCTTCGAACGAGGATGTGTTGTCTTGAATTTTATCCGAGCTTTCTCCGCGGCGGATGACGGGAATGACGCCGCAGCTGCGCAGGAATTTATCCGCCACCGGGTGGCTGAAAAGCCCGGAATGCCCGATGTAGTTGACTTTGCGGGTGATGGCGACCCCGATGATAAATGCATCCATGATGGAATTAGGGTGATTAGCGACGAATACGACCGGTCCGAGGCTTGGGATATTTTCACCGTGGCGCAATTCAATTTTGCGAAAAAACATTGCCATCACGATTTTTCCGATCAGCCGGATCAACCGGTAAAAAAATGACTTGGAATCGGGTTTGTAGGTTTTCATAGTTATGATTTTAACACGGAGACACTGAGACACGGAGAATCTAAAGGCAAAACGCCGACGATTGGTAGCCGCAACCTTTAGGTTGCGCATTGGAAAAACCCGCAGCCTAAAGGCTGCGCCTACCAAAATCCAAAACAACTCCGTGCCCCTGTGTCTCCGTGTTTAGCTGAATTTCTATTGAAATTTCATTCATTCTTTTGTATGTTCACGCTCGTCAAAAGTTTTCGCCGAGGTGGTGAAATGGCAGACACGCTAGTTTCAGGTACTAGTGCCCGTAAGGGCGTAGGGGTTCAACTCCCCTCTTCGGCACGATCATAAGTGAAAAGTGAAAAGTTATAAGTCAAAAGTTAAAAGCTATCAGCCGTCAGCTTTCAGCTAAAAGCCAACAGCCAAGAGCTAATCGCTGATAACTATTGACTGCTCACTACTCACTGTTCACTCCTAACTAATTCTAAATCCGTTCGGAACACTTCGTTCGATCTGCAAAAGCACTACCTCTTTATTTTCGTTCACCACCCCCAGAATTAAACATTCCGAAAAAAAATTAGCGATTTGTTTCGGCGGGAAATTCATCACGGCAATGATTTGCCGGCCGATCAATTCTTCGCGCTTATATAATTTAGTAATTTGCGCGCTGGATTTCTTAATGCCGAACTCCCCGAAATCAACGGTGAGCTTGTATGCCGGATTGCGTGCTTCCGGAAAATCTTCCACGCTCAGGATCGTTCCGACGCGCATTTCGACTTTGTCAAAATCGGAGTAGGAAATCATTCGTAGAACTCCACGAGCCCCGTGCCGAGATGGTACATGCAGCCGACGATGAGGATCCGGCGCTGCGCGATCATCTTTTTAAGGATGGGGCTTTGTTTCTTGATCTTCTCGATCGTAAGAAAAACATTTTCTTTGGCAACCGCGTTGACAAACTCCGTATTGCCGGAATTTCTTTTTCCCTTGAACCCTTTGACGGCCTTTACCGCCGGCTTTATGTTCCTCAGCAGGGACGTGAGATTTCCCAGTTTGACATTATCGCAAGCGCCTTTGATCGCCCCGCAGTCCGTGTGGCCCAACACGAGTATCACTTTCGCGCCGCCGAGTTTGCACGCAAATTCCATACTTCCGATAATGTCCGTATTTGCAAAATTTCCCGCGATGCGCGCGATAAAAATATCTCCGATACCTTTGTCGAAAATAATTTCTGTGGGCTTACGCGAATCGATGCATCCGAGCACGATCGCATAAGGATGCTGGCCCGAGCTCGTCGACTCCATCTGATACCGGTAATTCTTCTGAACCATCCTGTTTTCGACAAAGCGTTTGTTACCCTCTTTGAAAGTCTGCAAAATTTCCTGGGGCGTCATGGTATTCTGCAATTCACGGGTCATGACCGAAGCGGGAGGTTCAGATGTGTCTTGCAGCGCCATGTTATTTCCTAAGAGTTTTGATGACCACGACCGTTATATCATCCGACTGCGGTGCAGTTCCGGTGAATGCCTTGACCTCCTGGCAAATGAGATCGGTGCATTCCTTTGCAGAGAGAGCAGGATTCGATTGCAATAATTTTTCCAGGCGGCTCTCTTCGTACTGTTCTTCTTTCTCGTTCATCGCTTCCGACACGCCGTCAGTGAACATCACGATCTTATCGTCAGGAGCGAGTTGTATCGTTTCGTGTTCGTACGGAATATTCGGCATCAGGCCGAGGATCAGCCCCCCTTTATCCAGCGTTTGCAGGGTGCCGCCCGACTTCACCCAGTACGGCGGATTGTGGCCGGCATTGACGTACGTGAACGTCAGGTCTTTGATATTCAAAATGCCTCCGAAAAACGTTATAAATTTATCCGAGTCGGTATTGGCATAAATGATGTTATTGACTTTCGCGACGAGGCGGTCAAATTCTTTAACCTCGCCGCTCAGCGCAAGCAGGCACGCCTGCACGTTACTCATGAGTAGCGACGCCGGCACGCCTTTGCCGGATACATCCGCAAGCGCCACGACGTAATTTTCTTCATCGACTCTGATGACGTCAAAATAATCGCCGCCGACCTGTTTCGAAGAAATATTGACGCCGTAAACTTCGCAGGTCTTGAGATCGGGAAAACTTTCCGGAAGCAGCCCCGCTTGAATTTTTTTCGCCAGCTGTAATTCTTCTTCCAGGCGTTTTTTCTCAAGCGAATCCTCGAACAGCCACGCATTCTCCAGGGAGATCATGGCCTGGTTGCCGAGCGTATAGAGAAAATCTAATTCGTCTTTCGTAAACGTTTTTCCCGAGATCTTTTGTCCCAGCAGCAGTACGCCTTTGGTCTTGTCCTGCGAGCGCATGGGCACGATGGCGACCACTTCCTGTTTGGATAATTCGGAATTGAGCGCATTGAGTTCGGATTCGTCTAAGCTGTAGGGCTGAGCGTTATTGAACAGGACATCCAGGTGGGATTCGCCGCACGGCATTTGTGTAAATCCGCGGCGTTCGACCATTTGCGCCAGTTCGTTGCGCCGCACGAGAATGACGAACTTATTGACCATCATTTCGCCCATGAGCCCGTACGAAAGGAGTTTGATGATCTTCGTCGAATCCAGGGTGGCATTCAATTCCTTACCGATGTCAAAGAGCGTGTTGAGTTCCTGGATCTTTTTATCCAGCTTCGCATTGACATTTTTTAATTCCTCGAACACGACGGCGTTTTGAATGCTGGTCGCCGCAATATTGGCGATCGAGGAAAGAAATTCTATTTCACTCTCAATATAATTTCCGCCGATAAGTTTTTTTCCGAAAGCGACCAGGCCTAAAATGTCATTGCGCAGAACAATAGGCACGAACAGGCGCATATCGTATTGAGTGAAAAAAGAATGCCAGGGAAGACTGTCGGCGACCTCGGCGATGAGGAACGGCTTTTGGGGCAGTTCGGAAAGAACGATTTTTTTTCCGATCAGGTCGCGCGACAGACCTTTGAGCGTGAACACCTCGAACTGATTTTCCGTGCGATGGATGAGGAACAAACCTTTGTTGATCATCATGCGCCCCATGGGGGACAGCAGAACGTTGTCCACAATGGAAGTCAGATTGAGAGAGGAGTTGAGCAATTGGCTGATCTCGAAAAGGGCGGAGAGTTCCAGCAGTTTACGGTCCACGTCGTCCGTCACTTCACCCTTTATCAAGGACTGTTTGTCCAGTTCTTTTTTTTCGGATTTGTCCATATTAGCTCTCAGCTGTCAGCTTTCAGCCATCAGCTTTTGGGTTCTTCACGGTTTGGTAGCCGCAACCGCCTGCCCTGAGCAAGGTCTGCGCCAAGGCGCATCAGCCTCTGGCTGAGAAGGGTCAGGTTGCGCGATTGAAAACCGCAGCCTAAAGGCTGCGCCTACCATAATCTCCAAGAATCCATTAATCCAATCATCCATTAATCTACCACTCCAAACTCAAGACTCAAAACTTCTCAGCTGATGGCTGACTGCTGATTGCTGACAGCTTTTACAACCGTTCTCTCCATTTCCTTTTCACTTTATCCTTGCTGCTGCCGAGTTTCTTTCTCTGGCTGCGGCTGATATAAAGCATATATGTGAAAAGAATGAGTCCGATGGAAATAGCCGCAATTTCGAATAGGTCGTTCACTAGTTGTCAGTTATCAGTTATTAGCTGTCAG
>CAZLWA010000047.1:0-19107 GCA_964563165.1 uncultured Bacteroidota bacterium | reverse complement strand
CAGTTGTCAGTTTTCAGTTGTCAGTTTTCAGTTGTCAGTTTTCAGTTGTCAGTTTTCAGTTGTCAGTTTTCAGTTGTCAGTTTTCAGTTGTCAGTTTTCAGTTTTCAGTTGTCAGTTATTGGTTACTAATCATCAATTCTTAATTCTTAATTCTTAATTCTTAATTCTTAATTCTTAATTCTTAATTCTTAATTCTTAATTCTTAATTCTTAATTGCGTGTCTAATCAATGACCTTGTAGTCAATTTGCTCTCTGATGGTTTTCAAGAAATCGTCAACAGCCTGCAGGCCAAGATCGCCTTTGCCGTGCCGGCGAACCGCAACCGAGCGGCTTTGAATTTCTTTGTCGCCCACCACAAGGATATACGGAATTTTTTTCATTTCCGCTTCGCGAATCTTGTAACCGATTTTTTCGTTTCTGGAATCGAGTTCTGCCCGAATATCCGCCGCGGAAAATTTTTCTCTTAATTCCTGCGCGTAGGCGGCATGGCCGTCGGAAATGGGAATCACCATGACCTGCACCGGGGCAAGCCACACGGGGAAATTGCCGGCGTAATGCTCGATGAGTATGCCGATGAATCGTTCGAGCGAACCGAACGGCGCGCGGTGAATCATAATCGGACGATGCTTTTGCCCGTCCGCCCCGGTGTATTCTATCTTAAATCGCTCCGGTAAAACGTAATCCAGCTGAACGGTTCCCAGCTGCCACGTTCTTCCCAATACGTCTTTGATCATAAAATCAATTTTGGGCCCGTAAAATGCCGCCTCACCGATGCCGATGAAATAATCCAATTTCATCTCATCCGCCGCTTCCTGAATATCTTTCTGGGCGATTTCCCATTGCGCGATATCACCGCCAAATTTTTCCGTATTGTCATCACGGAAAGACAGTCGCGTTCTGAAATCTTTGAATCCAAGCGTTTGAAAAACGAATTGAATGAGCCTAATCACATTGCACATTTCTTCTTTGACTTGATCGGGCCTTACAAACAGGTGCGAATCATCCACCGTAAATCCGCGCACGCGCGTGAGCCCCGTCAATTCGCCCGATTGCTCGAACCGGTACACGGTTCCGAATTCCGACAAGCGGATCGGCAGATCGCGGTAACTGCGCGGCTTGCTCGCGTAAATCTGAATATGGTGCGGGCAATTCATAGGCTTGAGCAGGAATTGCTCGCCGTCTCCCAGCGTGATCGGCGGAAATTGCGAATCTTTGTAATACGGATAATGGCCGGAAGTCTTGTACATTTCGAGATTGCCGATGTGCGGCGTCACGACCGGCTGATACCCTTGTTTCTTCTGCTCATCGCGAAGGAAATCGACAAGCGTTTCACGCAGCGTCGTGCCGTTCGGCAGCCACAGAGGAAGTCCGCCGCCGACTTTCGGTGATAAATAAAACAACTCCAATTCCTGTCCCAGTTTACGATGATCGCGTTTCTTTGCTTCTTCTAAATTGTGAAGATATTCATCCAGCTGTTTCTTATTCGGAAAACTGATCCCGCGAAGGCGCTGAAGTTGAAGATTGTTTTCATCGCCTTTGTAAAATGCGCCTGCCACCGACATGATCTTAAAAGCCTTGATCATGCCGAGATTCGGAATATGAGGCCCGCGGCAAAGGTCTTCAAATTCGCCCTGTGTGTATGTGGTGATCGCGTCGCTTTCGGGAACACGCTTGATAATATCAATTTTAAAATCTTCTTTCTTCGATTGAAACAACGCTATCGCTTCGTCGCGCCGTAATTCTTTCCTTGAGGTTACATGCTTTTCTTTGACAATATTTGCCATCTCCGCTTCGATCTTTGCAAAATCGTCCTGGCTGATCGGCTGTGGAAACAAAATATCGTAGAAGAATCCCGCTTCCGTCGGAGGTCCGTCCTCGAGCTTGGCGTCCGGCCAAAGCCGCTTTACCGCCTGCGCCATCACGTGCGTCGAGGTATGCCAAAAAACCTGCATGCCTTCTTCGGTATCGCAGGTGATCAATTTCAGCGCCGTATCATCTTGGATCGGATAGCTCAGATCCACCTGCTTGCCGTTGACATCCGCCGCGACACACTTCTCGGCTAAACCGCGGCTGATGGACTGCGCAATCGCCAGCGGTGTAATGCCCGGATCGAATTTCTTGACACTCTTGTCGGGGAAAGTGATACTGATTTGAGACAACTTTAACTTCCTTTAACCTATAATTATTAGCGACCTAAGAACAAGCGGATTGACTTAGGTTAATTTAGGTATGTTCTCTGTTTAGAGAACATTTTATTTTTGTTAAAAACAGGTGCAATTATAATGTTTTAAGCACTCAATGTCAATTCAAAAATGGACTTTTACGATCTTACCTGAAATAACAACATGGCTGATTTTTGGCTTGAAATTCCACAGGCAATAATCTATCTTTGGCCGTCCGTTGGGATCCTAAGGAAGGCCTCTGTGCCCATTTTTCCGGGAAATTCAGCATGAAAAAACTTCTGTGTATTTGGATTTTTTCTTTGGCCCTTTGCAAATCGGGCACGGCTGCAAATACCTCCGCAAACAAGGACAGTACGCACGTTCCCGCGCCTATTTTGAAAGTCGGCCAGAAGGCGCCGACTTTTTTTTTAAAGACCCTTGCCGGTGACGATTTTTACCTGCGCGATTATTGCGGCGAGCCCCGTCCATTTCATAAAACCCCTCGCCGGTATGTGCTTATCAGTTTTTTCGCGACCTGGTGCGGGCCCTGCCGGAGAGAAATTCCGGAGCTTGAAAAACTCGTCGGAAAATACCGTTCCGACTCGCTGGCCGTCTTTCTTCTGGATGCCGGCGACGGGAAAACGGAGATCGCCGAATTCTTAAAGCAAGTTCCGACCACGATCCCGGTCCTCATGGACGTGTATGGAACGGCGGCCAATAAGTACTGTCCCAAAGAGGGCGGAGATCGTATCGTCCTTCCATCACTCGTTCTGATCGGAAAAGACGGCAATATTCTATATATTCATAGCGGCTACAACGACGGCGACCTGCGGCTCCTGGAAAATATCTTAATTCAAATTAAAAAATAACTTCAAACGCCGGGCACCCATGATGCCCCGGTCAAACAGAAGCCGGGCGAATCTCCCTATGCTGCGGTGCGCCTGCAGAAAACGCCGTGAAAATTTCGCGGCTTTTTTATTTAAGAAATAGATACCGTGTTCGGCAAGTGCAGAAATAAATAAAAAACAAAATTGAATTATTTAGCGCATTATTATTTTAACGCCATTCAAAAGAACGTGCCCGGCGGCGATTTCCATTTCGGCGTTGCGCTCCCCGACCTCGTAAGCGGGTATGACCGGCGTTTTCGGTTTCATCTCAGCCGGGTTGAATTGGAATTAAACGGATCTGAAAACCGGGCTCTTTGGCTCGGGGTTAAAAATCATTTGGCCACCGATGCCTTTTTTCACCAATCTCAATTTTTTAAAAGATCGTACGACGCCGTAAGGCAGCTATGTATTCGATCGCTGCCCCGGGAACTCAACGTGCGTGTGTTTTTTCTCGCGCATATCGCAGTAGAAATACTGCTGGACCACGCGCTGTTAAAAAGCCACCCTGCCCTTGCGAATGAATTCTACACGGCGTTAAGCCGGACCAGCGGGACGGCGGCGAGAACCGTGCTTGAAGATTTTTTCGGGCATCCTCTGGACCGATTTGATATTTTTGTGAACAAATTTATGGTGCTTCGTTTTTTGGAGTCGTATATTGACTTGCAAAACGTTATAGGCGCCATGAACCGTATGCTGGCGCGTGCGCGCCAGGCACCCATCACGGAATTATCGTTTCACAGCGTGCTGGAAGAAGCGCTGGAAACGATCGAGACAAATTTTTCAATTATAGCCGACGAGGTGAGTTCTTTTCAAAGGAGTTAGCCACGCGCCACGGCGCGTGGCGACGAACCACGGCACGCGGCGACGAACCACGGCACGCGGCGACGAACCGCGGCGCGTGGCGACGAACCACGGCGCGCGGCGACGAACCACGGCACGCGGCGACACGCCGGGACGTGTACCGGCGGCAGATATCCGGATAAAGAAATCCCATACCCAACAGAATCTGCGGAGCATTGATCATGAACTTAGAACATATCGGATGGAATGCGTTCTTTGAAAATCATTTTTCGTCTTTTGACCGAAGTCAGTTCACCGTCGGGCGCATCGCATTGGAGCATAAAGACGGCTACGAGCTCTACGCCGAGTGCGGACTCGTGTGGGGCGAAATTACCGGCAAGCTGCGGTTTAAAGCAGAGAACCGCTCCGACCTTCCGGCCGTCGGCGATTGGGTGGTCATAGAACTTCGCCCCGAACAACAAGAAGCTACGATTCACGCGGTACTGCCGCGGCAAACGGCCTTCTCCCGAAAAGCGGCCGGTACGGAAACGGAAGAACAAATTGTCGCCTCAAATGTGGATTTTGTTTTTTTGGTCACCGCCGCCGACGCCGATTTTAATCTGCGCCGCATGGAACGGTATGTAACTTTAGCCCGGGAAAGCGGGGCTCAGCCGATCATAATTTTGAACAAATCGGATGTATGCGACGACCTCACGGAGAAAGTTCATGCCCTGGAAAATGCGGCTCCGCAAGTTCCTGTTATTTTTCTGAGCGCAGCTTATGACAAGGATCTATCGGCGTTGACGAGGCATCTCAAACCGCATTGCACCTATGCCTTCCTGGGTTCGTCCGGCGTCGGTAAGTCGACGATCATCAATCGTTTGACCGGAACCGATGCGCAGAAAACGGAGGAACTTCGTAAAAACCAAAGCGGAAAGCACACGACCACACACCGCGAATTGATCCTGCTGGATTCGGGTGCGCTGGTGATGGACACGCCGGGTATGCGCGAGCTTCAATTGTGGGGCGGTGAATCCGGGCTCGGACAAACTTTTGAAGACATCGAAAGCCTCGCCGGGCAGTGCCGGTTCAACGATTGTAGTCATGAAAGCGAGCCGGATTGCGCGGTGAAAGACGCGCTGGAAAAAGGCGAACTTGATGCGGCCCGGTTTAAGAATTACATAAAAATGAAAAAGGAATTACGTTTCCTGGAACTGAAGCAGGATGATAACGCCTTGCGGCTGGAAAAATTGCGATGGAAAAAGATTCACCGGGCCCAGAAACGGCATTACAAAGGCAGAGAAAAACCGTAAAAATATGTTTTTTGTTTTTCATCGAACAGAATCTTGATTTAACAGATACATTTAACCGCCAAGGACGCAAAGATCTTTTATTATTTACGAGATTTTTTCCCTGCGGCCTCAGCGCTTGAGTTCCTACTTGAGAGAACAAATTAAATCCATTTAACCGCAAAAGGCGCAAAGTTTTTTTGGCTTCTTTAGCGGTTAAGAATTATTTTACCGAGGACCCTCATATGGCAAAGAATCGTTTTCTTATCATGATCACACTCAGTTGTGTGGCGTTAACCGGCTCTCAGCCTGCTTCGAATTTCAAACTCCAAACTTTGGCGATAGAATTCTTTCAATGGCGCATGCGAGTACAGCCGTGCATGAGCGACGATATCCTCCGCGTGGAAAGACCGGACGGATGGACCCCGAATTTCTCCGCACCGGCTTTGAAAGAAATAAATTCACGCTATCTGGATTTCAGCAAGCGACTGAAAACCCTTTCTCAGTCCGGCTGGGCCCGCGGTGACAGTGTGGATTATCTTTTATTGCGCTCAGCCGTGGAACGGGTCAATTGGGAATTGAACGTGCTCAAACAGCCTTACCGCAATCCGGACTTTTATGTGCAGCAAACGCTGGGCGCTCTGTACGAACTGCTGCTGATCGGTTCGCCGATGACAGATAAACGGATCGAAAATATTGTGCTGCGCATGGAATCCATTCCCGCCACGATCCAACACGCCAAAGAAAACCTGACTGATATGGTTTTGCCGTTTGCGGCGATCGCACTCGATAATTTAACCGATGTGCGGGCCAAATTAAAACAAACCGCGGGCGCTCTCAAGAAATCAACCCAAAAAAAATATTTTTCAAAACTTGACGGGTCGACCGATCGCGCCATTTCTGCGTTGGAGAATTATGCCGCATGGCTTGAGAGCAAAAAACCTGGCATGTCCGGAAATTTTCACATCGGACGCGAGGCTTATGAATATTTTCTGAAAAAAATTGCGCTCAATCCTTCATCGGCCGATGACTTATTGCTCCAGGGGCGATTGGAGTGGAACCGTTCGGTCAGCCTGGAAACCTATGAGACCCTGAGAAATTCGAGCGTCCCTCAGGATTCTATTTTTAGAAGTATCGAAGATCAGATCGAGCGCGAGCGCATGGACGAAGAGGCCATTCGGAAATTCCTGGAAGAAAAGAATATTATGACCGTTCCCGCCTGGATGAAACATTATTGGAATGCGCCGCGGCCGGATATCATGAAAGCGTTCGCACACCTGGGCGTTCCCAATGACCTGACATCGGCCTCGCGGCTCCAGGAAGACGGCTATCACTATATTCCGGAACCGTCAAAAAACCTGTCCTTTTTTTATTTGGCAACCGCCAAAGATCCCCGCCCTATTATCGTTCACGAAGGCGTGCCCGGACATTATTTTCAATTAGTGCGTTCGTGGAGCAATCCCGATCCTATCCGGCGCCATTATTTTGATTCGGGAGCCAATGAAGGCATCGGATTTTATGTCGAGGAAATGCTTTTGCAATTCGGCTTGTTTGATAATCAACCGCATTCCCGGGAAACGATCTACCGTTTCATGCGCCTGCGCGCCCTGAGGGTAGAAGTGGATATTCAGCTCGCATTGGGAAATTTTTCCATTGAACAAGCAGCGGACTACCTGTCGAAAACCGTGCCGATCGACCGGGAAACGGCAGTGAACGAAGCAAGCTTCTTCGCGTATGATCCGGGCCAGGCGATTTCCTATCAGATCGGAAAATTGCAGATCAATAAATTCCTTTCGGACGCACGCACGCTTCAAGGCGACAGCTTTTCACTCCGGGCGTTCCATGATTTTTTGATGATCAACGGCAATGTCCCCATTGCGCTTCAGCGATGGGAATATTTAGGTTTGACGGATGAAACAAAAGCGCTTTGGAACTGAAGATCAACATTTGCCGGTATCGTGGAAAATAAATTCAGGAAGTCATGAATACAGAAACAACGCCTGCGTCAATGGATACATCGGCTCGTGCAAGACTTACAAGCGGCACGGCAGCCTTGATCTACCTCGCCGTCATATCCCTGTCGTTACACGCATGGATTCACAGCGAATTCGGTTTTCACCGGGATGAATTTCTCTACATCGCGCTGGGAGAACATTTGGATTGGGGATTTTTGGAAGTGCCGCCTCTGATCGCAGTCGTGGCTTTCCTCTCGCATGCTATTCTCGGAAATTCCTATTTTGCCTATCATTTTTTCCCCGCCCTGGCGGGAGCGCTGATAGTTTTTATTACGGGACTCATCACGCGCGAGATCGGCGGAAATCGTTTTTCACAGATACTTGCAGCGGTATGCGTCCTCGTTTCACCTGCGTATATCCGGTCATCCGGCTTTTTCATGCCGGTGGTGTTTGAACAATTATACGTTACCCTATTTGTCTATTTCATCATCCTGCTTCTAAAAACGCAAAACCCAAAATGGTGGTTGCTCATCGGCGTGATCGCCGGAATCGGACTGATGAATAAATATTCCATGGGAGTTTTTATTTTCGGATTTCTTGGAGGATTGATCTTTACGTCAAATCGAAAAATGCTTCTGACAAAATGGCCCTGGACGGCGGCGGCGATCGCACTCCTAATATTTTTTCCCAACATCATCTGGCAGTACAGCCAGGATTGGCCGATTGCCGACCACATGCAAAGACTGAAGGAAACGCAGTTTGTCCACGTATCGCCTTTAAGCTTCATCAGCGGTCAAGTTTTTATGAATCTCATTTCAGCGCCGGTTTGGCTTGCCGGCATTTATTTTTTTATCATAGCAAGATCCGGAATACCTTTTCGGACTCTCGGATGGATCTATGCCATCCCCCTGGCCATTCTGTTAGCCGGCAGTGGAAAGGATTACTACCTGCTCCCCGTCTATCCCATGCTGCTCGCCGGCGGTGCCTGTTTAATAGGTAATTTCTCCTGGCTCGAAAAACGAATATGGTTAAAATTTTCAATGATCATTTTTATCGCAGGCATGAATATTCCCGTGATACCGTACGGCATTCCGGTCTTGTCGGTCAAAGCAGCACAGGAATACTGCCTATTCATGGCTCAACACACGGGGCTCGATGGACCGCTCCGATGGGAAACCGGGCAGTATCACCGGCTGCCGCAGGATTATGCGGACATGGTCGGCTGGGAAGAGATCGTACAGCAGGTTGCAAAAGTTTACCGCGCATTGCCCCGTGAAGAACAACCGCGATGTGCGATCTTTGCATCGGAATACGCGTTCGCCGGAGCGATCGATTATTACGGAGAAAAATATGAACTGCCGAAGGCCATCAGTTTCAACGCCAGTTATTACACCTGGGGCCCGCGCGGATATACCGGCGAGTTAAGCCTCATCGTGGGCGCGCATAAAGAAGACGTCGAAAAATATTTTGATGAGGTGACATTGGCAACGATCATTACAAACGACTATTCACGGGAAAATAATATACCCGTGTGCATGGCCCGAAAACCTAAGACGAATTTTCAGGAACTGTGGCCGAAAATGATCACTCATCGTTATTAAGAGTCATGGAAAGAGAACCTTCAAGGTTCTTTAAACCTTGAAGGTTCGACACGCAGGAGTTCGAATATGAATCATTCGAGGGGATTTTTGAAATTAGTTACTGACGCCAAAAAGCATGTGAAAGAAGCTTCCACGCAGGACACCTTAGACGCCATTAAGAAAGATCCCAAAGCTGCCTTAATTGATGTGCGTGAGGAAAGCGAATTTGCTGCCGGCCACGTCAAAGGCGCGGAGCATTTAAGCAAAGGCATTATCGAGCGCGACATTGAAAAATTGCATCCGGATCCGGAACAGCCGCTATATCTTTACTGCGGCGGCGGATTCCGTTCCGTGCTCTCCGCGGACAATCTTCGGAAAATGGGATACACCAACGTGTTCTCCGTCGCCGGCGGATGGCGGGCATTCAAGGAAATGGACATTGAAATTGAGACTGAAAAATAGAATTACTCCTCTAACCGTTGATTGTTACCGATCAATGAGCTAAATTTCAAACGCATTCCAAAGCAAATTTATTTTTTTAACCATAACCTTCCTTTCAAATCAAACCGAGGAGAACGATCATGAAACGTCTCATCACCTTTGTATTTTTGAGCATGTTCAGCGCGCAAGCATTTTCACAGATCACCGCGATCAAATGCGGAAAGCTGATCGACGGAAAAAAAGATAACGTCATCGAAAACGCCGTGATCCTTATCGACGGTAAGACGATCAAACAAGTGGGACAAAATCTTACGATTCCGGCCGATGCAAAGATCATTGACCTGTCCAATGCTACCGTTCTCCCCGGGCTCATTGACTGCCACACGCACGTGCTGCTGCAGGGAGATGTTACGGACGAAGACTACGACGAACAGCTTCTGAAAGAATCTACGCCATACCGCGTATTGCGCGCCTCGCTGGCCTGTAAAATCGCTCTGAGCAACGGGTTTACGACGCTGCGTGACGTGGAAACCGAGGGAGCTATGTATGCCGACGTGGATCTTAAAAAGGCCATTAACCGGGGCATTATCGACGGCCCGCGCCTGTTTGTCGCCACCCGGGCGCTGAGCTCTACCGGCCATTATCCGATACGCAACAGTTTGTATTCATGGGAACTCAAAATGCCGAAAGGCGTGCAGGAAATTACCGGCGCGGATGAAGCACGGCGCGCAGTGCGCGAACAACTTTCGTACGGCGCCGATTGGATTAAAATTTACGCCGACCGGGGCTACTACCGCATGGCCGACGGAACGTTCCGCAGTATCCCGAATTTCACCAGCGATGAGATCAACGCCATCGGCGACGAAACAAAAGTTTCCAGGAAAAAATTGGCGGCACATGCGGTGACGCGCGACGGAATACTGTATGCTATCAATGCCGGGGCCAGTTCGATAGAGCACGGTTTCGCGATGGATGACGAGTGCATTAAACTGATGGTTCAAAAAGGAGTCTATTGGTGCCCGACGATTTACGTGAATATCTGGGTGGCGGAAGGCCGCGCGGTAGCAGGAAATTCTATGAATAAGCAGTTTAACGAAATTTTGCCGATCTCTTTCGGCAAGGCTCTTAAAGCGGGCGTCAAGATCGCGTTCGGCACGGATGCCGGAGGATTTCCGTGGACGGAGAATCAGGCGAAGGAATTTATCTATATGACCCAGTGGGGCATGACGCCGATGCAGGCCATCAAATCCGCAACCAGTGTGGGCGCGGAAATGCTGGACATGGGCGGCAAGATCGGTGAGATTTCCGCCGGCGCATTCGCCGACATCATCGCCGTCAAAGACGATCCGCTGAAAGATGTGACGGCGCTGCAGCGCGTAACATTTGTGATGAAAGACGGGAAGATTTATAAACAGTAAATTTAAATTTTAATGTTGTTCCCGATCTTCTAAACAAAACCGGAGGAGGAGAACATGGCAAAATTCAGAGAGATGATGAATTGGGTCAACGAGCGAAAGGATTGGTGCTTTGACCTGATGCGCATTTATTTAGGAGTGGGATTGGTCGTGAAAGGCGTTTATTTTCTGTGGCAGCCGGATTACATTGCGGCTCTCGTCACCGAGGCGGGAAATTACAAAGCGTGGAATACCGTGCTCGTTCACTACGTGGCCATGGGGCACATTGCCGGCGGACTCTTGATGGCACTCGGCATGATCACGCGTATCGCCGCGTCCGTCCAGATCCCGATCCTTTTTGGCGCGGTATTTTTCGTTCACCTCAAAGAAGGCCTGTTTGCCAAAGATCAATCGCTGGAGTTTTCCGCGCTGGTTTTATTTTTGTTATGCCTTATTGCGATCCATGGTGCGGGCGCGCTTTCGCTGGACGTCTATCTGGGAAAGAAAAAAGAATCGGCTGCGGGCAAATAAATAATAAGGTGATCTCGATGTGCCGATCTCGCCCATGAAAAAAAGGGCACAAGGGTCGGGCGGTTTTTTCGTTATTCACTTAGTCATATAAACACCAAAAACAGGAAACCGTCATGGAAACGCAGAATTACGCTCATCACAAACAGTATGTCCCTCTATTTCACGGGATGACTTTCTTACTGATCCTGGTTTTTGGCATCGGTTCTTTCGTGAATTTGAAAGACGCTTTGGCGGAGCCCGATGAATTGTTAAGCGCTATTCTATTAGTACTCGTATTCATAATTCTTGTGCTTATAGGCTTCTACGCAAGGTTGTTCGCTCTGCGTGCGCAGGACCGCGCGATACGCGCCGAAGAAAATCTCCGTCATTTCGTTCTGACTGGAAAATTGCTCGATCCTAAACTTCGTATGGGCCAGATCATCGCGTTACGGTTTGCACCGGATGATGAATTTGTCGCACTTGCAAAAAAAGCACTGACGGAAAATATGAAACCGGATGATATCAAGAAAGCGGTTAAGAATTGGAAGGCGGACTATAACCGCGCGTAGCGTCATGATAACCAATGGACGAATTGTCATGAATTTCTTGAAATCAATTTTAATCACAGCTTTGCTTACATCATATATTTCATGTAAAACTGATCACAGACCTGATATCGAATTATCTTGTTCGCATGACAATTCTATTTCAGATTCTTTGCGTGCTTTGTATCTAAAGGACGCTTCACTTTTAACGATTCGCAAGCTTAAAAACGAAAATAGCCGTGAATTTACTCAAATTGATTTAGATAGCAATACGGTTAGAAGTTATTATTGTGCACTTTTACAGGTATACCGATCCATGTCAAATGCGCGAGATTCTGTTATTCAGATGTATGCCATACATGTTCACCCGGATGTTCAAGCCTACTATATTGATTTGGATGTCGACAGTAGTGTGAGTCCATGGACCGAGTGGGTTAACGGCAATCGTTTCACAGGAAATCCATCCATTGATAGTGTAATTGACAAATACAATTTGCAAATTCATACTTCACTGCTTCACGACACCAACTATATTGTCGAGCTTACTTCACCATCTCCTCTAAATGCCTACGCCCTCGCGGATTTTTTTGCAAATCGACACGGAATAGCTTCTTCAGAAGCCGGTGGCAGCGGCTTTGGAGATGGAAACAATATCATAACTGCCATCAGCCATTCTCACATGGAACTTGATTATAGTGTGGGCTACGGAGACTGTTCGAGCGGATGCGGGGCGCGGCACACCTGGACTTTCAGAGTATATTCGGACAATAGCGTTGAATTTATCGGAAGCTCCGGCGATCCGGCTCCAATTGGGAATTACTGGTAAGGTATCGAAACTAATTAGGTGTGATGACCGTATGAATTTCCGCTTTATTTCACATCTGCACTTGATTTTTAAAAACCGGCTCAATTAAAAAGGAAAAACTCTCATGCGCAGCCTACTTAGACACGGTATTATTTTATTAATTATTTTTCTTGTGGCCAATAACTTCTCCCGCGCACAATCGCCTGTGCTTGATGCTGCCAAGATTCAACTCGCCTTGAAAAAATTAGGTGTGCTGGGCAGTGTGTTATATATTGCGGCGCATCCCGATGATGAAAATACGGCCGTACTCGCCTATTGCGCGAATGAAAAACTCTTTCGCACGGGTTATCTTTCGATCACGCGCGGGGACGGAGGGCAAAACCTGATCGGCAGTGAACAGGCGGAGTTGATGGGCGTCATCCGGACGCAGGAATTGCTTGCGGCGCGGCGCATTGACGGTGCGGAACAATTTTTCACGCGCGCCATTGATTTCGGTTATTCGAAAACAACCGGCGAAACATTTGAGATCTGGGGCAAAGAAAAGATATTATCTGACGTCGTGTGGGTCATCAGGAAATTCCGTCCCGATGTGATCATCACAAGGTTTCCCGGAACCGGCGAAGGCGGACACGGCAATCACACGGCCTCCGCCATTCTTGCGGAAGAGGCGTTCAGGATCGCCGGCGATCCGGATAAATTTCCGGAGCAATTAAAATTTGTCCGGCCCTGGAAACCCAAACGTATTCTGTGGAATGCCTGGCTTCCGATTCTGCAGGAGCGCAAAGCCGACTTGTCGAAATACATAAAATGTGACATTGGAACCTACAATCCCCTGCTGGGAAGATCGTATACCGAACTTGCGGCCGAGAGCCGGAGCATGCACAAAAGCCAGGGGTTCGGGGTCAGCGCGTCCCGCGGAGAAAACATGAATTATTTTGAACTTCTCGCAGGCGATTCGGCCAGAAAAGATTTGCTTGATAACGTTGACGTAAATTGGTCGCGTGTCAAGGGCGGCGAAGCCGTCGGAAAAATTCTAACTGAAGCTTACAGATCCTTTCAACCTGAAAATCCGTCGGCAATTTTGCCTCTGCTGGTCAAAGCCTACGGGGAAATGAATAAACTATCCGACGACTACTGGATCCCTCAAAAAAAGAAAGAATTATCGGAAGCGATCTGTGCGTGCGCCGGGATCTGGATGGAAGCCACTGCCGCCGACTATTCGGCTTCGCCGGGAAGCGCCATAAAAATCTCCGCTGCCTTCCTCAACCGTTCGCAATATCCTTTTACGGTCAAGAGCATTTCTTGGCCGTTTCAATCTTCCGATAGTCTTATTAACTTCAATCTGAAAAATAATAAACTTTTCAAATCCGAATCTGTCGTTACGCTCCCCCGCCGTCTTGAAGGCGGTCAGCCGTATTGGCTCAAAGAAAAACCGGAAAAAGGAATTTATTCCGTATCGGATCAAACGCTGATCGGCCTGGCGGAAAATGAATCCCCGCTGAATGTGGAATTTACGGTGCTCGCAGACCGTGAGCCGATCGTATTTAAGATTCCGGTCACCTACCGCTGGAACGACCCCTTAAAGGGCGAACTGGTTCGTCCGTTTGAGATCACGCCTCAGCTCGTCATGAATTTGGAAGAAAAAGTTTATGTTTTTTCCGACACGCTGCCGAAAGCAGTTCATCTCACTCTCAAAAGCGGTTTGGCGCATGTCGCAGGGGAATTGAAATTAAATTTGCCGGAGGGCTGGAAGTCCTCGCCCGAGAAGATTTCGTTCAAATTAGAAAATAAAAATGACGAGACTGCTCTGACGTTCCGCGTCCAATCGTCGCAGGCCAATGCGACGGGTACGCTCGCCGTGGAAGGTATCATCAACGGAGAGAAATTTACCCAAAGCGTGATCACTATTAATTATGCGCATATTCCTATCCAAACGTTATTCCCGAAAGCTCAGGCTAAACTGATCCGGCTGGATATCAAGACAACCGGAAAAAATATCGGTTATATCATGGGTGCGGGAGACGACATTCCCAAGTCACTCGGGCAATTGAATTATCATGTCCAATTGCTGTCGGATCAGGATCTGAACAACGCCGATTTCAGCCCTTACGATGCGGTCATCACGGGTATCCGCGCATACAATACCCGCGGACGTCTGAAGCAAACACAGAAGAAACTGATGGACTACGTGTATAGCGGCGGTACGCTCATCGTCCAGTACAATAATAATCGCGGGTTGGTGGTGGATACGATCGGGCCGTATCCGTTCAAGATCTCAACCGACCGCATCACCGTCGAGGAAGCGCCGATCAATTTTTTGAACAAAGATCACGTGCTTCTGAATTTTCCGAATAAGATCTCCCAAAATGATTTTGAAGGATGGGTGCAGGAGCGCGGGCTTTACTTCTCCAACACCTGGGATGCCAAATACGATTCGGTCCTGTCCGGCCGTGATCCGAATGAATCGCCGAAAAACGGCGGTATGCTGATCACACACTACGGCAAGGGCGTTTTTATTTATAGCGCGTACGCGTGGTTCCGCCAATTGCCGGCCGGTGTTCCCGGCGCCTATCGCATTTTTATTAATATGATCTCGGCGGGAAAGAATAACCCCTGAAACCGTAACGCGGAATCGTATTCCGCGAGACGGACACCTTACCGAAATCCGTGCCCATGGAATCTCATTCTGCGAGCGCGCATTGCGAATGCGCGATACATCTGACGGTAAACTGTATCGCGGAATCGTATTCCGCGAACCGATACCTGGCCGAAGACTCTACCGCCGGATCTCATTGCTGAAACGCGCATGGCGGATGCGCGATACATCTGACGGTAAACTGTATCGCGGAATCGCATTCCGCGAACGACACCGTGAGTGCGCGAACCTTTATTTCGCTTCGCTCAATTTTTTTATCGACTCCTCGATACGTCTCTTTATGTCCAGATCATTGTCCTTAAACAATTCGACCGCTTTCTTATAATTTTCGATCGCCGCCTTCTTGTCTCCGCTTTGTCCATACGCGTCTCCCATGCTCTCATAGGCATTCGAAGCATCCGGATGTTCCTTCACATTACGCTTGAACATGTCAATGGCTTCTTTGAACTTCTTCTGGCCTAAATAAGCATATCCGGCCGCATTGACATCGGCTTGCGATACTGCCATCTTTACGGCTTTCTCGAAGAGTTTGCTCGCATCGGCTTTGCTGCCCGCCGCATCCAGCATGCGCGATTTCAAATTGAGATTACTGAAATTTTCGTTGAGGCTGATCGAGCGGTCGATCCACTTCATCCCTTCATCCGAACTAATCTTGTTACGTAGACAATAATTCGCGGCGGACATCACGGTTTGCCAATTCCACCAGGAATTCCCGCGCAGATCTTCTCGAAAACCGGCCAAGACCGTATTCGGAACGTCCACACTGACCGTGAAGCTGACCTTCAGTTTTTCCCAATTCATAACTACCAGCGTCGAATTATTTGTCAAGTCCCTAAAGCTGAAAAATAACCGTTCCGCCATGCCTTCCGCTTCGGGTTTGACCTTAATCCGCAGCGCATCCTCCTTCTGATCATAGAAATAACTTCCAATTGAAGTTGAGTTCTTACTGAAGATTATGATCCACTCCTGTTCACCCGGAATGGCGTGAAATCCGTAAGTTCCGGCAGGCAGATCATTGCCTTCGATCTTCACCGACGTACTGAAAGAAATAGTCGTATTCTCATTCGCACCGACGCGCCACATTTCATTGTAAGGCAGCAGCCCGCCCCAGATCTTGCGATTGTTCACGCCGGGACGATGATACGTGATCGTCATGTCCGTTATTCCGATCGTCTGGGAGACACTTGCTTTAGGACTCGTTTGCGGCGTTCTCAACTGTGCGCTCAATGAAAGAGCGCTGACCATGCATATGAAAATCATTCTCCAGATCCTTTTCATAAGATCTCCTTTTATTTATTGAATCATTGATAAATTTTAAGTGGAATACATTTTACATTCTTTTCCATTAATTAGCCACAAAAAAAACCCCCGCGTCGGAGCGGGGCTTCAAATATAGGCAAATTCCAATAAATAACACAGTTCATTTGACCGCTGTACCGCGAAATCTTATTTCGCGAAACTGATTTTTCAACTGACCGGCCCGAGCGCCGTGAGCTTGTCCACCAGAACTTGTGCGCTGTCCGCCGGAGCGATCGTGGGATTGTAAGGCCCGTCCAATTGTTTGATCATCGTTAAGCATGGGCCGTATTGCGCGAGTTCGTAATACGCGTACGCTTTGACGAGAATTAATTTCGACGCGGTGATCTGTGTGTCGTGGAGAAAAGTATAAGTTGGCGATGCTGTCAAGACAAAATCGGCTTTGACGATCGCACCCGAGTTATTTCCCTGCGCCCACTCTGAAAACGACAAACCCGCGTTGGCGTCTATATCGGAAGGAACATTTCCAAAATAGGTATTCGCGTTAACATAATCGTACAGCCGTAATGAACTCCAGCCCGCACCGGTGTTGGCTTCCGCTTGGACGCTTGCGTCGGAAGTCAGCGCGGTGAATTGCGCAAGCGCGCCGGGATAATCTTTCGCTTCGAAAGCCGCCCATGCGTCGTCTATCGTCGTGCCCGCAGGGTTTCCCCCGCAAGAGGCGCTGAACACCAAAATTCCCGCACAAGCTAATGTCGCGGCAACTATATGGTAATTCTGCGCGAACCGAATGAGCCTTTTCATATCTTTTGTCTCCTATAATTTTATTAGCTGTCCTCTTTCTTGCTGACCGCTGATTGCTGACCGCTGATTGCTGACAGCTGAAGCTCCTTTGCTATTTCACCAGCAACATCTTTCTCGTCTTTACAAAGTCCCCCGCCTGCAGACGATACAAATATACTCCGGTTGCTACCGAATGACTCGCGGCGTCTTTTCCGTCCCACACGACCGATTTGTATCCTGCAGTTTCTGACCGATCCACAAGCGTCCGTACTTCCTGACCGAGTATATTGTAAACCTTCAACGTGACCTTACTGTTTACTGACAACTGATAACTGATAACTGTAGAAGGATTGAACGGGTTTGGATAATTTCCATTCAACTCGAAATTCTCAGGGATCACCACATGATCCGGATTGTAAAATATTCCAACGGAATAATTACCATTCAATTTACTCATGACAGTTCCATCTTTTCCCTGGCCTCCGGCATAAACCCATTGATCATTGATCAATTGATAGACGCCGATCTTACCTTCCCGGTAGTCCGGAACGGATGAAACATCTTTGCTGTCGTAGGATGCATGAACCGTTATCTCTCCTCCGGATGCGGTTGCGAGCATTTCAACAGGCTGACCCATCATACTATACTTGGCCGGCACCGCTGCTTTCTCTTTTATGGAAACAAGCAAATAGCCTTCGGAGGCCGAAGAGGAAAAACTGTAGGGACCAAATGTGTTTACTTTGTTCAGCAGCGTCACGTGATACGATTTGGTCGTATTCGCCGGATTGCCGGCTACGTCCGTTGCGGTAATATTCAGATCCAGATTTCCCGACACCCCCAGCGTATAATTATTAAAATATGCATTGCCTTCTTTGACCATCGTTACGCTTTGCGTATTCACCGTTACCGTAAGGCTGCTCAGCGCTTCATTGGCTCCGGCAACGATGCGGACTTTATTAACCACATCCGATGCGAGCAGGCCGTAGAATATGGTCGGAGCAATATTGTCTGTAGGCGCCGCATTTACTTCATTGGAGTACGCGCTGAAATTTTTAAACGTATCAACCGCCGTCACCCGGAAATAATAAGTTGTTCCTGCGATCAAACCGTTAATTATTTTTGTCGTATCCGCAATGCCGCCGGTCGTGCTGTCAATTTGCAGTACCGCATTCGGCGACGTGCTTTGATAGATCCGATACCGCCTGAAATCCGGTTCGGAATTCCGGTTCCACTTTAATGTAATTTGCCCGCTGCCCGCCGTGGCTGTGAGGTTCACAGGCGCGGATGGCGGCGTCAGATCAGGCGGCACGCCATTCACTTCATTCGAATAGCCGCTTTCAAGAAAACCCTGATCGACTGCGGTAATGCGATAATAATAAGTCACACCATTCGTTAAGCCGGATATCGTTTTCACCGTATCCAAAGAGCCGCCGTCAGCGGAATCGATTTGCACCGTCGGATTTGGAGAGGTACCGCCGTAAATACGATATCGGAGGAAATCAAATTCTGTGCTCGCATTCCATCTCAACAAAACCTGCCCGTCGCCGGCCGTTGCTGTAAGGCCGTTCGGCGGGGACGGGGCCGTCGTGTTCTGAATTTCAAATACGGATTTAAAAGTATTGCTCCAGTTGCCGTCGGAATTTCGGAATCGGATACCTAATAAGTGATGACCTTCCGCTATACTGGCGGTATTCAAATTGAGCGATACCTCTTCAAAGAATTCATCGTGATTTCCATCAGAGGCGGCCAGTGAGGTCGCACTGCCTTCGCCCGGGTCCACGTCAATAAAATATTCCGCCTGGTTCAACTTCGGCGGTGCGTTTACAGACATCGCGCCGGCAGTTGTCACGTTTATGGTTCGGGTAAGTGTATTACCCCAGGTGCCGTCCGAATTTCGCAGTCGAACAGACAACGTGTGCAGTCCAAAGCCCAAACTGGCAGAACCTAAATTTCCAGTCACATCCTCGAAAATTTCATCCATGGTACCATCAGCTGCAGTAAGGGCGGTTCCGCTGCCCGTTCCGGGGTCGGTATCAACAAAAAATTCACCGGCGGCAGGTTTC
>CAZLWA010000046.1:0-46054 GCA_964563165.1 uncultured Bacteroidota bacterium | reverse complement strand
ACAGAAGTTGAAACGCCATCCCAAAAATAGTCATCGTCTCGGATGACGCCATAACCAGGAACTTGCTCCGTTGCGAAGTGCTTACTCAGGTTTTGAAGCTGTTCTTCATTCACTACTTCCAGGACCAATTTGCACGGTTTTCCTTCCATGGTAATTTCGCAGGTCTCTTCTGGCATCACGTCGACGAGATCAATCTTTTCTTCTTTTACAAGTTTATTGATTGTCTCTTGTTTGAAAAGCCTTGCGGTATGTGAAACCTTACTGATCTTACCGGTTTGAGGATCTTGATTGGCTAATTTCTTCGAAAGTTGTTCAAGATAGTCCTTAAGGTCCTCTCGTGTGAAATTATCTTTCCAGGAATTTTCGAAAGCTCATTTGTGGAATTCTGATGATTGCAGCCGAGCCAGAATGCTGCAATTAGCATCAAGCAGATTAAGGTCTTCATGATAGGCATCTCCCTTTTGCGAGAACAAAAACGATTGCTAATCCCAATTCGTTTTTTTAGATTAACGATTGGGAAGACCATATTACTTTGTAAATTCAATAGCGACCAGCTCTGAATTCGGGTAATATGAATCTTCCCTTTTTTGTCCTCAGATTAATATTTAGCTACAAAATCAACATCAACCTATGCCCTTTAATGAATCATCACCTCCTGAAAGGACGTTATTTTACCCTTGTTTTTTAATCTGACATTCCGAATAAAAAGCGTAATTAGACAAGAGATTTAGAGTTAGATACTGCCTTATTTCAGCATAATTAAAAACTTTTTCGACTACATCTTTGTGGCTAACGAGGCTGGTTTTATTCGAATCAGAGTTCCCGAGGACTTAAGTCGCCATTTATATCGGACGTTCTTTGCCCATTGTACATATAGATGCAAAAAGGACTAAAAATGCATAAAAATTTTAAAAGATTTTACAGTCCGTTTGAAAATAAAGGACTTAGCGCATTCGAACGCATAGGTTCGTTTCTTTAGCCTATTTAATAGTTCGTTTTTTGGTGAAAACGTTTCAATAATTTTAGGAGCTATCATAAAGCAGATTGCTAAAATCGGAGGTCCTCAAAGGCTACAGGAATATTCTGAATTATTTCAAGGCTATCCCAAATAATGTCTCAGGACATTACTGCGGGAAGTGTGACGCAGGCGGCGGATGGCTTTCTCTTTGATCTGACGCACCCGCTCGCGGGTCAGGCTGAATCTTTCGCCGATCTCTTCGAGCGTTAGCGGATGGTCCGTGTCCAGGCCGAAATAGAGTTTCACGACCTCGGCTTCACGGGCCGAAAGGGTTTCCAGCGCACGCTGGATCTCGATCCGAAGCGATTCGGTCAGCAATTCCTGATCCGGCGGATCTTGCTGTTCGTTTTCGATGATATCCATGAGCGTGTTGTTCTCAGAATCGTGGATCGGCTCGTCCATGGAAACGCTTCGACCGGACATTTGCAGCGTGGAAGTGACTTCAAAAGCGGAAATATCGAGCTGATCTGCAATTTCCTGCGAGCTCGGCTCCCGTTCAAATTCCTGTTCGAGATCGCCGAAAATTTTTCCGATCTTGCTCAGCGTGCCGATCTTGTTGAGCGGCAGCCGTACGACACGGGACTGCTCGGCCAGCGCCTGCAAAATGGATTGACGGATCCACCACACGGCGTAGGAGATAAATTTGAATCCGCGGGTAACGTCAAAACGTTTTGCCGCTTTGATCAATCCGATATTGCCTTCGTTGATCAGGTCGTTCAGCGAGAGGCCCTGGTTTTGATATTGTTTGGCCACGCTCACGACAAAGCGCAAATTGGCTTTCGTCAACTGCTCCAGCGCGGTTTCATCGCCTGCTTTGATCTTTTGCGCCAGATCAATTTCTTGTTCCGGCGTGAGCAGTGCAACGTCACCGATCTCCTGAAGATATTTATCTATCAAATCGTTGCCGTGTTCGATATAATTCATAGTTCAACTTTAGAATTTTAATTCTCAAAAGCAACTCTATTGCGTACAGCTTGCGGCGTCAGCGGTTATCAGGAATTCGATTTATCGAGTTTCCCGATTTTTCCATTCAGGGATTTGATTGCCGCGATCAGCTTCTTCACGTGCGTATCGTTTTTGATATTGAATTTATTCTCTTTTGACATTTGAAATACGCGGTCGCCCAATTCCTTTAATTTCAGGTAACGGTCTTTCTTGAGATTAATAATTTCGAATTGGTCTTTCGCGGTTTCCGAAAGCTCGTTCATCTTTTCCGAAAACACTTCGGCATGTTTTCCGAATTCTTTTTTAAAGTCATCGAATAGGGACGGCATACATTCCTTTCTTTGCGGGTTCGGTTATATAAATCCGGCGCTTGCGCAGCCTGTGTAGTGCATTATCCGGTCGGATAAATCCCGCTTCCGGATCAACGATCTATTCGATCCGCAATGCCGATGATCGTTGCATCCGTCGGGGCTTTGCGGTCGAGCGGGATCGGAGCTTCGCCCGACGTTACGTAATAAACTAATTCTTGCGGTTGGCCCGATCCGATCGAGTCGGTAGCCACGATCGGGCCCCCGACCTTTTCTAAGTTGGAGTTCACCGGTTGAATGATCATCAATCGGCACCCTTCAAGACTTGGATGTTTTCGTGTGGCCCACACCGTACCTATTATACGTGCTAAATTCATATTTGGTCATTCGCTTCAAAAGCCATATCTAAATCCAGAAGGCTGATAAGCTCAAATCGGCGGAACACATATTGGGATTTGAGTCAGTCCTTCTCCAACTTATCCACGATGGCCATGATCACCGCATCCACGGGGCGGTTCTCGGTAGCCTCGGTCTGGCGGGCGGAACTGCCCGTGCAATATAATACGATCTCGCCGACGCCGGCGCCGACGGAATCCGCCGCAACAACGAATGTGTCTTTTTCTTTGTAATCCAAATCCACGCTGCGCACGATCAAGAGTTTCAATCCCCTGAGCTTTTCATCTTTACGCGTCGCCCACACATTGCCGATCACTTTGCCGAGTACCATGTTCCTTCCCTAACTGAAAAACGCAATGCGTTTTTGTTTTAATTTTTTTGCGGCCACCAGGGCCTTTTCAGCCGCTTCCACCAGTACGGCGGCACTTTCCCCGTCACGCCCGAAAACCGAAATGCCGATCGTGGCGGTAAGCGGAATGGTCTCGCCTTCAAAATCCACAACCGCCGATTCGATATTTTTCAATAAGCGTTCCGCGCATTCGATCGCCTCGTCGCGCTTGTTTTCCACGAGCAGCAATCCGAAACGATCGTGACTAAGCCGCGCGGCAAGATCAATTTGCCGGATACTATGTTTCAAAATATTTGCAATTTTTTCAAGTACAAAATCGCCCGAAACCACGCCGAACGTCTCGTAGATCGTTTTGACATAATCAATGTAAAAGATCAGCAGCGTGAAATTGGTTTGAAACCGTTTTGCGCGAAGGATTTCGGTATTCAATTGTTTGATGAAAGCGTGATAATTGTCCAGACCGGTCAGCGGATCGTGAGAGATTTCCGCCGATACATGTTTATCCAAATGCGCGCGTGCCAGCGCCAGACCGGCTGTCTGGCAGAGCGTTTCCACGAATTGCACCTGATACGCATCGAACGCGTCCCGCGCATCCGCCTCCAAAATCAGCGCACCAAAGCAATGCCCCCGATCCGAGAGCGGAACGGCCAAGACCGTTGCCAAATGATTTTCATAGATCTGGTCCTCCGAAAATTCTTCCGAAGGCTCCGTGTTCAGGCTGAAGTCGGGAATATACAGGCGTTTCTGTTTTTGCATCACGTATTCCTCGATACGTCCTTCCAGCGAGCGTTTCATGCCTTTAGAAAATTCCGAATCTCCGATCGCATCCACCAGCAGCCCCTCGTGTTCCACACCGGTGCGCATCCATAAGAATAATTTATCCAGCGGCACGTTGTTGATGAGAGCGTTTTTCAGGAAATCGAACATGTGTTCTTCATTGCTTTCCGATTTGACGTACTCATTAAACTCGCCGGCGAATTGAAACATCTTGCGTAATTTATTTTTAACAAAAACACCGTCGATATTCTGGATCGTCTGAAGCATCAGGCGGGCGAACCGGTTGAGCAGCTCCGCCTGGCCCGCCGAATAAAAATTGCTATCCGTATGATCCACACCGAGGATGCCCAGGAGTACGCCGCGGCGAACCAGCGGGATGAGTATCAGGGAGCGGACGGAGACCGGCCGTGTATAGTAAAAAAGATTGCTTTGATCATCGGTTAATGAGCTTAAGATCATCGACTGGCGGGATTCGGCGGCCAGTTTGAAAAAACTCATTTCCGGCGCGTCCGTCAGGCGGTGGCGAGTCGTAGTGGAAAAATGGCCGCTCATACTGCGGAAGCTTTGCAGGACCCATTCCGCATCCATTGCATCATACAAATAAAAAAAAGTCGAGCAGGATTGAAACGTCTGGTGAATAATATGAATGATGCCGTCGGACGATTGATTGAAGAAGATGGACGCCTGCGTGTCGTCCAGCATTTCTATCGTATGCTCCTGATCGTCGTTATTTACAGGTTCGGAAAAAGAAATATTCGCCGGAGGAAACCGGTCACCGGATGGCGGCTCAGCCGATTCCGCAGATCCGGAAAGCGTTTGGGTATGGGACGCGGCGTCGGCAGAGTCTTTTTGATAAGACAAGAAATTCTGATTGCTGAGGAACACATAAACGGAAAAAGCAAGAAAAGCCAGCCCCCCGAGTAGGACCACCAGATGATTCAAAATCAGGCTGAGAACCGCACTGCCGATAAAGAGGATCGCGCAAAAAGCTATGGTCCATTTGGCCAAAGCGGTTTTTACGGTGAAGGGAGTGCTGAACATCGTCTTGACTTTGTTGCGACGGGAATTATTCCAAGAAATTATAAAGATTAAAATAGAAAGTCAATGGCGGGGAACAAAAAAGCCGGTAAACTGCAGGCGTTCACCGGCTTCAAAAGTATCTGCGGCCATTCTCTCCATAAGGCGCCTTCAAAGGGCGCCGATAAACCGGATTCAGAATGACACTGAGAAAGTCAGACTTCCATGATTTCTTTTTCTTTCATCACGAGTATGTCGTCAATTTTTTGAATATACGCATCGGTCAGTTTTTGAATTTTTTCATGCGCGTGCTTGGAATCGTCTTCTGAAACTTCGTGATTTTTTTCCGCCTTCTTGACATGTTCATTCGCATCGCGCCGAACGTTACGGATGGCTACTTTTCCTTCTTCGGCATATTTCTTTCCCAATTTCACCAACTCCTTGCGTCGCTCTTCATTCAACTGAGGAATGGGAATACGGATGATCGTGCCGTCATTAACGGGGTTTAATCCCAGATCCGCGGTTCGGATCGCTTTTTCAACGGCCGCGATCAGTGATTTGTCCCAAGGCTGGACGGTGAGTAAACGCGCTTCCGGCGCGGACACATTGCCCACTTGATGGATCGGTGTCAGGGTTCCGTAATAATCTACTTTTATGCCGTCCAGTAACGTCGTCGTTGCCCGTCCGCTGCGGATCTTTGAAAGTTCGCCGCGAATCGCTTCGAGCGTCTTTTTCATTTTTTCTTCGGTGTCGTGATATTGCTTGGTCAGATCAATCATAAGGTCACCCGTTGGTTCATTAAGAGAATTGAGTCATACTATCAATGTACCGCGATAACCATTTTTTTTCAAGCAAAATATTGCCAAAATGTTACCCGTCCGGCGGATCTCCGGGAATGGAACTCAGAAAGTGTGCGTTTATTGGACGCGCGTACCGACCTGTTCACCCAGGACCAATCTTTTCAAATTGCCCCGCGTTTTAAGATTGAATACGATAATCGGCAGCTTATTTTCCATACAAAGCGTCACGGCCGTCACGTCCATGACGTTTAAGCCTTTCTTAACCACGTCAAGATAGGAGATGGTCTCGAATTTAAATGCGCTCTTATTTTTTTCCGGATCGGAGTCATACACGCCGTCCACCCGCGTACCCTTAAGAATGACGTCGGCTTCGATCTCGATGGCGCGCAGAGATGCCGCGGTATCCGTGGTGAAATACGGATTGCCCGTGCCGGCTGCAAAAATAATCACGCGCCCTTTTTCAAGATGGCGGATGGCGCGTCGGCGGATGAACGGCTCGGCCACTTGTTCCATCTTGATGGCGCTGAGTACTCGCGTAAAGAGCCCCTGCTTCTCCAACGCGTCCTGAAGGGCCAGCGAATTCATCACCGTAGCCAGCATGCCCATGTGGTCGGCCGAAACGCGGTCCATGCCTTTCGTGCTGGCGGCCAAGCCGCGGAAAATATTTCCGCCTCCGATGACCACGGCAATTTCGACGCCCAGTGATTTGACGCTGTTAATCTCTTCGGCGACCTGTGTGATCATTTGAGTATCAATGCCGTACGACAGATCGCCCATCAGAGCTTCGCCGCTGAGCTTTAATAATATTCTTTTGAAAACGGGCGTTGGCATAGGACCATTCCTTCTTTGATAAATCCTTATTAACCGGGCCTGTTGTGCGACGAGGCCTCAACTAAAAGTACAAAATTTGACATAAAAAAACCACGAATATGATTCGTGGTTTTAATTTTTGATTTATTCGCCTAACCGAAAGCGCTCGAATCTCTGAATGGCTACCGGCTGATTGATCTTTTTACTCAGCTCGAGGACGAGTTCTTTAACCGTTTTCGAACCGTCCTTGACAAAGATCTGCTCGCTCAGACAGACTTCCTGAAAATATTTTTCCAGCCGGCCTTTAACAATATTTTCCAAAACCTTTTCCGCCTTGCCTTCGTTCTTACTCTGTTCGCGGAGGATTTCCATTTCTTTCTCAACCACCTGGGGCGGAACCTCCGTGCGGTTAACATAAGTCGGGCTCATCGCCGCAGTCTGCATCGCCAGATCGTGGGCCAGCGCAGATACATCCGATTGAGAGCCGTTGTAGTTTTCAACATTCAACTGGACGAGCACGCCTAATTTATTCCCGGGATGAATATAATCCGCAATGACGCCGCCCTTGGTTTCGAGGCAGACAAAGCGCTTGATAGCGATTTTTTCACCTATTTTTCCCGTCATTTCCGCCGCGGTATCCGCAACGGTTTTATCTTTTTCGTATGCGGCCTGTGCATTCAGAAGGTCAGTCAAACTGGCGGGCTTGGTGTTTTGAACCTGCGTGAGGACATTTTTTGCAAATGCGATGAAGGTATCCGTTCGTGCTACAAAATCGGTTTCACAATTAATTTCCAGTATCACCCCGAAATTCCCGGGGCCGTTCAGGCCCGTTAACACAATGCCTTCATTGGCGATGCGCGTGGATTTCTCGGCACTTTTTTTTAACCCTCTTTGCCTCAGAACTTCAATCGCTTTTTCCGCATTACCTTGTGCCTCGATCAGAGCCTTCTTGCAGTCCATCATGCCGGCACCGGTCTGGTCGCGTAATTGCATTACGGCTGCCGCACTAATTTCCACATTCGACATCCCATCTCCTCAAATCTATTTCAAATAAGATTAAACTTCGTTTTGGGCCTCGAGGTCGGAAGCCGCTTTCAGCTTGGCGAATTTCTCGTCTTCTTCGTACTTCATGCGGGTCTCTTCCTTGGCTTTCTCTTCGTCGATCTCCGCGACTTCTTTCGCGACCGCGATCACGTGCTGATTGGCTTCTGCCACTGCGTCGGCGATCGTCTTCGTAATAACCTGGATGGATTTGGCCGCATCGTCATTGCCGGGAATAACGTATTTCACTGCGTCCGGATCACAATTAGTATCGACAATCGCAAATACCGGAATGCCCAGAATATTGGCTTCTTTAACTGCAATGTGTTCTTTCTTGGTATCCACGACAAACACGGCGCCCGGGAGCTGGCGCATATCTTCAATACCTTCTAAAACCGCTTTGAGTTTTAGTTTTGCGCGTTCCAGCGTCAAACGCTCTTTTTTGGTAATTTTTTCAAACGTGCCGTCGCTTTCTTTTTTCTCGATGTTCTTCATGTGCTTGATGCTCTTGCGGATCGTCGAGAAATTCGTGAGCATGCCGCCGAGCCAGCGTTCGGTAACGTAAAACGCGTTGGCGCGCACAGCTTCCGTCTTGACGATCTGCTTCGCCTGCTTTTTCGTTCCGACGAACAAGATTTTTTCTCCGTTCGCAATGATTTTAGCGAGCGCTTTGCAGGCCTCTTCCAATGAACGGACGCTTTTTTTCAAATCCAAAATGTGGATGCCGTTTTTTTCCATGAAAATGTACGGCTTCATTTTCGGATTCCAACGGCGGGTCAGATGACCGAAATGGACGCCGGCGGCGAGCAATTCTTCCAATTTCTTCTTGGAATCGAACGATACGGTGACGGTTTCCTGAGACATGGGGCTCCTTCAGTGTTGGGTTTTTCGACCACTCTTTTCATTTTTGTTCAGAATCCCGCCGGGGGCGGGACACCCCTGAACAAATCGAAGAGTGTGATTATTCGTTTAGTTAAATTAAAATCATTAGCGTTTCGAAAACTGATAACGTTTGCGGGCCTTGGCCAATCCGTATTTACGGCGCTCTTTCATGCGCGGATCGCGGCTCATGACGCCCAGCGGCTTCAGCACTTTCTTCAATTCTTCATCCAGCTTTACGAGCGCGCGCGCAATACCCAGGCGGATCGCGCCGGCCTGACCGGTTTGCCCGCCGCCGTTGACATTGGCTGTGACGTCAAACTTGGCTTCGACCGCTTTTAGCGGCTCTTCAATATGTAACTGATGCGACTCGCGTGGAAAATAATCTTTGATGCTTTTGCCGTTGACCGTCACCTGGCCGGTGCCGGGAAAGAGGCGGACGCGGGCATTCGATGTTTTTCTTCGACCGACGGTAAGGATCGTCGTACTCATGCTGACACTCCTAAAATAATGAATTTAAAAATTTAACGGTTCCGGATTTTGCGCGGCGTGCGGATGCTTATCGTCGGCATAAATCTTGAGTTTTTTGATCATCTCGCTTCCCAGCCGGGTCTTCGGCAACATGCCGTGAATGGCCATGTAAATGATCTTTTCCGGATGGGAGCGAATCAAGTCCTCGAACTTTTCTGTGCGATTACCGCCCGGATACATCGTGTTGTGGACATACTCTTTGGCTTTCGTCTTTTTTCCGGTCAACCGGATTTTTGCGGCGTTGAGTACGATGACGTAATCGCCGCAATCCACATGGGGGGCGTAGAACGCTTTGTTCTTACCATTAATAATAGTTGCCACGCGGCTGGAAAAGCGTCCGAGCGTTTTATCGGCTGCGTCCACTATGTACCATTTGCGTTGAATCGAATTGCCCTTCGGCATCGCCGTTTTGAATGAAATTTTCACGCGACATTTCTCCTTACTGCGTAGTATAACCAATTAAAAAAACTACCCTTCACGTATTCGTTTAGGGAGGGCAATATAATAAACGACATTTGATAATGCAAGAAATTTTTGAAGAATTTAGGCAGGGAAAAGCCGGTAACCGTTACCCGCAGATATTTTTCAACGCGTCTTTGAGGTCCGGATAGGCAAAAGCATAACCGGATTGCTGCAGTTTCTTTGGGATCGCCTTTTGACCCCCAAGCAGCGATTCCGCCAATTCACCCACGGCCCATTTCAGCAGAAAATTCGGGACGGGCATCCACGAAGGCCGGTGAAGGACGCTGCCCAGGGTCGTACAAAAGTCATTCATGATAACCGGATTCGGCGACGTCGCATTCACGGCACCTGAAAGACCGGGCGTATGTAATGCGAAATGAATGATATTGATGAGGTCGGCTTGATGAATCCAGGGAAACCACTGCCGGCCGGATCCGAGCGGACCGCCGACAAACAGCTTGAAAGGGATCATCATTTTTTGTAAGGCACCGCCGTTATTGCCCAGCACCAGGCCGATACGCAATCGCACCACGCGCGCGTTCAGTTTTTCCGCTTCGGCCGCCTCGTTTTCCCAGGCGCTGCAAAGCCGTCCTAAGAAATCATCCGAGGATGTGTGCGATTCGTCGACGTTCCCTTCCGGCACGTTTCCGTAGAAACCCACGGCGGAGGCATTGATGAGCGTTCGGGGTCTATTCGTGCAATGCGCCATAGCCGCAACGATAGCCTTTGTGGAATCAATACGGCTGTCGGTGATTCTTTCTTTTTGCGATCGGGTCCAGCGCCTGGATGCGATCGGCTCGCCGGCCAAATTGATCACCGCATCGGCGCCTTCAAATAGTTTAGCCCATCCGCGCAATGATTTGGAGTCCCATTCGCCGAACATGGCGAATTCGCCGAATATTTTCCGCGCGCGTTCCAGATTACGGGTGAGAACCACGACCGCATGCTGATCTTCCCAAAGTTTTCGAACCAATTGTTTTCCGATAAATCCGGTGGCCCCGGCGAGAATGATCTTCATAACCGCTCCGAAAACGCAAAACCGATCGGGCGAACCGTTTCGATTTGCAAATGGCTCCGACTGTGAAAAGCGGGAAGCAAAACAAGAACTTTTCAAAAACATGAAAAGTTATCGTTTCAAATGATTTCCGTCAAATGCCTCAAGGCGTGCAGCGGTTCGAATTCATCCAGATGAAAAAAGATTCTCAGGACGCCGTAGACGAGCAGACTGCCTGTGAAGATTATCTTCGACTTTGACCAGAATGCAGGCGTGACAAAGGGCAGGCTTTTTCGGAAAGCGATCCAAAATAAATCTTTGATGCTGACCCATCCCCAGGCGCCGAATAAAATGATTCCGAAGGGATTCATCCGCAGCGAGTCATACAGGTCCCCATGCGCAAGATAAATAAAACTGCGCGTCAGCCCGCAGCCGGGGCAGGGAAGATTGGTAAGATTCTTAAAAACACAAATGTCCATCGGACTTTTTTCAAAAGGTCGGACGGCGAAGCTGATAAACAAAACGATGAAGAAAAGAAAAATATATTTCAATTTCTCTTTGTCTTCATCGTTTTGATTTGAAAAACTCAGATTCATCAAAGATTATTTCATGATATTCAGCTTTGCACCGAATTCACCGATCAAAGGTACCGGGGCGCATTTGCCCGTGGCCGCATTGACAATACCGAGGATCATCAAAATGAAACCGAAAATGTAAATCACATATCCGCCGTACGCCAACATCAGTATCTTGGTCGAAACGGCCAGAACGACACACACCATCGAGACTACCCATCCGATGATATAGACACCCAAAATGACAATCGCTTGTTCCACATGATACATGCAAAAACGATTGTCTTTCGCGCCTAACAGCGGGATCAGAAAACAACACAGATACCCGAGAATCGCCATGATTTTACCTTTTTCAGCATCTTCTGCCGTGGGCATGGTTCTTGAGTCAGCCATAACACTCTCTCCTCGTTTAAATTGAGAATTTCGTTAATTATTTAACTGCAATGAGAACAAAAGATCTTTATAGGCAGTGAAAACAAAGATTTGAATCTGCTTGAATTGCGGTACAATATAAACAACGTTATTAGAAAATACAATATTTAGTTTTTTGTTCATCTTCGTGGCCGTACGGCATTCTAATGACAGCTATCCGCGCAGCAAGTCAACTGCATCCAATCGCGGCCCGGTCGATGAAGACATTTCCGGCGGCGGCACAGCCAAAGCGGAATTCCCGGCCATCATGCTTTCCTTTTGATTTTCGTCCGCCAAAATACGGCGGATGTTAATTTACATATTCTTTATGATCTCGTCCCCGAACTCGCTGCATTTTATTTCTTTCGCACCGTCCATGAGGCGCGCAAAATCATACGTCACGGTCTTGTTGGCGACGGCGCCGGTCATGCCTTTGACGATGAGGTCGGCGACTTCCGTCCAGCCCATATAGCGGAACATCATCTCGCCAGAAAGAATCACGGAACCCGGATTCACTTTATCAAGGTCGGCGTATTTGGGCGCCGTGCCGTGCGTAGCTTCGAATATCGCGTGGCCGGTTTCGTAATTGATGTTCGCACCCGGGGCGATGCCGATGCCGCCGACTTGCGCAGCCAGCGCGTCGGAAAGATAATCGCCGTTCAGGTTGAGCGTGGCGATCACATCGTAGTCGCGCGGACGAATCAGGGTGAACTGCAGGCTGACGTCGGCGATGGAATCTTTGATCAGAAGTTTGGATTTCCATTTGCCGTCGCCGTGAGTGCCCCATAGTTTGAGCGCTTCTTCAATCTCGTGCTTGATTCCGTTCTGCTGATCGGGTGACATCATTTCGAAACCGGGATCGATCATCTTCGCATTTTCCTCCACGCTCAGTTTCGCATTTTTTTCTTTGTTGCCCAGAATCCATGTTTCGCGCTCGGTCACGATGTCGTTTCGAAACTCGCGCGCGGCGAGGGCATAGCCCCAGTCCTTGAACGCCCCTTCCGTGAACTTCATAATGTTGCCTTTATGGACGAAGTTCACGCTCTTGCGGCGGTTCGCCAGCGACCATTTAATGGCGGCGCGTACCAGGCGCTCGGTGCCTTCCATGGAAACCGGTTTGATACCGAAGCCCGCCGTATCCGGAAAGCGTATCTTGGAATATTCTTTCGGATAAGCCTCTTTGAACATTTGCTTAAATTTCTTATTGTCCTCCGTACCGTACTGGAATTCGATGCCCGTGTAGATATCTTCGGTGTTCTCGCGGAAGATAACCATATCCACGTATTCCGGATGTTTAACCGGCGACGGGACGCCGCTGTAATAGCGGACGGGGCGCTGGCAAACGTAAAGGTCCAGCAATTTGCGCAACGCTACATTCAGCGAGCGAATACCGCCGCCGATCGGGGTGGTCAACGGGCCCTTGATGCCAACGAGAAATTCCCTGAAAGCTTCGGTCGTTTCATCGGGAAGCCAGCTTTTAAACAATTTGAATGATTTCTCACCGGCATAAACTTCCATCCAGTGAATTTTACGCTTGCCTCCGTAGGCTTTCTCGACGGCCGCATCAAACACACGGACCGAGGCGCGCCAAATGTCACGGCCGGTACCGTCGCCTTCGACGAACGGGATGACCGGATTATCAGGCACCTTGAGCTTACCGTTTTGAATGGTAATTTTTGCGCCGTCCTTCGGAGGTTGGATGTGTTGATACATAATAAGGGTCTCCTGTTGATTTTAGATTTAAAAGTTAGAACACTTTTCCGATATAAACAATTGATATTCGCGATAAAGTCCGAAAAAAACCATGACGGGGATCATGTTTTCTAAATTTGGCCCCACGGACCTTTAACCATTATCTTGCAATTGGCCTGTGCTTTTTTTATAATTCGTCTTGATTAAATAAAACTCCAAGAGGGACGGGCATGTCATCGGAGCAAAAAACGGAAACCGGCGCCAAATACAATTTCGCTGAGATTGAAAAAAAGTGGCAGCGCTATTGGGAAGAGAACGAGACTTTCAAAGTCACGGAAGATCCTGCGTTTCCAAAAGAAAAACGTTATTACGTTCTGGACATGTTTCCCTATCCGTCCGGCGCAGGACTGCATGTGGGTCATCCCGAGGGTTACACGGCTACCGACATTCTTGCGCGCTATAAGCGCATGAAGGGATTCAACGTTCTGCATCCGATGGGATGGGACGCCTTCGGCCTGCCGGCGGAACAGTATGCGGTGAAGACCGGCGTGCATCCGGCGATCACTACCCGGCAGAACATTGATAATTTCCGCCGCCAATTAAGAATGTTCGGTTTCTCGTACGACTGGGACCGCGAAGTCAATACGACCGATCCGGAATATTATAAATGGACGCAGTGGATATTCCTTCAATTATATAAAAAGGGACTGGCGTATCTCGCGGAGGTTCCCGTGAACTGGTGTCCCGAGTTAGGGACCGTGGTCGCGAATGAAGAAGTGCCCGAGCAAATCGAAAAAGGCTTCACCGTCGTGCGCAGGCCTATGAAACAGTGGATGCTTAAAATTACGGCCTATGCGGACCGCCTGCTGGACGATCTGGAATTGGTGGAATGGCCGGAGAACATCAAAGACATGCAGCGGAATTGGATCGGCAGAAGCGAAGGTGCGGAAATAGAATTCAGAATTAAGAATTCAGAATCAAGAATTCAGATTTTTACGACACGCCCCGACACTATTTTCGGTGCGACTTACATGGTGCTCGCTCCGGAACATCCTTTCGTTGAAAAAATAACAACGACCGATCGGAAAAAAGTTGTTGAGGACTATCAACGCAAAGCTACGCTGAAAAGCGACATGGAACGGACCGAGCTCGCCAAAGAAAAAAGCGGCGTGTGGACGGGTGCCTACGCGGTCAATCCGGCCGATCTGAAAGAAATCCCGATATGGATCGCGGACTATGTTCTGATCAGTTATGGAACCGGCGCGATCATGGCCGTGCCGGGGCAGGACGAGCGCGATTGGGAATTTGCAGAAAAGTTCAATTTGCCGATCGTTCGCACGGTTCAGCCGCCGCCTGATTTTGACGGAAACTCTTTTACCGGCGACGGGCCAGCGATCAACAGCGGTTTCTTAAACGGACTGAGAATCTCCGAGGCCGGGAAGAAAATGATCCAATGGCTCGAAGAAAAAAAAATCGGACGGGCAAAAATAAATTATAAATTGCGCGATTGGCTTTTCTCGCGTCAACGCTATTGGGGCGAACCGTTCCCGCTGCTGCATTTCGAGGACGGAACGATCCGGCCTGCGGCTGAATCGGAATTACCGCTGACCTTACCGGAATCCCAATCCTATAAACCCGCAGGCACCGGCGAGTCACCGCTGGCGGCGCTGACAGATTGGGTCCATGTGAAAGTGGACGGACACAACGCACGCCGTGAAACGAATACCATGCCGCAATGGGCAGGTTCATGTTGGTACTATCTTAGGTACTGTGATCCGAAAAACGATAAAATGTTCTGCGACCCGGAAAAAGAGAAATACTGGATGCCGGTCAACATCTATATCGGAGGCGCGGAACACGCGGTCCTGCATCTCCTGTATGCTCGGTTTTGGCATAAGGTCCTTTTTGATTTGGGTTTGGTTTCCACGCGAGAGCCTTTTTTGAAACTGATCAATCAGGGAACGATCCTGGGCGAAGATTCCCAGAAAATGTCCAAATCGCGCGGCAACGTCATCAATCCGGACGATATTATTGCCCGCTACGGCGCAGATGCTCTGCGGCTGTATGAGATGTTTATGGGCCCGCTCGTACAAACCAAACCGTGGAGTACTCACGGCGTAGAAGGGGTGTACCGTTTTTTGCAGCGTGTGTGGCGGTTATATGTGGATTCACAGAATCAATTGAGCGCGCAATTGCGTGACGTTGAGCCGGCAGCCGGGCAGAAAAAGATTCTTCACAAAACGATTAAAAAAGTCAGTCAGGATATCGAATCGCTGAATTTTAACACGGCCATTTCGCAGATGATGATCTTTGTCAATGAAATGACCCCGCTGGAAATTCGCCCCTTGGGAATCCTGGAACCCTTCGTACGTGTGCTCGCGCCTTTTGCGCCGCACCTTGCCGAGGAATTATGGCAGAAATTGGGACACAAAAATACGCTGGCGTATGAACCCTTTCCGGAATACGACGAAGCGATCACCGTGGATGAGGAAGTCACGGTGGTCTTGCAGGTGAACGGAAAATTGCGGGAGAAGTTATTTGTGCCAAAAGGACTGGAGAAAGACGAACTGGAGAAACTGGTCAAAGAAAAACTGGCGACGTGGATATCGGGAAAAGAAATTTTGAAGACCATCATAGTGCCTGACAAATTGGTCAATGTCGTTATCAAGTAATTAACAGCGAATTAAAAATGAAGTTCAATCCCCTCGCGGTTTTTCTTTTAATTTTACTATGCGCCGGTTGTTCAAAGAAAAAACAAGACTCTCAGGCCTCCGATACATCGACAGTTCCGGAATTGAAAATCAACTATGATTTACCCGTCATCCGGGGGCGGAGTTTAGATTCTTTGAAGTCTCAAAAGTACGTCGACCGGATCCTGGCGTTTTCGATCGAATTGGGTTTTCGGAGCCGGGACTTTAATCAGCGCCTCGGGCTCATGCTGGCGGGAACTTCCGGCAGAGAACATTGGAATGAAGAGGTGGCAAAAAATATTGCTTCGGAAAATTACATCCGTGCGGAATCATACAATAAAACTTATTTGGACAGTCTGAGAAAACTCCTGACCGCGCCGCCGGACGAATTCCGGCAATCGTTCCTTGAATTGACCGCATCGTACGAGCGATTGAAGAACAATTATGCGGTCTTACGCGATCACGAAAAGTTCAAAACGATGACGGCGATCCTGGACACGGTCCTGACCAACGAATTCGCCATCAACAGGACGCTGAAGGATTTCGAACGAAAGATGGGGAATAAATAAAAAACTCCCGACCTAAAATTCGTCCGGGAGTTTTTTATTTCTACAGTTCCGCGCGATCTATTTCTTAACTCCAACCACTTTCATTTTGACGCCTTTCTTGAAAGTATCCGAAATGGCCTTTCCTCCCTTGTCCACTTCGCATATCGAAGACCAGCCGTCCTCGGATAAGGTTTTGACGATCAATCTTCCGAGATCGGTCGTTTTCTTTCGCATTTTGCCTGCGACTTCGATCTCCGATTCAAGATAAACCCGAAACGCATCATTTTTGGAAACTCCGATGTCTTTTCCGCACGAAATGTTTACTTTGACGGCCCCGTCTTTCTTGTCTTCCTTTACGATCTCAAATATCTCTCCTTCAGCCGGAAACGCTCTTTTGGTCCATTCAAATACTTCTTCCATAGCTTTATCCAAAGCTGAGAATGCTGCATTCGCAGGGGTCCTGGCTCCGCCGACTCCTGCGGTCACGCCTTTCATAAACATACCCATCACGGCCGCGGCCGCTCCGTACTCGCCTTTTATGTCTTTGGAAGTGAGAATCTCACCGGTGGATACATCCACCACGCGCAACTGCAATTCTACTTTCGCAGAATAGGAGTTCGTGGGGTTTCCCTTGTCATCCTTGATCTCAGTGGCGGAAACGTTCTGCATCTGTCCCATTACCATAAATGAGGCGCCCAGCATATTTCCTACCTGGGCGGCGCTTTGGGTATTAACATTATCGCTCATTTGAAAATTTTGTTCACCCATGATCTTCTCAACGTCTTTGCGTGAGAGAACTTTAAATCGTCTCAGTTTGACGAATGCATTCGTTACCTTTTCTGTGGTCGCGTCCGCAAAAGCCTTAACCTGGTCGGCGTCTGAAAAAACGTCTGAACTTCCCGCCTTCCACTGCAGTGAACGGCCGGTAGCGGTAAAAGTTTCCGTTGCCCCGTAATGCTTGCTGAGAGCAACATAGTCAAACGGAACGATCGCAATTCCCTGTTTCTCTGAATCTGCGTTCAGTTTTACCTGCGCAAAGGTAGGCCCCACGGTAAATCCGGCCGCAACGATCATGATCCAAATGATTTTGAATAATCTCATAGCCATTCCTCCTTCAATGATTTCTCATTTACTATTAGTGGTTGATAACTTTTCGTGCAATGATCTCTATTTTTTTGCCGGCAAATAATTGTATCGCCCGGTAATACGTCTGATGTTCCAACTCAAGTACCCGGCGCGCAAGCGTTTCGGGAGTATCATCATCTCTCACTTCCGTAACCTGCTGCATCACGATCGGGCCGTGATCGTACTCGCTGTCCACGAGGTGAACGGTCACACCTGTGATTTTTGCCCCGTATTCGATAACCGCTTCGTGTACATGCCGTCCAAACATACCTTTTCCGCCAAAGGCCGGTAACAGCGCGGGATGAATATTTAAGATCTTATTCGGATACGCCTGAAGGAGCTGCTTGCCTATCTTTTTCATATACCCCGCGAGAACGATCATTTCAATACGGTGCTGCTTCAGCGCGGCGAGCAGGTGCTCATAAAACAGGTCCTTGCTCTCAAACTGTTCGCTGGCGATGTGTAAGCAAGGTATGGCTTTCTGCCTGGCATATGCGAGAACTCCGGCATCGGTATTATTGCTGACGATCAATCCGATAACGGCATCGAGTTTGCCCTCTTCCATCGCCCGGACAAGGGCCTGGCAATTGGATCCGTTGCCGGACGCGAAAACTCCGAGAATCAGCATGAGTTATATATCTATTCGAATATCAATGTAAATCGAAAATCTCGAAAGCAACAGGCCGCGGCTGTAGATTATTTCAGATGTATTTTCTTGCGAATCCCCGTGAACAAATCGCAACACAATTTATGCGAAAGAAGTGAGCCTTTCAAGTTAAAAATAAAAACCCTCCCGAATATGAATCGGGAGGGTTTCGATTGCTTTCTTCACCTATTACGAAGCGGGATAAGCAATCAGCTCTTTCTGACGGCGTCTTTCAGCGCTTTGCCGGCTTTGAATTTCGGAACTTTCGCGGCGGCAATTTTGAGTGCGGCGCCGGTTTGAGGATTTCTTCCCATGCGGGCTTTTCTCCTGGACACGGCAAATGTGCCGAAACCCACGAGCGTTACGCTTTTACCTTTTTTCAGCGATCCCGTAATGGCATCCACAAACGCATGCAAAGCTTTTTCAGCTTTGGTTTTCGGAACGTCGGCGTCTTTCGCCATTCTTGTGACGATTTCAGCTTTGGTCATTGTAAGGACTCCTTATCTTGAGTTAGTAAAACGAGCAACGTCAACAGTTATTATAACGCGCACGTTTTAAAAAGCTGTCATACTTCTTCACACCGGCGGGTCACCGGGGTGTTCTCTCGCGAAGCATGGGAGACAGGGAGGAAACGCATTTAAAAGAACTGAAGAAAAGAATCCTCTTTCTAAAAGACACCTCCAAGGAAACATCGAGTTCATAAGGCTCTCAAGGGACAGTCTGTGTGAACTCAATGCTGTAAATATAATGCACGGAGTGTCATTTGTCAAGTACTATTTTCTATAGACCGCCTATTTTTTGGGCTTCGCGGGCGGCGGCAAGCGCGAACGCCTAATTCTAAACGTTTTACCGGCAGGACACATTTGAAAAAAGGGTCAGTGCGGAGATAGCGGCGGTTTCAGCCCGCAAACGGCGTGCCCCTAAAGAAAGGCTTATGAATCCATGCTCTACGGCCAGTGCCGTTTCGGATTCGGTAAACCCGCCTTCAGGACCGATCAGCAAAAGAACTTTATCAAGGGCGCTTTTGGATAAGCATTCACGGGCATAGGCCGGGAACGGCAGATCCGATCGCTCGTGAAAAATAATTTTCACATCGTACTCGTCCGAATTTGTTATGATCTTTTCAAACACGGTGAGCTCCTGCAAAACGGGCAGTACCGAACGCCGGGATTGTTTCATGGCGGTCACAAGAATTTTCCCCCAACGGAACCATGAGTTCGCGCCCGGATCCGGAACGCTGCGCGCCGTCTTCATCGGAATCAGCGTATGCACGCCGAGCTCGGTCGTTTTTTCTGCGACCAGATCGAAATGGTCTTTCTTAATGAGCGCCTGGGCGAGCGTGATGTGAAAGGGCAATTCGGTAGGTTTGAGTTTTACGCCCTCCACGATGCATTCCACAGCGGCTTTTTCAACACGGGCCACAGAGACGGCATACTCATGGCCGAGGCCGTCCACGGCGAAGAAAGCATCTCCGATTGTTTTTCTAAGGACTTTAGTGCAATGCCTTGCCTCATCGCCCCGAAGCCATAATTTTCCTCCGAGCACATCGGCGGGCAGTACGTAAAAATATTGATCGTCGCGCATGAAAATTTTTTTGAGCCCTCTTTGAAAAAGAGAGGAAACGGTTGGTTAGAGTTTTAAAGTCATTCGGAAATAAACTTTAGAGTCGCCGCGTTTCGTGGCAATCCCTTTTTTTAACGGAAACGCCCAATCGAGCCGCAGGTATTCAGCCAATGCAACTCCCGCTCCGGCATCCGCCTGGAAATTCTTCAGCCCCGCGCCGCCAAAGCCGGCAAACGATTTGGACGTGCCGGCCGTCCATACGCGGCCCGCGTCGCCGAACAGGACCAGGTTAAAAGTCTTAAACAGGCCGCCGCTAAAATAATAATCTAAGCTGAAGACGGCCAGGCGATTACCGTTTTCAAATTCACGATAATGGTAGCCGCGCAGCGAACCGTAACCGCCGGCGTCCAATAAGAACTGATCGCGCGGCTTGAGAGTCCCTAAGGAATCGGATTGAAATTGCGTTTGGCCTTCGTACGACGCCAGCCGCAGTGAAGCTTTCATTTTGTGGTTCGGGAACAGCCGCTGATAGCGTGTGAATTGAAGGTCCAGCCGGTTATATGAGAAATCGGATCGCGTTGCGTGATGCATTATTGCGGAATTGGAATACGTGCCTTTAAAATGCCAGGCGGAAACAAACGCCAGGGGAGAGGGACGAAAGTCTATGTCGTAATCCAGTCCCAGAAAATAATCGCTGCCTTCCGCAGCCGGCGGATTCCTGGAAAATAATTTCTTGCCGCCGATGTTATCGGCGCCCCAATCTAAAAGGCTTTTCTCGGTGGTATTGTCCAATCGGAAATATTTTTGCGCGCCGCCAAAAATATGGACCTGGTAGGTACCGTTCCAGACCTGGCCCAAACGTATCTTCACGCCGCGCGTTTCGTAGTGATCGTAATAATCCAAGTGAAATAGCATGGAGGTCAATGAATTTTGCCAGCGGGGAATGACATACGTGTCGTTGGAAACCGTTTCACGGAAATAATCGGCGGAGATATTGAATTCGTTGTTACCGTGGGGAAAAGATTTTTGCAGGCCGACGCCGTAGCGCGGATATTTTCCCGAAAATGCATAGCCCAATTTTCCCTGAGCGGAAAAATATTCGTTGAACTGGTATCGGCCGGTGATGCCGGTGAACAAACCGTCTACCTTATTATAGGCGACCTGCGGTGCGACGTTGAATTGATCGGTATCGTACAGGTAAAAATGCTGGGCATGGACCCCGTCAACCAAGATCAGGCTGAAAGCGAAAAGGATTATTTTTAATCTCATGACAATTCCAAAAAAAAACCCGTTCATGCAGAGAACAGGTTGGTGGCTGCTCAGGTAGGGCTCGAACCTACAACCCTTCGGTTAACAGCCGAATGCTCTACCATTGAGCTACTGAGCAATAGAACGGGCGCAATGTAATGTGCGCGTCGGAAAAAGTCAAGAATATTCATGCTCCGGCAAACCGGTTCGGTGTTAACCCAAAACAAAATCCACTTCGAATAGTTCGTAATGCGCTTCCTGCATGCCGCAATGCTTATACGTTTTCTTGGCCTGTAGATTATCTTTATCGACATAGAGACGGATGCCGCAGGCGCGGTCGGTCTTGGCGGCAGCAAGAATGAATTGATATAATTCGCTGTACACGCCTTTTCTCCGGAATGCCGGCGGGATGTATACGCTTTGTATCCACCAAAACACGCCGTTACGCCAATCGCTCCATTCATAGGTGATCATGAGTTGTCCGGCGGGCTGTCCGCCGATCTCCGCCACGCAATAAAACCCGTACCGGTCATCTTCAAAGAAGGCTCTCACACCCCGCGTCAGGATCTTCTCATCCAATAACTTGTTTTCCGTTTCTTTCGCCATGGCAAGATTATTGGAAACCAAAAACGGAATGTCATTCCCTGTCGCGCGGCGAACGGTGACGATTTCAGCAGCCATAGATTCTCTCCCGGTCTTACGATTTTAATCGTTCAGTGAAACTACCGCTCACGGAATGAATTTCTTAAAGATTCTTTTTGAAACTTCATCCGTCTTGTTTTTTTCTTCTTTCAGTACCCTCAGGTCCAACATCAATTGATTCGTCACGGTCTTCTGTGTGCCCGAGCCCGCCGCGAAAGCGATCGTGTGGGATCGTCCGGTATCCATAGGAATACTGAATGACACGCGATCCTGTGCAACCGGCAATTCATAATAGCGGTCATCGTCCACATAAATAAGGTATTGGGCGCCGGTGTCCCCGCGGGCTATGGCCATGTCGCCCTGAAGAAAATATTTTTCCTGCAGTACTATCTTAATTTCCTTGCCTATAACAGGAAACTTAATTTGATTCAACCGTTCAATTAAACTCTGTACCGCTACACGGTCCCGAAAAAAATTGATGTATTCTTTAGTATGCGCATTTTGCACATATGCCAGGTTGACGTTCAGCGAATCGCTCGCCGGATATTCAACATGAAGAGTGATCTTATTATTTACCGGCTCGAAAAATTGCGTATAATTATTGAATACGGCGAGCATCCCGCGATCGGATTGAAGCTGCAGGTCAAAAATCAAGATATCCGCGGAAATTTTTTTAACGGAAAGCGCTGAAAACGTCATTCGGCGGCTGACAAAAACCTGCGTTCCGAAATGCCGGATCGAGTAGATCACTACGCGTGAACGGCGGCCCTGGATCAGCGTGTCTCTGACGGTGCTGTCTTTGGCAGAGACCGCGCCCACGCCGATACCGGTGAATTCGGGCTTGAGAATATTTGCGCGATGGCCCGGGCTGTTCATCCATTGATCCATGAGCCGCTGTGCAATCGCATCGGACGATCCTTCGAGACTGTGAACGGCAATATTTTCGCCGACAACGCAATCGCTGAGCCCCGTCTGATACACGCGGTCGCCGGGGTTTTGTAGTTCTTTCGAAGGCGCGGAGTGTGAAAAATAATTGTGTTTCAGCATGTCCTGCGAATGCTGGCGTGCGGCGGATTGGAGGTGATAGTCGTAACGCAAGGCGCTCAGGCCGTTCTTTTCACGTTCATGATTGACCAATTCAACAATTATTTTTTCAACCACCGAATCTCCGGAAATGGTGCGAAAAGAGTCTTCGATGAAGTTGTATTCCTGGGAATAAGCAGAAAGCGAGGGGATAACAAAGATCAATAAAAATATTTGTCGCATGAGAATCTTTTTTACTCCCGGCGGTCTTTGCGGTTATCTCTTATCCCGTGGTAGCGAAGCGCAGAGCCGCTTTGATCAATTCTTGGAGCGTTTGGGCTGTATCCGGATGTTCGCGCAGGGCCTTGACGATCGCTTTTTCCGCAACGGCACGCGCATATCCCAATGAGATCATAGCCATCATCGCTTCGTCGGCCATGTGATCCTTGGAAGAAATTATTCTCGTTGACATTTCTCCGGAAGCCGCCAATTTGGAAATCTTGTCTTTCAATTCCACGACCATGCGTTGCGCGGTTTTCTTTCCGATACCTGGTACGGCCGTGAGCAGATCGAAATCTTCATGTACGATGGCTTTCTTGAAATCGTCGACGGCAACGCTCGATAGAATGCCGAGCGCCGATTTCGGACCGATACCGGAAACGGAAATGAGAAGCAGAAATAATTCACGTTCTTCCCGCGTGGCAAAACCGAAAAGCTGCATGATATCTTCGCGCACGTGCAGGTACGTGAGCAATTTAGCCGTGCCGCCTCCGGCGCCGAGCTTTTCATAGCTTGATACAGGAATTAGAATTTCGTAGCCGACACCTTGAACGTCAATGACGGCCCGCGTCGGACTTTTTTCCATGAGCGTTCCCTGAATGTATGCGATCATAATTTCTCTACATGTTATGTCCGCCAAGGAGGCCTGCCCGCGGCCGGAATCCTAAATACAATTACACATATCCTAATTTTGCCAGGCTCGTGAACCGGTACCCGGCGACGATAATGTGATCCCTTACGGGAATGCCCATGATCTTTCCGGCCTGTTTCAGTTGTTCTGTCACCGCAATATCTTCCACGCTCGGTTCGGCATTACCGCTCGGATGATTGTGCAGTAAAATAATACTGGCTGCACGCTCATCGGTTGCCGCTTTAAATACTTCGCGCGGGTGCACGAGGCTGGCATTGAGCGTGCCTTCGGAGATCGTGACGTCGCGAATGATCCGGTTAGCGCTGTCGAGCAGAATCACTTTGAAGATTTCCTTTTTCAGATCGCGCATCAGCGGCAGATATTTCTGAGCGACATCTTCCGGTGCGTTCACTTTTGTTTTCTTCTGGTCCGGACGGGCTTCCACGCGCCGGACCATTTCAAATGCCGCCACCAGCTTGATAGCTTTGACTCTTCCGATACCTTTGAAACGGCTCAGTTCATGAAAACTGCATTTGGCCACGCCGGCGAGCGTGCCGTATTCGGCCATGAGCGTTTTGGCGAGGTCGAGCGCCGTAATGTTTTTCGTGCCGCTTCCGATCAAAATGGCCAGGAGTTCCGCGTCGCTCAGAGCGGACGAGCCGTGCCGTTCCAGTTTTTCGCGCGGGCGGTCGTCTTCCGACCAATCTTTAATTTTTGCATGATAATCGGAAGTTTCCCTGACCTTCTTTTCCACGCGCATAGAATCCATTATAGATAAATGGTTGCTTGACTACGCCTGACTTGCGCCGCAGGAACTACAGAAATTCACATTTGACGAAATCGTCTTGCCGCAATTTTTGCACGTTTTCGCCGCGCCGCTTGTTGCCGTTGAAAGCGCGCCGTCGCCGGATTCAAAACAATCCCGGTAAGCTACGGCCGCCATCGTAAAACGCAGCGGAAAAGTGATACAAATTCCCACGACGCACGCATAAATGCCGATCTGAGAAATGAGCCCAACCACGAGCGCAAAAAGCGTAAACATGATCCAGTCGTTTTTCGCGAGATTCCAGCTTTTTTTAACCGCTTCTATAGGGCCGCAATTTTCGTAAATCAAAATCGGGTGAGAAAGAAAAACCAATCCTTGAACGATAAAAGCAGGGAAAAAACACAGCAAAGCACCGATCCAAATGAGAACAATATTTACCATATAAAGTAATATCAGAGGGATGATGAAACGTCCGCCTTTCCAAATGTCGGAAACGGCTACGCTTTCTCCATGAATCTGTTTCCTGGCTGCAAGGAACATCCCGCTCTCTACATAAACAATGTACAGGAAAAGAAAGAATCCGGCACCAAAAAACAGAACGAGGGTTATTAAGATTCCGCGCCCGCTTATCGAATTGCGATACGGAAGGCTCACCAGAAAAATAATATACGCAATGTAAAATACGATGATGAACAATGCGACCGGAAGCATGGCAATGGCGCCCATCAATGACCAGGTCTTCCACGCTTTCGAATACAAATTCCAGCCTTCATTGATCCAGTCGCCCAATTTCACGATCCGGCCGTGCTCCATAGCGTTCCCTTCTATATATATGAGATTACACCTGACTCGTGCCGCAGTATTCACAAAAGGCGGCATTGCTGGGGATGGGCTTGCCGCAATTTTTGCAATATTTCGAATAGAGTTCATCTACGCGCGACATCGGCCTTAACTCCGGTTCAATGCAGTCGCCATAGGCGACGGCTGAAATCAAAAATAATAACGGATACGTAAAAAGCAGTCCGATACAGCATGCTACAACTCCCGCCGACGCCAGGATATGCGTCGTAAGGGCAAACAGAGTAAACATGAGCCAATCATCTTTCGCCGTTTCGAAACTGAGTTTAATGGCTTCGACCGGCTCCAAATTCTTCCGTACGATCAACGGCAGTGTAAAAAACAACAGGCCGAAGACGATGATGCCGGGCACGATACAGAATATCAGGCCGACAGACCCTATCAAACCGATCAGAAGAACCGCCAAAAAGATTTTCGGCGACAGATCAATTCTCGAGAACATATCGGAAACCCCGATCGGCTCGCCCTGCAATTGTTTAAATGCCGCATGATACATTCCGCCCGTCATCAGGGAATGAACCAATGTGATGATAAAAACGCGTATCAAGGTCCAGCCGAAAGACTGGCCTGAAAATTTTATTAATTGTTCGAAAGAAGAGACGTCGTAAAGAACGCTCGCGGGCTGCACGATCCATTGAACCGCCGAAAGCACGGAGGAAACCAGAAAGCTTATCGCAAAAAAGACAAGGCTGATCAATACCCATGTCTGCCATTGCGCGACGAGCATATCCCATGCTTTGGAGATCCACTCGCCGAATTTAACGTGGACGGTGTCCGCCATTTCTTCTCCGTTTAATTACTATTTCTCCCTTGTCAAGGATGGTCAAAAATTATTTTGAAACAACAAAGGTACCTCGCAAAATAATTGCAAGGTACCTTGTCATCAAACAAACTTACCTGAAAGAACTATTTTACTTCCAGTTCCGTCTTCGCCGCCGGTACTACTTTTTCTTTTCTATGCGCCGCATGCGGGTGCCAGCCGAGAGTGTAGTACATAATAAAAAATCCAATGACGTAGGCCACCGTGACATGCCAGCCGTGTTTCAAATACGCGCCCACGGACTTGGCTTGCGGGAACATATTCGAAAGCGCTACACCGGCGGAAGAGCCGAACCAGATCATCGAGCCTCCGAATCCCACGGCATACGCGATAAATCCCCAATCGTATCCGCCTTGTTCCAATGTCAATTTGGTCAGCGGAATATTATCAAATACCGCCGAGATGAATCCCAACGACAACGCCGTCCAGGGGGAAGGGGCCGGCAATTTATCCACAGGCATCAGCGAAGCGCACATCACCAGCGACAAAAGAAAAATGGTCCCTTTGAGAGCGCCCGGAATTTCACTCCACGCGGTCTTACTGAAAGTGGCGCCGATCAAAATGGCGATCCAAACGCCTACAAACGGAAGATCCATCAGGAAATTGGTTGAGATCGCCCCGACTAAAATCATGGCAACGATCACTAATCTTTTGTAATCGACCTGAACGGCGGCTTCCGACGGAAGCTGGATCGGCTGAAATTTATCTTGCTGCTTCGCCGCGATAATTCCACAGATAATAACGGCAGGAATGGCCGCCGCATACGCATGCAGTACATCGAACGGGCTCACGCCGTCGATCCAGATCATCGTCGTAGTTGTGTCGCCCAGCACGCTCCCTGCGCCGCCGGCATTACTCGCCGCCACGATAGCCGCAAGATATCCGATATCCACTTTGCCTTTGAAAACCACGAGCGCGATCGTTCCGCCGATCATCGCGGCTGCGATATTGTCAAGAAACGAAGAAATGACGCACACGACCAGAAGCAGAACGAATCCGCCTACCCAGCCTTTCGGCAAGACCTTCGGAAGGTATTCCGGCACTTTCGATGCCTCAAAATGTTTGGCCAGTAGGGCGAATCCGAGCAGCAATCCGAGCAGGTTGAGAATGGTCGGCCATTCGCCTTCGCGGAAATCCTTATGCATGAATTCGCTTAAGATCGGATGATGGCCGCCGAACATATGATGCCAAAGACTGAAATCTGTAACAAAGGAAAACTTAAGAATGATGATCGAAGCGAGCCCGGTCAAAGCCACTTGCATAGTGTAATTGTGCAGGACCGCAACGCCGACCAGCGTCAAAGCGAACAGAATAAATTCGGCGCGAATTTGGAAATTCATGTTCACCTCCGGGCCGTTGATATAACCGTTAGAATGCCCCGACAAAAATACCAAAAAGAAAATGGCAAAAATGGCAAAGGTGCCGATGATCAAACTAATGTTCCTGCTCATAAAGTCTCTCCTCTTGAAGTTAGTTAGAATCTTTGATTACAAGTGATTCTTATGATGCTGAGATCTTCTATATTCTTTTGCGAAGTCGCAGTAAACTTCCCAATTGCGCCGGATGGCGGTGAGCGTATGTTCGTCCGCCGGTTTTTTAACTTTTGCCGGAATGCCCATCACGACCGAATTCGGCGGTATCACCTGCCCCTGCATGACGACGGCGCCCGCCGCAACGAGGCAATTTTCCCCGACTTCCGCGCCGTTGAGGATCGTGGCGTGCATCCCGATGATGCAATTCTTGCGAACCGTCGCGCCGTGAACGATCGCGTGGTGCCCGACGGAGACATTTTCTTCAATGAGCGCGGGAAAACCGAAGTCCACATGAACCACGGCGTTGTCCTGAATGTTGCAATTTCTGCCGATCGTGATCGGCGCCATGTCGCTGCGCAAAACCGCACCGAACCAGATGCCCGAGTTTTCAGCGACGGTGACGTCGCCGATGACGGAAGCGGTATTGGCAATGAACACGGAATCGTGGATCTTGGGCTTGCCGCATTGGCTGAGCCGAAAAGAGTTGAGAACGTATTCCAAAGAATCCTCAAAAAAAATCAGAACCGAAGGGACCGGTGATGAGAACGGTTGAGCAAAATTGGAAATTTTTTTTCTAAAAGTCAAACTAAATATCTGCCGGGCGGAACGTGAAAACCATTTGATTTTCTGTCATCGCCGAAGTATATTACGCGCACTTTAAATGGAATGGAGAAACGCTTTGGCTGTTAAAAAAACCAAAAAGAAACCTGCGGCGAAGAAAAAAACGGCAAAGAAAAAACCTTCGGCTGTTAAGTTAAAAAGGATAAAAAAAACTGTTACTGCAAAACCGAAGAAGGCAAAGAAGCCTTCCGGTGCTGCCGGAGCGAAACCAAAGAAAAAAACTTTGATCGCGCGGCAGGATACGGATGACGTCGAAACTCTGACGCAGGAAGAAATCGATCAGGAACTCAAAGAGTACGAGCGGGCGCCTTCGAAGAGGTCCGCGCCGGTGGCCGGCAAAGATCTGAGATCGCAGCAGCTCGCGGAGCGTATCGGCCGGCTGATGTTCGAGAAAAAAGCGGAAGACGTCGTGGCGGCCAATTTGGAAGGATTGACGAGCGTGACGGATTATTTTGTTATTTGCACGGCGTCGTCGGATCAGCATGCGAAGGCCATTGCGGACCATGTGGCGGATGAATTGGCGGATGCGGGCGTTCACGCGCATCACCGGGAAGGCTACACGTCTCTGCGCTGGGTCCTGATCGATTACGTCGACGTGATCGTGCATGTATTCCAGAAAGAAGCGCGTGAATTCTATGATCTGGAAAGGCTTTGGGGCGACGCGCAATTCACGCGGATGCGGGATAGATAGAATAGACGAAAATTTTGGGCAATTAGCTCAGCTGGTTCAGAGCGTTCGCCTCACACGCGAGAGGTCATTGGTTCGAATCCAATATTGCCCACACACTCCAAATACCATCCATAAGTCACTTAATTTCTTCTACTTCGACGGTTCGATATTTGACTAACTCTGCTGACTTATCGAACCAACTTGACAAGCCGCACAAAAAGTTCAATATTCGTTCAAGCTGGGTCCACGAGTCTTCCAGCAATGTTCAGTTGCTCATCGTAATCCTGATATATCATCTACAACAGGATACAATTTTCCTTCCTTTTACTCGAAAAAAATAAATTTGCTTATTGAATTGCTCTCGATTAACTTACTTAAAATCTTGACAAAGGAGGAATTATGAAAACATCGTTCTCAGCATGGCTTTTCGCCATCGCCCTGTTTTGTACCATATCTTTATTGGCTCAAGACGTAGCCGTCGTAGCGCCACAGCATTACAAAATCCTCGTAGACAACGCGTACATACGCGTGGTTGAAAATACACTCAAGCCGGGTGAAAAAGATCCCACGCACACGCATCCGGCCGGCTGGTACTATGTAACAAAACCGGGAAAAATGAAGGTTGTTCACGCGGATGGAAAATCTGATATATGGGAAGCGAAGGCGGGCGAAGCCGGATGGATGGACGCAGAAGGGCCACACACTTCAGAAAATATCGGAGATGCGGCGATGGGATTTATTCTTGTCGAAGTGAAGAGCGCCGCAGTAGTACCAATAAAGAAATAGCAACAATTTCGATATTGATATGAAAAAAAAATCTCAGATGTTGAAACTTCGGGGGATTTTTATTTAGATTTTTAGTGGCCGACATAACGCATCCAAAAATCCTCACCAGAGAACAGATGCAACCAACACTGGAATGTCTTAGCAAAGTTGATCAAAAATATTGATCCTTCTGGCCCTGGCTCTCAGATCAGCCAACAATTTGACGTAAATCTCTGAAAATTTTGACCAAAAGGTTCGATATTCGGTCAGCTGTGTCCACGAATTCAACAGAGCGTTGCATTCGTTTAATTGTCCGGCAATTAGGTTCCGACGCTTGCCCTGAGCGAAACGAAGGGTTCGCCTAATCCCGACAGGTCGGTAAGAGGTCATTGGTTCTGCCAAAGGCTTCCTCCGCAGGAGTCCTTCGGACCTTCGGGAGAATCCAATATTGCCCACAAATTCAAGAGTGCTCAGTTGTTAATAGCGGCATTGGTTCTGCGCCGGCCTGTCAGCCTCTGGCTGAAGGCGCATCAGCCTTTGGCTGAGAATCCAATATTGCCCACCTTAAATCCCGATGTATTTCATCGGGATTTTTTTGTGATTGGAATGCTGCAAAATGTGTGTAAATCGGCGTTGGGCAGCGTCTTTTCGAAAAGAATTCTCCCGGACGGCCGGCCGATACGTACACGTTTTCAACGAGCGCCAATTCGGCCGTCACTTCGAAAAAAGAATTGAAGAATAGTCTTAAGAATATCAAGGTCGTGCCAATCCCTATTACGGCCGGTCGTCCTATCAGAATGACGCTTTTCGTAAGATCATCAAGTTTACGCATCTGCCCGGGGCATGTACGATCAAGATTTTCACCGTGAGCGGGGATTCAGTGCGGATCATTTATCACAATACCGCGTCTCAGAACGACCGGATCAACACCGATCCGCTGACGCAGAATTACACTCCATTGCCCGAAACGACATCGACGGAAACCTGGGACCTGAAAACGGCCAAGGGCCACTTCGCGGCGAGCGGCATGTATATCGCTCTGATCGAGGCTGCCGGGATCGGAAAGACAATCGTGAAATTCGCGGTGATTCAGGAGCAGACCGTATTTAAGTCTTGGGATTTCGAATGAACCATAGATTCGCCCGGAGGAAAATTAATTCTAGTAATAAAACTCTGCACTCTCCGTGTGCTCTGTGGCAAAAGAAACAACCCCCTAACCCCCTTTGATAAGGGGGACAACCCCTCAGGGGAAATCAAAACGTCACTTTTAATTCCAATTCTGCATCTTTGCGTTTGACTTTTATCGTCGTGGAATCGTCTTTTTTAAATTTGCTCAGCGCCTGCATGTAGGTTTGAATATCGTCCACTTTATATTCGCCCATCTGAACAATAACATCGCCTTGCTGTAAGCCGGCTCTGAATCCGGGTTTTCCTTCCGACACGCCGTCGATGCGCAAGCCGCCGGTGAATGTGTAATCCGGCAAAATACCGAGCGTAACTTTAAATCGCGGCGAATCGCTTGGATTGGTATTGCGCGTCGTCGTGAAAGCGAGTTTCGGCAACGGGTCCACCGCGCCGACTATGCGAATAATGTATTCGAGAATTTCTTTTTCTCCCGCGTAATTGATTTTATCCTCATCATCGGTCGGTTTATGGTAATCGGCATGAGGGCCCGTAAAAAAATGCAGCACGGGAACATTTTTTAAATAAAATGACGTATGGTCCGACGGGCCGATGCCGGAGGAATCCGTTTTTATTTTCAAGTCCTGTGCGAGCGACTTTACGAATGCTTCGATCCCCGGGCTTGTGCCCGTGCCCAGAACCAAAAGGCCCTTTGCGGTATCCAATCGCCCTATCATGTCCATATTGATCATCAGGTCCATCCGGTTTGAATCGATCGTCGGATGATGGGTGAAATACTTGGACCCCTGCAGGCCCAATTCTTCGCCGGAGAAACAAATGAAAAGAAAATTATTTTTTTCTTTTTTCTTATTGGTCTGAAAATAACGGGCCAGTTCTATCACCCCGGACGCGCCGGACGCGTTGTCATCAGCGCCGTTGTGAATTTTTCCTTTCGGATTCGGATCCAAAGAGCCGCCGCGATCGCCTAAACCCAAATGATCGTAGTGTCCGCCGATGATGATCGTATTTTGCGCACCGTTGTCCAGGTACCCGATAACATTTTTTCCGAATTTTTCAGGGCCGACCTTAGCGCTGTCGACCGTGACGTGCGGATTTTTGGGTTCGTGATAATTGAAGACCTGAATGTACGAACGATCGCCTTTGGGGATCAGCCCGATGGATTGGAATTGTTTCGAGATATAATCCGCCGCCAGGCTCTCGCCGGGCTCGCTCGTTGCGCGGCCTCTGAGAGAATCCGAACTCAGATAGGCGATATGCTTTTTCAAATTCCCGATGGAAATTTGCGCGTGAAGTGTCGAAACGAAAAAAACAAAGGTCAGCATGAATGTTTTCATTTATCCTCCCAGTCAGCTATGAATAAATTGGTGTCGTGCGTGCCGTGATTATTGCGGTTGGATGAGAAAACAAGTTTCTTCCCGTCCGGAGAGAACATCGGGAATGCATTGAAAATACTTTCGGATGTAATTTTTTCCAGATTCGTTCCGTCATCATTGACCATGAACAAATTAAAATGAAATCCCTTCTCCGCATCGTGATTCGAAGAAAAAATTATCTTTTTTCCGGAAGGGTGAAAATACGGAGCCCAATTGGCCTTGCCCAGTTTGGTAATTTGTTTCATATCCGAACCGTCGGTATTGCACGTGAAGATCTCCATTTGCGTCGGCGCCACAAGCCCCTGTGAAAGCAATTCCTTGTAGTCGTCGATCTCTTTTTGCGTTTTCGGGCGGGATGCGCGGAAGACCAATCGTTTCCCGTCCGGCGAAAAGAAGGCGCCGCCGTCATAGCCCAGATCGTGCGTCAGCTGTTTCGGATTTTTTCCGTCAATGTCCATGATCCAGAGTTCCAGATCCCTGGAACGCGCTGAGGTAAAAACGATCTTGTCGCCCTTGGGCGAAACCGTTGCTTCGGCATCGTAGCCGGGGGCATGGGTCAGTTGGTTAATGATGTGCCCTTCAAGGTTGGCGACGTAAATATCGAACGTGTCGTAGACCGGCCAAAGGTATTTGCCGTCCTTGCGCGGCGCCGGCGGCTGCGGGCAGTCTTTCCCGCCTTCATGCGTCGATGCATAGAGAATACGTTTACCGTCAGGCATGAAATAGGAACAGGTCGTCCGGCCAAGGCCTGTGCTGATCATCGGAGGGCGATAAGTCGCCGCCGCCCGGTCAATATCCATCAAAAAGATCTGATCGCAGGCAACATTCCATTTAGGATTGCGGCTTTGAAAGGTCAGCCATTTTCCGTCCGGGCTGAAATATGCTTCCGCATTGTCGCTCGCGAAGGTCAGTTGCCGGACGTTCTTCAAATGCTTTTCCTGAGCGTGAAGAGCGAGGCAGAATAATAAGTAAATTACGAGCCATTTTGATTTCATATCCATCTCCGCTAGATTAGAATATAAAGTAGACCTAGAAAACATTTTTTTCAAGAGAGATCTTAAATAAATCCTGATTTGCAGCCAAGATCCGGCTGTAAATTCTTGTTGAACTAAACAATTTAAGTGATGACATTGATCCGGATTCCACCGGCACCAAAAATGAACCATGCTTAAAAAACTCTCTCTCGAAGAAAAAATCGGCCAACTCATCATTCCTCGATTGGATTTTAACGATCCGGAATTTGATATTGAGTTTTATGAATACCTGATCGGTAAATTTCATATCGGGAATTTTATCGTTTTCGGCGGTACCGTCCCGCGCGCGGTCGAGACCTTCAACCGCCTTCAAAAGCTCAGCAAACACCCGATTCTTTTTTCCGCCGACTTAGAGCGCGGTCTGGGCCAGCAAATTGAAGGCGCGACCGCGTTTCCGTATTTCATGGGCTTAGCCGAAGCGGCGAAAAAAGACCCTTCCATTATTTATGAAACCGCAAAAGTGACTGCGCTGGAATCCCACGCGATCGGCATTCGTCAGAATTTCAGTCCCGTGCTCGACATTCATAATAATCCGGAAAATCCGATCATCAATATCCGTTCCTTCGGAGAGACGCCGGAGACCGTGACCGCCTGTGGATTGGCTTATGTGAAGGGTTTACAGGAGCACGGTATCATCGCGACCGCGAAGCATTTTCCCGGCCACGGCGATACGCTGACGGATTCGCACATGGACCTTCCGGTGATTCTTCATCCGCTCGACCGTCTGGAAAAAATTGAACTGGCGCCCTTCAAAGAGATCTTGAGACAGGAAATCGATTCCGTCATGATGGGACACATCGTGGTTCCCGCGCTGGATGCATCCGGATTACCCGCGAGTTTGTCGAAAAAGATCATGACTGACTTGTTGAGGAAAAAGTGGAATTACAACGGCCTGATCGTGAACGACGCGTTGATGATGGGCGCGATTGCGAAAAATTTTTCACAAGACGAAGCGGTCGTAAAATCATTTCTCGCCGGTGCCGATCAGGTGCTCATTCCCGTAAGCGTCGGTAAGGCATTTGAATTTCTTCTTTCCGCCGTGAAAGGCCGTCACATTTCCGAACGGCGTTTGGAGGAATCCGTGGAGCGTGTTTTTGAATTAAAAAGAAAACTCGGATTATTTGAAAACCGTCTGGTCCATGCGGATCGGGCAAGAGAAATAGTCGGATGCGGGGACCATCTGGGGTTCGCGAGGCGTGTTACGCGGTTATGTTTTGTCATAAAAAAAGGGAATTGGCTAAAAATTCAAAATGAGAAGACCGCGGTCTGGCTTATCAAAACCGATGAAAAAAGCTTTTCAGTGCTGGAGGAGCGAGTAAAAAATAGATTCACTATATTTTCGTCGTCTCCGGAAGAAAGAATTTCCGTTCCTGACTTTTCGGCATTTCAGACCGTCATTATTATTACAGACCTTAAACCGATGGCGATGAAAGGTTTTCATAAATTTCCGGAATTTCTGTCACAGGAAATTAACCGGATTGTTGGAGAAAAAGCCCATCTGCTTATTGCCTGCGGAAGCCCGTATATCATTGATGCATTGCAAGATCTGAAGAATGGTATCGCGACCTATTCATCCGATGCGACGGCTCAGGAAGAATTGGCCGGCTTACTGATGAAATAGTTCTTGCGTGCAGGTTTCTTTTGAAATATATTTCACTAAGACGCATGGGCGCCGTTCTTCAAAATTTTTAATCGTTAGGGGTTGTTCTCCCGGGAGACCGGGAGATCTGAGAATATACCCTTTGAACCTGACCCGCGGTCATACCGGCGTAGGGAAACGACAACAATGATCAATGATCAATGAATAATGATCAATGAACCGTTTCCTGAAGCAGGAACGGTTTTTTTTTTGCCTTTTACCACAAAAGCGCTAAGATTGTCTTTCAGATCAGCACAATGTAGATGCGGCTCAGGATTTGCATTATTATTCTCAGTGTCTTCATGCCTCTGTGGTGAAGACTGAAACGAACATCATTAAAGGAGATACGATGTCATCCGACAAAACTAAAATTCCAAATGAGCAAAGCAAAATTACGCGCGATCCTTTTCCCGCTTCGGAAAAAATTTATGTGGAAGGGACATTGCCCGGCGTAAAGGTCGCGATGAGGGAAATCGCCCTCGGCGACGGTTCTGCCCATGGCGGGAACGGGAACGGCCGGAAAAAATCTTCGCTGACCGTTTACGACACAAGCGGGCCTTATACCGATCCGCGTACTGCCATTGACATTTATCAAGGGCTGGATCCGCTGAGAGTGAAATGGATCCAAGCGCGGCGCGATGCGGATGAACTGCCGGATATTTCTTCCACGTACGGCCGCCTGCGTCAGAACGACACTACTTTGGACGCCATTCGATTCAAGAAGACGCGCAAGCCGCTCCGCGCGAAATCCGGCGCCAACGTTTCGCAAATGCATTACGCAAAAAAAGGCATCATCACGCCGGAGATGGAATACATCGCCATTCGTGAAAACCAGCGGCGGGAAATGATGAGCGAATTCAATGACCAACATCCCGGCGAAAATTTCGGCGCCATGATCCCGGAAACGATCACACCGGAATTTGTACGCGGAGAGATTGCCCGCGGCCGGGCGATCATTCCGGCGAATATCAACCATCCGGAAACCGAGCCGATGATCATCGGAAGAAATTTTTTGGTTAAGATCAACGCGAATATCGGGAATTCTGCCGTGGCGTCGAGTATTGAAGAAGAAGTCGAAAAAATGATCTGGGCGATCCGCTGGGGTGCCGATACGGTCATGGATCTTTCGACCGGAAAGAACATTCACGAGACGCGTGAATGGATCCTGCGCAATGCGCCCGTGCCGATCGGCACCGTGCCGATCTACCAGGCGTTGGAAAAAGTGGACGGCAAAGCGGAGGAATTGACCTGGGAAATGTATCGTGATACGCTCATTGAGCAGGCGGAACAAGGCGTGGATTATTTTACGATCCATGCCGGGGTGCTGCTGCGTTACGTTCCGCTCACGGCGAAGCGTGTGACAGGCATTGTTTCGCGCGGCGGATCGATCATGGCGAAATGGTGTTTGGCCCACCATCAGGAGAGTTTTTTGTACACGCATTTCGAGGACATTTGCGAGATCATGAAAGCCTATGACGTCAGTTTCAGCCTGGGGGACGGGTTGAGGCCCGGCTCCATTGCGGATGCGAACGACGATGCGCAATTTGCCGAACTGGATACGCTCGGTGAACTGACAAAAATTGCATGGAAACACGACGTACAAACAATGATCGAAGGACCGGGACATATCCCGATGCACATGATCAAAGTCAATATGGATAAGCAACTGGAGACGTGCGGCGAAGCGCCCTTTTATACGCTCGGTCCGTTGACGACCGATATTGCTCCCGGGTACGATCACATTACCTCCGGCATCGGAGCGGCCATGATCGGGTGGTACGGCTGCGCGATGCTGTGCTATGTCACGCCGAAAGAACATCTTGGTCTGCCCGACCGAGATGACGTCAAAGACGGCGTGATCACTTACAAAATTGCGGCGCACGCGGCGGATCTTGCGAAAGGCCATCCGGGCGCGCAAATCCGCGATAATGCGCTTTCGAAAGCGCGGTTTGAATTTCGATGGGAAGATCAATTTAATTTGTCCCTCGATCCGGATACCGCCCGGAAGTTTCACGACGAAACGCTTCCGTCGGATAACGCCAAAGTGGCTCATTTCTGCAGCATGTGCGGCCCACATTTTTGCTCGATGAAGATCACGGAAGACGTACGCGCCTATGCCGCCAAACTGCAAGTGGACGAAAGCGATGCGATTCAAAAAGGTTTGGAAGAAAAGGCAAGAGAATTCAAAAAAGCAGGCTCGGAGATTTACGTGGCTGCGGAAAGCTGAACTTGGATCTCCAGCGAGGTCTTTTTTAAGAGTCAGAATGAAAACATTCTGGCTCTTTTTGTTTTATCGGGCCTTCGGAAGTCTTTATTTTACTTGATTATCTATGCAAAAAAAGCTAAACTTGCGTGTTCTTGGGAAATTCATTTTTGGAGAAATGTTCATGTCTTTTCACGTAGCTCCGGCAAAGGCGATGAGCCGTTTGGGAACGGAAACCGCGTTCGAAGTTCTCGTCCGGGCGAAAGCGCTGGAGGCCCAGGGCAAGTCGATCATCCACCTGGAGATCGGCGAGCCTGATTTTGATACACCGGCAAATATCACGGAAGCTGCGGTGAAAGCGCTTCACGAAGGATGGACGCATTACGGACCGGCGGCCGGATTGCCGGAATTGCGCCGGGCCATTGCGACGTATATTTCCAACACGCGCCATATTGAAGTTTCCCCGGATGAAGTCGTCATGACGCCCGGAGGCAAGCCGATCATTTTCTTCCCGATTCTCGCCTTGATCGAAGAAGGCGACGAAGTGATCTATCCGAATCCGGGATTCCCGATCTATGAATCCATGATCAATTTTGCCGGCGGCAAAGCGGTTCCGCTCATGATCAGCGAGGAAAAGGATTTTAAGCTCGATGTGAATGAATTGAAATCGAAGATCAATGCAAAAACCAAACTCGTGATCATCAACTCGCCGGCCAACCCGACGGGCGGCGTACTTTCAAAAAAAGATATTCAGGACATTGCGGACGTAGTAAAGAACTATAATTGTTACGTGATGGCGGATGAAATTTACAGCCGTATTATGTACGGCTGTGAGCATCACAGCATTGCAAGTGTGCCGGGCATGAAAGAGCGCACGATCATTCTGGACGGTTTTTCCAAAACGTATGCGATGACGGGTTGGCGCGCGGGATACGGAGTGATGCCCAAAAGCCTCTCATCCATGGTCGAAAAATTAATGACCAACAGTAATTCCTGCACCAACAGTTTTGTCCAGCGGGCATGTATCGAAGCGCTGCAAGGGCCTCAGGATTCTGTGGATAAAATGGTATCGGAATTTGAAAAACGCCGTGATTTTATTGTTGAAGGTTTGAACCGGATCAAGGGTTTTTCGTGCAAAAAACCGCTCGGCGCGTTCTATGTGTTTCCGAATATCACGAAAACCGGCATGGATTCGAAAAAATTATCGGATTATTTATTGAATGAAGCCGGCGTGGCGGCGCTGTCCGGAACGGCATTCGGCGCTAACGGCCAGGGTTATTTGCGCCTGTCGTATGCCAATTCCATCGAGAACATCAAAAAAGCACTGGAACGTATCGACCAGGTTATGAAGAAGATTTAAGAATGCAATTAAAGGGCCAAGACGTCAACAGTGAGAAAATGATCTCTGTGGCAAAAAAACAGGAAAGCATAAAAATTGTCAGCATCAGTAATTGCAAACCCTAAGAAAACTCCTTTTTACGACAAGCACGTTTCTGCGGGTGCGAAGATGGCGGAATTTGGAGGCTACCTGATGCCGATCCGGTATGACGGCGACCTCGCGGAACACCGGCGCGTGCGCACAGGGGTGGGAGTATTTGACGTTTCGCACATGGGTGAATTTTTTGTCCGCGGAGAAGGGGCGCTTGAATTTCTTCAAAAAGTTACGGTCAATGAGGTGTCGAAATTAGCCGTCGATCAAGCGCATTATTCGGCCATGTGCAAGCCGGACGGCGGTATCGTGGACGATCTGATTGTCTATCGTTATGCGGATAAATATATGCTGGTGGTCAACGCGTCGAATCTGGAAAAAGATTTCAATTGGCTGAAGTCGCATTGTCCGGCATCGGTAAAGCTGGAAAACAAGAGCGATGACATTGCCTTGCTTGCCATTCAAGGACCCAAAGCGAAAGACCTTCTGCAGGCGCTGACAAGAACCAATTTAGCGGAAATAAAATTTTATTGGTTTCGCGAGGGCGAAGTGGGCGGGATGCCGGTGACGATTTCACGCACGGGGTATACCGGCGAAAAGGGGTTTGAATTATATTTTGAAAATCAATTTGCCGGCAAGATTTGGAATGCGGTCATGCGCGAAGGGGAAAAATACGGGATCGGCCTTGCAGGGCTCGGCGCGCGCGATACCTTGCGATTGGAAATGAAATATTGTCTCTACGGCAATGACATTGACGAAACCACGCATCCGCTCGAAGCCGGGTTAGGATGGATCACGAAACTGACCAAAGGCGAATTCTTCGGACGCGAGGTCATGCAAAAGGCCAAATCCGAAGGGCTCAAACGAAAACTGATCGGCATCGAAGTCGAAGGAAAAATTCCCGCGCGCCACGGATATGAAATTTTCAAGGATGACAGAAAGATCGGCGTCGTCACCAGCGGAACTTTTTCTCCGACGCTGCAGAAAGCCGTCGCCATGGCGTATGTGGAAACTCCTTACGCCGAGCATGGAACGGCGTTAGTCGTCAACGCGCGGGGAAGAATGTTAGCCGCGAAAGTCATACCGACACCATTTTACAACGGCGACCCGGGTTCGGATTTTTAACAAACAATTAAAAATCAAAATGTGAATGCATGTAAAAATCAACCTGTACCGCCGGTCACGGTAATTTTCTTATTTTGATTTTTGCATATTACAATTTGATTTTTTTATATGGCTGAAAAGAAAAAAAACATTTCCAAATCGAAACCTTCCGGAACAGCGCAAGCTAAAGTTCCCCTCAAACCCAAGCCCAACGTATCCAAAGGACTCCGTCTCAATCTCAGTCCGAAACTGAAAGAGGAGATCCTCGGCATTCTGACCATGACGATTTCAATTTTGCTCATTTTGTCGATCGTATCGCATCGTTCGAATGAGCAACCCGGTGCGATCCTGAGCCTGTGGCGCGACGGGCTGCTGAAAAATTTTCTGGGCGTCGCGGGGGCGTATGTTTCGCATTACCTGGTGACCTACACCTTCGGTTATCCGTTCATGGCCGCGCCGATCTTGTTTTTTGTTTACGGCTGGCTGTTCTTCACCCACAAGAGCATTTTCCTCATTAATCAATTTGCGTTCTATCTGGTGACGCTGATGATCCTGGTGTCCGCGTGGATCGCGCTGCCGGATGCCGGCCTGCAGGAACAGCATTGGGAAGCGAGCGGTATTCTCGGCGGCATGATCGCACAGCAATGGTATGTATGGCTCGGCAGTTTCGGAAGTATTCTGGTTTGGGTCGTTCTGTCGCTCGTGTGGCTGATCATGGTCACGCGTGTCAGTATTGCCGATCTAATTCCATCCATTCAGAACATATTTATTTCGTCATTCCGTGTGACCTCCGAGACGATCGCAAAATTCAGGAATCGCCAAATAGCCTTGCTGGAAAGCGAACCCACAGGGACGACAGAGGATAAGTATCCGGCAAATCCGTTAATTCCGCAGTATTTACAGGACGGGCAAACAGCCGCTCCGCCGGTCGTCGAAAACGCGATTCCGGCCGAAGAAGAGAAGTCCGCCCCGACGGATCAGAAGGCAGAAGTCATTCCGCCGCAGGAAGCGTCAAATCAGAATATACCCGAAACAAAAAATAATGACATCACCGGTTTTGGGGTGAACTATGATACCGCGCTGCTGAACGACATCAAATCGCTCGGGCATATTGACAAGCAATTCACGATTCCTTCTATCCATAATCTTGACGGGGAAGGCGGCGAAAAAACCGAATCCGTCGAGGCCATAAAGACCGAAGAAATTGAAATTCCGGAAAAGGAAGCGATACTGCCCGGGGATGACAACGCGGAGGTAACGGGGGCGGATTTCAAGGATATTGCACGCAGCGCATTTGAAGAGGAACACGCGTCGCTGGATCTTGACGACGGGGAGAAAAATATTTCCTTCGGAAAAAATGTAACCCACCCGTTCGAAGAAGACGAGGCGCCGGGAGATTCCGCCGGAGCGTTTCAGTTACAGGATATGAAGAAGAATTCTGAAGCCGACGGTTCAGAAGAGACGCCTTTTGAGAAAGTTAAGCCGGTTAAAGAAGAAAAGGACGAAATAGAAATCGATTACGATAAGGAAAATCAGGCGGCGCGCAGGCGCTACCGGCAGCCGTCGTTGGACTTGCTTGAACCGACGCAGGAAATGGAAAAATTGACCGAGGCGGAAATTCGCGAGCTGGACGACAAGATCCATCAGATCATTTCCACGTTGTCTCAATTCGGCATTGATACCAAGGTCGTCGCGACGGAATACAATGGCCCGGTCGTCGCGATTTATCAGCTTGAATTACCGACCGGGTTGAAAATTTCGAAGATCACGGGATTGGAAGATGAACTGGCGCTGTCCATGAAAGTGAAATCCGTCCGTATGGTGCCGGTGACTTCGAAAGGCACGATCCAGGTTGAAATTCCAAAACCCAAAGCGTCGCCCGTTTTGATCCGGAGTTTGTTTGAGGACCGGTTCTTTAAAAACGCGAAACATAAATACCGTTTAGGATTGGCGCTGGGCAAAACGATCGACGGCCAGATTCATTTTGAAGACCTCGCAAAGATGCCGCATTTGCTTATCGCGGGAACGACCGGTTCCGGAAAAAGCGTCGGCGTCAACTCGATGATTACAAGCATTCTGTATCAATTCGATCCCTCGGAAGTGAAATTTGTCATGATCGACCCGAAGAAAGTCGAATTGGCGCTCTATCGCCGTTTAAGAAACCATCATTTGATTTGCCTGCGCAATCAGCGAGGCGAAATCATAGAAGACGTTGTGACGAAACCAGAGAACGCCAAACTTTTGCTCAGGGCGCTTGTCGAAGAAATGGAAAAACGCTATGAAAAATTAGCGCATGCAAATGTGCGTAATATCGAGGACTATAATAAACGCTGGGAAGACGGCACGATGCCGGACGATACGAAATTTGATCATTCGAAACTGGAGTACATCATAGCGATCATTGATGAACTGGCGGATCTGATGATGACGGCGCCGCGGGAGGTGGAAACATCGATCACCCGCCTGGCGCAAATGGCGCGTGCCGTGGGCATTCATTTGATCGTAGCGACACAGAGGCCGTCGGTGGACGTCCTGACCGGATTGATCAAAGCGAATTTTCCCGCGCGTATCGCGTATCAGGTACGAAGCAAAATTGATTCACGCACCATTCTCGACATGGGCGGCGCAGAGCTTTTGCTCGGCAAAGGCGATATGCTGTATCTGCCGCCCGGACAAATGCCGATCCGGATTCAAAATGCGTTCACCTCGACCAAAGAAACCGAATCGATCGTGGATTATATTGCGCGGATGCCGGCGTTTCCGAGAAAAGATTTTGTGATAAAGGATGAGCCCCGGGAAGGCGTGGACGGCGATATGGAAGCCGGTTCCGTGGATGCGTTATTCAATGACGCTCTGGAAATTGTCGTGAAACATAATCAGGGCTCGGCGTCTCTGCTGCAGCGGCGATTGAGCGTCGGGTATGCACGGGCCGCGCGGATCGTGGACCAGCTGGAAAAAGCGGGTATCGTCAGCGGACAGGACGGCGGCAAAGCGCGGCAAGTGCTGATCACCGAAGACCAGATCGCCATGTATCGTGTGGGATAATTTTATTTTGTTCAAAACAGCATGCAGGACGTACAATACAGTTCTGAGAAAATAAGGAGTTGAATGATTGGTTTAGTTCTGACATTTCTCCTGGCAGTGAACCTGCCATGGTTTACGCCGCGATCCGATGGCGAAGATGCGCAGTCCATTATCAGGAAGGTGCAGAGTAAATATAAAAAAACCGACAGTTTCACTTTCTTGTTTGACTATCATTTTAAGTGGAAGCTGACCGGCAAGAATCAGGATTTGCAGGGAAGAATGTACTTCAAGAAAGATAACAACATTCGCTACGAACTTGGCCAGCAATTGAACATCACGAACGGCGAAACCGTTTGGCAGTATTCGGAGGCCAACAATCAGGTGCTTATTGACAAGTTGAAAAAGAACAGCAAAAGTCTCTTCATGCCGAAATATTTCTTGTTCGAATATTTGGACAAGTTTATCGCGGAAGTGATCGGTGTGGACATGGCGAAAGGCCGCGCGGTGTACGTGCTGAAATTGGATCCGCATGACAAAGATGATTTTGTGCAGAGCATGAAGATCTGGGTGCCGGCGGATACGTGGATCGCGGAGAAAGTGGAATACACCGATCTCGAAGGCAATGTGATTGCGTATGAATTTACGAGCATCGAGGTCGACCGGCCGCTCGATCCTAAATTGTTCACGTTCATTCCGGAAACGGGCATGGACGTCATTGACCTGAGATAGCGGAGCCCCTATTTGAAAAAGTTCTTTTGGTTGGTTTTGACAATCGGTATCAGTGTTTTTTTCGTCTGGCTGGCGGTGCGCGGGATTGATTTCAGCGAACTCAGCCATTCGTTTGTGGGGGTGAGTTTCGCGTTTATCGGGCTGGCGGTAGCCATTAATATTTTAAGTTGCTGGCTGCGCGCCCTGCGCTGGCAATATTTGCTGGCACCGACCAAACAGGTGAAACTCCATCATCTTTTTTCCGCGCTGATGATCGGATTGATGGTCAATAATATTTTGCCGTTTCGTTTGGGTGAATTGATGCGCGGCTATGCGGTCAAACAAAGCGAAAACGTTTCGTTCAGCGCGTCGATGGGGACCGTGGTCGTCGAACGTATTCTGGATGTTTTGACGTTGCTAATCATATTAGGAAGCCTTATATTTTTTTTCCCGTTTCCGGAATGGGTCCGAAGCGGCGGGATTTTGGTCGGCGTGATAATCGCCGCGTCCATCGTGATTCTTTATCTGTTGGCGAAAAAATCCGGGTGGGCTCTGGGCGTCTTGAACCGCGGTATCACGCCTTTTTCAAAAGCCGCATCGGCGCGCGTTCAAACCATGGCTCGCGCCTTCATTGACGGCGTGCGTTTCCTGCATTCGGCAAGGGCGTATGCAACGATTACTTTGCTGAGCTTTCTGATCTGGGCATCTTACGTGTATTCGATCGTTGCGATTTTTCACGCATGCCGTTTGCATGCGACCTATCATCTCGATACCGGCGATGCGGTCGTCGTCATGGTGTTTACGGCGTTTGCGGTGATGATTCCGGCCGCGCCCGGCTACGTGGGGACGTTTCACGAATTGGCAAAACAAAGTTTAATAATCCTGAATGTTGATAAAGAAGATGCGTTAGGATTGGCTATTTTGCTGCATGCCAGTCAATACCTATCGATTACGGGTATCGGGTTGGTCTATTTTTTTAAAAGTAACTTACATCTCAAAGACGTTTTAGATGGAAAACCAGCGGAAATCATTGAGTAATTAATTTAGATAATATCAGAATAATTGACAGGAAATGAAGTAATGAATTCAAAATCAGTTTGGTGGCTCATTGTATTTTCGGCCGTTTCGATTTCACTTTTTGCGCAAGAATCCAAAAAAGATTCGGTAGCCGCACGCGCGGCTAAAGTCGACAGAAAAATTCGTCCGGACGATCTGCTGGAGATCGCGGTGTACGGACACGATGAACTTCCTAAAAACGTGCGCGTGCAATCGGACGGCAGTCTCAAGTATCCTTTCATGAAAGACGTCAAAGTGGATGGACTAACCGCGGAACAGATGGCGAATGTGTTGTCGGCGCGTTTGTCGCAATATATCGGTGTGCGCGCGGAAGTCGTGGTCAGCTTTTCCGAAGTGGAATTGATTGAAGTGATCGTATTGGGCCAGGTGAATAGTCCGGGCTCTCATCGGATGCCGCGTAATAACACGGTCCAGGGCGCGATTGCGATGGCGGGTGGAACGACGAAGCAATGCGACTTGAACAAAACAAAACTCATTCGCAAGAACCCGGAAACCGGCTTGCGCGAAGAATTCATGCTGTCCCTGGAATCCATTATTATCGAAACGGGGGACATAGAGAAACTTCCGCAGTTAAAAGAAGGAGATATTATATTCGTGCCGGCCATTTACGGAGCCGTTTACGCAAACGTGCTGGGTGCGGTTCGCAGCCCGGGAAACTTTCCGATTTTTCCAGGCGCTACGGTCGTGGATTTGATCTTTTTAGCCGGCGGGCCGCAGGACGACGCGGCGATCCAAAATATTAAGTTGATTCACCGGATCGGAGCAGCTATGACCGAAAAATTCGTGGATCTGGAAGCGGTCTTAAAAGCCAAAGGCGGGGTGGTTCCTCTGGTAGAGCCGGGGGATATTATTTTTGTGCCTACGAAAAAATTTACGTTTAAAACCTTCCTTCAAGTCATTCAGTATGTAGTCCCGATCCTAACACTGGTTGTTTTACTTCGCACCGCGAAGTTCATTTAATTTTTTTGAAAGACAATTATATGCAGAACGAGATTCAGGTTAAACAGGGTTTAGATGCGCATGAAGTCATCAGCATCATTTTACGGCACAAATTAGCGGTGTTGATCGTGTTTCTTACATTCACGGCCGTTATTGCCTACTATTCCTTGAGCAAACCGACCCTCTACCGCTCTTCCGCCATTTTATATTTTGAAAATACAAACAATAATCCCATCCTGGACCTGCTTGGAACAAACAACAACAACGGGAACGGAATGCAAACCCTGGATGCGGGATATTTTGAGATCATTATCACAACGGATTTGTTTGACAAGCGTTTTCGGCAAGAGTTGAGGGAACAATTAAGAAAACATCGTGACGAGGATTATGTACGATTGGTTATGATCGAAAGCTCGGCTAAACAAATCGCGCTGAAACCTTACAAAGAATCGGCGCAATTCATAGAAATTTCCTCGATGTCTTATGATTCTTTCCTGGTCCAAAAAATGATTGAAGTGGCTGCGGACCTTTTAAAGAAACGCACTGCTGAACTGGATCAGGAAGGCCTTCAAAACGGGATCAAATTTATTATCGAACAAATTCAATTGACGCAAACCAATTTAGAAAAGACTGAAATTGCGCTCGAAGCGTTGAAGAAAAAGACGGATATCATTTCCAAAGACGCCGAAGGTCCATTGACCAAGGTCATTCTTATGAAGGATAAATTAGGTGAATTGGAAACTCAGATCCAGATCAGAACTTCCAATTTGTCCGCATTGGAAACGCAGATGGATTCGATTCAGCGGCGCATGACGGGCAATCAGATCAAACCGGACAAAGAATCGAAGGAAGAGCTGAAGATCAAGTCGCAAATCGAAGATTTAAAGAACAAGAAAGCATCTTTGTTTGAAAAATTAGGAGCGGATGCTTTCGAAAATTCGGAAGTGAA
>CAZLWA010000045.1:0-2025 GCA_964563165.1 uncultured Bacteroidota bacterium | reverse complement strand
TCATTCCGTGCGCCTGGCAGGGTTTGTTTCTTCCACGGAAATTATTTTGGGCGGAGATGACGAGCGGCTGCGAATTACGCAGGAAGCGGGTAACAGCGCAGAACCTTACGTGGCAGGAACATTACTCGCGGCAAGAAAAGTTGTTTCGGCCGTCGGCTTGGTGAGAGGTCTCGAAAAGTTCTTAGAAATTTAGGTGAAAGAATAGAAATGAAGATCCCTGTTTATCAAATAGATGCATTTACAAATAAACTTTTTGGCGGGAATCCTGCCGCGGTTTGTCCGTTGGAATCGTGGCTCGACGATGAGACGCTCCTGAATATCGCAGCCGAAAACAATTTGTCGGAGACGGCTTTTTTTGTCAAAGAAGAAAACGGATTTCACCTGCGCTGGTTCACGCCGGCTGTGGAAGTGGATCTGTGCGGGCATGCAACGCTGGCGGCAGCATTCGTGCTCTTCCATGAACTCCGGTATCACGGCAATTCCGTAGAATTTCGAAGTCAAAGCGGCATGCTGTCTGTGACGCGCGAAGGTGAACGCCTATCCTTGGATTTTCCTTCGAGAAAACCGGCAGTCTGTTCCGTTCCAGATAGTTTATTAAAAGGCCTTGGAGGTAAACCGTCAGAGATCCTGAAGTCCCGTGATTATTTTGTAGTGTACACTTCAGAAGAGGAAGTGAAGGATCTGAAACCGGATTTTTCATTGTTGGAAGAAGTGGATGCCCTTGGAGTCATTGTTACTGCAAAAGGCGATCATTCGGATTTTGTTTCGAGATTCTTTGCTCCCGCCGCAGGCATTCCCGAGGATCCGGTAACGGGCTCCTCCCACTGCTCGCTCATCCCTTATTGGGCGGAAAAGTTAAACAGGAAAAAACTTCATGCGTTTCAGATTTCCAAACGCGGCGGAGAACTATTTTGTGAGCACAGCGGGGAACGCGTCAGGATCGCAGGAAACGCGGTGAAGTATTTGGAAGGCAGTATTGAAATCTGATTTTTAATACGGGATTGGATACGCAAAATGTCAACACAGACGGCAAATGATATTGAGATCATAGACTACAACCCGGAATATCACGGGCAGTACAAAGCCATTAATGTTGCGTGGATCGAAAAGAGTTATGTCATGGAACCTCTCGATTGGGAGCAGTTAGACCGTCCCGATGAGGCTATTTTAGAAAAAGGCGGTTGCATCATACTGGCCAAATATCAGGGTCAGATTGCCGGAACGTGTGCATTGGTCAAAATGAATGACCGTGTTTATGAAATGATCAAAATGGCCGTCGACGAAAACTTTCGCGGAAAAAAGATCGGATGGCAATTGGGGTATGCCATTATTGAAAAAGGAAAACAGCTGGGTGCAAAGAAAATTGAATTGGTTTCCAATACAAAAGGATCCGCGGCGGCGATCGAATTGTACCGGAAATTGGGATTCAAAGAAGTGCCGCTGGACAGCGACGAATTCGAACGCGCGGATATAAAAATGGAGCTTGTACTATAGTGGATCCTCGAATTAATTTTATTACTCTGGGAGTCCGTAATTTCAAAAAATCGGTACATTTTTATCGTGACGGATTAAAATTCCCTTTTTCCGGATCCAGCAAGGGTGACATTGCGTTTTTCAATTTGAATGGCATCGTACTGGCTCTGTATCCGAAAAAATTGCTCGCCAAAGATGCGCATGTGAAAACGATCGGGAAAGGTTTTGGGGGCATTACCCTTTCGCACAACGTCAAAAACCGTGAAGACGTTGACCGGACGCTCGATGAAATAAAAAAAATCGGAGGTAAAATATTGAAGCCGGCGCAGGATGCCTTTTGGGGCGGCCGATCGGGATATTTTGCCGACCCCGACGGCTATCCGTGGGAAATCGCATGGAATCCGAAATTGGAGATGACAAAAGACGGAAAAATGATTTTATGATCGGCGGTGGAACGTTGCATATTCGAGCGGCTTCGCTCGCCGATTCCGCCATACTGGCAGAGCTCAGTTATCAAACGTTTGTAGAAACGTTTGCCGATAGGAATTCCGA
>CAZLWA010000044.1:0-6035 GCA_964563165.1 uncultured Bacteroidota bacterium | reverse complement strand
GGGAATAAATTCTTGATGCAAGGCATTCAGCATGGCTTGCGTATCCGATCCGTGCGCGCCGCCGGCAATGACAATTTCATACGAAGGACCGAACGCAAAATCCGCCGCGATCAGGAATTGCGCGTGACCCATAGGCATTTGTGAAATATTTTTTGAAAAGGCTTTTCCGATCTGCGCCGCCATGTTCGCGAAGTCTTCTTTTCCCGTGATCCGGCTGAGCCTGACCAGATTCAAAGCGGCGACCGAATTGGCCGAAGGAATGGCGCCGTCGTAAATTTCCTTCATCCTGGCGATGAGCGCCTCACCGTCATCTGCGGTGAAATAAAACCCGCCGTTCTCTTTATCCCAAAAGTGCTCGATCATTTTTTGATTCAGGTCCATCGCCGATTGCAGATATTTGAGATCAAACGTAGCTTCATATAACTCCAGCAATCCCCAGATCATGAACGCATAATCATCGGCATGAGCCGGCAATCCCGCGTCGCCCTGACGGGCGCGTTTGAGCAAGCGTCCGTCTTTGTCGCGCAATTTGGTCAGGACAAAATCGGCGGCGCGGCCGGCCGCTTCGCTGTATTTAGGCTCGTTGAACGCCTGCGCACCTTTCGATAAGGCGGCGATCATCAAGCCGTTCCAGTCCGTCAGGATTTTGTCGTCTTTGAAAGGATGCACCCGTTTTTCTCGGGAGTCAAATAATCTTTGACGAAGCGATTCTGATTTTTTTAAGAATTCTTCTTCCGATAAACCGGCTTCGTAGGCAAGGACGTCCGCATCCTTCGTGAGGTGTAAAATATTTTCGCCCGTATATTCCCTGGTTGATTCTTCGTAATAATTGCCGTCGGCCGCCGCGTTGAACGCACGGGCGATAAACTCACCGTTCGTTTTTCCTAAAAGGGTTTCCAATTCGCCGGTGGTCCACAAATAAAACTTACCTTCCTTACCTTCGCTGTCGGCGTCTTCCGCCGAATAGAATCCGCCGCCTGCGTCCGTCAGATCCCGCAGAACGTAGGTGAAAATTTCTTCCGCTGTTTTTTTGTAAAAATCTTTTTTCGTCGCCTGATACGCTTCGATGTAAGCGATGGCCAGCATCGCCTGGTCGTACAGCATTTTTTCAAAATGAGGCAGAAACCATTTCGCATCGGTGGCATAGCGGTGAAATCCAAAACCGATGTGATCGTATATTCCGCCCATGCGCATGGCGGTTAATGTTCTTTCAACCATCCGCAGCGCTTCGGAGTCCCCGCTGCGTTTCCAGTACCGTAACAAATAAGACAAATTATGCGGCGTCGGAAATTTCGGTGCGTTGCCAAAACCCGCATGCTGCGGATCGAATTGGCTTTTAAGCATACCGTAGGCTTTAGCCAGAACCGAATCCGATAGCGCCTCACCGGATTTTTCATGAGCCGATGCATGAACGAAAGCGGCAATATTATCGGCGGATTCCAAAACTTCGGCGCGGCGGTTCTTCCACGCGTCGGCGATCGAAGGGATCAACTCCAGCATGCCCGGCCGGCCATAATTACTTTGCTTCGGAAAATACGTGCCGGTGAAAAAGGGTTTTTTGTTCCACGCCATGATCACGGTCATCGGCCAGCCGCCGCCGCCCGTCATCGCCTGAGTGACAGACATATAAATATTGTCAATATCCGGCCGTTCTTCACGATCGACTTTGATGCAAATAAAATTTTGATTCATCAGCGCGGCTACCGCCGAATCCTCGAACGATTCGTGTTCCATGACGTGGCACCAATGGCACGTCGCATAGCCGATCGAAAGAAAAACCGGCTTGTCTTCGTTTTTTGCCTTTTCAAATGCTTCCTCGCACCACGGAAACCAATCTACGGGATTCGTCGCATGCTGAAGCAAATAAGGGCTTTTTTCAAAGACCAGACGGTTATATTTCGGGCGGCCGTCCGGCGGCAATTTTTTTAATTCTTCAGAGGTGGGTAAATTCATAGGGTTATCTTCATTTCTTTCCTGGTGAAAAAAAATTATCCAACAAAAACCGATTCCGGCTGAAAGCAGGACAAATATGATCAGTTTTTTCATTGACTGAAAATACGGTAAAATATTTCCTTTTACAAATTCTGTTTAGTAAAGGTGTAGATGCCTGCACTCTCCGAAAAAGCATCGTCAATCCCGAGGGACTGCTCAAAAGATTTTCACTTGAAAAAGGCACGGACTTGCGGTATCATTTGACAGCATCTTTGAAATAAATATTTTACCACGAAGGCACTAAGGCACTAAGAATTTTGCGCTTTGTGTCTTAGAGTCTTTGTGGCAAGAAACTTACCCGCATGATCCTATGAAGCTAGAGCACCCAAAATTGATCGATCTTTTGCAAAGAGCATACTCGGCGGAAAAAGCCGCCTCGTTGGCCTATCAGGGTCATGCGGGCTCTGTGAAAAGCCTTGATGAAAAAAAAGCGATAAGACAAATCGAAGCGGATGAGTGGAACCACCGCAAAGAGGTTCTGGAGATCATGCAGACGTATGACATTCCGGTATCCAAATATTACGAATTTCTGTTTTATTTGATCGGTAAGACGATCTCTATTGCCTGCTACGTCATCGGTTGGTTCATGCCGTTTTATTTTGCGGGCAGATTAGAAAGCGGAAATGTCTGTGAGTATTTTCGTATGAAACAATATTTTAACAAACTGGGTATTAAAACGCACGACAAAATACTATATGAAATGGGTATAAAAGAAAAAGAGCATGAAATTTATTTCCTGGAAAAGATAAAGACAAACCCGCTTTTACCGCTTTTTGAAAAAGTTTTTGCGTGGGGCAGCAAAGAAAGTCTCAACAACGTAGATCTGGACAAAAAATATCCCGTTGAGAATTCGGATTCGTATTGTAAAATAATACCGATTGATAAGAATCCATGAAACCCGCTGTCCGGGCCGCGTGTCAAAAACCAACTTCCGTATTTCACTCAACATTTGCTGTTGAATGTACTCCGTAAAAATCGTAATATAGGCCATGAATATTTTTCGTATGGCGTGGGAAAAAGTGCAGAAGTCGGCGATGCGAGTCATTGCCGAGCGGCTGAACCGCGATCTGATCAGTTATCATTTACGCACACGCAATAACATGGACAATTTGAAAAGTGTACTGGAGCCGGGCGATGTCATTTTAGTCGAAGGCAACAAGCTCATCAGCCGCGTGGTGATGGCGGTGACGCACAGTACGTGGAGCCATTGCGCGCTCCATGTGGGTGACGGAATGATCATTGACCCCCTTCCTTCGACCGGCACGGTAATCAACAAGGTCGACGTCTTGCAGAAACAAAATATCCGGGTCTGCCGGCCGGTTGGGTTGAATGCGGATCAATTAAAAAAAGTTTGCGATTTTGCATTGTCGCATATCGGCCGCGGCTATGATCATATTAATGTTTCCAATATTCTGTTTTCGTTCTTTAAGAAACAGAATGACTATACCGAATTTCTCGGCGATATTTCCGGTTCGAATGAAGTCTGTTCCGGCCTCATTGCCGAGGCGTTCAATGAGGTGAGTTATCCGGTCATTGAAGGCATGAATTTTTCGCAGATCGTGCCGGGCGACTTTGACCTGAGTTCGAATTTTGCGATCATCAAATTTAATAAAATAGACGTGCCGAATTCCGAAACCGCCAAAGTTTGGGGCGAGACACGCGAAACGATGAGATCAAAGACGGATTAATATTCCGCATGAGCGCACCGGTCGTCCTCTGAAAATAAGAATATGATTCCCCAGGTTGAAAAACATTTTCTCGTGATGGAAGAGTCCCGTCATGAACTTTTAGGCAGGTTGAAAAACTTTACCCACGAACAATTATCTTTCCGGCCTGCCGTAAATGCGTGGAGCATGTTGGAAGTTATTCAGCATGTGATGCTGGTGGAACAAGCCTTTCTTCGCCAGGCGGAGGCGGATTTTGAAAGCATTCCCGGGAAATTGAAATTTCATCCGGTTATCGGCTCTGTGATCGTGTGGGCGGTGTTTGCATTCAACCTGCGCGTGAAAATGCCCATCAAGGGGATTGCTCCTGCCGGCGCGGCTCCGCTCGATCAGCTCGTGCCCCGCTGGGAAGAAAAACGCACGGCCCTGAAAAATTATTTGGAGACGGTCGATCCGAAAATGATTGGCCGCCCGATTTTCGTCCATCCGATTTCCGGGCCTCTGAATATCGTGCGGGGAGTCCAATTTCTTAAGAACCATTTCCATCATCACGTTGATCAAATTGAGCGGATTCAAAGATCGATAAATTTTCCAAAAACGTAATGGTCCCGAAGCCGGGATCATCCCGGAGTTTTCGGGAGAAATAATTCAGAAATTATGTGCCTGATCCTTATCGCATATCGCCTGCACCCGGGATATGAAATCATCGTGGCAGCTAACCGAGATGAATTTTACAACCGTCCCACACAGCCGGCGGAGTTTTGGGCCGATCACCCGGACGTACTGGCCGGCAGAGATTTGCAGGCAGGCGGCACGTGGCTTGGCGTTTCCAGGAGCGGGAGGTTCGCAGCAGTTACGAATTACCGCGAAGCAAAGATCGAAAAGGCCGGTGCGCCGTCGCGTGGGCAATTGATCAGAGATTTCCTGATTTCGAATACGTCGCCGGAAAGTTATCTTGAAAAGTTGCAATTTACCGGCGCGCAGTACAACGGATTCAATGTGGTGTTCGGCGATGCGAATGAACTTTTTTATTTTTCAAATCGTTCGGAGCTCTCTCAAAGACTCTCACCGGGCGTTCACGGACTCAGCAACCATACCTTGAATACGCCCTGGCCGAAAGTTGAAAAAGGAAAAAAGCGTTTTACAGAAATTCTTGCGGAAAAAGAAATGCAGGCGGAAAAGATATTTGAATTGCTCCGCGATACATCAAAGCCGGATGACGCGCTGTTGCCCGATACCGGTGTCGGTGCGGAACTTGAACGTACGCTGTCTCCGATATTTATTTCGAGTCCGCGCTACGGCACCCGTTCATCAACGATCCTTTTAATGGACAAAAAGAAAGCCGTTACATTTATCGAAAGGAATTTTGAAGATCAGCAGGTTAAAACGGTTCGCTACGAATTCGAAATTGAAAATTCAAAATTGAAAATTGAAAATGTCTGAAAGCAATAAACCCTCATACCAATCGGCTATCCTCATTCTTGCTGACGGCGCACGGTATGATGTCTTTGAAAATTTGTTAGGTCAAGGCCGGCTTCCGTATATTCAAAAACATATCATTGCGCGAGGTTCGTACGCCCGCATGACCACGGTATTCACATCCACGACCGGGCCGGCGTACATTCCATTTCTCACCGGTTGTTTTCCCGGCACTGCCAATATTCCGGGCATTCGCTGGTTCGATAAAAAAGCGTATGCGACGAAATCATTTCTGAATCCGCACCGCTTCCGCAGTTACTGCGGTTGGGAAGCATTTTTTATGAACCGCGATCTGCGTGCCGATCTTCCTACATTGTTCGAGCTCACCGAAAATCCCATCAATGTATTCAGCCCGATCGCGCGCGGCGTTTCAAAAAAAAATGACAAACGCCCGTGGTTGAAAGCCTATCTTATGACCCGCGCGCACATGACCGGCAATTACGAGCCGGTCGACGAACAGGCATTAAATCTTTTCCTGAAACACCTGGAAGAACCGTCGGAATTTCGGTTTATGGCCCTGACGGGTATTGACGGCATCAGCCACAACACCCACCCCATGCACGCGCATGCGATTGAAGCTTACCACAGTATGGATGACGCCGTGCGAAGAATCGCCGAACAATTGCAATCGCATAACCGGTATGACACGACGCTGATCGGTCTTTGCAGCGATCATGGATTAACGCAGACCCATACACACTTTGATGTTTCGGCGTTTATGGAAAGAGAACTTGGAATGCCCACGCTTCATTATCCCAATGTGTTTCGCAAGAGCCCTGAAGCGTCGGCTCAAATTTCCGGAAACGGAATGGCGCATCTTTATCTGAAAAACGGCGGCTGGCTGAACCCGTGTTATTATGAAGAAATCATCCTGAAGAAGAACAATCTGGTTGATATTTT
>CAZLWA010000043.1:0-78461 GCA_964563165.1 uncultured Bacteroidota bacterium | reverse complement strand
CACCGGGTTAAAATGCGTGGACGAATTCCATATTTGTTTTTGAGCCGCATCGACCTGTGATTGCTCGACGATTTGCATCGAAAGCGTGCCGTTCTTGGATCGCACCCAGAATGGACCGCCGCCGGGTTCGCCCGTATTTTTAACCATGCCGCAAACGCGGATCGGACGGTTGAGTCTGTCAATGAGAAAAATCCTTATCTGCTTCTTCTTTATGCCCCGAGGAAGTTTGATGAAGAGGCTGGCCTCGGAGAAAGTGACGATCTCTTCCAGCCCGCCCGCCGGCAATGACCTGTCTTGAAGCTGCTGCAGATAATCAAAAACTCTATTTTGCAGTTCGACCAGAATTCCGCCTAATACTTTTTTATAATGATAGGTCGCTTCTTTCAGAGAATCGGAAACAACGTTATCGATGTTCTTGATAAAGATGATATCCCCGTTCAGCTTATGGAGATTTGCCAAAAGCGCGCCGTGTCCGGCAGGCCGGAAAACTAATTTTCCGTCCGCGTCGCGGAACGGTTTATTATCCGGATCAACCGCGATCGTGTTGCTGGAATTCTCTTGATCTGAAAATGAAATTTTCAACCGCACGCCGGACTTCTCATATAGAGATTTTACATTCTTCGTGTGCCGTCGAACCGCCGGCCCCTGTTCCGGCGCAACCGTAAAATGGATACGCGCAACACTCTTTTTATCACGCACGTAGTGGCACGCCTCAACCAAATGCTCTTCCAGAGAGGTTCGGCAATGATCGGCGTACCTGTGAAAAGGTATCAGCGCTTTGGGTTGATGGGCATAATTGAGCCCTTCCTCCGAAAGAAGGGCCTCTGCTATTTCTTTGAACCGGCCTTCGGCGATGGTTTGCCCTATATCCGCGCCGCGTTTAGCCAGGGCCGATTGTAAATCCCCGTAAAACGCGAAGCGCTTAAGATTACTGATAAATTCAAAGAACATCTTTTCATTCGGATCCGGAATTGCTGATGCCTCCGCTTCACCGATGGTTCGATCCCTATGGCGGAAAGACTGTAAAAACTGAAACATCCGGCTTGCGGCCCCGGAAGCCGGAACAAATTTCATCGCACGGCCGGATTGTGCCGTCTCTTCAAACAGGCGGGAGAACTTATTCTCATCGGCGCTTGCAAGAACGCGGATGCCGTCGCCGGGAGTACAGGGTCTTTCCAGCGTCAAGAAAGGCGTACCTTTTTTGAATCGTCCGATTTCCGCCAGTACTTTCTTTTTAGAGATGCCCGCGCGCGTCAATTGCCGAAGGTCGCTCCTGTTGAATATGCTTGGGTTCATAGGTAGCCTTTATATAAAATCAAAATTATCATAAAATCTTATGAATGCAATAAAATAATTGAAACTGTCTTTTGCTTCCCTTAAGTTGCCTCATGCGCAACATCAAGATCATCGTCGAATACGACGGAACGAAATTTCACGGATGGCAGTTTCAGACGAATTGCCGGAGCGTTCAGGACGAATTGCAGAAAGCCGTCCAAACGATCACCTCCGAACCGGTGGTTACCGAAGGCGCGGGACGAACGGATACGGGCGTCCACGCACGCGGACAAGTCGCTAATTTCAAGATCGAAAAAGAAATGGAGCTGCCCGATCTTTTGAAAGGGCTCAATGCGGTTTTACCGACGGATATCCGCATTAAAAGAATTCACGAGATGGATATGGATTTCCATGCAAGGTTTTCCGCCAAAGAGCGCCGTTACAAGTATTATATCGTCCAGGAACCGCTGGCGGTCGGACGACAGTATCACTGGTTTTATCCGCACGCCCTGAATTTTGAACGGATGCAATCCGGCTGTGCGCTCCTGATCGGCGAAAAGAGCTTCAAATCCTTCTGTTTATCGGACGCGGAAGTCGATCATTATCTCTGCCGGGTATCCAAAGCCGAATGGGTTGAACGGGATGGCGTGAAAATTTTTGAGATCCACGCCAATCGTTTCTTGCACAATATGGTGCGTGCGATCGTCGGTACGTTTGTAAATTTAGGCCGCGAAAAAATTACTCTCGAGGATCTGAAGATTATTATTGAAAAAGAAGACCGCAAGCTTGCGGGATTTACCGCCCCGGCGGTGGGATTGTTCCTGGAAGAAGTTGTTTATTAATAAAACTCAGGGAGGATGTTATGAAAATCGGTCAGTGGACTATCGAACCGCTCATGGTTCTGCTTATCTTCGTTCCAATCAGCTTTTTCATGGAATTTACTCATGCGGATCCGGTGTGGATTTTTGTTATGTCAGCGCTGGCTATTGTCCCGCTGGCGGGCATGATGGGTAAGGCCACGGAACATCTGTCGCACAAACTCGGCGCGGGGCTGGGCGGGCTCCTTAACGCAACGTTTGGAAATGCGGCGGAATTGATCATCGCGCTGATCGCGCTCAAAGCGGGATTGCACGACGTCGTCAAAGCGTCGCTTACCGGCTCGATCATCGGCAATATTTTACTCGTTTTGGGGCTGAGCATTGCGGTCGGCGGTGCGAAATATGAGCGCCAGACATTCAACCGCACTGCCGCCAACAACGGAGCAACGCTTTTAATGCTGAGCGTCGTGTCCCTGGTTGTCCCCGCAATTTTCCACCTCCTGGTTAAAGGCCATGCGCAATCCCACGAACTCGAATTGAGTTTGGAAATTGCGGTCGTGCTTTTTGTTATTTATCTCCTCAGCTTGATCTTCTCGCTTCGGACGCACAAACATTTGTATGCCGGAGAGAGTCACGCGGATCAGCCGGAAACTGCCGCAGCCTGGAGCCGCAAGAAATCGGTCGTCGTTCTTCTTATCGCTACGGCTTTTATTGCGGTGATGTCCGAATTTCTGGTTGGAGCGGTTGAGCACACGGCGAAGGCCTTCGGCATGACGGATGTTTTCGTCGGCGTGATCTTGGTTGCTATTATCGGCAATGCCGCGGAACACAGCACCGCCATTTTGATGGCGGCAAAAAATCAAATGGATCTGGCGCTCAATATTGCGATCGGATCCAGTTTGCAAATTGCGCTGTTCGTTGCGCCCCTTTTGATTTTTGTCAGCTACCTCTTCGGTCAACCGATGGATCTCATTTTCACGACTTTTGAGGTAGTTTCGATCACGGTGTCGGTCGGTTTGTTGAGCCTGGTGACGATGGATGGAGAATCCAATTGGATGGAAGGAGTTCAGCTCCTGGCGGTCTACGTTATTCTGGGAATTGCATTTTATTACTTACCGTAAATAAAAGCGGCGAAGGAGCTAATTCTTTTCGATACTCTCCAGAAATTGACTGAATAAATAATCACTGTCGTGAGGGCCCGGCGAGGCCTCCGGGTGATATTGCACGGAAAAAATCGGAAGTTCCTTATGCCGGAATCCCTCGAGGGTTCCGTCGTATAAATTGAAATGGGTGAGTTCAATCTCCTTTTCATTCAGGGATTTCGGGTCCACCGTGAAGCCGTGATTTTGCGAGGTAATTTCGATCATGCCCGTAGCCAGGTTCTTCACAGGATGGTTGGCGCCTCGATGGCCGAATTTAAGCTTGTACGTATGCCCGCCGAGTGCAATGCCTGCTAATTGTTGTCCGAGGCAAATACCGAAGATCGGTTTTTTACCGATGAGTTTCTTAATTTCCTGAATGGCATAGTCCACGGCTTCCGGATCGCCGGGACCGTTCGACAGGAAAATACCGTCGGGATTCATTTCCAAAATTTCTTCGGCCGTTGTTTTGGCTGGAACGATCTGCAGCGCGCATCCGCGTTCGATGAATTTACGTAAGATATTTCGCTTGACGCCGAAATCGTAGACGGCAATGTTATAATGGACCGTTTTTTCAATATTATCCCGATACTGCCAATCCGGTAGATTGGCCTGATCCCACGAGTACGGGCTCTTACACGTCACTTCATCTACCAAATTCGCTCCGATCATGCCGGGCGAATTTTTTACTTTTTCAAGCAAGCTGGGTACTTTCAGATCATGGGTTGAAATGATCGCCCGCATGGCGCCGCAATTCCGGATATGACGCGTGATCGCGCGCGTGTCAAGACCCTCGATGCCCATCACACCGTTCTTTTTCAAGAATGAATCCAGCGATTGATGCGAACGCCAATTGGAGGGATAGGTGCAAAGTTCCTTGACGATGAATGCCCTGACCTGCGGTTTTTGGGATTCAAGATCGTCGGTATTGACCCCGTAATTTCCGATGAGCGGATACGTCATCACGATCATCTGTCCGCAGTACGACGGATCGGAAAGAATTTCCTGATATCCGGTCATGCTTGTATTAAAAACGATCTCCCCCGTCGTTTCGCCATCCGCGCCGAAGGAATAACAATCGTAACTTTGTCCGTCTTCGAGAACTAATTTTGCGGGGACCGGGGCCATAGATTTTCCTGAATTTCTTTTAAGATTCAAATATGTTCCGCGCGCGATTGGGGAAATCCGTGATGACGCCATCGACTTCCAATTCCATCATGCGCCGGAAATCTTTTTCTTCATTCACCGTCCAGGGAAAAACGGCGCACCCGGCATCGGCGGCCTTTTCGAGCAACAGCGCGCTGACGCCCAAATAATTGGGATGCCAGGATGTGGCGATAAGTCCTTTGGCCAGTTTTTGATTGAATTTCGGAAGCCGCTTTTGATAAATAAATCCGGTGCGAATGTCCGGATCGATCTTCTGAACCTTCCTGATGACCAGCGGATTGAAGGACGACAAGATGACGTTGTTATGAACACCGAACGTGTGAATAAGATCGATCACACGCTGTTCGATCTTTCCGCGCAACGGCATTTCACTCTTGATCTCTATGTTGATCAATTTGTTCGCCGGCTTGAAAAGTTCCAATACTTCCGCCAGCGAAGCGATGCATGTATCGACCGACGCATTCTTTAACCGAAGTTTTTTCAGCTCGGAAAATTTTTTTGACCGCACCATTCCGTGCCCGTCTCGCGTGAGGCGTTCCAGGCGAATATCATGAAATACCACCAACTCCTTATCTCTGGTCAATCGCACATCCAGTTCGACGCCGTCGTAGTTTTCATCAATAACCGCCTGAAATCCCGGCAATGAATTTTCAGGAAATCCCGAGTACGTCACGCCGCGATGCGCGATGATTAAAATTTTTTTCGGCACTAGTTGTTTTTTCCTTGTAACACGCTTTCGTAGTAATCCTGATATTGTTTGACGATCTTATCCGTTCCGAAATTCTCAATGACGCGCTGACGCGCCTGATCGCCCAGCGTACGCCGCAGATCGTCGTCGGATAAAATTTTTACAATATCACCGGCCATGGCATCCACATCGCCGAGCTTCTCCATATAGCCGGTCTCTCCGTGAATATTGATTTCCGGCAATCCGCCCACGTTCGTGGTCACCGCCGGAACGCCTGAGCTCATCGCTTCCAGCGCCGCCAGACCGAAACTCTCCGATTCGCTCGGCAGCAGGAAGACGTCCGCCGAAGATACCAGGTCCGAAACCGCTTCCTGCTTCCCTAAGAAAAACGTATCGTTTTCCACTTTTAATTCACGCACCAGCTGTTCGATCGCGTAACGTTCCGGCCCGTCGCCGACCAAGATGAGTTTCGAATCGACCGTGTCCCGGACCTTCGCAAAAATCTTCACGACATCCGCCACCCGCTTCAACGGACGAAAATTGCTGGTATGCATAATGATCTTCTCGCGGTTCGGAGCGATCTTATGTAAGAAACCTCCGCACGGATCCCGGTCCGGCTGCGGCTTGTACTTTTCGGTATCAATGAAATTGTGAATCACTTCGATCTTTCGATTCGGCTTGAATTCCGAGTACGTTCGATTCCGCAGGTATTTGGAAACCGCCGTCGTGCCGTCGCTTTCATCTATGCTGAACTTGATCAAATTCAAAAATGAGCGGTCCAGGCCGAGCAGCGTAATATCGGTGCCGTGCAGCGTCGTGACGGTTTTCAGCTCTTTCAGGCGGTTATTTTTTTTAATGATCTGTTTCGCGAGATACGCGCTGGGCGCATGCGGAATCGCATAATGGACATGCAGTAGATCCAGGTCCTCAAATTCCGCGACTTCCGCCATACGCGCTGCGAGCGTGAGCGCATACGGAGACTGATCGATGACCGGATAGGTCATGACCTCCACCGCATGAAAATAAATATGTTCACGAAATCCCGATAAACGAAACGGGATATCGGAAGTGATAAAATGGATGTCGTGTCCGCGTTTGGCGAGCTCGATACCCAGCTCGGTCGCCACGACGCCGCTTCCGCCGTAGGTAGGATAGCACGTAATTCCAATTTTCATGTATTGACTTTCTGTTGATCGGTCCGGATTCTCAGCGTCTTCGAAGAAAAATGTACACGGCGTAAGCCCCGATTATCACGCCTAATAAATACTTATTGATTTCCGGCGTGAGCACATTAAGGAGGTTCAAAACAATCGCCGCGATCATCAGCCCGATAACCGACCATCCGAAGATCTGCCAGCGCCAGGCTCGCTTGCGCCTCGCTTCCGCTTCCAGGTTGGCCCCTTCAGCCAAGTTTTCCGGTACGGGCTCCTTATTTTTTTCCATCACTTATCCCCGGACTAATTTCTTGAGATTTTTGTAATTTTCAGGTGCATTTCGCCGGCGGGTGTTTGAATCACCGCGGTTTCCCCCACCGACTTCCCCAGCAAACCTTTTCCGATCGGTGTATTCACCGAAATTTTTCCGTTTTCCCAATCCGCATCCGTATCGGGCACGAGCGTGTATTTCAATTTTTCTTTCGTTTTTATGTCCTGCAAATTTACCGTCGCTAAAATATAAACTTTGTCGATCGGGATTTCGTCTTCCTTGATCACCACCACATCCATCAGTTTCATTTCCATTTCATTGATGCGGCTTTGCAAATGCTGCAGCTCCTCCTTCGCGGCATGATATTCGCCATTTTCTTTCAGATCACCATGCTCGCGCGCGATCTGGACCCGTTTGGCAATTTCCGGACGCTTCACATTTTTTAAGTGATTGATCTCCTTCTTCAATTTAACCAACCCCTCATGGGTCACGTAGAACTTTGCCATTGGAATGCGGCGCTCCTATCCTATGACTTCCTTAAATCAACAAAACTCTTATTTCAAGATCGCGAGAACTTCCTGCTGCAGCGGCATGCCTGTTACGAGCACGTCTTTCTTTTCGGTAATAACGACATTGATCTCCGTACGGACGCCAAAATCATCCACATAATAGACCCCGGGTTCGATCGAAAAGCACGTGCGGGGAATGATCTGCCGGTTATCTTTCGTCTCCAAATTATCAATGTTGGCGCCGTTGCCGTGGACTTCTTCGCCGATCGAATGGCCCGTGCGGTGAATGAAATATTCGCCGTAGCCTTTCGACTGAATGAAATTCCGGCACACGTCATCGATCTGCCATCCGTACAGTGGTTTATTCTTTCCGATCTCAGCCTTGACGAACTGGATGGCGGCATCGCGCGCACCTTTGACGGCCTCAAATACTTTTTGATATTTCCCCGGCACTTCTTTGCCGACAAATCCCATCTGGGTATAATCGGCATACACGCCGCGCGGATGAATTTTCTTAGCCCACCAGTCGATCAACACTAAATCGCCCTCGTGAATTTCTTTGCACGTTTCCTTCATCGGGTCGTAATGCGGATTGCCGGAATTCTCATTCACCGAACAGTTCGGCGCGTCTTGCGTATGCACACCGTGCTGTTTGAAACGATCAAGAATGAATTGCTGCACGTCGCATTCGGTAATGGTTTGCTTTGCCAGGATCTTATTCTTGATTTCTGCCCAGGCTTCTCCGATGATTTCCATCAGCGCCCGCGAGGCTTCCAGATGAAGATTCAATTGCTCGTCGTCCCAGGTCGCATCGAAAACCTGCACCAGGTCCGCCGAGGAAACAATTTCGGCACCCGTTGCCTTTCGGATCAGTTCGATCGTACCGGCATCGATGATGGAAACATACGGGATCGCGCATTCGTGCGAATATTCCATGGCAATTTTTTTCGCTCCGCCCGTGATCGTTTTTAATCCGGCTTCCAGCTCCTGCCAGCTTGAATAAATATGCCGGTCGCCCGGAACCGTATCCAGCGCGTACCGTTCGATACCGTGCACCAGTTTTTGCGGCGTGCCGCTTGCCGGCACAAAATAATAGAACCGGCGCTTCGCCATCGCATGAGGCAGATTCAATAATTTTTCGACGATCGGGTTATTGTGGCGGAAACTGTACATCAGCCACCCGTCGAATCCGTTGTGCGTGATCGTTTCCTGAATTTTCCTGATGCGGCTTTCTGTTTCGCTGGCCATAGAATGCTCCTAAAAATGTGTGTACCCGTTCGGGGGAATTTCTATTTTTTCTCCGTTAGAATAAATGCCGACTATTTTCTTGGTTTGAGTGATAACGCCGATAGCGGCCAAATTATTTTTCAGGATCTTTTTGGCTCTGATAAATTCCTTTTTCGGCAGCGTCATCAATAGCTCGTAATCTTCTCCGCCGTTCAAACCAAACGCGGAAGCGGGTTCGTTGCACAGCCGGGAAATTGCTTTTGTTTCATCGTGGATCGGGATCCGGTCAGGTTGTAATTCCGCCCCGACTTTGCTCGATTGGCATAACCGGTGCAGATCGGAAGCAAGCCCGTCGCTGAGGTCGATGCATGAATTTATCTTAACATGGTGTTTCAGAAGCCCGGCAATCCAATTTCTACGCGGCATGGGGGACAAATGTTTCTTTATGCAATGCGGGAACTTTGTCGGGTCCAGACCTTTTTTCAAAACCTGCAGTCCGGCATGCGCCGCGCCGCAATCACCCGTCACCGCAATGATATCTCCGTCCCTTGCACCCGATCGTTCCAAAATGTTTTTTGACTTCACTTCGCCAAGCAGGGTTACGGTGATCGAAAAATCAGAACGGGCCCTGGAAATATTACCCCCGATGATCGATGCGCCAAACCGGCCCGCGCACCGCCGCATACCCTGATACAATTCTAAAATATTTTCGGTCGAAATTTGGTCGGGGATCGCCAACGCAACCAATGCCCATTTTGCTTCGCCGCCCATGGCAGCGATATCGCTGATGTTAACCGCAATGGATTTCCAACCCAGCGTTTGAAAATCTGTGAATCGCAGGTCGAAATGTATTCCTTCGACCAGCGCATCGACCGTGGCGCAATGCCATTTCGATTTGGAAGTTTTAAAAACCGCCGCATCGTCGCCGATGCCCAAGATCAAACCCGATTTTTTCGCGGAGACGGCTTTTTGAATTAATTCGATTAATCCAAATTCACCGATCTCCCCGATATGCATATTTTCCTGAACTCTCAAAATTTTACAGAATATAAATCAACATCCGCACTTAATCAAACGGTTTTTACGAATAACAAAACCGCGGGTCTTGTGAACACGCGGTTTTCCCGGGCTCAATGGTTCAAAATTAATATCCGAATATATCTTGTAGGCTTAATTCGATTACTTTTCCATAACGATTTAATTCATCCAATGTTATTTTATTTTTGGATGCAATCACACAAAGCACACCCGGTTTATTCGGAATCCGGGAATTGAAAAATTGCTGGATATCGGAAAAGGTCATTTTCTGAATGTCTTCGTAAACGTCTTGTCGAATATCATGATCTAATCCCATTTTAACGGCATCGTCAAAATTGAACAGCACCTGCTGTTTTACGATTCGCTCCGTTTCGATCTTCCTCTTCAGCGCGTCAACGCCCGCGCCGAATATTTGATCGTCTTTCGGCAACGCTTTGAGCATGTCTTTCATTGCGCTCATTGCCTCATGAATTTTGTCCGCTTGTGTTCCGATATAAAAAGAAAAGTAATACGGATCACCTTTACGGACCGGACGGGCGTACGTGGCAAATGCGGAATAAGCCAGGGCTTTCGTTTCGCGAATATCTTTGAAAACGACGGACGGAAAAGACCCGCCGAAATATTGATTGAACAAGGCAACCGAGGGCGCCAGTTTTTGATCGTACGTTTCCATTTTCGCGGTCCATCTCAATTCCGCTTGCACCATATCGTAGTTTACAAAATAAACGATGTTGTCTTTCAATTCCTGGCGTTCGTACTTGATCTTAGCCGGAAAAGTTTTGAACACAGCCGGCAATTTGTGGTATTTGGACAAGGATGATCCCACCTCTTCGGTGGATTTGCTGCCGTAATAAAATACTCGGTGTGGATAGCTCGTCAGATCACGAATCCATTGTACGAGGTCGTCCGCTTTAAGCGCCCGTAACTCACTCTCTGATAATTGATCGGCGAACGGATTCTTTTTTCCGTAAACGGAATAATTCCACATCGCATTCCAAAAAATACTTTGACGATCTAATTTACTGTCCGCACGGCTCTTGAGCTCGCCTTCGATCATCTTATTAAGGGCTTCCTGATCGGGTTTGGCATTCGCCAGAAGATGTTCGAATAGTTCAAGCGCTTTGTCAAAATTTTCGCCGAGACCGCTGAGGGTAACATACGTTTGGTCTTCACCGTTGCTGACATTGAATGAACAAGCTAATTTAAAAAACTCCCTGCTGATTTGTTGTGCGGAATATGTATCCGTACCCAAATACTGCAAATAATCGATCGCATAAGGCAGTTTCTTATTATGATTGCTTCCCATATCAAAATGATACGAGAGATCGAAGAGTTCGTTGTCCGTGTTGGGATAAAGATAGATAGGGACATTTTTATTCAAAGAGGACGTCACGACATCTTTTTTGTAGTCAATGAATACGGGTTTGATCGGCGTTTCGGCCATTCCCAAAATTTGTTTCTTGAAATCCGAGCTGGATTCTTTGTCGGCCGTCAGTGGCGTAATTTTAGGTTTAATAACTTTTTTGACATTTTTATCTTCGCCGATTTTTTTAGAAACAACCACATAGTCGTTTTTGTAATACTGATTCATGTAGGTAACGACATCTTTTTTTGTTATTTCGCTCATACGATCCAGGTGTTGGGCAAAATCCGGCCAATTTTGTCCGGTATCAAATGCGGCAAGCATGTCAAATGCTCGTCCGGAGTTCGTTTCATACTGGCGAATTTTATCTGCCTTTAAGTTTGCCACAACGGCTTTCATCATTTCTTCACCAAATTCGCCTTTCTTCAGCAGATCCATCTGATCCATCAACATTTTTTTCACTTCATCCAAAGTCTGGCCTTGCCGAGGTTGGCCGTACAACCAATGTGTCGTGTAATCCTTTTGACTCCAATATGTTGAATACCCATTCAAAATTTTCTGCTGTTTGACTAAATTAAGATCAATCAAACCTGCATTGTTGTAACTTAACAATCCGTCAGCTATTTCCAATATCAGCGCTTCTTTGGAACCCGCTCCGGGCAGACGAAATCCGATGGTCACGTTTTCCGCCTCCGGGCCAAGCACGGTTATTTCCGTGGGCTGATTGCGTTCTTCTTCCGGCTTGAATGTGAACGGCGGGATTTCTTTGGTCTGCATATAAGCGAAATATTGATCAATCAACGTAATGGTTTGATCCATATCAAAATCGCCCGCTAAAATAATAGCCATATTGTTGGGAACATAGTAAGTGTCATAATATTTTTTAATTTTAGTAATAGACGGATTTTTCAAGTGTTCAATGGTACCGATGGTTGTTTGAGTTCCGTAGGGATGATTCCGGTATAAACCGCGGAAAAGCGCTTCATTTACTTTCCGCCCATCGTTATCCAGGCCTCTGTTTTTTTCTTCGTAAACGACTTCCAATTCCGTGTGGAAAAGTCTGAGAATCGGATTTCGAAAGCGTTCGCCTTCGGTTTTCAGCCATTTCTCCATTTCGTTTTGGGGAAGATCGTTAATATAAACGGTCTGTTCGCTTCCGGTAAACGCGTTCAAACCCTTGGCGCCCATCGCGCTGATCATGGCGTCGTACTCGCTGGCAATGGCGTACTGAGCCGCGACGCCGGAAATGGAATCAATTTGGCGGTAAACGCGTTCGCGGGAAAGACTGTCGCTTGTTTGGTTGTACTGCGTGTATAAGGCTTCGATCTTATCTAACTCAATTTTTTCTTTCGCAAAATCTTTGGTGCCGACCTTGTCCGTTCCTTTGAAAAGCAAATGTTCAAGATAATGAGCCAGGCCTGTATTGTCTGCAGGATCGTTCTTACTCCCGGCGCGCGTCGCAATCATGGTTTGAAGGCGCGGCTCGCGTTTGTTGGGCGACATCATCACCGTCAAACCATTCTTAAGGGTATAGATCCGCGTCTTCAAAGGGTCATTGGTAACGGTTTTGTAAGTAAATCTGCCGTCCTTTGATTTTTGCTCGACCCCTTCGTACTTCTGCGCAAAAACCGACATCGAAAAAAGCACACTGAAAATGAATGCTCCATGGAATTTCATTCGTTACTCCGGTTTATAGTTATTAAATGGGCTGATATTATGATGAATAAGAATGGAAATAATACTGCTATTTTTGTCATTTAGACATTTGTAAATAAATTGTTTTACAATCAATTAACAATCCAAAATCGACGATCGTCAATTCTTTAAAGCCGGATGCTTCTTATGAAATTCCGTCGCATCCTGAAACGTTTTCGCAACGATCAGCGCCTCCGCTTCGCCGAATAATTTTCCCATAAAACAGATACTTGTCGGAACGCCTTTGTCCGAAAAACCGTTAGGCACGACCACGCACGGATGCCCGGTCAAATTGGTCATCAGCAAATTATCACCCTCGAACGACGGCGCAACATAAACGTCCAGGTCATTCATGATCTTTTGCATGTCCTGAATGACCAGATATCGGATGCGGTTGGCCTGAATATATTCCACCGCAGGGATAAATCGCGACGCCCGAAAAACGTTGGGCCAGGCGTCTTTGATCTGCCGCACCATGGAATCGTCTTTGCCGTTGCGCGTAAGTTCGTCAAAGGCCGCGCCGGCTTCAGCCGTTAAAATAATCGAAAGGTCGATTATCGGATATTTCGGCAATTCAATCGGAACCAATTGGATGCCGAGCTTTTTCAATAAGGCGAGCGAGGCGTTATTGTTCGCCAAATGCGAGCTGTCGCGATCGAAATCTTTTTTCAAATATCCGATGCGTAACTTTTTAATATCCTGATCACAGTCATAATTGAAAGGAACGTCGTAGAGCGTCTGATCCGATCCGTCCGGGCCGTAAATGGCGTTGAAAACGATCGCGCAATCCTCGACCGTGCGGCAGATCGGCCCGATCTTATCCATGGACCAGCTGAGCGCCATCGCGCCGTGCCGGCTCACGCGACCGTATGTCGGACGCAGCCCCGTAACGCCGCATTCCGTCGATGGCGATACGATCGATCCCCACGTTTCAGTACCGATAGCAAACGCGACCAACCCCGCCGAAGTTGCCGAAGCCGATCCTGCGGACGATCCGCTCGAACCACGTTCGTAATTCCACGGATTGCGAGTCTTTCCTCCGAACCACACGTCACCCCATGCGAGCTCGCCCATCGTGAGCTTGGCAACGAGCACGCCGCCTGCATCTTCAAGCCGTTTCACGACCGTCGCGTCTTCATCGATGACCTGATCTTTGTACGGAACGGAGCCCCAGGTTGTTTTATAGTTCTTAGCCGAAAGCAAATCCTTCACGCCGAAAGGAATTCCATGCAAAGGCCCGCGGTATTTTCCTTTCGCGATCTCATCGTCGGCTTGTTTAGCTTGTTTCAGCGCTAAGTCTTCGGTCACTGTGATGACGCACTCCAATTTCGGCCCGTACTTTTTCAGCCGATCCAGATACATCTTGGTCAATTGCACGGAAGTGATTTTCCGGTTTTTGATCAAGTAAGAAAGTTGACCGATCGAAGAAAACGCCAGGTCTTCAAGATTCGCCGGAACAACGATCTGATCGATCTTACTTGTCTTGAATGGTTTTTTCTCCGTAGGAAATTTCATTCCGGCAGGTATCGGGTTGAACAAAACCGCCGGCGGAATGCTGTTCGGCAGAGTTACTTTTCGGATGTTTTCGTAATTGCCGAGCTGATCTTTCAATCCGTCCAGCATGGAATCCCGTTTGGCCTCATTGAAATTAAGTCCGATGATCTTTTCTGCCGAGGCGACCATTTCACGCGTGATCGGATTATTCTGTGTCTGGAAGATCATACCGAGGAGGAAACAACCGAGGCAAACGGTGAATAGAAAAAATGCTTTTGAAAAAGTTTTCATAGCTGAATCCTTTCACTGTTGAATAAAAAATATAGAACATATTTTTATCACATTCCAAACAAAATCAGCAATGCGCATGCGGAGGCTCGAATCTTTTCGCTTTATTTTAACGGCGATAGTTTTTATCTTGTGCCGCTTTAAAAAAATTAATTAACTAAAAAGGATCTCCGTTCAATGCCTTTAAAATGTGGAATAGTAGGCTTACCCAATGTCGGAAAATCAACTATTTTCAATGCGCTCACGGCAGCCGGCGCGCTCGCGGCGAATTATCCTTTCGCCACGATCGAACCGAATATCGGCGTCGTCAATGTTCCCGATCACCGCATCGATCAATTGTCCGAATTGATCAAACCAAAAAAAACCCTTTACACCACCGTCAATTTTCTGGATATCGCGGGTCTTGTCAAAGGAGCGAATGAAGGTGAGGGTTTAGGCAATCAGTTCCTGAGCCACATCCGCGAAGTGGATGCCATCGGTCATGTGGTACGCTGTTTTGACGATGCGGACGTCGTTCACGTAGAAGGCAGCATCAATCCCGAACGCGACATCGCGATCGTCGATACGGAGCTCGTTCTCAAAGACATGGACAGCGTCCACAAACGATTTAATCAAACGGAGCGCGCCGCGAAAACCGGAGACAAAGATGCAAAAGCTTCATTGGAAGTCCTGGCAAAAGTAAAAAACCAGCTCGATGACGGCAAGCCCGTCCGCCATTTGAATCTTTCGGAATCGGATCAAAAGCATATTGCCGATCTTTTTCTGCTCACCATGAAACCGGTGCTTTACATCTGTAACGTTTCCGAGAGTGATGTGATCAAAGAAAATGATTACGTTAAAACCGTTCGCACTATCGCCGCACAGGAAAAATCGCGCACCGTCGTGATCTCCGGACAGATCGAATCGGAAATTTCCGAACTGCCGGCAGAAGAACGTACGGCTTTTCTGGAAAGCCTCGGTTTGAAGGAGCCCGGCCTGCATTCGTTGATCAAAGAAACGTACGAGCTGCTCGGGCTGAACACCTTTCTTACCGCGGGTCCGGATGAGGTGCGCGCCTGGACGATCCATCGCGGGACGAAATGTCCGCAGGCCGCGGGCGTGATCCACTCGGATTTTGAACGCGGATTCATTTGCGCGGACGTCATATGGTGGGAAGATTATGTGAAATATAAGACCGAGCAGGCCTGCAAAGATAAAGGCTTGCTGCGAACCGAAGGCCGGGAATACATCGTTCGTGACGGCGATGTCATGCATTTTAAATTTAATGTGTAAATTCAACTAAACCGCAGAGGCGCTGAGACGCAAAGAAGAAAAATTCCTAAAAACCTCGGCGACTCCGCGTCTCTGCGTCTCTGCGGTGAGATTTATGAAAAAGCTAATTGTTAAACTAGGCGAACGGAGCTACCCGATCTTTTTCGGGCACGGTCATCCGGAAAAATTGAAATCTCTGCTAAGAAAGCATTTCCCGGGTTCGGCCTGTTTCGTCGTGACCAATACGACCGTCAGAAAACTATATCAAAGCAAATTTGATTCGCTTTTTCCGGAAAGCCATGTGATCACGGTTCCCGATGGTGAGAAGTATAAAACAATAGAAACGGCAAATTTCGTTTTTACTCAGCTCGTCAAGAACGGCGCGGATAGAAAAAGTGTGATCGTTGCGTTCGGCGGCGGCGTGACCGGCGACCTCGCGGGATTCGTCGCGGCAACGTACATGCGCGGAGTGGCGTTCGTGCAGGTTCCGACAACGCTGCTTGCCATGGCGGACGGCGCCGTCGGCGGCAAAACGGCCGTCAATCATCCCTTAGCGAAAAACAGTATCGGGGCATTTTACCAGCCGAAATTCGTTTTCATCGATACGGCGTTTTTGAAAACACTGCCGGAGCGTGAACGGGTCTGCGGACTGGCCGAAATCATCAAATACGGACTGACCCTTGATAAAAACTTTTTCATTTGGCTTGAAACAAAATTCCGTAAAATTCTCTTGCTGGAAGAAGAATGTATCCGGCGATCGGTCGTGAGATCGTGTGAATTGAAAGCAGGCATTGTCGAACAGGACGAAAAGGAGTCGCACCGGCGAATGCTTTTGAATTTCGGCCATACCTGGGCGCATGCGTTCGAAAGTTTATCAGGATATACCATATTGAAACACGGCGAAGCCGTTTTACTGGGCATGCTTGCCGCCGGCCATTTGTCCTATCGACTAAAACGAATTTCCTATCCGGAATGGATTCGGATCGAACAATGTATTTCGGCGCTGTTGCCCGGCGTCCTAAAACGAAAGAATGTTATTCGTCTTTTTAGACGGCTCCATTGGAACAATATTTTAACGGCGATGCGATCGGACAAGAAAGCGCAAAACAACCGTGTGCGCTGGGTCGTATTAGACTCGATCGGCAAAGCAATCATCGCCGACGGTGAAAACCAAGCGGCAGCACAACAAAGTTTTGAATACCTGAAACAGCTGATCTCCTATGGATCAAAGAATTAAGATTCCGTTATTTCCTTTGGGCGTCGTATTGTTCCCCGGAACGCCTCTGCCGCTTCACATCTTCGAGGAGCGGTATAAACTGATGATCGGCGAATGCCTTCAATCCGGTTCGGTTTTCGGCGTCGTGTATTATACGGGTGAAAACTTTTACCGGATCGGCTGTACGGCTAAACTGAAACAGATTCTTAAGAAATTCGATGACGGGCGTATGAACATTATGACGGAAGGGGTCGAGCGGTTTACGATTCACCAAATCATGAACGATAAACCCTACCTGGTCGGAGATGTGGAAATTTTAGAAGACAAGAATTCTGATGAACCTACGGAATTGAAAGCTTTGTCCGTTGCGGCATCGAAACTTTTTCAAGACGCTGTCAGACACGGCGCCAAAGACGCCGTTCTTCCTGCCATTGAAAATCTGGAAGCCCAAGAACTTTCTTTCATGATCGCCGCGAGTGCGGGATTCAATTTAGACGAAAAGCAGGCTTTTTTGGAAATGACTTCCACTTCCGAGCGGTTGAAAAAAGCGACGTCGGCCTTGCGCCGCATGATCGACCGGCAAAAAGTGACCAAGGAGATCGAAAGTATCATCAGCGGCAACGGTTATTTACATAACAAGAAGCTGTGAACTTTTTCGGCCGTAATTATCACGTCAAAAATCTGCGCCCAAGGCGCATAAGCCTCTGGCTGAAAAAGCCAAAGTAAAAACTTTTTCTTTCGGCTTCCCATTTTTATTTTGACCATTGACTTTTGAATTTTTAGAAAGAGACAGCGAATGATCGAGTCTACGACCGTAGAAAAATCGAAAATATTCAGGTCTCAGCAAGCCGGAGCCGCTGCTTTGTTTGTAACCATCGCTACGCTTCTGAGCACGATCCTCGGTCTCGTGCGCGACAAGGTGATGGCGCATTATTTCGGCGCGAGCCTCGAGACGGATTTTTACAATTATGGATTCACGGTTCCGGACACGCTCCAAAACGTACTGATCATGGGTGTGACCTCGTCGTCGTTCATTCCTATTTATGCGGAGTACCTGAGTAATTTTTCCAAAGACGAGGCTAACAAACTCGCGAATAGTTTTTTGAACCTCACGCTGGCTTTGTTCACGGCGGTCTGCCTGCTGACCGGAATTTTCATGCCTCAAATTACCGAAATCTGGCTGGCGCACGGCATGCCGCAGGAGCACAAAGATGCAATCGTATTCATTTCGCGGTTGTTTCTCGTTTCCCAGATAGCCTTCGCACTGAGTAAGATCTTCAGCGGAGTTTTACAGGCCAACAAACATTTCACGGCTTACGCGCTGGCTTTGCTGGTGTATAATCCTGCAATCATTCTGGGCATTGTATTATTTCACCGTGACCACGGCATATATTCTGCCGCGTACGGCGCTGTGATCGGCGCGTGTCTGGTCGTGCTGGTAAATATGCTGGACCTGCGCGGAACGAATTATCATTTCAAATTCTCTTTTGACTGGAAAATGCCGGGTGTCAAAAATATTTATCTCCTTGCGATCCCCAATTTACTTAACCTTGCCCTGCTTCAGGGATTGTTCCTGGTGTACTCGAGAATAGCTTTTCAATTGCAGGAAGGAAGTTATTCTGCATTCCGCTACGCGTTGAATTTCGAAAGTTTTCCCGTGAACGTGTTCGGTATTTCCTTTGTCACGGCGATTTTTCCCTATCTTGCCGAAAACGTGAGCCAGAAAAACTATGTAAACTTTAATTATAACATTCAAAACTCCATTCGGCAGATCCTGTACCTGACACTTCCCGCCGGAGTCGGGATGGCCGTGCTGTCGCGGGAGATCATCGGGCTGGTCCTCGGCGGCGGAAAATTTGAACCGGGTGATATTGATATGACCGCTTCGATCTTATTGTTTTATGCGCTGGCCGTTCCCCTGGAAAGCCTGTGGTATCTCTTTGCTCGAGCGTTTTACGCGATGAAAAACACCTGGACTCCGTTTTGGTACCGCCTGTTCGGAACGATCGTTAATTTGACGATCAGTTACGTATTTGCTTTTCAGATCGGTCCGTCGGCGTTTTCAATCGGGCTTTTGGTTGCGTTCTTCATTCAAATTTGTCTGTTCGTGTTTGGACTCAAATCACGCATAGCGGAATTTGATCTTAAGTCCGCGGGGGTCAATTCATCCAAACTGCTCGGTTGCGCACTCGCGATGGCCGGCGTTGTTTTGATGTGCAATTATTTTCTTCAGCATAATTCATGGATGCTGACGCATACGGACCGCATTCAGTATTTGCTGCGGACCGTAATCGGAATCGGAATCGGTGCGGCCATCTATTTCAGCCTGACCGTCGTTTTCAAGTGTGCTGATTTTTCCGTGCTGAACCGCGTGATGGGGAGAATTTTTAAAAAAGGATCTTCTTAAATATTGTTAGGAGTCTGAGTGAACCATATTCTCATCGTGGATGACGAAAAAAATATTCGCCGCTCGCTGGAGATGATCTTACAAAGCGACGGGTACCGCGTTCATTCGAGCGAAAACGGCGCGGAGGCTATGAAGGTGATCCGCGACAACGGGATCGACCTGGTCTTTTTGGACCTGCTGATGCCGGAAACGGGCGGTATTGATGTTCTAAAGCAGATCAAGAATCACAAACCGGAAATGATCGTCGTGATGATGTCCGGGCACGGATCGATCGAAAATGCGGTGGACGCGGTGAAATCGGGCGCGTATGATTTTATCGAAAAGCCGCTGACCAAAGAAAAAGTTTTGATCCTGGCCAAGAACGCACTTGAAAAAATCTCTCTGCGTGAGGAGAACCGCTCACTCAAGAATGAGGTCTCTAAGAAATTTGAAATGGTCGGCGGGAGTTCTGTAATGAATGACATTCGGGCGCAAATCCGCAAAATTGCTTCCACCAATGTACGGGTGCTTGTCTTCGGGGAAAGCGGAACCGGAAAGGAACTGGTTGCGCGGGCGATCCACGATAACAGCTCCCGTGTCAACAGGCCGTTCATCAAGGTCAATTGCGCCGCGATTCCGGAGGAACTCATTGAAAGCGAATTGTTCGGCGCCGTCAAGGGAGCGTATACAGGCTCGGTCGCGGACCGCGACGGAAAATTCTCTCTGGCGGATACCGGAACGATCTTTCTTGATGAGATCGGCGACATGAGTTTGAAGGTTCAGGCCAAAGCCCTGCGCGCGCTTCAGGAAGGCGAATTTGAGAAGGTCGGCGGCACCAAGACCATCAAAGTGGATGTACGCGTCATAGCGGCAACCAATAAAGATCTAAAGGCCGAAGTCGGAAAGGGAAATTTCAGGGAAGATCTGTATTTTCGCCTGAACGTCGTTCCGATCACAATGCCGCCCCTCCGCCAGCGGAAACCGGACATTCCTTTACTCATTGATTATTTCATGAAGCAATGCTGCGACGAAAGCGGATTGAAAATAAAAGCGTTTTCGCCTGAAGCCATGGCGCGGCTGACTGAATACCAGTGGAAGGGTAATATCCGTGAATTGCGAAACGTCGTGGAGCGTATGATCATTCTCAGTGCCGGCGATGTGATTCAGGAAAACGAATTGCCTGAAGGTATCGTTGAAAATGAGACCGGTGGGTATGTCAAAAACATCTCGTTTGAAAAAACGTTAAAGGAGGTCAAGGAGGAAGTTGAACGTGCGCATATTTTGCATGTGATGCAAAAATGTGATTGGAATGTGACGCGGGCGGCAAATGATCTGGGAATAGAACGGACCAATCTGCACAAGAAATTGAAATACTATTCGATCGAATCGGATAAGATCGCGGATGACGAAAATTCAAATTGAAATTGAAGGTTGCCTTACTTATAATATTTGTGCAGGACGAACAGCGTTCCGCAGAAGAAGGAGAAAAGAGAAACTAAGAGCAGTAACAGCAGCATGTCATTCATGTCGGCCATAAACAAATGAATTAATTTAGGTTTTAAGAAAATGTGATCAGTGAGTTAATTTAATTATACAACCAAAACTGAAAACGGTCAAAAATGAAAACAGTTTTTTTTTCCATGATTGCCGGTATGGTGATCGCCATCGGCTGTGCGGGCCCTTCGACCTTTCGTTCCGTTCCGGAAAATACCAATATTCCTCAAGTCAAAGTTCTCATTCAAAAAACCTCCCAGCCCGTTGTAATTTCTGCAACGATGGCTTTCGCGGCAAAAAATTCCGACACCCAGCAGGATATTACGTTCGTTTCAGCCGGCGAGCAAATTCAATTGAAGCCCGCACAGAACAAAATAGAAATACTCAATGCTCAGCTTAAATCCCTGGGAACTTTCGAGAAAGTTTGGATGCTGGCTAAGTCACCGGACAACCGGTTTCAGGTCGGCAGCAACGCTTACCGCGGGAGTTTAACGGCCTGGACGGACGGACAGCAGGTATTTATTGTAAATAACCTTGATATGGAATCGTATGTGATGGGGGTGGTAAAAAATGAAATTGGAAGCCTTGCGTCCGATCAGCTCGACGCCGGCAAAGCACAGGCAGTTGCCGCACGGACGTATGCGGTGAGAAACAAGAACAAAAATATGAAACAGGATTATTTTTTTGCCAGCGATGTCAGCGATCAGGTTTATCAGGGCGCATCGAGTGAAAGCGAGTTGACGAATCAAGCCGTTTTGGAAACGCTGGGTGAAATCGCCACGTATGAAGGCAAGCCGATCAATGCGTTGTATTTTTCGACGTGCGGCGGCGTGACGGCGAATGCGCAAGACGTTTGGAAATCGTCGCCGCATGCGCCTTACCTGGTCAGCATCAGTAATCAGATCGGCGATACGGCGCTATGCGCGGAGTCGCCGCGTTACCGGTGGGAATTGAAATGGGCGGGCGATGAGATAAGTAAATTAATCAAAGCAAATTTACCGGCAGTTTTGAAAGACCAAATGCCCAATGAAAATTTCGCCAAACTCGATTCGCAAAAATTGTATAATCTCACGATACTTAAGCGCGATTCATCCCAACGTGTTCAGGAATTTAAGATCGGCTTTGCCAAAGACAGCTACGTTGTCACGGGCGAACAGATTCGGCGAATTTTAAAGGGGGACAGATATATTTTATACAGTTCCCTTTTCCGGTTAGACCTGACGCGCAATCCGGACGGCACGATCCAAACTGTCGTATGTAAAGGCGCCGGGTACGGGCATGGCGTAGGCATGTGCCAATACAGCGCGCGGACTATGGCAAAATTGGGATATACGTACAAACAAATTCTGCAATTTTTCTACCGCGGAACGTCGACACAGAAGATGTACTAGAGAATACCTTCCGGTGCACCATCATCCGTATGAACTATTCCAACAATACGAAATCATCGCTGGCCTTGCTGATCTCCGTGTTTTTTTTCTGGGGATTTGTCGCGGCAAGCAATACCGTTCTTATACCCGTTTTCAAAAAACATTTCATATTATTGCAGTGGCAAAGCCAGTTGGTTGACTTTGCTTTCTACATTTCCTACACCGTCGGTTCGCTTATTTACTTTATCATTTCCGTTTCAACCGGCGACCCGCTGAATAAGATCGGCTACAAAAAAGGCCTGGTACTCGGGCTTACGACCTCTGCGATCGGCGCGCTCGGTTTTGTTCCTGCCGCGTCTCTTCAATCTTTTGCACTTATGCTCACGTCGCTCTTTGTAGTAGGCCTTGGTTTTGCCCTGCAGCAGATCGTTGCCAATCCTTACATGACTGCGCTCGGCGACCCGGCAACCGGTTCTCACCGTATCAGCCTTGGCGGGGGAATTAATTCGTTCGGAACCGCTATCGGGCCTTTACTTTTGGGCTATGCTATTTTTGGAAGTCTGGCGGGAACGGGTGAAGTTGAATTGAGTGTAATCAAGATGCCCTACGTCCTTCTTTCTGCAGCTTTTCTTCTTTTTGCGGCTATTCTAGGTTTCTCCAAACTTCCACCCGTTACCAATCCCGAAAAATTAGAAAAGGATCTTGGCGCTTTGAAATTTCCACAACTCATTCTCGGTATGATCGCGATCTTTGTTTATGTCGGTGTAGAAGTAACGATTCAAAGCAACTTACCCGAGTTGATGAGGCAGCCGCAGGTCCTCGGCCTGGAATCTTCTCAAACGGTACACTTTGTTTCGCTGTTCTGGGGAAGTTTAATGATCGGAAGATGGACCGGGGCGATAACCGCCTTTGATCCGGGCAAAACTTTGAAAAAAATTTTAATGATCGTTGTTCCGCTCGCTGCTTATGGAGTCATTCTGATCGTGAATTTCATAAAGTTGAATGCCGCAGGCCAAGGCGATAAAATGATTGATCTGTTTTTTTATTTTCCGTTTATTTTAATTCTGATCGCAGGATTTTTTCTTTCCCGGGAAAAACCGGCTCTTACGATGACGCTTTTCGGAGCGCTGGCGGCAGTCATGATGCTGATCGGATTGTTTTCTTCGGGAAAATTAGCTCTTTATTGTTTTGTGAGCGGCGGATTATTTTGTTCGGTCATGTGGCCGTGCATTTTTTCGCTCTCCATCGCAGGGCTTGGAAAATATACGAATCAGGGATCCTCGCTCTTAATCATGATGATTGCCGGCGGTGCGATCATTCCCCCGCTCCAGGGTTACTGCGCCGATAGATTTGATATCCATCTTTCTTATATCATTCCGGTTTTGTGTTTTGCCTATCTCACATTCTATGGCTGGAAAGTAAAACAGGTGCTCGTAAGGCAAGGCATAGACTACGATGCCTCCGTCAGCGGTACCCGCTGAGATGAGGCTTCTTTGACTTAGACGTGGTGGCGGAAAGAAATAGCAGATTGAAGATTACGGATGGACGATTAAATAAACTGATAATGATTGTTCCTGCGCTTCGGTACATAACCGGCGTCGGCAATCATGCGCTCGATATCTTTAACGGTGACGTTGAAGCTCGTTCCGTTCTGGCTCACAACATTTTCTTCGATCATTAAACTGCCGAAATCATTCGCGCCGTAATTGAGCCCCATTTGCCCGATGTCCTGCCCTTGTGTCACCCACGAGACCTGGAAATTTTCAATATTGTCGATCATCAATCGCGAGATAGCGAGCGTCTGTAAATATTCGACAGTTGTCGTGAGCCGGACATTTGGATTTTCTCCGAGCGGCACTCCCCCGGGCTGGAAATTCCATGGAATGAACGCGGTAAAACCGACACCGTATTTCGAAAGACTTTCATCCTGAAAGTTTCGAATGGTGAGCAAGTGATTGATCCGATCTTCAATCGTTTCTACGTGACCGTACATCATCGTCGCAGTTGTTGTGATGCCGAGTTTATGGCAAGTGCGGTGAACCTCCAGCCAACTGTCGGCATCGCATTTACCGCGGGAAACTTCTTCGCGCACACGGTCCACGAGGATCTCGGCTCCCGCCCCAGGTACCGAATCCAAACCCGCCGCTTTGAGGCGCGACAAAGTTTCTTCCAAACTGAGACCGGAAATTTTAGCAATGTAATCAATTTCCGGCGCACTCAGCACGTGCAGCCAGATCTGAGGATATTTCGATTTGAGATGGCGAAATAGATCCTCATAATAATCGATTTTCAATTTCGGATTCAATCCGCCCTGCATTAAAATTTGAATGCCTTCGAGCGAAATGAGTTCGTCGATCTTCGCATCGATGACTTCCGTCGGCAGCGTATAACCTTCCGTCGAACCTACGGGGCGATAGAACGCGCAGAAACTGCAGCGGTCCACGCACACGTTGGTGTAATTGATGTTGCGATCTATGATGTAGGTGACGGTAGTACCCGGTTTGTGCTTTTGACGGACGTAATTCGCAAGAAAACTCAGCAGGGGCAGCTCTTTGCATTGATAGAGCGCCACACCGTCCTCAAAACTCAACCGCTCCCCGTTCTCGACCTTGCCAATAATATGATCTATCATAAGAGCCTTCGAATTTGAACTTTCAAAAGTTATTGAAACTTGACTAACATAAATAAAAAAGAGCTTCGATTCAAGAAGTTTCCGAATGATTTTCGTTTGCATGTAAAAAGCCCCGTGATTAACTTCGACCGGTGCCAATCACGGTTTGTTTCTCAAGGAATCAGGTTATGCCTTCCCCCGCATACATTGCTTTTTACAACGATACGTATCTTCCGGAAAGTGCCGTTGCGATTTCCCCGAGTGACCGCGGGTTCTTATACGGCGACGGCGTTTTCGATACGCTGCGTGCCATCAAGCGAGGAGTGGTCTCTTACCATGAGCATTTTAACCGGCTTAAAGACGACTGCCAGCGCATGCGAATTCCGCTGAATTATTCACCGTCGGACGTACGGCATATCCTCGGCGAATTGCTTCTGCGCAACGATCTCCTCGATGCGTATATCCGAATTACCGTTACCCGCGGTACCGGGGACCAATTCGGTTTTGGGTTTTCAAAAACCATGAAACCCAATTTTCTCGTGATGGTTCGCCCCAGAAAAGAAATTCCTGAAAGTCTTTATCAGAAAGGCGTAAAGATCGATTTTCAAAAAACAAATTTTTTCAATAGCCATGACGGCCGCGGCATGAAATCCCTCAGCGCCCAGCGCAACGTTCTGCCTAAGCAAGAGGCGCTGGATAAGAATTGCTACGAAATGATTTTCATGGATTTCTTTGAAACCGTTTACGAGGGAACGTCCAGTAATATTTTCATAATAAAAAATAAAACCGTTTTTACGCCACCCGTCTTAGCCGGCGTTTTGCCCGGCGTGACCAGGGAACGCGTGATTTATTTGCTGAAGAATAAATTGAACCTTCCGCTTTCTCAAAGTACTTTTTCAAAGAACGACGTACTGGAAGCGGACGAAATTTTTTTGACGAACACCAACATCGAGGTGCTGCCGGTATCTCAAACTGAAGAAATAACTGTCGGAAGGGGAAATATCGGGGATTGGACGAAGCACATCCTGGATTCCTTTAGACAGACCCTTATTGAAATTCTGGAGTAATGTGAGCGATATTTTCTTAAAAGAATTTGAATGGACAAAATCCCTCCTTGATCTCTACGCCAGATTCTATCCCTGCGAACACAGCTTTTTCTTATACAGTTCCCTGCCGAATACGGAAAATTCGCGTTTTTCGTACCTGGGTTGTAATCCCCAGGCGGTGTTTTTTTCAAAACGGGACCGCGTCACAATCACTTCCGGGGACAAAACTGAAACGTTCACGGGTAATCCTTGGGATCGCTTTGCGCAGCTTATGCATGCCGATAGGCTGAATTATTGTTTTGACAAAACCATTTTTGGTCAAAAGCCCTTCTTTGGCGGAGCGGTCGGGTATTGGGGCTACGATCTAAAGGATCAATTGGAATCGCTGGGTTCCCGGGCGGAAGACGATCTCGGCCTGCCGGATTCTTATTGGATGCTTTATACCGGAATCGCTTTTGTGGATCACGTATCGAATAAAAAGTACCTGGTTGGCGATGCCGATACCATTAAGAAGCTTGAAAACATAATCCGATCGGACGTCCCCAGTCCATCACAGGCTTATTTTGATTTTGAACTTGCAACCACCGTGGCCAAGAATGGTTATCTCAACAGTATCAAGAAAATAAAGGAATTGGTCGCGGCGGGAGATGCCTATGAAGTGAATTTATCCCAGCGATTCGATATCCATCTCAGGAATAAGAACTCCGGAACGGACATTGATATTTTTCGAAATTTGGTGGAAACCAGCCCGTCTCCTTTTTCGGCAATCTTGCGGTGCAAAGATTTTTCCGTCATCAGTTCCTCCCCCGAACGTTTCTTAAAAATCAGCGACGGCTCCTGCGAAAGCAAACCCATCAAGGGTACGCGGCCGCGAAAAAATGATTTTCATGAGGACGAAAAACAATTTTTGGATTTATTACACAGCGACAAAGACCGCGCGGAGAATCTGATGATCGTGGATCTGGTGCGAAATGATCTGGGCAGGATTTCCGAGATCGGATCGGTTCACGTTGAAAATATTTTCACGATCGAAAAATACTCCACGGTGTTTCAAATGGTTTCCACTGTCAAAAGCACGCTGGATCGAAAGCATACATTCATGGACGCGATCACGTCCTGTTTCCCGCCGGGGTCGATGACCGGGGCGCCCAAAATCCGTGCAATGGAAATTATCGAAGAATTGGAAAAATTCAAACGCGGGATTTATTCCGGAGCGCTGGGATACATCGGATACGATGGAAATCTGGATTTGTCCGTGATCATACGGACGCTCATTACACAAGGCGACCGTGCGTATTTTCAAACGGGCGGCGCGATCGTCTGGGATTCGGATCCCGAAGAGGAATATCAGGAATGCTGGGACAAAGCGCGCGGCATTTTGAAAGCGCTGGAAAATATTATTTCTCCGATTTCGCGTACCCGTCAATAAAGCTCTTAATGCCTTCGAAAATGCCCTCCGCCATTTGTTTTTGCCCTTTTTCCGAAGTCAGGAACTTCTCTTCCGCAGGATTTGAAATAAACGCCGTTTCGACCAGGATTGAAGGCATGGAGGCGCCCATGAGAACATAGAACGGCGCCTGGCTCACACCGCGGTCCTCCAAATCGACATGTTTGTCAATTCCTTTCAGTACTTTCGCCGCCAATTCTTCGCTTTCTTTCACGAAAACGCTCTGCATAATGTTGGCAAGTATGAATTTTTCGTTTGTAAAATCGCCGTAATCGTGTTTTTCCTCTTCCAATTGAATGACTTCATTCTCCTTGCGCGCCACCGCCAGAGCTTCGGACGTACGGCTTGGCGACAAAAAGAAAACTTCAAATCCGTTTCCTTTGCGATTGGTCGATGAATTACAATGAACGCTGACAAAGAGTTTTGCATTGTGCGCATTGGCGTACCGCGTGCGCCCTTGCAACGTCGGAAATTCGTCCGTCTTACGCGTGTAGTCCACGGCGATATTCAAGCGGTCTTCGATCAATTTTCCCAACTTCAGCGTGATAGCGAGCGTCACATCCTTTTCTTTCGTGCCGTTCTTGCCGGTGGCGCCCCGGTCCTTCCCGCCGTGCCCCGCGTCTAAAACGATCCTGTCTATTTTCCATTGGTCCTTCTGTTTGACAAGGGTTGCGTTTTTGTTCACCGCTTTTGCTTCATCTTTTTCAAGATAGCTCGGATCGTTCGTTCTTAAACTCACCAAAATAGCCCCTGTTTTTTCGTCCAGAAAAATCTCCTGACCGGAAATTTCTTTTTCCAATTCAAACGACAGCTGGGCTGAATTCTTGTGCTGAAATGTCAAGGCCGTGCGGATCAACTTATATTGCTCGGCCGATTTGACCTGCTCCGTTGCTTCCTCCGAAACCACGCCGCCGGAAATAGTAACGTAGAGCCAGTTTTTGTTTTTCCATATTTCCAAATCGCTTTTTTGAAAGGCCTTCTCGGTTTTTAATGCCACCAGCAATCCGTTGGATTTTTTTTCAAAATCGATTCCCGTTACATTGGCTTTTATTTTTTTCGGAGGAATAATTTTTTCCACGACCGTTTTCGAATGGTCGGACGGATGGATATCGGCCGCATAACCTTTATCATTAACCAGAATCGGCGGCGAAAGAAACGCATTGAGAATGGGAATAAAAAATTTAACGGGCACCAGCCATGCCCCGTCTATCATCTGGATTTGGACAGGCATCTGCAGAATCGTCTTTTCATCCGCAACCACATACGCATTGTTACCCGTGATTTTGATCTGGTGAGACGGAAGGAATAAGACAATTTTTTTCTTCGCAGGATTTTCGAACGTGTTTACTTCAAGCAGTTCGGCGATTTCTTTAAGCGCAATCCACTCCTGATCGCCCGAATAAACGGGAATCAATATTCTGGAGTTCTTTCCCCACTCCAGCTTTATCTGATTTTGGCCGAATGCGTGAACCGCTAAAAGTGAAAAGCTCAGGGTCAGAAAAAAAGATTTCACCGGGTTGCCTCCAGCGCTAGTGCATGATTCAGCGCGCGATGACCGATGTCTTTTCTGAAATACGCGTTTTCAAATTGGATCCTGCCGACCGCTTCGTATGCCTGTTTAGCCGCCCCGGCGAGATTTTCTGCAATCGACGTTACGCCCAGCACGCGCCCGCCGGCTGTGAATAACTGATGGCCCCTTTTTTCCGTCCCGGCGTGAAAGACCATGATGTGGGTATCCCCAATGTCATCGAGTCCGAGTATGCATTTGTTCTTTTCGTAACGGTCGGGATAACCGCCGGACGCCATCACGACGCAAACGCAATGCCGCTTGTTCAGCTTCAATGGATATGTTTTCAATTTTTCCTCCTCCACCGCAAGAAACATTTCTACGACATCACTTTGTATGAGAGGCATCAGGGCCTGACATTCCGGGTCGCCGAACCGGCAATTGAATTCAACGACTTTGGGTCCTTCGGCGGTAAGCATGATTCCGCAATACAAGACCCCTTGAAACATTCTTCCTTCAGCCGCCATCGCATCAATCGTCGGTTTGATAATTTCATGTTTCACGCGTTCCAGAATTTCCTGCGTAACGACGGGCGCCGGTGCATACGCGCCCATTCCCCCGGTGTTCTTGCCCCGGTCGCCGTCGAGAATTCTCTTGTGATCCTGGGCGCTCGGTAAGACGATGTAATCATCTCCGTCCGTAACGGCAAACACCGATGCTTCTTCGCCCTGCATCATATCTTCAACCACGATCCTCCGGCCGGCCGCGCCAAAATTCTTTTCCGACATCACGATATCCACCGCGCTCAGCGCCTCGTTGACTTCCGGACAAACGAGCGCTCCTTTTCCGGCCGCAAGCCCGTCCGTTTTAACCACGCATGGCTGATTTTTTTTTCGGATAAAATGCTTAGCGGAATCGGGATCCGAAAACACTTCAAATCCGGCGGTCGGAATGCCGTATTTTTTCATCAACTGTTTGGCAAAAACCTTGCTGCCTTCGATTTCCGCCGCAAGAGCCGAGGGTCCGAAAATTTTCAGACCGTGTTTCCGGAACGTGTCGGCTATTCCCAGCGTGAGCGGCTCTTCGGAACCCACGACGGTAAGATCAATTTTTTGCCGACGCGCAAATTGCAGCAGGGCCTCAACGGCATGGACTTGTATCGGAATGCACTCGGCAAGTGCGGCAATGCCTCCGTTGCCCGGTGCGCAAAAAATTTTGTTCACGTTATTGGATTGCGCAATTTTCCATACCAGCGCGTGTTCGCGCCCGCCGCCGCCGACAACGAGAATGTTCATTCCGGGGTCACTCATGCCGCACGCACGCAAAAGATACGATAACGAATCATTTTAGCCTGTGCCTTTGAAAGGTTACTGATTTGATTTATCAATGAATTCAAATCGGTGATCCGTCCACGCCATGATCGGATGTGTGCCGTCGCTTGCCGGATTGTAACGGCATTTGAAAACCGTTTCGATCGCGAGTTTTTCGAGAACGCTGTTGTTCGTCGTATTCAGCTTAACTTTGTAATCTACGACGCGCCCGGTCGTATCCACTTTCACCTGCAGCACGATGATCCCTGAAACGCCTTTTTTTTGAAGGCTCTTCGGATATTCGGGAAATTTGCTCACCATGAGCTTTGGAGGAATGTACTCGCCGCTCCCGCCGCCCAAACCCGTCCCGGTGAGAGAGCCTCCTGCAACGCCGTTAACCACACCGCCTTCAAGGCCTTTGATTCCGAGCTCGATGCGCCCGGTGTCGGCCAGTGCATCCGGAACAATTTCCGCATTGGCCGGGTTGATGGGCTCGATCGGCAAGCCCTTCAGCGCCATCGCCGGTTCGTCCATGACGGATTGATTCAAAGATTTTGGTTTATTCTCAGCGGGTTTCTCCAACATCTCTTTCACTTTCTTAATCTCCTCTTCCTGCTGAAGATTCAGAATCACCATGGCTTCGGTATTGGTCAAAGACTTTTCGGGAGCCTGTAGCTGCTGATAGATGACCACGGCCAAAAGGAGTAAGAAATTCACTGAAAAGGATATGAGAAGCCCCCTGAAGAGTTTCCTCTGGTGGTCATCGAGGGAAGTATAAATATTTTTAATTCTGATTTCTGACATTGAAAATGTGCTTGTTGCATCTAATCGTATAACGCCGCAGCACCCGCTTTGTTTCTTTGAAATTACGCCAATACCTCTTCGGTATATACCGATTGTCCGATCAATGTTTGCAATAATCGCCTGGTAAATACCTTCACCATGCGTTTTCGATACGCCGGACGGAAATTGGTCAAATCCATCGGCTTGGCAATTTCATAAGCCTTATCGGATGCGGCTTCAATTTCCTTCTCGGTGATCTTCTTCCCGATGAGAATCTCCTGCGCCTGAAAAGCTTCCCACGGACAGGGGAAGATAGCGCCTAAAATAATTTTGGCGTCGCGGCAAATATCTTTTTCATCCAGGACCAATCCCACCATCACTCCGAGCATCGGATAATCAATAGCCTGACGTCGTCGCAATTTCATATATCCGCCGCGGAATCCTTTCGCCGGAACCGGCACGTGAACTTCCGTCAGAATTTCATTAGGCAGCAACTTATTGAAAACCATACCGTCGTTGAGATAGAATTCGCGCACGGGCAAGACGCGCTCCCCTTGCGCGCTGAGCAATCTGATCTCCGCATTCAGCGCGTACAATACCGGAACGGTGTCGCACGATGAGATCGCATAGCACCGGTGCCCGCCCGGCGCGACCCGGCAGACATCGCCTTCTTTTTTCATGCAGCCGTTGACCGCGTTACGCCAAAATTGGGATTGGTTATAATAATAACAGCGCGTGTCGAGTAAAATATTACCGCCGATGGTGCCCTTATTCTGCAAAAGCGGCGTGGCTATTTTTTGAGCGGCTTCAGCAAGAACGGGATAGTGCTCGGCGACGAGCGGATGATGACCGACATCGGTAATCGAAACCAGCGCGCCCAACGTCAATCCTTCTTTCGCATCGAAATGGATTTTCTTCAGGGAAGCGATGTTGTTCACACTGATCAGAACCTCCGGATTGAACAATTTGTTTTTCATGCTCGGGATCAGGTCCGTGCCGCCGGCCAGAATTTTTGCGCGGTCTTTGTACCGGTCAAGCAATTGCACGGCATCGTTGATATTTTCAGGAGCGATGAATTCAAACGGAGGCAGCGTCATCATACGATCATTATTTCCAATCTATCTGTTAGGCCTGTCTATGGACCCGGACTATACAACTCTCGAATTCGGAGAAAGGTTTTTTAATTTGACAATATTTTTTTTCATGTCGGCGGCGCCGAAAATATAAGAACCCGCTACAAGTACATTCGCGCCGGCACTGACCACTTGCTGCCCCGTGGAATCATTAACACCCCCGTCGACTTCGATAACAATCTTTCTTGAGCCGATCATCTTGGAAATCGCCTGAATTTTCTGAACGGACGATTTTATGAATTCCTGTCCGCCGAATCCGGGATTGACCGACATGACCAAGATCAAGTCCACGTCGTCGAGGACGTACTGCAGGGATTCATGGGACGTGGCCGGATTGAGTACCACTCCCGCCTTGGCGCCCGTGCTGCGGATGAAATGCAGCGTGCGATGGAGATGAATGCAGGCTTCCTGATGAACGGAAATGATATCTGCGCCGGCGTGACGGAAATCCTGAACATAGCGATCCGGGTTTTCAATCATCAAATGCACGTCCAGAGGCAGTTTGGTGACTTTGCGCAGATGTTCCACGACCACGGGACCGATCGTGATATTGGGTACAAAATGGCCGTCCATGACGTCCACGTGGAGCCAATCCGCGCCGCCTTCTTCCGCCATCCTTACGTCGCGCTCCAGATTCGCAAAATCAGCCGATAGAATCGATGGTGCAATGAGTGCCATAAGACAATAATTCTAATTCTAAAGTTTATTTCATGAAGGTAGACAATTTAGCAAAGAGAATCAATATTTTACTCCGTTGAATCTGACTGAAATTTATTTTACGTTAATAACAGCCATTAGCGCTTAGCCATTGGCCTTTAGTAATTTCCCATTATTCATTACTCATTATTCATTACTCATTATTCATTACTCATTATTCATTACTCATTATTCATTACTCATTATTCATTGTGCGACATTTCATCATCGGCACGGCCGGACATATTGATCACGGAAAAACCTCATTGGTAAAGGCCTTAACGGGTATCGATACGGATCGCCTGAAAGAAGAAAAGCTGCGGGGCATCACGATTGACCTCGGATTTGCCTACTGGAAGGACCACATCACGATTATTGATGTGCCGGGCCATGAAAAATTTATCCGCAACATGGTCGCCGGCGTGAGCGCCATCGATTTTGTGCTGCTGGTGATCGCCGCAGACGACGGTATCATGCCGCAGACACGTGAGCACCTTGAAATTCTGCAGCTCCTGCAGATCCCGCACGGCGCCGTCGTGATAACAAAAATCGACACCGTTGAAAGCAACCGGCTGAATGAAGTTGAAGCCGAAATAAGAATCTTTTTAGAGCCAACAATTTTTTCCGCCGGAAAGATATTCAGAGTTTCTTCCGTCACGAAAGAAGGAATCGGGGAATTGACAGCGTATCTGGAACACGTTTCGCAGCGCCCGGTTCCGAATGATGATCGCGGTTTTTTTCGAATGAATGTGGACCGAAGCTTTTCCATGAAAGGATATGGCACGGTGGTGACCGGGACGGTTTTATCCGGTTCCGTGAAAGTGGGCGACTATTTAGCATGGCAGCCCGACCAGAAGCCCGTTCGCGTGCGCGGGCTGCAAAAGCATACGCGTGCGGTGGGCCGTGTGACGGCCGGAGATCGGGCGGCAATTAATCTATCGTCGGTAGACAAAAACGAGATACGCCGCGGACACGTTTTGATCGAGCCGGATTATTTGGCGTTGACGCATTCTTTTTACGCAAAAATCCATATGCTGAACAGCTCGGCCAAATCCCTCAAGAGCCCGGTGCGCATTCGCCTGCTCATCGGAACGGCTGAGAGATTCGGAAAAATTCAAACGGCCGGTGATGAGCCTCTGATTCCGGGAAATAGCGGGTACGTGCGCATCGCGGTGGATGAGCCATTGACATGCGTCTTTGGAGACCGGTTCATTATCCGTGAGTTCAATTCTTCCGCAACCGTGGGCGGTGGCATGGTTTTGGATCAGAGCCAAAAAGAAAAAGCGGTCCCCGTAGATTATCTCAAGAGCCTGGAGACAGAAAGCCTCTCAGACCGGATGGCCTTTTTTATTTATCACCATAAAATCGTTTCACTGAAACATATCATATCCGTCATGGGCTGTCTGCCAAGCGTTGCCCGGAATGCGCTGGAAGCTATTCAGAAGAACAACAGGATTGTCTTCTTGTCCGATGGGATCGTCTGTGATGCGCTCCACTTTTCCGAACTTCAGGCGAAACTCATTTACGCTCTGCAATCCTTTCTTCGTGAACATCCGTCCGAAAATGCCATTCGCACGACCGAATTTAAAATGAGATATTTTGAGAATATGCAGGATGAAATGTTTCAAGCGGTGATTGAACGATTGGAGCGCGATCGCGTACTGTCGGACACCCATGAATGGATACATCTGGAGGGCCATCGCCTCACAGTGAATCCGAAAGATGAACCTCTCTTGAATCGCATTGAAAACAGGTTGATCGAGAACCTTTTCTCGCCGCCGGCGCTTGAATCGTTGGGAACCGAGATGAATTTGAAACCTCCCGAATTAACCCGGTTGATCGCATTGATGGTGCGGTTGAACAAAGCCGTCAAAACCGGCGAAAAAATCTATTTCCACTCCTCTGCGGTGGATCGCGCGCGGCAAATACTTATTGATTTTATTGGCAAAAATGGGGATATTACCGTCATCAATTTCAAAGAACAACTACAGACCAGTCGAAAATTTGCCATATCCCTTCTTGAATTTTTTGATGCCAGTCACATTACACTGCGCGACGGTGATAGTCGGAAACTCAATCGGTAGATCGCTCCGCGCTAACGGTTTGTTATTCATGATGAAGAGTACATGGCTTTTTTTTATTCTTATTCCTTCCCTGTTCTCCCAAGAGCTGTTTACCAACAGCGTCCCGTCCAATATTTATTTCTCACCCGCTGCGATGGCTTCTGCGGATCTCAATATTGACGGCATCACAGACGTCGTTGTCGGAGGAAAGAACGATCTCGACGGACAGGGTATTATTTCGATCCTCTACGGCAAAGGGGATGGCACCTTCAAGAACAAAATAGACTTGCCCGCCGGCAAGTATCCCGTCTGCATTCAAATTGTCGACATCGACAATGACGGGCTGCTTGATATCGTCACCTGCAACAGCGTTGCACAAACCGTCACCATCCTTATTAATCAGAAAAGCAGTTTCAAAACGAAAGACCCGATCAAGATCAAAGGGGAACCTGGTGCCGTCGGCGTCGGGGATTTCAATAAGGACGGGAAATGGGATCTGGCAGTTCTCGTCCGGGCAACGAAAGAATTGAATGTGTTCAAGGGCGGCAGCTATAAACTCGTTGCAACGAAGGTTCTGGATTCGCAGCCGATATGCCTGCGGGTCAACGATTATGCAAACGGCGGGTTTGCAAACATGCTGGTCACCTACAGCGACACGTCGGATGTATCCATTCTGGGTGCGGATGAAAATAAAAATTACAAATGGGAATTTAGCGGCGTAAAAATAAATATGCTGACGCATCCGGAATTTGCCGTTCTCGCCGATATGGACGGCGACGGATTTGAAGATGCAGTTTCATTCAATCGTTCGGCCGCAGAAATTCGAATACATTTAGCCGAAAGCAACGGCCTTATTCTGAATAAAGTGGCTCGCTTAAAAGCTCCTGCGGGCGCCACGGCGTTTGCGTTGGGCGATTTTAACAAAGACAAAAAAACCGATATTGCAGTCCTGGATTCCGTCAATTCGCAGGTTCTCATTTATTTGAACCAAAATACGGCGGCGGCAGGCGGCGGTGTATTGAGTCAGGCGAAAATTGTATTGTTGTATGAGGACAATTATTCCAAACCGAATACCGCAGACGTCGGTATCTTGGCTTCGTATAAGAATGTCAGCATGTACCTCTATGATTCCACCGGCAAATCTATTCGAAAATATTTTGAATTTGACAAGGACCTCCCCGAAGGCCAGTTTACGCTGGAATGGAACGGTACGGATGAGAACGACGCGGAGGTTCCCAACGGCCAATACGTTTTTTATTTCAAATTGGGCGCCATCATCGCCACGCGCAGTTTGAAAAAATAAGAAATCTGAAGTTTTTTTGAGTTACTAAGGCATCGCATGATAACGTATTCACGCTGCGTAAATTTACTGCTTCTATTCCTGTTTCTTCCTCCGCTGTATTCTCAAACAAAACCCCGTCCGGAAAAAAAACTCCAAAAGGAAATTCTGGAGCTCATCCGTCAAAAACCCTTTGAAAACGCCTCGTGGGGTATCGTCATTCAGCCTTTGAAAACCGATGAGGTTCTGTGCGATATCAATTCCAAGATGAACTTCATTCCCGCGTCGAACATGAAAATTTTCACTTCCGTTTTTGCCCTCGATAGATTAGGGCCGGATTTTCAGTACACCACCGGAGTTTTTTTGCAGGGCCGTTTTGAAAATGACACGACGTTCAACGGTAATCTTATTGTCCGCGGTATGGGCGACCCCACGATCTCCGGACGTTTTAACGAAAATAAAGTCACGAAGACGCTCGAAGATTGGGCCGACAGCTTGAAAAAAATAAGAATCCTTCGGGGAAAAATTATCGGCGATGACAATTTTTTCGGCGACGATATTCTCGGGAGGGATTGGGAGTGGAGCGAGGAATCAAATTGGTACTCCGCTCAGGTCGGCGGCCTCTGTTTTAATGATAATTGCGTGGACTGGTTTGTCACGCCGACTCAGATCGGGCAGCCGGCTAAAATCAAGATCACACCGAACACGGGTTATCTGACCATTTCCAACCGCATTCTGACCGTCGGAACGCCGTCGGAAGCAAGAGATATTGAATTTATCCGCGACCGGTGCTCCAACCGGGTACGCGCGGAGGGGAAAATTTTCATGGATGCCGGAACTCTGACGGGTAACGTGACCGTCGAAAACCCAACGCTTTACACAGTGACGGTTCTTAAGGAACTCCTGCAAAGCCGGGGTGTCCGCATTGACAGCGGCGCCGCAGATATAGACAGCTTGAAGAATTTTTCTTACACACCGTCCGATTCCAACGTCATTCAAATAGCCTCCTACCGATCGCCCAAACTGACCGAGATCCTGAAAGTCATCAACAAGAAAAGTCAAAATCTTTATGCCGAACAGGCCTGGCGCACCGTCGCCGCGGTCCTGGATTCGCACGGCACGGGTAAACGCGCCGAAGCACTGGAAAAAGAATTCTTAAAATCCATCGGAGTTTCGGTAGAAACGATGGCGATCATCGACGGATCCGGTTATGCGCGATCGAATTTAGTTTCACCGATGGATATTACCGCAACCCTCAGATTTATTCGCCGCCACAAATATGGAACGGTGTTTTACGAATCGTTGCCGATCGCCGGAGTGGACGGCGCCTTAAAAAACCGTATGAAGGACACGCCGGCGGAAAAGAACGTGCGTGCCAAGACCGGCTACATTCATAACGTACGAACGGTTTCGGGATTTGTCAAAACGATGGATAACGAAGAATTGCTATTCAGCATCCTGTGTAATAACTTCACCGTGGATAAATTGGAAATTGAAAAGATTCAGGATTTGATTCTAGTTAAACTGGCTTCTTTCACCCGGAATTAATCACCCGTATGAAACTGCGATTCATATTAATTGTTTGTTTAGGATACCCTTCTCTGCTTTCAGCCGGAACGGGAGAAACGGGGTTTTCTTTCTTAAAGATCGGCATCGGCGGACGTGCAGCGGGTATGGGTGAGGCCGCCACGGTCCTCTCGACCGACGCAACGGCTACGTATTGGAATCCTGCGGGATTAGCCGTCGAGGAGCGCCGCAGCGTTTTGTTTACTTACAATCACTGGATCGAAAATGTCCAACATAATTTTTTTGCCGCCAAGTTCGTTAGCGGCTCCAATGCCTTTGGCGTGCATTATATCTCCACCGGGGTAGACGGCATCGAGCAGAGAGAAATTCCTTCCGAGACACCCACGGCATATTTTTCATCGCACGAAATTGAATTGGGTATCACTTACGCGCGGAAGATCAACGCGCGCTGGTTTGCAGGTATTACGGTTAATTATATCTATGAACGCATTCAAAACAGCGTATCGGCCGTGGGTTTCGACCTCGGTGTTTGGCATACGGCTGATTATTTCAACACGGGCGATCGTTTGCGGCTGGGTCTCGTCATGTCCAATTTCGGATTTTCGGGAAAATTTATCAGCAGTAGAGTCGCGTTGCCGGCCGTATTGAAATTCGGATCGGCGTACGATATTTTTCATGATAAGGAATCGAAAAACATTTGGACGGTCGCGGCAGACGTTGTAAAACCGATCCATGATAATTTTCGAGTACACCTAGGAACGGAATTCGGTTACAAAGATATGGTCTTTGTGCGCGCGGGATATCAATTCGGTTATGATACGCGGGGCATTTCGGCCGGATTGGGACTCACGGTGATGAAAAACATCCGTATGGATTACGGCTACATGCCGTTTTCAAATTCTCTGGGCGCTACGCACCGGATCAGTGCGGCGTTTGATTTTTAGTTTTTCTTTCCAAATTGTCCGAGAAGCGCATTGGTCGCCCGCAGCCGCCGTGCGAAGGTAGTACAAAAAGCCCAAAGAACTTTACGTGCGAAATTATCATCGTTCATGATGATCTTGATAAATTGGCTGTTCTTCACTTCCAGCAGTTTACTCGTTTGCAATGCGATCACGGAAGCGGAGCGCGGTTCGCCGTCGAGCAATGACATCTCGCCGAAATAATCTCCCGTTTTGAGCGTCGCCACTTCTTCAATTTTATCCCGGTCCAATCTCTTGATCACGCGCACCGAGCCCTCGATGATCAGATAGAAACAATCCCCCAGATCGCCTTCATTGAAAATGATCTGATCCTTTTCGTATTTTTTTCCGGCCGCGACTTTGAGGACCTTATTAATATCGCGCGTCTCCAATCCGTCAAAAATTTCTACGCTTTTGATCAGATCTTCCAATGATTTTTCTTTGGGTGTCGGCATAAATTCTTAATGAGTTGAAGTGTGACGTCGGACGGGCCCGCTCATCGAAGTCCGACTGAAATAAGGTTTACTTTCTATCTTCATAATTTTTTTTCAGAAATTCCTGAAACGCTTTTTGTTTCTCCTTGATCTTACGCCACCACGGCTCATTTTTCACGTACCACTGAATCGTCTCGGCAAGGGCCTCCTCAAAACGGCAGGCCGGCTTCCAGCCAAGCTGCCGGATTTTGGCGGTGTCCACCGCATAACGCCGGTCATGGCCCGGACGATCGGCGACTCCCTTTATCAGCGTACCCGGCTTATTCAACGATTTCAAAATGAGGTTCGTGATTTCCAGGTTCGTTTTTTCGTTCCCGCCGCCGATATTATAAACTTCGCCGATTTTTCCGTGGTGCAAAACGTAGTCCACGCCTTTACAGTGGTCATCCACGTATAGCCAATCCCGGACATTTAATCCGTCTCCGTACAGCGGCAAGGGCAAATTATCGATGGCATTTGTTACAAAGAACGGGATCAATTTTTCCGGATATTGGTAGGGGCCGTAATTATTCGACGCACGCGTGATCAACGTCGGGGTGCCGTACGTCTGGTAATGCGCGCGCACCATCAGATCACCGCCGGACTTGCTGGCTGAATACGGACTGTTCGGCGCGAGGGGATGCGTTTCGGTAAATGCGCCTTTTTCGATCGACCCGTACACTTCATCCGTGGAGATTTGAACATAGCGCTCGATTTTGTATTTTTTCGCCGCTTCCAGAAGCACCAGCGTTCCCATCACATCGGTCTGGACGAAAGAATCCGCTTCATGAATGGAACGATCCACGTGCGTCTCCGCCGCGAAATTGACCACCGCATCCGCATTTGAAACCAGCCGGTCCACGATCACACGATCGCAGATATTTCCGTGATAAAAAAGATAACGCGGATCTTTTTCAAATTCCGCCAGATTCTCGCGGTTCCCCGCATAGGTCAGCGCATCCAAAACAACAATGCGGTACGAAGGATAGGTATTCAGCATGTGGCGGACAAAATTGCTCCCGATAAATCCCGCTCCGCCGGTTACCAAAATGGACTGCACACGCTTCTCCTTTTATTTTTTCAGGCTCAACAAATACAAAACCGCCATGCGGACGGCCACGCCATTCAGCACTTGATCCAGTATCACCGAATGTTCGCCGTCGGCTACGTCGCTGTCCAATTCCAGTCCGCGATTGATCGGCCCCGGGTGCATGATCGTAATGGCATTGCCGGCATGCGCTAATTTGTCCTTCGTGATCCCGAATTTCTCATGATATTCGCGCGATGAGGGAAACAATCCCAACGTTTGACGTTCGATCTGAATGCGTAAGACATTGAGCACATCCGTATTCCTTATCGCCTCGGTAATATGATTATAAATTCGCACGCCCATGCGGCCAAGTTCGCGGGGCATGAACGTCGGCGGTCCGCAAACCGCGACCTCCGCACCCATGGTTTTCAAACCGTAAATATTTGATTTGGCCACCCGGCTGTGCGCAATATCGCCGACGATCACCACGCGCACCTTATTCAGATCGCCGAATTTTTCTTTCAGAGTGAGAATATCCAGAAGGCCCTGGGTCGGGTGCTCGTGCGCACCGTCTCCGGCATTGATCACTTTTGCCTGCAAACGTTCCGACAAAAATTGCGCCGCACCGGCTGAACCATGCCTTACAACCACCATTTCCACCTTCATCGCCTCGATGTTTCGTGCGGTATCCTTCAGAGTTTCACCTTTGGAAGTACTGCTGCCGCTTGGGGTGAAATTGATCGTGTCTACCGACAGCCGTTTTTGCGCCAACTCAAATGAAATTCGCGTGCGGGTGGAGGGTTCAAAGAACAAATTAACTATCGTATAGCCCTGCAGGGCCGGGACTTTCTTGACCGGACGATTGAGAACTTCTTTAAATGACAATGCCGTATCGAGAATTAACTCGATCTCTTCTTTGCTCATTCCCTTCAGTCCGAGCAAATGACGGCCCTGTAGCTCCATTCCTTATCCAAATGAAAATGATCTTACATGCAAAGTTTCGAGAATGTATTATTTATGCCAATCTTTATCAAGTCATTTTACTGCTCGAACGAATTTCTTGACACTGCCGTTTTGTTTTCATATATTAGTTTGCCTATAACCCAGTACCCCATGAATCCTCCAGGAGATTTTATCAGAAATTTGTTACGAGAAGCTGTATAAAATATTTTTCGAGAAATTACTGATTAAAAATTCCGGCTCCGTTTTTGTACAAAATTCAACTTGCTATGAATGGCGGAATTCTTTATACTTAAAAAAAATTGCAAAAGGAGAAGAACGAGAGAATATTGTTAGACTATCGCCGTTTATGTTCATGTAATTTTTTTTACAGGATTGAGAGGTTGACTATGATGCACACTACATTGAAAATAAAATATATCGGATTTGTCTTTTGCCTGGCATTTACGATGCCGTCGCTGCCGGTTCTTGCACAAACCAGCGAAGCCGGCGTCTTGTTTCTTTTAATTCCCCCCGGTGCCCGCCATAACGGCATGGGCGAAACCGGTGTGTCCACCGTCAAAGACGCCAATGCCATTTATTGGAACCCCGGTGCGTTGGGATTCATTCAGGATGAACAGCATCCTCGCGATTTACAGTTCATGCACGTGAATTGGCTGCCGCAATTCAAGCTCAACGATCTGTTCTATGATTACGGATCGTTCACATGGTATGTGCCGGACGTTGGTGTTGTGGGAGCGAATTTCACTTTTTTCAATTTAGGCGATCAGGATATCACAGATGAACAGGCCGTTTACTTAGGTACCGTAAGCAGTTTCGATCTGTCTTTCGGCTTAACCTATGCCACGAAACTCAGCGAAGATCTGGGGGTCGGCGGCAATCTCAAATACATCTACAGCCGCCTTTCCAACAGGACCGGCAATACGAGTGAGACACAGAAAGGAACGGGAAGTTCCGTGGCCATCGATATCGGGGTGATGAAGAGAAATTTCTTAGTGAAAGACCTGACCTTCGGCGCCAGCTTGGCCAATATCGGCCCGAAAATAGCCTATATCGACGATGCGCAAGCCGATCCGCTTCCGACGAATTTGCGTTTCGGAGTTTCGTATCCGGTGTATAAATCTGAATTCAATACCGTAGTAGTTGCCTACGAGATCAATCGTCAGATCGTACGCGGACGGTCGAAAACTTCCGATCCGCTTCTCGATCTCGGTCATCTTTCCCATTCCGCAATCATCAGCACGTGGGGAAATAACGGCTGGCACCGGCTGGGGCACAATTTGGGCGCGGAATATTCTTATTCCGATTTCCTGGCGCTGCGCTCGGGCGCCTCGTTGGATTTAGCAGGCAAACTCTATAATCTTACGTTCGGGGCAGGAATCAAGTACTCCGTTTTTAAGATAGATTTTGCGTATACGAAAGGATTGGGGAGCCAGTTCAATCCGCGCGACGGTTCGCAATTTTACAGCATCGGTTTGAATTTCTGACGCCCTTTTTCTCAAGACTCAACCGGATCAATTCGTGAGCATCGGAGTTGATTCGGTTTTTTTTTATCCAACACAAAATGATCATGAAAACCGTTTCCTTGTTTCTATCTTTTGTTCTATACCTTGCGCCCTTTCCAATCATTCAGGCACAGCACGCTCCGCAAAAAACGTTGGGAAAAATTCAGCAGAGAAATGGCGCTAACCTGAAGGCGGCCGGCGCACAGGGCGTACCGACCATTGCGAGGGTCCTCGCCTTGCGCGTGCGATTTAGGTTGGAAAACCCCGACCAGGCGAGCACGACTGGCAATGGTCATTTTGATCTCGGCAATTTACAAAGCGAACGGACGATCGATCCACCGCCCCATACCAAACGCTATTTTGAAGACCAGCTGCTCGCGATGAAAAATTATTTTCTCGACGTATCGGATTCAAGCCTCCTGATCACGGCTACGGTCAAACCCGACGCCGACACCGCCGCCTACACGCTGGATAAATTCATGAACTACTACGGCGTGCTGGGATCGTCCGACGCGCGCGATATCCGCCTGGCTGAATTTTTCAACGACGCCGTAACCAAAGCAGACCAAACGGATACCATAGATTTCTCCCAATACGATTACGTGGTCATTTTTCACGCCGGCGTCGGACAGGATTTCAGTTTGCAGGATAATACGCCGAATGACCTGTCTTCGCGCTTTGTTTCAACCGCACTGTTGCAAAAGCGCTACGGTGACGGCTTTACCGGAGTCGCGGTCAATGCGAATTCCTTTTTCATTCCGAACGGCGTCGTGGTCCCGGAAACGGAAAGCCAGTTTTTTACCGATCCGATCTTGGGTGTGGATATCTTCAGAGAAGTCGGGCTTGCAGGGATCCTGATTTCGAATTTCGGCAGTCAGATCGGCATGCCGGATCTTTTCAATACGGCCAACGGTCATCCGGCGATCGGCGTGTTCGGTTTGGAAGATCAAGGGGCCGTCAACGGCGACGGACTGATTCCGGCGGAACCCGATCCGTGGACAAAAATTTTTATGGGGTGGGCCCATCCCGTCATCCTACACGATTCAATTAATTTTAATTTACTGCCGAAAAAAATTGCCGGGAAAAACACGATTCTGAAAGTTCCGATCAACGCGTCAGAATATTTTTTGATTGAAAATAAACAACGCGACGTCGTTCCTAATAATCTTTCAGGCGAAGTTATTTTGCGCATTGACACGGTCTTTGATTCCCAAAATAATGTTTTTTATGACACCGTTTATTTCGCGGGCGTAGAGCGTTCCGTGGATACAAAAGTGATCACTAAGATCGACGAGTACGACAATGCGCTGCCCGGCTCGGGGCTCTTGATCTGGCATATCGATGAAAATATCATCGCTCAGAATTTACCGTCCAATGCGGTTAACAATGATATTCACCGCCGCGGCGTACGGCTGGTCGAAGGCTCCGGCGCACAGGATATCGGGTTCGGCGTCTCGGATATTTTCGGTACCGCCGTAGGATCGGGCGACCGTTTTGACTTTTTTTATAACGGCAACGAAGGGTTCAAATTTTATAATTCCAACGCGGATTCTGTTTTCTTCACACCGGTTTCCGTTCCAAATTCTTTGGCCAATGACCGGTCGAATTCCGGAGTCAATATTACGCAAATAAGTGCGATACAGCCAGTCATGAATTTCAATATACGATCGTCGACGAGTCATAAAGGTTTTCCGCAATTTACAGGAACGGCATTCGGAACCAATTCACTGACCTTCGGCGACATTTTCGGGGATACCAGGAACGAAGTGATGGCTGCCGGTCAGGACGGAAAGATCTACGCGTGGCAGCATGACGGAGAAAAGGTCATTTCAAATAATTTTTCCAAGGTTTTTCAGGGGCTCGGCGGCGATTCGACCCGGCTGCCGGCTGCATTATTTGCACAGACCACGGATTCGATTCTCACGTCGCCCGCATTGGCGGATCTGGATAATGACGGTAAACTGGACGTGATCGCCGGTTCGAATGACGGAATTCTGTACGCGTGGAAAGCCGTGGATCTGAATTTGGACGGACTCGCAGACACGTTGTTCACTTATAATTCCGGCGCAGCTATCACGACCACACCCGTCATCACCGAATCCGGGCTGATCATCTTCGGAAATAAGAACGGCAAAATTTCTGCATTGGACTCAGCGGGAGCTTTAATCAATTCAAAAGATGTGGCCGATGAAGTTCTCAGCCTTTCGCTTTGGAATCGCGATTCGGTCATGATCAAGACCAAAAATCAGATCGGTGTCCTTAACCTAACTGCCTTCATTTTTTCGTCTTTGGAAATACTCTCTTCCTCACAAAGAACCGCGCTTGCAACGGGCGAAATTTTACAAAACGGACAACGGACGGCCGTGAACGTATCGGAAAATCAAATCGCGGCTTACCTAACCCATCCCGCCGGTTTTCCGGCCGCGTTGATCGAAAATATAATCTCCTCCCCGAGCCTTGCCGATATTGACGGCGACGGCTACCTAGAGATCGTCTTCGGAGGCGATAATAAAATTTATGCGTACAATCACAATGGAACGTTGGTTACCAATTTTCCCATTACCATCGATGCGGCTCATCCGGTGGGAAAAATTTCTTCATCCGTTTTGATCGGCGACATCACCGGCGACGGCAAAGAGGACCTGATCGTCGCAGCGCCGAACGGTAACGTTTATGCGTATGACAGGGCAGCGCAGCTCATACCCGGATTTCCATTGGCAACGGGAAAACCGGTTTTTTCGACCCCGGCCTTGCTTGACATAGACAAGAATGGCATGCTGGAAATAGCCGCCACGAGCGAAGACGGGTTTATTTACGTGTGGAATGGTTCCGCAGCTTATGACGCCGCCCATATCAAATGGGAAAAATATTTGCACGATGCGTCGAACAGCTCTTTAACGAAAGAAAAAAATGTTTTGACGCCGGCGGGCGGCGACTTGATTCCGAAATCCAGTGCGTACAATTATCCCAACCCGGCTCACGGCGGCGTCACGACGATCCGGTATTTTTTGACCGAATCCGCCGCCGTAAAAATCCATATTTACGATCTGGCGGGCGATTTGGTGAAAACCCTCGCCGGAAGCGGCATAGCGCAGACGGATAATGAGGTGAGCTGGAACTTGCAGCATATTCAGAGCGGTGTTTATTTCGCTAAAATCAATGCGACCGGCATAAGCGGAAAGAAAATTTCCCGCACCATTAAAATTGCGGTCACCAAATAATTTCGTTGAATTCAAATGTGAGGAGAAGTCGTTGCGACCTGTGACCTACAAAGATTCCGGCGTGGATATAGCCGGGAGCAATGCCGTGAAAGACCGAATTAAGAAAATGGTGCGGAAAACGCACAATAAAAATGTGCTTTCGGAGATTGGTTTATTCGGGGGATTCTACGAGTTGGCGAAAAAGGATTTTAAGAAGCCGGTGCTGGTCTCCAGTATGGACGGCGTCGGAACGAAATTGAAAATAGCGATGATGATGAACATCCACAACACCGTCGGAGAAGACCTGGTCAATCACTGCGTCAACGATATTCTCGCCTGCGGCGCGAAACCTCTTTTCTTTCTGGACTATTTCAGTTCCGGGAAAATTGATAACCGGGTGATACCTGAAATCATGTCCGGCTTGACGCGCGGTTGTAAAAATAACGGCTGCGCCCTGATCGGTGGCGAGACGGCGCAGATGCCGGGATTTTATGCGGACGGCGAATACGATATGGCGGGCGCGATCGTCGGAGTCGTCGAGAAAGAGTACCGGATAACCGGATCGCGGATTAAAAACGGCGACGTCCTGATCGGGCTCCATGCCTCCGGCCTCCACACCAACGGGTATTCACTGGCGAGAAAAGTCTTATTGGAAAAATTAAAACTCGACGCCTATGTGGATGAATTACGCAGCACCGTGGGCGAGGAACTTCTGAGAATCCACAGGTCCTATTTGAAGCCGGTCTCTGCCGTGATGGAAAAAATTGACGTCAAAGGCATTGCCCACATCACCGGCGGCGGCATTATCGAAAATACGATGCGCGTGATCCCGAAACGACTTAAACTAAACCTGGATTGGTCTTCGTGGGAAACCCCGCCCGTTTTCGAGTTGATCCAGCGCCTTGGCAATGTTCCGTACGACGATATGATTGAGACGTTTAACTTAGGCGTCGGAATGATCTTGATCGTCGACAAAGAAGACGCGGATCACACACAGAAAGTTCTGAAAAGCAAAAAAGAAGAATCGTTCGTTATGGGTTTTGTGCGGCGGGCCTGAATCCGGACAAATCCCGTTTACCTTTCCCGCCTACGGCATATTCATTCTGCTTGACGGTTCTATGAATTCACGAATTTGAACTTGACTTTACAGGCATTCTTAAATAAATTTAACAGCTTTTCGGAATATCCATTTGCCTCAAAATTTTCTAATCAATTAAAGAGTTAAGCTAACTCTCAGGTCACTATTTATTTAACACTAACTAGGAGAACGGTATGAAGACGTTAGGCAGAATCCTTTTCTTGTCTATGATTGCCTTGTTGGCGATCGCGTTGGTTAATCATGACGCCATGGCGAAAAAGAAAAAAAGAGGCAAAAACGATCCGCCGGAGTGGGTCAACAAACCCGGTCTGTATGAGGATGTGATCGTGGCTGCAGGCAGCGGTGACGGCTTTAAAGAAGAAAATGCCATCACCAAAGCGGAACTGGACGGCCGCGTTAAGATCGCGCAAGTCCTCGGAACCGAGATTAAAAACATGACCACGGCCTTCAATGAAGAAGCCAATACCACAACCGCAGAAGGTTCGACGGGCGCTGCGCAAGACTACATGTCAAGCATCACGCAAGCCATTACCAAGAAATACATCGAAGGATCGCAATCCGAAGAATATTGGCCGCTGAGACCCTTGGAAAAAGGGAAAGACGGCAAGTATCATGTTTACGCCAAAATGATCTTGAAAAAATCCAACGTCGTAGACATGTATAAGAAAGAAATGCAGAAAGCCATTGTGGAAGATAAGATCAAAGGCGTGAAAATGTCCGCCGACGACGCATTGAAATCACTGGACAAAGCTATTGGCGCATGGGAAAAGAAATCGAATAACGGTGCGCTTGATGAATCCACCGAAGGCGGCGGAGACGACATGAAGGATGAGACGAAGAAAGATGATAACTAGTTTATCCCGGTAAATGTGAAACCGTAGTCCCGAAATCAGGGACTACGGTTATTTTTTTTAAATGAACTTCAGGCAGAGGATGGATTATGAAATTATTTATGAACTTATTATTACTGCTGCCGCTGGGGTATCTTGTCGGCTGCAGCGGCGGAAAGTCGTCTGCGGGCGCTCCGAAATGGGTTACGAAGTCCGGCATTTATGAAGATGCGATCGTCGTAGCGGGATTGGGAGAAGGTCTGGATGAGCGCAGCGCCAAAGCCAAGGCCGATCTGGACGGCCGCAAGCGCATTGCGGAGACCCTTCAGACCCAGATCAAAAGTTTGACGACGAGTTTTATGGAAGAAGCTTCGACGGAAAAAGTTTCCGAAACCGCACGGCAGGAATATTTTCAGGAAGTCACGCAAAGCGTAACCAACGTCACGTTAAGCGGAGCCCATATTGAAGAATATTGGCCGCCGTTTGGCCAGGCTGACGGCAACCGCATTAAAATTTACGCTAAAGTTGTAATGAAAAAGAATTCGCTCATTGACGAATTTAAGAAAAAAGTTACGGAAGACGTCGCGGCAAAGAAGATCAAAGGCGTCAAAGCCAGCGCGGACGAAGCGCTCAAAGCCCTCGACAGCGCCATCTCGAAATGGGAAAAAACAAACGCGGATAACTAATTTTGTTGTTGAATAGTTTTTCATATCAGGGCATAGGATGCACCACGCCCTTTACTGCGAGCCTTATATCTTGATTCTTGATTGGAAAAATTTGATATTTACTGCCAGTCCCGTCCCTTGATTCATTCACAAATCAGACCCTCGAGGAGAGAGAATGACCGGTTTTTTTCATACGGGAAACTTGCCGAATTTCGTCATGGTTTTTTTCTTCGGTTTTTCCGGGCTTCTTTTTTCACAAAACAAACCGGCGCCGAAGTGGGCCAATGAATTGCCGATGGCGGACGGAAAAATTTACGCCGTGGGCGTGGTCAATCGCTATTTTGAAAAGAAGGCCGGCGAAGCCGCGGCGGACAGCGCCGCGCGGATGGAATTAGCGCAAACGATCAAAGTGAACGTCAAATCCATTGCTGCGTCATGGTCGGGAACGATGCAGAGCGGCTTTGTGTCTGAGCTTGAAAAAAGTATCGACGACGATGTCACGGCATCCGTCCGCAATGCAAAGATCCTGGAACGATGGGTGGATCCCGAAGGATTGACGTACGCCTTAGCCGAAATGCCTTTGAGCGGAGCGATCGCCGGGATACAAAAGAAAATAATAGAAGAAGCGAAAAAAGGCCCGGACGGAAAAAATAAGAAAATTGAAAAATTAGAGATTTCATTAAAAAATTTAGGCGATTCGAAATCGTACATTCGAAAAGACAAACCCGTGTGGATCAACGTTCTGCCGGAAGAAGACGACGCCCTGTATGCCCTGGGCATTACTGAAAAATTTTATTTTTATGTGAATGGGCGCGAATCCGCCAAAGATAAGTCGCGCGCAGAAATGGCCGCTACGATGAAGACGGAAGTGAACGCGGTCCTGACCGACTGGTATGAATCGAACGAGGGCAGCGACTCGTACGGATTAGAAAGAAGCTTCCTGGACGAAATGTCCAATACTGTTTCCGAAGCCACACTGAGCGGGTCGCAGATCGTGGAAACGTGGTACGACAGAACGACCAAATGGCATTACGCCCTGGCACGCATGTCGCTTTCCCAGCTGATCGGTCAAATCAGTGAAAAAGCACAGTCGAAGGTCAAAGACACGAAAGCGCTCAAGGGGTTGAAGGACAAATTGGGCAAGTTGATCAACCGGGATTATTTGAAATCTAAGAACGGATTTCCGGTCTGGATCTCAAAGATTCCGCAGGATAAGGGCGCTGTGTTCGCCGTCGGTATCGACGAAGGAAAATATTTTTCCAAAACTCAAGGTCTCGAAAAAGCGCGCGGTGCGGCGCGAACCAAATTAGCCAAAACGGTTTCGGTGCAGATCGAATCCGTGACCTCCGCGTGGATGCAGGAAAACAGCGACGCCCTGGACGGTCGGCCGAAGAATGACTATTTGAGCCAGATGACCAAAGAAGCGACGGACGTAAGCCTGGAAGGATCGCAAATCGTAGCGACCTTTACGAAGACTTCCGCGGAAGGAAAGGACACGTACTACTCGCTGGGACGGCTGTATACCGGGGGTATGATAGCCAAGCTCAAAAAGAAAGCTTCGCAGATCATTGAGTTGCCCGCTGAAAAAGATGAAACCGGCGCGCAGCAAATTCTCGCTACAGGACGCGAAAAAGCCAAAGCGGCTCTGGACAAGCTTAATGCCGCTCTGGACAAATTAGATTCAAATTAATTTCAAAATTCTAAAATAAAAAAGAGGAATATCGCGATGAAAAAATTACTTTTTGCCACGGTAGTATGTATGACCATACTTGTGATCCTCCCGCAAGGACATATTTTCGCGCAAAAGAACAAGACGAAACAATCGGGCGGCAGCGTGGATTGGAAAAAAAGCCTTCCCAATATGCCGAAGCGCGATGGTTATTATCAGGGCCTGGGCGCGATTCCGCTGACCAAAGACCAATCCGCCGATGCGCAAAAATCCGAAGGAGAGGCCCGCGCCATGGTGATTCGCGCTATCCGGTCCGAGATTACCAGCAAAATCAAAAACGTTTCAGAAGAAAGCACCAAGAACGGCGTCAGTGATGTCAGTGAAAGTTTCAGTTCCGTATCGGAGGCTTTTTCAAATGAAACGCTGAAGAATATGAAAGTGGAATTTTACCGCGACGAGAAAAAAGACAAAAAACACTACGCGTATTGTGAAATTTCCATCGAAGAAGTCAATCGCCAGTTTGCCGAACGGCTGAAGAAAGCGCTTAACATCGCCAAAACCTATTACCAGGCGGCGCACGCGGCGGAAGCAAACGGAAATTTTTATATCGCGTTGGATCAGTATTTTTCGGGCGCCAAAGAGGTCGTAGTCGCGGAATTGATCAATAAAGAACCGATCGAGGGCGATATCGAAGGCACGGGCAAAACCGTATCCGTCAGGGCAACATTCGATACGCAGCTGAAAAATCTGCTCGGAAAAATGCGCGTGGAGATTGCCGGCGGTGACGGTCAAAAAGGCACCAAGGGCGAACCGTTGGGAGAACCGCTGTCAGCTAAATTAGTGTATGACGACAACGGCAATGTGCAGCCGGTAAAAAACGCGAATCTGGTTTGTTCTTCCGTTACGCCGACCGTAGTAACGGCCGACGCGGAAGCGCAGACCGGCGGCGACGGGGTTGCGAAATTTACCATCCATTCCGTAGAAACTGTGAATCCGAGCGGACAGAATAAAATTCGCGTAGGATTGAACGCATTGGAATTTGAACCGTTCAAAAACCATCTTCCCGGCGCGGTTCAGAAGGCAAAACTCGTCTTCAAAGACTTTACGTTTACCGCGAAGGGTTCGGCGATCACCAAGATCGTCATTTTGATATTTGAATCGAATATGGAAAAAGATCAGCCGAACTCCATCGTCGAAGGCGATATCGTTAAGCTGCTGGTCTCCAACAAATTCAAGGTGATTGATAAAAGTGAAGTTTTCAAGGCCGTGAGTAAACAGCAGGCGCAATCTTCTGCCGAAACCAATAATGACGATGCGGTTTCGAGCGCGTTAAAGTCGGTCGCCGATGTGCTGATCATCGGAACGGTGAAAGCGATGGAATCGGTCGGCGGCTCCGATAATCCATACGGCGGCGGCAGCGGAAATCGCGTATCGGCCTGGGCGGACTGTTCGATCCGCTGTATCGATCTCGACAATTCAAAGACCATCGCCAACAGCGACATTCAGAGGGAAAAAGGGATCTCGATCGGCGCGAAGGAAAAAGCCGGGATCATTGCCATTCAGAATTTGAGTAAAAAAGCTTCCAAAGAAGTTTATGACGCTTTGAGCAAAGCGTTGAAATAGTATCTGTTCGCACCGGTTTGAAACTAAAATTATCGGAGATCAAATGAAAAAAATAAACTGGATTTTCTTACTAGGTTTTATCCTGGCAGGCTGCCCCCCGGCAAAAAAACAGGAACCCCAAAAAGACGGTGTAAAGGCCGATTCATCGTCTACCGCCTCCGATTCAAAAATGCAGTCCGGATCCACCGAATCCGGAGACTATGAAGCAATAGGCAGTTCGACGCTGAAAACCGAATCCATGGCGCGTTCGAAGGCGGAACTCAAAGCGCGGGAAAATATCATCACCATGCTGAGCGCCGATGCATGCCGGATGGTGGAAAAATTTTCGTCGGTTCAAAAAGACCTTTTTGCAGGCAGCGTGGATGTGGCGCAATATTGCAATCAGATTACAGACGCGTTTAAAAAATCCACGACGCTCCGCAACAGCCGAATTTCCGAGTATTCCAAATCGGACAAGGGCGATACCACCTTCGCGACGGTTGAAATGCCGCTGGATGACGGATATTCGGAGATCGAGCGTATCGTGGTTGAAGTCGGTACCAAATCCAAATTCCTGGGTTCCGACGTTGAACAATTCAAAAAGAGCTTCAAAGAATTCTTTCTGGCAGAGAAAAAAAGACAGCTTACCACACCCAGTTAGTTGAGATTAACAGAGATTGAAATTACTTACAACGAAAGTATTTAGAGGTAAATAATTTATGAGAAGATTCTTAACGTCCGGCATGATGCTGAGTCTGATGGTACTATTGGGGAACCGCCCCGTGGTTTTCGGACAAGACGATTTTAAAAACGGCGCCGCGGCCTTCAAGAACGGTCAGTACGAGCAGGCGGTAAATTCATTTCAAACCGCTCTGACCGCATACACTTCGGCAAAAAACAGGTCCGGCATGGCGGATGCGAATAATTATTTGGGGTTGGTTTTTCAATTGCTGAACCAGCACGACAAGGCGGTGGACTATTTCAAAACGGCTGTGCCCTTATTTGTCGAAACGAAGAACAAATCCGGTGCGGCGAGTGCGTTGGGCAATTGGGGTATTTCGGCGTATCGCGTAAAAGAAGCGGACCTGAAAAAGACCGGCCAGAGCCTCAGCCTGGAAGATATCGGAACGATCTCCGCATTTCACGAAAAAGCAAAACAATTTCATGAAGAACTCAAAGATAAGGCCGGCGCAGGAAACGACCTAAACAATATCGCCACGATGTATTTTGAAGCGGAGCTGTATCAGCAGGCCGCGGACTATCTGAATCAGGCGATGACGTTGCACACCGAGGTCAGCTCCAAAGGCGGTATTGCGTACGATCTTGCCAATTTGGCCCGCATCTACATGAAAACCGGCGACATGGACAGCGCGCGGAAATACTATCAGAAAAGCGCGTCCCTTCTTGAAGATATCGGCGATCGTGAAGGACTGTGGCGCACCTATTCGTTCATCGGAACGATCTATGAAACGTCCATGAAGCAGAATGAAATTCGCGGGGATATGAAAAAAGCTGCGGACGACATGAAAAATGCCATTGCGGCCTTGAAAAAATCGGTTGATTACATTGAAGGTTTGCGCGGCAATTTCACACGGAAAGATTTTTTTGAGAGTTTCCTGAAAGATAAGAACCCGGTTTACAAGCGGCTCATCTCTCTGCTCAGGCACGCGGGCAGTAATACGGAAGCCTTCCAATACATCGAACGCAACAAAGCGAAAATTTCCAACGACGTACTCAACGCGGACAAATTGCAGGTGACGGATAAAACGGAACAAAAAGCCGTGGACAAGGTTCAACAACTTCAGAACGCCAATGACGACTTGCAAAAACAACTGACGGAAGAAAAAGCGAAGCCGATCGAAAAGCAGGACAAAGCAAAAATCGACAACCTGAGTAAAACGTTAACTAAAAACCAGGGCGATTTCAATGCGCTCATGATCGATCTCGAAACCAAATATCCGAATATTTATCAGGTCATCAAAGTGGATCCGATCCAGCTGAGCGATCTTCAAAAACAGCTTGCCGATGACGTGGTGCTGCTCGAATACTTCCCGGCCGACGACGCGTTGTATATTTTCATGATCACCAAAGATAAGATCGAAGCGAAATCCGTTCCGGTCGGCGTTAAAGAGCTGGATTCACTCGTCACGCGCTACCGCTATTTCATAAATGACATTGCATCCTGGATGTCGCGCGGATTGAGCGGCATGGTTAGTTGGAAGCAAGGTGAAAGTTCTCGTTTTACCGATCGTCATGCGAAACCGTTCCGAGAAATCATGACGAAACTGAATGATTATTTAATTTTGCCGGTTTGGGAAACCATTAAGGATGATAAGATCAAAAATGTCACGATCATTCCTGCGGGCAGTTTATACTATCTGCCATTTCAGTGTTTAGCGACGGAAACGCAAGACGGAGACCTTAACTTCCTGATCGAGAAAAAAGCGGTAAATTACCTGACCGCGGCCACGCTTATGGATCTGGTTTCGAAAACCAAAGGGAAACAAATTTCTAATGTGCTTATTTTTGCCAATCCGGACGGCAGCTTGGCCGGTGCGGAAGAGGAAGCAAAAGCCGTCCAGAGTTCCTATAGCAACGCAGCTTTGTATAAAAATCTGGATGCGACCAAAGATAAAATTAAGACGCTCGTCGGCAACTACGAGGCGGTTCTTTTTGCGACGCACGGATTCTTGTCCAGTGATGAACCGCAGAAATCGTTTTTGTTGACGGCGCCGAATAAATCTACGAATGACGACGATAAATTAACTATCAGTGAAATTCTCCGTTTGCCTCTGAAAGACAAGAATCAATTGGCGGTATTGTCCGCGTGTAATACATCCATGGGGAAGAGCGCTACGGGAGTCGAGTTGATCAGTCTTTCCCGGGCGTTTGCAATAGCCGGGGCGCCAACCACGGTCGCTACGCTTTGGCCGGTGGACGATCAGGCGACGAAAATTATCATGACGAATTTTTTCAGTAATTTGAAAAAAGGGCTGCCAAAGTCCGAAGCCATGCGCCAGGCGCAAATCACTTTGATTCGTAAAGGTGATTTCCATATTCATCCTTTTTTCTGGGCGCCCTATGTCATGATCGGAAACCCGAAGTAGTTCATAATTTCCCTTTATCAAAGAACCTGTCCCGAGCTTCCCTCAACAGACTCGGGACAAGTGTCGAGGGAGTGTCGGGGGGGTTGTTAAATATCTGCACGTTAAACCACGTATTCAAATTTGGAAGCCTTGAAGTGATTCGAGGTTTTTTTTGTACCTGCCTTGTTTAATAACCTTGCTATTCAACCAACCCGTTAATATATTTCCGCCCTCTGGAATTTTTTTTGTAAAAATTAATTTTACCTGCAAACGATCATGCCCGTAACTGAAAAAATTCAGACCGAACTTCTTTTTCCCGAACAGTCTTCAACCGCTTTCAAAGATAAGATCATCATTCGCGGCGCGCGTGTCCATAATCTAAAAAATATCGACCTGGACATTCCGCGGAATCAATTGACGGTTCTCACCGGCTTATCCGGGTCCGGAAAATCCTCACTCGCCTTCGATACGATCTATGCCGAAGGGCAGCGGCGCTACGTGGAATCGCTGTCCGCGTATGCCAGGCAATTTCTCAATATGATGGAAAAACCCGATGTAGATCTGGTCGACGGACTGAGCCCCGCGATCAGTATCGAGCAAAAAACAGCAAGCCGCAATCCCCGCTCGACCGTCGGAACGGTCACTGAAATCTACGACTATCTCCGGCTTCTCTATGCCAAGGTCGCAACGCCGTTTTGTTATAATTGCGGCAACGAGATCAAAAAACAAACACGAGATCAGATCATCGATGCTATCTTCAAGTTCAAAAAAAGAACCAGGGTTTTGATCCTGGCGCCGGTCGTGCGCGGACGCAAAGGCCACTATCAGGAACTCTTTGAAAAGCTAAGGAAAAGCGGATTTGTACGAGTCCGTATTGACGGTGAGATCAAAGAACTGGAGAACGTAGATAAAGTTTCCCGGTTTAAGATACACGATATTGAAGTCGTCGTGGACCGGATTGAGCTCAATGACGAGTCCCGCCAGCGATTGGTGGATTCCGTCGAACAAGCTCTGGAATTGGGCGAGGGCGTTTTGATCGTGAGCCCTATGGACAATCCGAAAGAAAATTCCAGAAGCGGGGACAGGACTTTCAGCCGGCATCTGGCGTGTTTAAATTGCGGGATAAGTTATGAAGAACCTTTTCCCAAAGCGTTTTCATTCAATAGCCCCTACGGCGCGTGCCCGCAGTGTGAAGGGCTGGGCGTCATCCGGGAAATTGACGAGGATCTGATCATCCCGGATGGATCATTGACCATCAACCAGGGCGGCATTGCGGCATACGATAACGCCAAAACACGAACATGGTTCTACGTTCAGATGGAAATTATTTTATCCAAATTCGGCCATGATTTCGATACCCCGCTGAATAAGCTTTCAAAGAAGGCCTACGAAACATTGCTGAACGGCACCGGATCGACGCGCCATGCGTTCTATTACTTTTCGGGAAAAAAGAAAAAAAATTATTCCGGCAGATACAAAGGTATCACAGGGAGCATTCTGCATTACTTCCGGGGCACTTCGTCGGACCAGATCCGCCAATGGGCGGAAGGATTCATGTCGGAAAAAATTTGCCCTTCATGCCTCGGAGGCAGGCTCAAGCCGGAAGCGCTCTCATACAAAATTGAAAATGTGAATATTCATCAATGCGTTAATTTATCGGTGACGCAGGCGGCCAAATTTTTCTCTTCTATTAAACTCCCTCTGCGGCTGGTCAAAATCGGTGAGCCGGTTTTAAAAGAGATCAACGAGCGGCTGGGATTCCTGCTGAAAGTGGGACTGAATTATCTGACGCTGAACCGTTCCGCACGAACGCTCTCCGGGGGCGAATCGCAGCGCATCCGCCTCGCAACCCAGGTGGGATCGCAACTGGTGGGCGTGCTTTACATTCTGGATGAACCGAGCATTGGCTTACATCAACGCGACAATAAAAAATTGATCGACGCCCTTCTGCAACTGCGCGATCTCGGCAACACGGTCATCATCGTCGAGCACGACCGGGAGACGATGGAACATGCGGATCACCTCATTGACCTCGGGCCCGGCGCCGGAAGGCTCGGCGGATGCATCGTCGCACAAGGTTCTCCGAAAGAGTTTCTAAGGTATAAAAATTCGATCACCGGCGCTTACCTGCGCAACGAAAAAAAAATTGAAATTCCAAATGCCCGGCGTGCGGGTAGCGGAAAGAAGATCATTCTCCGCGGCGCCAGCGGAAATAATCTGAAACATGTGGACCTGGAACTCCCGCTGGGAAAACTCATCGGTATTACGGGTGTGAGCGGGTCGGGCAAGAGTTCGCTGATCAATGAAACTCTCTACCGCATCCTCGCGCGCCATTTTTACCGTGCCACAACAGCGCCTTTGCCGTATAAGACCCTTAAGGGATTGGAAGAAATTGACAAAGTGATCGACATCGATCAATCGCCGATCGGGCGAACGCCGCGCAGTAATCCGGCAACCTATACCAATTTATTCAGCCTCATTCGTGACCTCTACGGCAGTTTGCCGGAATCAAAGATCCGCGGATATAAAGTCGGGCGTTTCAGCTTCAACGTTCCCGGAGGACGCTGCGAAGAATGTCAGGGTGCGGGACTGAAGAAAATTGAGATGAATTTTCTCCCGGACGTCTATGTGCTCTGCGAGACCTGCGACGGCAAACGGTACAACCGCGAAACGCTGGAAATAAGATACCGCGATAAAAATATTTCCGAAGTTTTGGAAATGACCGTTGCCGAAGCGCTGGATTTTTTCGAGGCTATCCCGAACATCAAACGTAAGATCCAGACGCTGCATGACGTCGGCCTCGATTACATCCATCTCGGACAGCAGGCCACGACCTTGTCGGGAGGTGAAGCGCAGCGCGTGAAACTCGCCGAAGAATTATCCCGTGTCAGTACGGGAAGAACGCTGTACATTCTTGACGAACCTACGACCGGCCTGCATTTTGAAGATATCAAAATGCTGATGAACGTGCTGGGTCAATTGGCGGATAAAGGCAATACGGTCGTTATCATCGAACACAATTTGGAGGTGATCAAGTGTGCGGATTGGGTCATCGATCTTGGCCCGGACGGCGGCGATGGCGGCGGCGAGATCATAGCTTCCGGAACCCCGGAAGAAATTGTCAAGGTTAAGAATTCTTTCACATCTAAATTTTTGAAAATGGAACTCGGGCGATTTGAGCAACCTGCGTGACAGGCTTTAAAGAAATTAACAATTGAAAGAATACTATTTATTATTTACATTGCCCCATCACACACCTAGAAAATTATGGAAGAAATCGTCTTCAAAACCGAAAAAGGTAATATCAAACAAGTTGAAAAAATGGCGGTTCGAAAGCTGTTTGACGACTTGCGTGAACGGATGCATCTGGATTTTTTGGTCACGAACGGCATTGAGAAGAAATTTTTCTCCCAGCGGGATCTGCACCGCCCCGGGCTTGCCTTAGCCGGTTTCGTCAAACTTTTCACCCATGATAAAATTCAAATTCTCGGCAACACGGAAAATTATTATCTGCTGAGCCTGTCCGAGGACGAGCGAACCCATTCGCTCGAAAAACTGTTTCAATTCGACATGCCGTGCATCATTATCACCAACGGCAATAAAGTGCTGCCCGCGATGCTGGATCTGTGCAAGCGCAAGAACGTACCCCTGGTCATTACTAATTTTTCCACCACGGATACGATCCACATCATCAGCAGCTATCTTGAAGAAATCTTTGCGCCCGAAATTTCTCTTCACGGCTCTATGGTCGATGTCTACGGCATCGGCATGATGTTCACCGGCAAAAGCGGTATCGGTAAGAGCGAGATCGCATTGGACCTGATCGAGCGCGGGCACCGTCTCGTCGCAGACGATACGGTTATCATCAGCCGGTTTTCAGAGAATATTTTGATGGCGCGCGGACATAACAAATTAAAACATTTTATTGAGATCCGCGGTGTCGGTATTCTCGATGTGCGTGAGATGTTCGGTATTCGCGCCGTTCGCGTGCAAAAGCGGCTGGAGGTTCAAATTGACCTGCAGCTGTGGGACGGCAAAGAAGAATACGAACGCCTGGGCCTGGACGAGGAAATGATCAAAATTTTGAACGTGAACATTCCGGTGGTCAAACTTCCGATCTACCCCGGAAAAAATATTACCGTGATCGCGGAAGCCATTGCGCTCAATCAATTATTGAAAATTTACGGCTACGACGCCGCGAAAGAATTTTCCAGAAAATTGACTCAGGAAATTCAAAACAAAAGCGTCAAATCAAGAACCTTTAATAACTACTTGGAAAGAGATTTCGAGTAACACCCGGAGCTAATGAATTGAACGATACAAAACTACTGGAAGTTAAAGTCGGCATCACCATTTTAGCCGGCATTGCGATGCTGGTGATGGGCATTGTGTGGCTTAAGGGGATTACATTCAAACCGAATACGTTCGAAGTATCCGTCGTATTTAACAATACGTCCGGATTGCAGATCGGTGATGCGATCACATTGAGCGGCATGCGCGTCGGCAAAGTTTCCGATATTCTTCTCGAGGGAGATTCTGTGATCGTCACCGCCAGCTTATCGAATTCGGTCAAGCTGAGAAAAGATGCTTCCGGCATGATATCCAGCGTGGATTTTTTTGGCGGAAAACGTATTGAGCTTATTCCGGGCAAAGCGGAACAGGCTTTCGACGGCAAAACAAGACTGCGCGGTATACGGGAACCTGACCTCACGGAACTCACAAGCCAATTCAAGGAAATCGCCAACGATGTCAAGGGCACGCTTGGAAAAATGGACAGCGTTTTGACCGGCGTGAACAGTTTCGTGGGCGACCAAGCCGTGATGGCTTCCCTCAAAAAGGCCATTTATAATCTGGAATCGACGACCGAGCGCGTGAAATCGATCGTGGACAACAGCGAGGATAAACTGGATACCGTGCTGACGCGTTTATCTTCCTCCACTAAGATTTTCAGATCGCTGCTTGAAAAAACCGACGTACGCATGGATACGGCCTTCGGCAATATTACGGAAGTGACCCGAACGGTTCTTCATATCACGACTGCGCTGGATAGTATATCCCGTAAGATTCAGCGCGGGGAGGGCACTTTGGGAAAAATGGTCTACGACGATTCCGTTTATAATAAATTAACCAGTGCGACCGCCCAGATCGATTCGCTACTCGCCGCCGTGCGCCAAAAGGGGATGAAAATCAATGTCACATTATTTGGCAATTAGAAAATGAATTTAGGATGGTCGCTTGTTTTCAGCCTGCTGTCGGGTTTGACTATTATTTTGGGCGGGTGGATCTTCGCTTCAAAAAAAAACTGGGAATCCAGCCATTTAGATTTTTTCATCGCTCTGGGCGCCGGATTTATTCTTGCCGTAGCCCTTTTGGACATGATCCCCGAAGCCTTCGCCTCCTCCCCTTACTCCATGACGTTTGTGATCTTCGGCTATTTGATCGTTCATTTGTTTGAACACGTCGTCACGCCGCATTTTCATTTTGGAGAGGAAACGCATACCCACCTGATCTCAAATACCGTCAGCACCAGCGCGCTGATCGGGCTCATGGTTCATAATTTTTTCAGCGGCGTCGCCATCGGATCGGGCATGCTGACCGGCTATCAGATCGGTTTAGTTATTTTTGTCGGAACGCTTTTGCACAAATTGCCGGAAGGATTCACGATCTCATCGATCATGTTCGCCTCGCATCACCGGAGAAGACACGGCGTCATCGGAACGATCCTGCTCGCGCTGTCGTCGCTGTTGGGAACGGCGCTAATCTATTCTTTCAATATGGAGCAATGGCCGGTCAAGGACTTTGCGCTCAGCGTTTCCGCCGGAACGTTTATCCATGTAGCCACGACAGATCTGATTCCCCGTATTAATGATTCGAAGGAGCGGTGGATGCCGCTGGTAGTTTTTCTCGGAGTCGGGTTATTTTGGGTGAGCTCACTCGTGGTTCGCCACTAAGTCGAAAATTCCAAAATACAAATACCAAATTGCAAATAAAAACCAAATTCCAATATCGAATTTGGATTTCGGCTCTTTGAGATTTATTTGTTATTTGGTATTTGTATTTTGTTTTTTTATTCCACCGTGACGCTCTTCGCCAGATTTCTCGGCTGGTCCACATTGCAGCCGCGCACCACCGCCATGTGATACGAAAGCAATTGCAGCGGGATCACGGACAAGATCGGGATCAGAAAATCCTGTGTTTTCGGAATGAATATGACGTGATCGGCTTTGTTCTTGATCTCATGGTTGCCCTCGGTCGTAATCACGATCACCCTCCCCCCGCGCGCGCGAACTTCTTCCAGATTACTGATGACTTTGTCGTAGATCGCATCTTTCGGCGCAATGAAAACGATAGGCATATCCTCGTCAATTAAGGCGATCGGGCCGTGTTTCATTTCCGCCGCCGGATAGCCTTCGGCATGGATGTAAGAGATTTCTTTTAATTTCAGAGCGCCTTCGAGCGCCACAGGAAAATTGTACCCGCGTCCAAGATACAGGAAGTTTCTTTTATCGATATACTTTTCGGCAATTTCCCGGATGTAGTCGCTGCTCTTCAATATCGTTCTGACTTTTTCCGGCAGGGACTGGAGTTCACCCAAAATTTGTTTTCCTTCCACCGCCGACATGTTGCGCAATCGCGCGAGGAGCACGGTCAGGAGCGCAATGACGGTCAGTTGGGAAGTAAAAGCTTTTGTCGAGGCAACTCCGATCTCGGGGCCGGCATGCGTATATACGCCGCCGTCCGATTCACGGGCGATCGTACTTCCGACTACGTTGCAGATGCCGAGAACCGTCGCACCGCGCAGTTTCGCTTCGCGCATCGCGGCCAGCGTGTCAGCGGTCTCTCCGGACTGGCTGATAACCACAACGACCGTATTTTCTTCCAGGATCGGGTTCCGATAGCGAAATTCCGAAGCGTATTCCACTTCCACATTGATACGCGCAAACTCCTCGATCATATATTCTCCGACCAACGCCGCATGCCAGGATGTTCCGCAGGCAATGAAGATGATTTTTTTCGCCTTTGCAAGCGTTTCCAGATGATGCGTAAGGCCGCCGAGCCGAACCATACCTTCTTCCATGACCAGCCGTCCGCGCATCGCGTCAATGATCGTGTCCGGCTGCTCGAAAATTTCTTTGAGCATGAAATGCGCATAACCGCCTTTTTCGATCTGACTGATATCGAACGTGATCTCTTCGACTTTCTTGACGACCGGCTGATTGTCGATCGTTTTAGTTTCAATACCGTCCCGTGAAATGACCGCCATTTCACCGTCTCCCAAATACATGACTTGCCGCGTGTGGGCAACGATCGCCGACGCGTCCGAGGCAACAAAAAATTCATCGTCCCCGAAACCCAACACCAACGGGCTTCCGTGACGCGCCACGATCAGCTTATCCGGTTCTTTTGCATTGATGACCACAAATCCGTACGTCCCTTTCACGCAATACAACGCTTCCCGTACGGCAATTTCAAAATCGTGAGAACTTTCGTAGAATTCCTCGATCAAATGAACGACGGTCTCCGTGTCCGTTTCGGTATGGAAGGTATGTCCTTTTTTCTGTAATTCTATTTTCAACGCGGAATAATTTTCGATGATGCCGTTGTGAATAATGGCAATGCCGCCGCTTTCGCCGACGTGCGGATGCGCGTTGATCTGATTGGGGGCGCCGTGCGTGGCCCAGCGCGTGTGGCCGATCCCGATAGTTCCCTCAAAACTCACGCCCTCCAGCTCTCTTTCTAATTCGCTCAACTTGCCCGCTTGCTTTCGGATTTCCAGTTTTCCACTTTCTATGACCGCAATACCGGCGGAATCGTAGCCCCGATATTCCATTCGCTTTAAACCGGTCATGATAATGGGAAGCGCCGCACGTTTACCGACGTAGCCTATAATTCCGCACATGGATCCATTCCTCCGAAAAACTTATTTCTTAATTACAGCAGCCATGGTACTAACTTTTAAACCGCGAAGCAAGCGGAATATTCCAGAAAATCCTTGTGAAAAGACGCCTCATTCAATATATTAATTGAATAGTAAGTTAAGAAATAGCTGCATTTCTGCCGCTTGGTCAATCTGCTTACGGCGGCAATGCATTATACATCCGATGTTTGAAAATAGTCGGAAAAATTTAAGGAATATCCGGTTTTGGGGAACGTTTAATTAAGTATCATTCCGTTGTTTTTCAGTAGGCCCGTTTGAAAAATTCATGTTAGACACTCAACAAAATAATCCTGCAGAAGTTTTGCGCGCTGAGGCGGAAGTTAAACCGGCTTCCGAAGCGGTCATGGAAAAGAACGTCGATGAAAAAACACCGCCCGTTACCCGCGACAAAACTTATTATGACAAAAAATTCCGCGGAATTGAAAGACATTATAAGACCTATTCAAAAAACAGCGACGTTGCCTCACTCCGGGAAGCGTATCAATACAGTTACCGGTCCCACGAAGGTCAATTTCGAAAATCCGGGCTTCCCTATTTCGATCACATCATTGAAGTCGTTCAGATCCTGGTCGAACAGAATATGGATGTAACCACGCTCATTGCAGCCTTTTTGCATGACGTGATCGAAGACACAGATAAGACCTTTGACGAGCTCAAAATAAAATTCGGCGGCGATGTCGCAAATCTTGTGGACGGCTTGACCAAGATCGGCGGATTCGAATTCGGAAGTTTGGAAATAAAGCAGGCAGAAAATTATCGCAAAATGCTGCTCTCGATGGTCAAGGATATTCGCGTCATCATCATCAAATTCGCCGACCGGCTTCACAATATGCGGACCATTGACTTTCTTCCGGTGAAGAAACAAGAGCGCATTGCGATCGAGACGCGGGACGTTTATGCTCCGCTCGCGCACCGCTTCGGAATGGCGCGTATTCGTTGGGAACTGGAAGATCTTGTCCTGAAAACACTTGACCCGGGTGCCTACTGGGAATTGTCGCGGCTCATCGCGGAAAGGCGCGAGGAACGTCAAACGTATATCGAGAAAATTGCCCGGCCGCTTCGTGAAAAATTAAAAGAGACGGAAATCGAATCCCAGATCATCGGCCGTGCCAAGCATTTCTTCAGCGTCTATAATAAAATGAAAAGACGCAATAAGCCGTTCCATGAGATTTACGATCTGCTTGCCATTCGGATTATCGTGAACGAAAAAGTGGATTGTTATAAGGCCCTCGGCGTGGTTCACAGTACGTACACGCCCGTTACCGAACGATTCAAAGATTATATCGCCGTTCCAAAAATCAACGGGTATCAGTCCATCCACACGACCGTCATCGGCCCGGACGGCAAGATGGTGGAAATTCAGATTCGCACACGTGAAATGCACCACATTGCCGAAGAAGGTATTGCCGCACATTGGCTCTACAAAGAAGGCAAATTGCAGATGGATAATCTGGATCGGCAGATCGGATGGATCCGCCAGCTGATTGATCGGCAAAAGGAAAGCAACGACCCCGGAGAATTTCTTGAAGACTTGAAAATTGACCTCTTTCAGGATGAAGTGTTCGTTTTCACGCCGAAAGGCGATTTGATAAGTCTGCCGAAAGGCGCCACGCCGATTGATTTTGCCTTCGCCGTTCACTCGGAAGTCGGTCTGCATTGCATCGGAGGAAAAGTGAATGGAAAGATCGTTCCTCTCCACAGTGAATTAGCCAGCGGTGATTTGGTGGAAGTTCTCACGTCGGAACCGCAAACGCCCAGTCAACATTGGCTGGAAATTGTAAAGACCTCCAAAGCGAAGAGCCATATTAAACGTTATTTCCGCAACACTGAATTAGAGCAAAGTATAGCGCTGGGAGAAAATCTTCTTGAGCAGGAAGTTAAGAACTTAGCGCCTAAAAAACCCACTCCGGAAATGCATGAAGAATTCAAGAAAATTGCTCATGAGCTGGGCTTTGACGATTCCAATATGCTCCTCTCTTCTATCGGCCGAGGCAATGTATCGGCGCAAAGCGTGGCTCAAAAAATGGTTTCTAAAATTATTACCACAGATAAAGTTCCTCAAGAAAGTTCATTTTTCAAACGGCTCATCAAACGCGGGGGAGCCGAATCCAAGAGCATTATCATCAACGGGATGGATAATTTGATGATCCATTTTGCGCGATGCTGCAATCCGATACCGGGGGATGGTATCTTGGGATACGTCACGCGGGGGCGCGGCATCAATGTGCATCGAAAAGACTGCATCAATATCATCGAGGCGCTTCGCAAAGAACCCGAACGTGCGGTACAAACCAGGTGGGAGGTTGATGACTCGAAAAACTTTACCGTGCAAATCAAAATTGTCGGGTACGATCGCAAAAATTTTCTCAATGACATTACTCAAAAGATCTCCGCCGCCGATACCAATATTGTGAGTGCGGAAGTCAAAACATCGGGCACCGAAACGGTCAACATGTTCATCATTCAGGTACGGAACATCGCTCATCTTCATGCGATTTTGGATAAATTGCGGAAAGTGCAGAGCGTCATCAGCGCGACGCGAGTGGACGGCGGCAGTCTGTTGCCAAAATGATTCAATTCGGAAATCCTAATTAGAATGGAAATACTTTTTCTCGGAACCGGCACTTCGCATGGTATTCCTGTCATCGGATGTTCTTGCGCGACGTGTGTTTCCACGGATCTTAAAAATAATCGGCTTCGTCCGTCAATCTTAGTCACGATTGAAAAAACAAATATTCTCATTGATACGTCCTCGGATTTTCGTCAGCAGTGCCTGCGCTACCGCATTCACCATCTGGACGCGATCCTATTCACGCATCATCATGCGGATCATATTTTCGGTTTGGACGACACCCGCGTATTCAATAAAATCCAGAACAAAAAGATGAGTTGTTATGGAAGCCCCGATACGATCGGTAAACTTCGACACATATTTTCCTACATTTTTGAATATCCGGAAATTCCAGGCGGAATTCCTATGATCGAATTTATTGCCGTTAACTCATCGTTTGAACTCTTCGGCAATTCCATTCTTCCCATTGAAATCATGCATGGTTCTCAGCCTATTTTCGCATACCGTATCGGCAATTTTGTTTACGCGACCGATTGCAGTTTGATTCCCGAAAGTTCATGGAGTAAATTTTCAGGCGCGGAAGTCGTCGTCCTGGATTGCCTGCGGTTTAGATCCCATCCTACGCATTTTAATTTCGATCAGGCGGTCGAAACCGCAAAACGGCTGAACGTCAAACAAGTCTATTTCACGCATATGTCCCATGATATCGAACATGGATCTGCTTCAAAACTATTGCCGGAACGCATGGCCCTGGCCTACGACGGATTGAAGATCACTTTATAGGACCTTTATGCCGAAGACCAAGCCGATCCAACACTTATTTCTTGCGCTGCTTCTATCCTCCGCGTTTTCAGGCTGCGCTTTTTTTAACACGTATTATAATGCGCGCAGGGCCTATGAAAACGGGGTTCAAAGCCTCAGGCAAAACAGAGAACAAGCCCGGGAACAAAATGTGAGTACGGGAGAGATTCCTTTCGACCGGTTTTCGTTGGAGCGGAAAAGCGCCGCCGCCGAAGGCAAACAATTTTTTGACATCGCGATAGAAAAAGCCAATAAAGTGGTCGCGCTGCATCCGCAAAGCGGCTGGGTTGAAAATGCGATATTGCTTCTGGGTAAGGCCTATTACATGCGGGCATCGGGTAATGACTATTACGACGCCCAAAACCGGCTCGAGGTTTTTCTGATTCGTTTTCCTGACAGTAAATACTTAGCCGAAGCCAAGTTGTGGTATGGAAAGACGCTTTTGAAATTGCATCTGGATGATCAGGCCGCAAAGACTTTTCTTGAGATTCCTTCTTTCACCGCAGATAACGATATCCAATCCGAATCGTTAATTTATCTCGGTGATATTTCTGCTAACGAACTCAATTACAAGACCGCCTCAGGCTATTATGCGAAGGCATCCGCAACCGCGTCCGAAAAGGTTCTCAAACAGCACGCGATATTTAAGACCGCTTACTGCTATTTCAAACTCAAAGATTACAAATTGGCGGAGGAATATTTTGACGCGTTAGAAAAAACCGATCCGAATTTCAGCGATCGTTTTGACATACTCTTAATGAAAGCGCGCGCGCTGAAACTCGAAGGACAATACGATAAAGCCCTGGATCTTTTAGATGACATGATCAGTGACCTGCGTTACAAGAGTTATTACATCAGGGCCGAGTTTGAAATTGCCGATGTGCTGCGCCTGAAAGGAAAGCGTCAGGATGCCGCCGACCAATTCAATTATGTTATTTCCAATTATAAAAATCCCAATGTTACGGATGACGCCTATTATTTTCTAGGCCTGATAAACGACGCCCCGGCCGTGTTGTATCCGGACGGATTCCAGCCGAGTCTCCATGTCGCCAAAAAATATTATTATCTTGTAAAAACAAAATTTCCAACTTCGGACTTGTTTTCTGTTGCGTCGGCACGGTATGATTATCTGATGCGAGTCGATTTCCTCAAAGGTGCCATAAAGGCCGACGGGGAGGTACTGAACAGGATTCGCTTGAAGTCGGCCGATCCGGATCGCGCGATCCCGGCTTGGGATGTCTGGGGAGAATTCCGGCAGGATTCAATTCGAAACGAGATCGAGGAAAAGCGTATGCAGCAATCCTTCCTTAAGGCGAAGAAAACTCACCATGCGATAGATGTAAACAGTGTGACTCAAAATATCACGCCGATCGATACGTTAAGAGGAGCTAAGATCGATTCTCTCGGTTCAAAGACAAAAAAGACCGGCAGTCTGCGGACGGATCTATTGAGCAATGATGATTCGACGAAAGCCGTTATTCTTCAATCGCAATTATGGACGCAGAAGGATTCCATCGAACAAATGGTATCGAAGCGAATCGGCCCGGTTGAAAAAGAAGACAAAACGAAAGATGAGTTCGCCGATGTGAAAATTGTCAATTCCGATCTAATAACCAAATTGTCTTCCGTTGAGCTTCAAATGAGTGAAATCGACCGCCTGAGCGATAGAGATACGTTGAAGAAAAAGGAAGGGTTATTTCTTGACCAAATCGCGGAAGATTACATTGCGCTGGCGGATTATTTTTATGATCTCAATGAATACGATTCGGCTCAATTCTATTATCAAGCCGTTACAGATAAATTTCCCAATAACGCATCACAGGAATTGGCGCTGTACGCCTTGGCGCGTTTTGAGCAAAAGAAAAATAATCCGGATTACCTCCGGTTTTATCAACACGCGCTTACTAAGTTTCCTGACGGAAAATTAGCGAGGGTTGGCAGACAGTTCCTGAGCCTGGATGAACCCATCACGGACAGCTCTCAATACCGGTTTGAACAGGCGGAGAAAAGTCTTATCAAAGACGGTGATGTTGCCGAGGCCCTCCGCTGGTATCGAACCGTTGCGCATGATAATGCTTCACGCTTCAAGCTTTCGGCTCTGTATGCTATGGGCCTTCTGTATGAGAATAAATTGGCCGATTATCCGCAGGCGTTTCGTCTGTACCACACCCTGACCTATGCGGCACCTAATTCCGAATGGTCCAGGCTTGTCAGACCCAAAGTGGATGCTTACATTCAGCGGAAGCAAATTTCGTCAGATTCGCTGATGAATTGGATAGACACGAGTTATGTTTCTATCACCAGGGCTGAAATGAAAACAGGTTCGCTTAAACAACTCGACTCTGCGTCTTTGAGCGGCGCGTCGGATTCGACGCGGCACCGGTCCGACAACAAATTGCTGATAAAATCCTCAAAACCTGCGATGGACGACAGTACGGCGATCAGAATGCAGGAATTCATGAAAGGTCTGATGCCGAAAAAATCTGACAAGGATAAGAAACGCAAAAGGGAAGAATTTAAGGATAAGAAGGAGGCCGATGACGTTGAAAAGAAAGACGATCAGCAATAATCTATCCGTGCTTTTTTTCATCACGTGTTTGCTTGGATCCTGCACCCCGCAGGTTCTCTACACTTCAAAACATGAAGGCGCTGAGACAAAGAAATATAAAAATAAGACCCGTTCGAATATTCAATCGGGCGTCGCTTCGTACTACGCTGATAAATTTCACGGAAGGAAAACTTCCAATGGTGAGACTTACAATATGAATGCGTTTACCGCCGCGCACCCAACCCTGCCGTTCGGAACCCGGGTTACGGTCACGAATGTGAAGAACAGCAAATCCGTAACTTTACGTATCAACGATCGCGGGCCGTTTGTCAAGAACCGGATCATTGACGTCTCACTGGCCGCTGCCAAACAGCTTGATATGCTGGGAACGGGAACCGCAGAGGTCACGATTGAAGTTCTGGAAACAGGAAAATAATTTACGCGAGCTTGACTTAACACTCGAAATTTGGTACCTTAATACAGCTTTTTCAACCTGCCCACTATGACACAGCGCTTTATGACGATTCGCCCCGAACTTGACCGTTATCTCCGTTACCTGGACGCCGAAAAAAATTACTCCCCCAAAACAACTCTTGCGTATCAATCCGATTTGGAGGAATTTATTCTTTTCGTTGAAAAGCGATTTGACAGCCGGACTTTTGCGCCAAGCGACATTTCAAAGAATGAGATTCGCGCGTTTTTAAGCGCCACCGTGCGCCGCGGCATTCAAAAGAAAAGTCTCGCACGGAAGCTTTCCTCCATCAAGTCTTTTTGCCGATACCTGGTGAAGCAGCAGATCATCAAGACCAGCCCGGCTAAATTGATCGCGACACCTAAATTTGAAAAGCCCGTTCCGAGTTTTCTCACGCAGGATCAGATGCGTACCGTTTTTGATTTCATGGACGGCGAAAAGCCCCAAGACCTCCGCAACCGCGCCATCGTGGAATTGTTTTATAGCACGGGTATTCGTTTGAGCGAATTGGTTAACCTGGATGTGGGTCATATCAGTTTTTCCAATCAGACCATTTCGGTCATCGGAAAAGGGAGCAAACAGCGCATTCTGCCCGTCGGCGATACCGCGCGCGGATCCATCAAGAAATACTTATCGGTGCGCGACGCCCTGGCTGAAGGAAGCGTCGACCCCGGCCCCTTGTTCATTGCAAACGGCAGGCGCATGACCGTCTTGAGCGTGCAAAGGTTGGTCAGAAAGATCTTGTCTAACGTCTCCGACGCCAAGAAGCTGAGTCCGCACGTGCTGCGCCATTCGTTTGCCACGCACCTGTTGGATAATGGCGCCGATCTGCGCGCGGTGAAAGATCTGCTGGGCCACGAAAATTTATCCACAACGCAAATTTATACGCACGTCACGGTGGAGCGCCTCAAAAATGTGTACGCCAAAGCGCACCCTCGGGCTTCGAAATGAATTTGAATGGGTATACCATTTACAAAAACTGCTGCTTTTCAGGAAATGCATCCCTCATTATATTACCAAAAGGAGAGAATTATGAGAATTCGCATCACTTCTCGTCATCAGAAATTAGCGCCGGCACTCAAGGAGTATGTTGAAGAAAAGTTGGACCGATTGGAGCGTTATTACGATCGTATCATTGATTGCGAAGTGATCATGGATAAGGAAAAAATGTATGAGACCATCGAAGTGAACATCAAAGTTTACAGTTCGCTGCTCAACGTCAAAGCCAAGGATGCGGATGCCACCCGGGCAATCGACGACTGTATGAACAAACTTGAGACTCAGCTGAAAAAATTCAAAGGGAAAATGAAGAAACGCCCGCACATCCGCATGTCGGCAGTTTTAGCGGAACGTGAAGAAGAATAATATTGAATAATTAGAATAACTTAGTACATTCAATGGGTCAGAAAATTTCTGACCCATTTTTGTTTACCGGACCCTCACCCAATTCAAATCATTCGTCTATGGAAAATCTGATTCAGAGCTATGAGATAGTCAAGCAAATCGGCGCCGGAGGTATGGCAACGGTTTTCATGGGACGCCATCCGACCCTTGATCGCCTGGTCGCGATCAAAGTCGTTCGCGGCGATAACAAAGACAAAATCAAACGCTTTGAGCGCGAAGCGATTTTGTCGGCTTCGATGAAACAGGAGAATCTGCCCGCCATTTACGATTACTTCATGGACTCACAGAAGAATCATTATTTGGTGATGGAGTACGTGGAAGGAATCGATGTCAGTGAAATTATCAAATCGACCGGACCTGTGGCGCCGTTTATTTGCGCCATGGTCGCACGCGAAGTGGCGCGCGGCTTGGAGCACATGCACGAAAGCGGCATCATTCACCGCGACATTAAGCCGAGCAACGTTCGCCTTGGAAAGGACGGACAAGTTAAGTTGATGGATTTCGGGATTGCCAAGCAGGAAGACGAAGAGCTGCAAAAACATTTGACATCAACGGGGATCATCGTCGGCACACCTTCGTATATGTCCCCGGAACAAGCGTCCGGAGATAAATTGACCATTCAAAGCGATGTGTACAGCCTGGGCACGATGATGTATGAAAGTCTAACCGGAAAGAAACCATTTGCCGCCGATTCGAACCTGACGCTCATCACCATGATCGCGCAGGGACGATTCGAGCCGTTGGATGAAAAACACGCTCACATCCCCCGGGGATTGATTGCGATCGTGCACAAGGCCATGTCTAAGAATTTATCGGCACGTTACGAGCACGTCGGCCTCGTGATCAAGGACCTGAATGCTTTCTTGCAATCCATTTCTCAATCGCAGATCAAAACCACGCTCGCCAAATATTATTCAGTCATTATTTCCAAGGACAAGGCGCTGGAGACGGCTTTTGTGAATGAATTGGTAAAATATTTTTCTTCTGCCGTTAGAACCGAAATCCCGGATGATTCAAAAGCACCCGTTAAGAGAACAACTTTATGGATGAAGAGAGTTGTGATTTCAACGGTCGTTGCCGTCATGATACTTGGCCCGGTATTTTATTTTTTTCTCAACCGCGGTCCCGAACCGGAAGGAGTGGAATTTGGCTTTTTCAATCTGGCCCTGAAAACGGATAAAGCCGGCCTTTTCAGAGATACGCGCGTGTTCATTAATGAAAAGGAGATTCCGTTGACCGGCGGAAAGACGACGTTGAGAAGTTTCCAGAAAGGGCGTAACGCGCTTAAAATAAAATTTCCGCTTTTGTATTATACGTATGAATATAATTTTTCGTTCGAACAGGACAGCGAGGTCAAAGAACTCGCTCTGGATCTCGATAAAATGTCATCCGCCCTGGATTTCTATCGTCCGGACAACCGCAGGATCGGTTTTTTTGCCGCCTCCGAGCCGCCCGCTTCCGTTTATTTCGATTCCGAATCAAACCCGTTTGTTAAAACGCCATCGCCGCAAACGTGGCTCGGATTCAAGCCCGGCAAGCATAAAATGCTTTTCAAGAAGGAAGGTTTTATCACGTACGGCATAGATCGGAATTTTACGACGAATGAATATTTTCATTTTAAAGTGGATCTGAACAGAAAGTAGTTATGGTATCGGTTAACGAATTATCGATTCATAAGGGCGCTGAGATCGACGTGGCCATTGAATCCGTTTCGTTCGGCGGTGAAGGCATTGCGCGGGTAAACGACTTTGTGGTGTTTGTCAACGGAGCCATTACCGGCGATTTCGTGAAAGCCAGGATCTTGAAATTAAAGAAGAATTTTGCCGAAGCGCAGATGATACAAGTTCTTTCTCCCTCGGCTTTACGTACCCCGGCGCCCTGCGCCTATTTCGGAACCTGCGGCGGATGCCGATGGCAGGACGTGGATTATCAGGGTCAGCTGGAATTCAAACGCCGGAACGTTCAGGATGTGCTGCAGCGGATCGGCGGATTTAACGATATCGAAATTCCTCTTCCGCTCGGATCTCCTAAAATATTTCATTACCGGAATAAGATGGAATTTACCTTCGGCGATCGTCCGTGGCTTACCCGGGCGGATGCGCAGGAACACTCTGCGCCTTCGTTCGCCCTCGGGCTTCATGTTCCCCGGCGGTTCGACAAAATACTGGATATCGATGAGTGTCATCTGCAGTCACCGCTGGCAAATGAAATCTTGAACTTTGTCAAAGCCTTTGCCGAATCAAGCGGCTGCGCACCTTATTCCGTAAGATCGTACGAAGGATTCTGGCGGTTTCTCGTCATTCGCGAAATGGAACATACCCGCGAACTTATGGTTCATGTGATCACAAGCAATGAAAATACTTCGCTCATGAATGCATTGAAAGAGCAGATTCTGGTACGATTCCCGCAGATCACAAGTCTCCTCAACGGCATCAGCCAAAAGAAATCACAAGTTGCCGTGAACGATTACGAGATTTTGTTGCACGGAAAAAGTACGATTCTTGAGAAATTGGACGATTACGAATTCGAGATTTCATCGAATTCGTTTTTTCAGACCAATACGTTGGCTGCGGAGGTGCTGTACCGAACGCTGTTGGAAGCGGCTGATCTGAAAGGAAACGAAATCATCTACGATTTGTATTGCGGAACCGGAAGCATGGCGATTTACCTTTCGGCTCATGCTAAACAGATCACGGGCGTGGAATTGGTTGAAAGCGCCATTAAGAATGCCGAAAAGAACAGGCAGCGTAACAATGTATCCAATGTCCAATTCATGCAGGGCGATATCCGAACGGTCTTGAGGCAACTTGATCAAAAGGCCGATGCGATCATTGTGGATCCGCCCCGATCCGGCATGCATCCGGACGTGGTGGACGGCTTGCTGGAGATCTTACCGGAAAAGATTATATATGTCAGCTGCAATCCGAGTACGCAAGCCCGTGATTTGGCTCTATTATGCAAAGATAAATATTCCCTGAGGCACATTCAGCCTGTGGATATGTTTCCCCATACGTATCATATTGAAAACGTGGTCACCTTAGCCCGAAATTAGATCTATGAGCGAGTCTTTTCAAAAGCCTGCCATTCTTTGTGTGGACGATGAAGTTGCGGTATTGAACGTATTACGGACGTTGCTGGAGGAAAAATATTTTGTGTATACGGCAACGAGCGGATTAGACGCTTTGAATATTCTGAACGATCATGTGATTGCGGTGGCTATCGTGGACCAAAAAATGCCTAACATGTCCGGTATTGAATTACTTACCAAAATAAAAGAATCGCATCCGGACACCGTCCGCATGATTCTAACCGCACATACGGACATTCACGATCTGGTTGATTCCATTAATGTGGGCGAAATCTTTCGTTACATTAACAAGCCCTGGGAAACCGATCACCTGGCCCAGGCCCTGAAAGAAGCGGTTGAAAAATACGAAGAAAACCGCGTCCGGATTCAGATCAAAGACGAGTACGAGCGGCTCAGTATTGAGAAAGCGAAACTTGAAAAAGAAATCGTTCTGCTCAAATCGGAAATTGAAAAAGAGTTTTCACTGGACAATATTGTCAGTATCAGCCCTGAAATGAATCAGGTTCGGCGCCTGATCAAAGCGGCCTCACTCAGCGATGAAACGGTTTTGATCCAGGGTGAGAGCGGAACGGGTAAAGAACTGGTCGCCAAAGCCATCCATTACGGCAGCAAACGTCAGCACAAGAAGATATTGGTGATTGACTGCGGCGCTTTATCCGAAAGCCTTTTGGAAGGACAATTGTTCGGGCATAAAAAAGGCGCCTTCACCGGCGCTATCCAGGATCAAATCGGATTGATCGAGGAAGCGGACGGCGGAACTATTTTTCTGGATGAAATCTCGAACACCAGCCTGGCCCTTCAATCGAAACTTTTACGCGTGATCCAGGAAAAGGAGTTTCGAAGAATCGGAGAAGTCCGGCATCGTCAAGTGGACGTACGAATTCTGGCCGCCACCAACAAGGATTTACTGGAAGAATGCAAAAAGGAAAATTTTCGTGTAGATCTATATTACCGTTTGAATGTGCTGCCGATTCAGATCCCGCCGCTCCGCGAACGACGCAGTGATATCCCTTTGCTTATCAATTACATTATCACCGAACATAATAAGAAATCTGCAAGACAAATCAAGTCCATTTCCCGCGAGGCGCTGAATTTGCTGTCCTCGCTCGAATGGAAAGGAAACATACGGGAGCTGATCAATATAGTGAACCGCATGCTGATTTTCGCCGAAGGGGAACATTTGGACGTTGCGGATCTTCCGGAAGAAATTCGCCATGAACATCCGCTGCCCGACAAATCCAAATCGTTTTTGTCGAAAGATCATTTTTACGTCTCATCGATCAAGACTCTGGATGAGATGCAGAGGGAATATATCGCTTACGTATTGGCTAAGACGCAATCCAATAAATCGGAAACGGCAAAATTGCTGGGCATTAAGAGAACTACCCTGATTATGCGCATGAAGAAGCTCGGGATCATGTAAAGATCGGTTCGGCCACTCCATCGATGCAAAAATCATTTCACTACATCGTATTCAATAAACCTTACGGGGTCCTGTCCCAATTCAGCCAGGATGCGAATCATCCGGTACTGTCAGGCTATGATTTTCCAAAAGACGTTTATCCCGTTGGACGTTTGGACGTCGAGAGCGAAGGACTTATGATACTGACGGACGACGGATGGTTTCAACATTATTTGATCGAAGCCAAATACGGACACGCCCGTACTTACCATGTTCAAATAGAAAGAATTCCAGATGCATCGGCTTTGGAGAAATTGCGCACGGGCATTGTCATTGAGGGACAAAAAACAAAACCTGCGACGGTCAGTCTGATTGAGCCTTCTTATCCGGAGCGGGATAAGCCAATTCGATTCAGAAAAAACATTCCGACGTGCTGGCTTGAAATCTCCTTGACCGAAGGCCGCAACCGTCAAGTGCGTAAAATGACCGCCGCCGTCGGACATCCGGCATTGAGGCTCATCCGGACGCAAATCTTATTTTTGAATCTGAACGGATTGGAAAGCGGGAAGTGGCGGGAGCTGACATCGGAAGAGATTCGACGGTTTAAGTCGGCCATCAAATCATAGGCCCGGCGGAATATTTTTTATTTCAACTTGCCCGCGGTGACAGGTGTAACAAGTAACTTCTTCTTTGGCGTTCTTAAAATACTGCTCATTCATGGCATACATCATTTTGATCATGTCCCGCGTAGCTAATTTTTCCTTCTTATCATCGCTTGAATAATTATCCACATTGTGGCAATACTCGCACTCCACGCCTAAAGATAAAGTGAACGTACGCATATATTCCTTTGTCTCTTCGATCGTCATGTCTTTATCTTTGAGAACTTTAAAATTTTTCGGTTTGTTAGTCTGGCAGCTGATTACACCATAAATAAAAACGGGGAGTGAAAAAAGAATCAACCCGATCAGGATAAGTTTTGTTTTGTTCATAATGGAATAGAAGTTAAGATGAAAATAATTTTTTGAATTAAATAATAGAATGATTCTAACGAGAAAAAGGATAGGTATCAAGAGGGAAGTTCTGCAGTGGATACGGTAAGCGTTTCTTAATGTTACAGTTCTTTACGAATTAATGTTTTGTTCCGTTGATGAAAGATCTTAATTGCGATCAGCAGCAAAATTTCCCCGAAGCCGAACACCCGCCAGTCAAAGTCGGCCGGAATGTATTGTAATCGTAAGCTGAATATGTTTTTACTGGTCATGAGGTCCAGTAATTCGGAAAAAGAGTATCGCGTCAGGATAAAATAGGTAAAGTCCTCGGTGAATGAAACCAGGATTACCACAGAACCGGCGATCAGGAGTATCCATTCGGTTTTTGAAATGGTTATTTTGCCGCCTGTTTTGTGATTAAAAAAGATAGAGAGCCCGCTAAATAAGATCATCGTGCCCGATAGAATGATCGGAGCAATCACAGGTCCCACCCACATGACTGGAATCAAAAATAATATATCAAACGTTAAAAATGATTCCGGCCAATTCAACAGCCATTTCAGAAAAATGTAATAGCAAATATCCCATACGGCAAAACTATAGATGAAATAGGCTAGTTTTTCCGAGATATTCTTTCCTGTGATCGCGCCGAGGCTCAGTAACATGATCACGGTTGCGGCTTCTCTTGCAATTTCTACTTGTGCGACAAAAGGATCCAGCGGAGCCAGAGGAAAATTGAATCCATCGGGATAGTAATGCATCCGCAGATAGATCACGACCGAGGTTTCCAAAAACCCCATGGCGATGCTGAATGCAGTTATAAGAATTAATTTTTTAGATGTGCCGGAGTTCATATCATAAATTTACAAATAAAAATACCCAATCTCAAAATATGAGATCGGGTTTTAAAATAAATCCCCGACAATTCAAATAGTCAATACATTAGTCCTTGACGCAACGCACTGAAAACGCGGAAGCCTTGTGGCCGAAGTCGGTGCTTAAGCGGGCTGACCGGTAACGACGGATTACGTACAAATGCCATGCACCGTTGTTCTCCGTTTCCGTCGAAGACCACAAGAGCGCGGAGGAACCGAGGTAGCCGAACCCATTGTAGTTGCGCCAGCCGCCGAACAAGACATTTAAACTTGATCCGCCGCCTTCAACAAGTTGCTGATAGGTTGTCCTTGAATCGTCTTCGAGATAACTCAGCAGCCGTTCAAATTCGCTTTTACTCGGCAAATGCCAACCTGGAGGTACCGCTTTCTTTGCCGTTTCCCACGAGTAGAGTCTTCCATATTTACTGCAATTTGTTGAACTATCATTGTAACAATAGCTGCCGTCCCCGGCATCATAATTCAGATTCTCCGCCATCCAGACCTGCTTACCGATTCTTACCGTCTTATACGTTTTGCCGTCCCGCAAGTCTGTCAGTGAATCCCTCACTTCGTTCTCCAGATTGGCGATGGCGGAGTCCTTGACGCAACGCACTGAAAACGCGTAGGTCCTGTTGTTGGTGACCAATCTAGCTTCCTGGTTATCACTCCCCACATTCAGGTCCCATGCATAATCGGTAAGGAATTCGGTCGAAGACCAGAAGAATGCGTAGGAGCCGAGGTAGTCGTAACCACCATTGTAGATGCGCCAACCGCCGAACAATACGTTTGAGGCGCCGTCCTCAATGAGCTTCTGATAGGCTGTCCTTTCAGCTCCTCCAAGATAACTCAGGAACTGCTCAAATTCATTTTTAGTCGGAAGATGCCACCCCGGCGGCACCGACCGCTTGGCCGCTTCCCACGTGTAGAGCCTGCCAAACTTGTTACAATTCGTTGAATCATTTCTATAACAGTAGCTTTCATTTCCGATATCGTAATTTAAGTTCTCGGCCATCCATATCTGGTTGCCGATCTTGACAGTCTTGTACGTCTTGCCGTCCCGATAATCCGTGAATGCATCTTTGATTTCGCTCCGCACATTGGTGATGGGTTGGGCGTAGAGGTATGGAACCCAGATCAGAAAAATGAATAGAATCTGTTTTTTCATGATGTATTATTCCGTACGAGGTGATTGAGATAACAGGACCCCGTAGGCTTTCAATATTTGTCCACGACATCAGCAAAAATTTACCATGATATTTGACCCAGGAAATTCAGAGCCATTCAGTTTTACCTTTGCCAATCCGGAAAAATCAAAGTACCACCAAGTCTGGAGTGTTTCAATATTAATTCCGATTCTTTCATTGGAAGGATTTCTTCCTGGCAATAATAAAAGCCCCAATCTCAAAATGTGAGATTGGGTATAATAAAAATACTAGCAAATATTCTTAGTCCTGGACGCAGCGCACACAAAACGCGCCGGTCTTGCCGACCTTGACCAAGTGGGCTTCCTGATAACCACTGTTCACGTTCAGGACCCACGCGTTATGGTTACCGTACTCCGCCGAAGACCAGAAGTTCGCGCCGGATCCGATGCCGTAGCAACCACCACTATTGCCGCGCCAACCGCCGAACAAGACGTTTAAATTTGATCCGCCGCCTTCAATAATTTGCTGATAGGTTGTCCTTGAATCGTCTCCGAGATAACTCAGCAGCCGCTCGAATTCACTTTTGCTCGGCAAATGCCATCCTGGAGGCACCGCCTTCTTTGCCGTTTCCCACGTGTAGAGTCTTCCATATTTACTGCAATTTATTGAACTGTCATTGTAACAATAACTCCCATCACCGGCATCGTAGTTCAAATTTTCCGCCATCCACACCTGATTCCCGATTTTGGCCGTTTTGTACGTCTTACCGTCCCGCGAATCTGTAAATGAATCACTTTGCACGCCGGTGATGGATTGCGCTGATAGCACGCATGGAAAAATTAAACACGTTATTACAAACAAAAGTTTTTTCAAAATGTGATCCTCATGAGTTTACAAGCA